>SUSW01000033.1 GCA_015063235.1 Thermoplasmata archaeon | reverse complement strand
TTCCCATCTCATACTGGCTAACACGGCTTGCAGGCACTCCTCCCATATACTCGCGGCGAGTGTATGCCTGTCCTTTGATCTGTCTGTACATCGATGCTGGCTTTCTTACCATTGACACCACCAATTGTGATTGTGATAGGAAATGGCAATCGAGACGCCATATATAACGTCTAGGTCGCTTTCCTTTGCTCTGTCTCGGACGATTAACAACGCCCATATAAATGTTATGTTGCGTGAACTGACAAAAACATTCGCGCCTCTGCTACTGCAAGTACGCTCTCAATATAAAAATCCATTGAAAGGGTCTGCGACCGGGATTCATGCAAGGATCTCGGTCATGAAATTCGTGAACTTCTGTCTTGCCACATCCTCTTTGTCGCTGTATGCATCGATGTAGCACTGAAGGGTGGTGGCCGCGCTCGCATGCCTCATCATCGTCTTCACAGTCACTAGATCAGTATCGAGCTCATGCCAGAGAATAGTGGCGAACAGTCTTCTCAGAGAATGAGCGGTCACCTTGACTCCTGTCTTGATGCTCAGATTCCTCATATGGCAATTCAGTGTCATAGGGGCCATCTTGTTGTAGACATTCATATGATGGTCTTCGACCTGCAACAGGTAATCGTCCCTGCATTCCTTCGTCTCCTTCCATTTCCTGTATGACTCGAGTTCCTGAGCCACCTGTGGCAACATCTCCATCCTGACCACGAACCCTTGCTCGGTGTGCCCTTTCCCATGGATGGTGATCTTCCCATCTTTTATGTCCGATTCCCTGATACTGCATATCTCCGTTCTCCTGAGACCCATGAATGCTCCGAGCACCAATACCATCCTGTCCGTTGGATCGGCAGCCTTGTAGAGGATCCTGAAATCCTCGGGAGTTATCCAAGTACGGTCGTATTCCGCACGGTTCCAAAGAAGCCCGGCCTGTTTCTCGATGTCCCTGCCAGTGTAATGGCAGCAAAATCTCGACAGGATCCGGAGGTCCTGCTTGCATACGTTCTCTTTGTTCGTTCTGGTGCTGTAGAGGAAGAGGATGTCCTCGACGCTTATGTCCTCAGCTCTGGTCGGCCTGCCGTTCTCCTGAAGCTTGGCAAGCATCCTGTGAATCACCATCCTGACCCCATCGACTGTTACCTGCTTCCTGCTTCTGGACAATAGGAAGTCCGTATACTCGTTCACTTGGCTCATATCTACTTTCCATACCATCTTGTTCATGATTCCACTCCATATTGGTCCTCCCATCCTTCGAGAAAACGTTTCATTGGGGGAATCCATGAGAGAGATAGAGATAGAGAGATACACAACTTATGGTTTTATATCTCAGAACTCGCTCATAAGATCTGGAGCTCTCATGGCTTCCCACTGGTTACACGCCAGTGCAGTCCGATCGGTTCGCGCCTTTGAATGAGATCGGACTGACTCCGATTTTCTCAATCGTCTTCGTCCGTTGTTGGTTTATCCTCTTCCTCGATAGGCCTTCCGATGACCTCTATGCTGATGTCGAACTGGAAGGCATCCATGTTCTCCTCTGTGATGCCGAGCATCTCCATGTGCTTCTTCGCTATAGGCAGGAAGAATCCTGTCCCGACCTTCCGGATCTCTCCGGGATAGGTTATGCTGTCCCTGAGCGGTGACTTAAAGCTCATACATCCTCATTATCATTTCAAATATTTATATTTTCATACTATAAAATATAAATAAAAATATTCTCATATAAATTGTACTGCGGTATTTTATCAAATATTGTGATAAAAACACCATTGATGAGATGCATTCAACCGGATAAAAACAGGAAGGGATCCTCCCCGAGGGGAGGTAAGGGGTTCACTTCTTGAGAAGCTCTTTCACTTTAGCATTGTCGCGAAATGTGTCGATGATCTTGTGAAGGACAGCGGTCCCTCCGTATCCGACGACCATCGCGATGACGAATGCGATGAGAGCGCATCCCCAAAGGTCAGGCTCTGCGTGAAGGTAGGATGTGTAGATCACTCCGGGGACGACGACAGCGAGGACGATGGCGGAGATGAATCCGATGATGTCGCTCATCATGTAGTCCATTCCGTACTTGATCTTCTCTGTGATGGTCCCTGCGCGGAGCTTCTCCTTGTTGAGGTCGTTGTATGCAGGTATCGCTCTGACGTATGTGAAGATCAGAGCGAAGACGATCCCTATTGCCAAAAGAACAGGGACGAACTCGGTCGGTGTCTGTGCTAGATAGTCTGTCATTGAAATCCTCCAGATTAATGCGAGGCTTATGCCTGTGGTGAGAAGTCTAGATGTCCAGAACCACTTCGATACGAGGACATCACCCACCAGAGGCAGCAGCCTCATTCGGTCTTCTCCTTCTTGGCACGTCCTACGACCCAATCTCCCTTCTTCACCTTGTAGACGAAGAGAGCGATGAGAGCGAGCAGGACGAGCACTCCGATCATGACTGCGGACAGGGTGAGCGGATCGTTCAAGCCTGTGGGCTTCTCGGGAGCTGCAGGAGCTTCCGCTATGGCCTTGATGGTCACATCGCCTGTGATTGCCTTGGAGAAGTCGAAATCCCATTTGGCATAGCCTGCAGGGAGCTTGGGCTCGACGACCTTCTCTCCGTAGAGGACGGGTACGACGAACGACTCCTCTCCTGCGACGAATGTTACGTAGCAGTTCACGTTCTGCCATTTGGCGACGAATGTGGTGTCTGCCTTGTACTCGTAGTCGGTGGGGTCTGCCTCGACTCCGTCGACGAACCATCCGACGAACGTGAATCCGGTCCTGGTCCCGAGGTCGGGGATCACGAGGTTCGCGACGTTGGTGATGTATGTCTTGTCGCCGTCGATGAATGTGACCTTGTAATCGACCACATAGGTCGCGGAGTAGGTGATGTCTGCGGTGAGCTTTCCGAGATCATCGGTAGCTACTGCCTTCTCAGCACCCTCGGTGAGCCATCCGTTGAAGATGTATCCCTGGCGAGCGATGTTCAGCCCTGCTGCGACAGCGGAGAGATCCACAGGTGTCGCATCGGCGATGGTCTGTGTCCCGTCATCGTTGGTGGTAACGGTCTTCGTGACCCCCTTGACAGGGACTCCGAGGACCTTTCCATCGTATGAGATGAAGGTGGCCGTGTACTCGGTGGCCTTCCAGTATGCGACGAGCTTCGCCTCGCCGTCATTGGATGAGATGATGAGGGTGGAGCCTGCGGCATACTTGTTCGTTCCGTCGAACCAGACATCGAAGCCCACTCCTGCAGGAGCGACGGCACCGATGTCCGCAATGGTCTTCAGGGTGACAGTGGCGGTCGCGGACGGGACGGTGTAGGTCCTGTCCCCGACAGTGTATGTTACCTTGTATTCCGTCACTGCAGGCACAACGGGCTCATCATCCGCATCGGATACCTCGGAGGCGGCGATGCCGATGAATCCCATGGCGAGCATGGCGAATACTGCGATCAATAAGCATTTCTTTGGTGTCATCATGATATTGTCACCATGACACCATATCCTGACTTAGAATATTATGTACTGCCCGTTTTTATCTGGCCAACGGGCAGTGATGGGTTTCATTCCGGCCGAGCAGGGTATTCCACTACGGCAGGGTAACCGGGCTGCGAGGGTGTGGACCTGACGCTGGCCTTGTATGCGATCCATAGCGCGAGCTTATCGGGATCGGCCACATCGTCACGGTATTTGGCAGTGTACTTCTCGGCCTCGGCATAGAGATGCTCCCTCTCAATGGACCTCAGCTGTTCGTCCCACTCCACACCGGACGGTAGGGAACCTATCTGGATGAGCTCCACCTCCCCGACATCGAACCTGTACTGCGTATAGGAGTACAGGGTGTACTCGGTGCCCTGCTCGTCCTTCTCCTGTGTGACGGTCTCATCCGTGTTGATGATGGTCACCGTAGGGCCGATTATCTTCTCTGGCTGTCTTACTGTGCTTCTTGATACTGTTATCTCCATATTCATGCCTCCGCAATATCTGCTTTGATTCCCACGTACTCCAAGAGCGGGTAAACTGTTTTTCTTCCCAGATGGTAGCCGTCGCACCATTTCAGGCATCCGAGGTAGGATGCGATGACCCCTCTGTCATGCTTCGATGCGGGCCTCCCTTCCCAGAACCGTTCGAGAACCCCTTTGCATGCCCTCTTCATCCTGACCTTCGTCCTCTTCCTCAGCAGGACATACACGTCCCCTTTTTCGGAGCGATAGGATACGTAACCTACGAAATCTATGCCTGTCCAGGTCGGTCTGATGCACCAATTGGGTTTCACTGTCAGACCCCATGGTTCGATGATCTCCATGATCTTCTTGAGGCATCTTCTCAGCCAAGGCTTCGACCATCCGATTATCACGATGTCATCCATGTAGCGGTAATACCAACGGCAATGGAACTGCTCCTTCATATAGTGGTCGAGCTCCGACAGGTAGAAGTTCGCGAAATACTGACTGGTGTAATTCCCTATCGGGAGCCCCGGCAATGGATATTCGAAGATTATCTGTCTGCACAGGTCGAGTATCTTCCTGTCCTTGATACGCTTCTCCAGCTTCTGCATCATGACCTCCCGGTCTATCGAGGGAAAATACTTGTGGATGTCGATCTGCAGATAGTACAGGGCCTTATCATCCTTCAGGGCCTTCTTGATCTGGCCGACCGCCTGATGCGCACCCCTGCCCGGAAGTGCTGCATAGGTCTGCGGCACCAGATTGTTCATAATCATGTCGTGGAGAACGAGGATCACCGCCCAATGGATTATCCTGTCCGGAAAGAACGGTAGGTCTGCGACCTCCCTTGTCTTTCCCTTCTCATGAATTTGGAACATCCTGTACTCGCTGGTGTGGTATTCGCCGTTGATTAGCATTCTTTGGACCTCTTTGACGTAGAACTCCGGATCCTCATCGACCTTCTGGACATCGGGCCTGTGCGATTTTCCCTGACGGGCATTGCGATAGGCCAACCACAGATTGTCTTCTGATACCAACTTCTCCCATAGATTTCCTATTCTTTTTGTCATTTTTCTGCGCCTTCATGACCTTGTAACGTTCTTTCCCTTTCGGTACTAAACCGTTATTATGGTAGTTTTCTCTGTTTTGCCAAGGGGCAAGGCCGTAGAAGAATTGGAATCTGTTTAGGAACCCAGTATATCGCGTTCCATGGTCGATTAGGCCAGACGGGCCCCGTTGTTGTCATTCGAGTTGGACAGGTCATTGTTCGCATTCAAGTACGAGGGACCTGCATTGCCATTCGACACATTGTTCGAATTGCCACCCACGTTCCCGAGGAGACATTCAAGGGCAACGTCACTTTCTTCAAGGCCTATCCATTCCTCATATGAGGCTGGACTGTGATTGAGTGATGTTGTAAGAGGTTTCGTTGGAGGTCTAAGAGGGGGTACTCCCCCCCCCCTCCTTAGTTTTTTCGCAACTCGCGCTCCGCGCTCGTTTCCTCCTATCGTTCTCGGTTGAGTTCGGCCGAGGACGGCCTCACAGGTCAAAAACGAAGGCCAGACGGGCCCCGAAGTAGTCACGCGAGCGGGACAGGTCATTGTACGCATCCAAGCACGAGGGACCAGCACGGCCACCCGACACATCGGCCGAAGCGCCACCCCCGCGCCCGAGATACGTTCCACCGGTTCCAGTCCACTGATAGTCGCATAGTCCAGCAGTAGAGCTTCCACTGTTGTTCGTACCGATGCCCCATGTTGCTGCAGCGGTCGATATTGCATTCGCCCAACCAGTGTTGGCTGAGAAGGAACCGAGGTTAGTCTTGCTCGATGAGTTGTCATCCACGGAGGAGTTCTGACCAGCGTAGATCACACCCTGGACGTTGAGGAAATCATCGATGAAATCGTAGTTGTGACCCCATCCGTTCTCGATGAATGCCTTGACCCCTGTGCTTTCGCTGGCAGAGGTGGAAGTCGAACCGGCGAACGGCCCCATGGTATTCGTCTTCCCAGATGCTTTCGCACCATAACTGTATCCTCCCTGACCTATCTTGGCCTGTGTATTGAAGGACTTGCAAGCGAAGAGGACTAAGAGCCTCCACAAATCCCACTGGTAGTAGTTCCATACCATTGCGTAACCGTTCTGGATGGTCTTGGCGGCCGCATGAGATCTGAATGTGGGCCTAGTGGTGCTAACTGTCGAGTTCGTTCCAGACCTGGACCAGAGCTTCGAACCGTCATCGTAAGCAGGATAGACCGCAATGGCCAGATACTCGTAGACATGCCCTCCAATGGTATGGCCGAATGCTGTTCCGTTGGATGCTGAGCCCGAGATCAGGACCTTGGTAGAGCTTCCGTTCTTGTAGCATGTCGGTATGCAGAACATCGTATCCTCGGATGTGATGCTCGAATTGCCTGAAGCAGACACCCACTTCTTGTTCGTGTTGTCCCATGTTGCGATGTACTTCGTCAGATCCTGCGGATTCAGCTTCTGATGCAGCACTCCATTGGAGGTGAACGTGGCGTAGAAGCACTCCGCGAGGAGCGGATTGGTCGATGTTCCGTCGGCATTCATCAGCCATGAGCCTATGGTCGAGCACTTGGCCAGCGAGCTTCCCGGACCGCTGACCGGTGTGTATCCGGCACAATCGTCCCCGTAGGTCAGGCATCCCGTGGGATCCGACTGGAAGGTCGTTGCGTTGAACGTCATTGAGAATGTTCCCCATCCGAAAGAGATGGTCAGGGTGGAGGTGTAGCTTCCGCCCAGCTCCACTTCGAGGGTCTGCGTCTCGACGGACCCTCCGTCAGGCACATTGCATGTGATGGTGTAGGTTCCTGCGAACTTCAGCTTGAAGGTCAGGACCCCTGTTGAATCCGTGGTGGCGGTCTGCGTATCGCGTCCACTGGAATGCGATACGACCACAGTCCTCCCAGACTGGTATCCGGCGGAGGACGAGTCCACCACTGTGACTGTCACTAATGTCTTGATCGCACTCGATGATGCGTTAGTCGGTCCAATTGCCATTTCAATCTCTCCTTATGAAAATAGTTGGTATCGTTGTGGTTTCGTTCTTCTCCGAGAAGATCCTCACTCCCCCTGCGACGGTCTCGCAGATCGGAGCGAAATCCCCGGACATCGCATCGTCCATCGAGAAGGTCACCTCTGCATAATCCTCCGCAGTGACCCCGGTTATGGCGATGTCGCATTTGAACGGGAAGTCAGGATAGGTGGTATCCGCAGACCATGAGGATGCGGACAGATTGTGGTACACCTCTGCGCTCTCATCGTTGATGAGGTCGAAATACACGAACTTGGTCGTGGCGGATTCCGCTATGACCGTCTGGGACTCGTCGTTGAAGTAGGAGCCCGTATGGATCAGGCTCACCGTGTAGGTGTGCCCTGCCGCCACTGTGACCTCCGCCCTTCCCGATGCATCCGCCGTCACGGTCTGTGTGTTCTGACCTGTTGCGGACACGGTGAAGGTGGCACCGCTCATGTCCTGCCTGTCGGATGTGACCACCTGCAGCTTCAGGAGGCAGTACCCTGCAGGGACCAGCTCCACACCGCTTCCCAGGAATGCTCCGGCTATCGTCAATCCACCACCTCGCTCTCGTTGTAGACCGCACCGAGCTTCAGAGTGTGCTCGGGGCATGCGAACAGTGCCGTCAGCTCCAATGATGTGCCGTCCAGCCCTGACACGCATATGCCGCACTTTGTGATCTCCTCGGCCATGGCATCGGTGGTCTCCTCGCAGGTTCCCACGATGGCATCGGCCACCTCGTGTTGGAGTGTTACCGTCTGCTTCCACGGCCCACTCCCAGACCATGAAGTGCCTAGCGTTATCGTCTCGCTCATCTGCATACTTCCTACTGTCAGTTTGATAGGGATGTTGACCCTCGGCTTCAAAGAAAGCGCATAGATCCTCACCCTGCGGTCCGCCAGGATCACAGGTCTGAGGATGGCATTGACCTCCGCCATCCTCTGGATCGGTGTCGCGTTATGGTCCACATAGACGATGGCATCCCTTCCCGGATGGACCGCAGGCATGGTCAGGTCGTAATAGTACGGCCCTGTGCCCTGCCATCCGTCGGCGAAGAGCGTCGCATGGGCAGTGATGACGAACTGATGGGATTCCACCCTCTCGCCAACACCTCCGAGTGTCTTGTAGCACGCGAACAGGTTCGACTCCCATCTCTCGAAGTCGAGATAGGAGATCCTCCTGCCGACGGTCCACGAGTTCTCTATTCCGATGGACAACCCTATCCTGTCGGCGATGGCCTTCGTCAGATCCTCCAGCTTCTGCGCCTCGTCGTATCTGAATTGTGAGGCATGGGTGGTCTCGATGAACTGTACCGTCGGGACCCCTGCCTCCTCCGCGATGATGTTCGCGTTGTACTCGCATCTGTTCATGTCCATGAACGTGAAGAACTCCTCACGTCCATCATGACCGATACCATCCCACCTCTTCAGCATCAATTCGGGGAGTGTCGTGGGACATCACCCCTTGTGGACGATGATATGGGGAATGGTTATCGATGTGTTCACGGAGGCATAGATACGGACACCTCCGCTGTATGTCAGGCATACGGGAGCATACTCCCCCGATGTGGCCTGCTCAGGCGAGAACACCACCTCGGCTACATCCGAGGCGGTCACACCGGAACAGGCTATGTTGCACTTGTACGGATAATCCT
This sequence comes from Thermoplasmata archaeon, assembly GCA_015063235.1. GTDB lineage: Archaea > Thermoplasmatota > Thermoplasmata > Methanomassiliicoccales > Methanomethylophilaceae > Methanoprimaticola. Next base: position 78,869 of record SUSW01000033.1, on the reverse strand, counting down.
CATAGGTCGAATCGGCCGACCAGGAGGATGCGCTCTTGTTCGTGAACAGGAGCATCTTGCTCTGCTTCGCGCTTGCGGTGTCGGAGATGGACTTCATCGTGGCATCGATGGTGTCCATGTTGGTGTTGATCTTCGTGATGTCCGCAGCTTCCCCTACGGCAGGCTTGATGAGACTGTAGTATGTTGTGTTCGATGCCATGAGATCACCATGTCTTCGATTGCATCTGTCCCCATGTATAGGCGGAGACCTGCGACCATGTCAGCTCAGTCTCCAGCGTCTGTACCGAGACCAGAGTGGGTGAGGAGGCATCCACAGGGTTCGGATTGAACCTCACATACCCTATGGACATCTCCGTGACCGTCATCAGACCACCTCCACGCTGATCTTGTGCTTGGACATCATGACATCCTGTCCCATCCTCCAAGTGACGATGATAGTGTTGGTGCCTGTGCGTGAAGCGTAGAACCTGAACGTGAGGCGGTTCATACGCTCCTCGTCGTCCTTCTCCACGCTCATGATGCCCTCCTCGACCTTGACACCGTCCACCTGGATCTCGAACGTGGCGGAATCCACCTCACGGGAAGGATCCCTAGCGTCGTATGCGTCGAACTCCAGCTCGAACGATTCGCCGAAAAATGCCTTCTGCATCAGCATTCACCTCTTGGACAAGCGTGCGGCCTCATCGTGCATATCGGCCTGAAGTCGAGGAGGTCGCAGACACGGCCGAACGGCCTCATAGTGCATTGACCGTAATCCGTGACCCACCGGAAGCACTTGACCGCTCCCTTGTCCAAGGTCAGGACCCCGGCACGATAGCCCTGGTTCCCTGCCTCGTCCTCGGCCCAGACCTCGACGATGACCTCTCCGGTCTTGGAGATGGGGAGGGGACTGAAATCCCATCTGTCCCCTTCGTGATGGACCGGCATCTCCTCGATGCCGTCTATCAGCCCCCACACGCTCTCTACGGTCATCAGCTATCCGTCACCGTCACGCTGATGGTGATGGTCGCTCCGCCGTCGGCAGGGTTCGGTGTCAGGCTGATCGCTGTGATTACAGGTGCCTGAGTATCGAGAGTCACCGTGACTGTCTGAGAGGTGGTCCTTCCTGCGGAATCCGTCGCCGTGACGACGATGGTGTTGCTTCCCTCCGCGAGGGTGATGGCCTTGGAGAAGGCTCCTGAGTTGACAGTGACCGCTCCCTGGTCCGTTCCGTTCAATGTGATGGCGATGGACACAGGCGATGATGTGACATCGTTCGTGGTTCCCGTCACGGTGCATGAAGCGACGTTGGTGATGCTTCCAGTAGTAGGTGCGGTCACCACAAGGGACGGGTCGACGGTATCGACTTTGAACGTGGTCGACATTTCGTTCGATTTGTTGCCATCCAGATCGTAACAGTACACGGTGACTGTGTGGTCCCCGTCGGACAATGCCGAAGGCACTGTATACGCGACGGATCCCGTTGCGAGGTTGGATGCGATGGATGCCTGGACCGCGACCGCTGAACCGCTGTCTATCTTGACATAGACCTTGGATGCGTCCAATCCGGATCCTGAATCCGCGATGTTGAACTTGATCTGCGGAAGCGACGTGATGACGTATGCTCCCGACGAGGGTGTGAGGCCTGAGATGGTCGGTTTGGTCCTCTCTTCCACTTTGAGTCTTGCCGACTGTGAAAGCTCCGAGCTCCCCGTTCCATCTACCGATACTGAGTTCCCGGCGGTATCCGTTGCGACGACCACCGCAGGGTAATAACCTAGGCTCTGCGCTGCAGTACCGATGTCTGGACCCACTCCGCCGTTATGAGAACCGGAAGATTTCGAAGGGGCCGTCATCGTCGCTGTCCACACATTGCCCTGTCCTTTGGTCAGATTGACTAACTGACCTGCTATCTCGACTGTGACTGTGCTGACGGTCATAATATGAGATATGAGAGGCAGTTTATTATGTAGGGCAAAAAGCGAGGGGTAGGATGGGTTTATAACCGATGTCGTCGATGAAGAACTGCTATAGCGATTTAGGCCCTCCCCTGTGAAGAAGAAGACCTCGGTCCGCCTTAATCGGCGAACCACCTGAGCCATTCAGAGGCTATCTGAATGACCGACAGGACCAGCTTGATGACCTCCATACGGTCACCCTTGGGGGGCTGGTCCTGTTCCACTTATGGGTTTCCGGGATCAGTCCTCTTTTCTTCCGCCCTTCCTCTCCTTGACGTAGACATGCACTTCGAGGTCATCCCCGTAGGTGACTCCTATCAATGCAGCTTCGCTCTTGGTAATGGGCATGCATAGGCTGTTCCCGTTCTTCGTGATCGTCGTGTTGATGATTATCTCGTCCCTCATGATACTCTGATGTCATCCCTTATATTTATGTCCTAACATTGTAAGGATATTTTTGGTAAAATGTGGGTTTTGTCCGTGGTGTTTCTTTGATACGTTAGGACTATGTAAGGACTTATATAATTGGAATGCATACATATTATTGTCGGGGATAAAGGGAGCCGAAGTACAAGGCTCTTGATCCTTGTGCTCGGTTCTAAAGACCTTGATAGGTCGGTGACTCTAATGGACACCGATGAGAAAGGTCAGGGCCGTGGCCCTAGGAAGCTTGCCCTGACCCTTGAGATGGTCAGACTCATCTTGGACCTGTTCAGGCTCCTGATGGTCTGACGAAACCACTTACCTCCCCTCGGGGAGGGTCTCAAGGCTTCTGTTCGTAATATATCCCTTGGAGAATATATACTTAGACCCTGCGTCGTTTTTAAAGGATAGAGGTGTATAAGGGGATGCCATCATAAGATGGCAGGTGGGGAAGATCAGACGGCTTTCCTTCCCCACCTTAAATGGTTTTACACAGCCAGTGTGTTGTTATATTCGATTTTCAGGTTGTTGAGGATCTTCACAGAGACAGACAAGTCTTTGATCGAGTAGGTTTCAGGTATCTCAAAGACCTGCACACATGTGGTGTCACTTCCCTTTGGGATGTCAACGAGCTTATAACCGGGATGCAAGAATGTCATCGATGACGATCCGTATTCCAACCCTCCTGCGAGGATCTTGAACTGCCAGATTATGGGGTTCGTAGTGATCGATGTACTCGAGTTCTCGTTATAGATGTGGTACGTCAGGATAACGAACTGATTCCCTTCTGAAGGGGTCTGCAGGTATCCTGAATCGGACATGAAAGAGCTTGCAGTCTCGTATTTGTAGTTGTATTCGGCATCAGGGTCGGTGGATGCAGTCATGCCTATTACAAGCAGACCTCCGAGGACCGCTACCGCTGCGATTATGAGAATAATGACGGCTTTCCTCATGCTATGCCTATCAATATGTATCATATTTATCCGTAATCATTGTACAAAAGTGGTTACTTCCCTTAATGAACCATCATACGTGATCTCCCGTTTCAAAGACTTGTAGGTAGCTGGAGCGTTCCCATAGGTCCATCTGGAATAGACATCTATCTCATCGTATAGGTCAGCCGATGGGTCACATAACCAATCAACCTTGGTCGCGACTGTATAGATGTGCGATACAATACGATCTGCTACAGATATTGCCATGGCTTCATTGACGATCAAAGGATTGTAAATGCTCAGAGGGAATCTTGCAACTGTCTGTGATGTGCGCAAATCCCTGGTGTAATGGGTTGAACCATCCCCATACGCTATGTCAAGGTAATTGTATTTGTTCATTTGAGACGATTCAGGCCATGTGTATTGAACATTCGCCGGGATCTCCCCATAATCATCAGAGGGAAATGCAGTCGATACGACGATCACTCCACTGCGATTGGGCTTGATATACAATCCGTATGCTTGAGCTACAGTCTGTAGGTCAGATAGAATCGTGGTCTCTGAACTGAATGAATGATAGCTCTCAGGGTAGAGCTCGTAGACATTATCATCTATATCGTATGCAAGTTCCAAGGACGTGAGCAATGCTTCCAAAGTGTCTCCCAGACTCTCCTCGGGATCTATTCCCCATTCGGAATACATCTGCGTCATTTTGAAGCGCGTATCGTATGCTACGACATTCAATCTCGTTCCGGTAGCACTCTTCTCACCTATGACCAGTCTGCCCATCGGTATTGTATACCTCTTGGTAGCCCCTTCGACCTCTTTGGTGATGGTATAGGATAGGTTGATAGGGTTCCCAATTGCAAGCTGAGGATAAAGCGAGTTCGGATTATCTTCATCGTATGTCCCAAGCACATTCACCAACTGCAGATCAAGTTCCGCCATTGGCATACCGACCTGAAGAGGATCTATTTCATCGATGTATGTGACCTTCCCTGCAAGCATCCCTGCCCCGATAGTGATGGAATCCCCGAACTCAATCTCGGCGATTCTGATGTGCTTGTATGGTTCATCTATCGAGGTTATCGTCACTTCGATAGAATCATAATCATGCTCTCCGGATGCGACTGCAAGACCCTGTTTGCAAGTCAACTGAACCGTTGTCATAACTCCATTGAGTGAGAACTTGACATATCCTGAAGTGATATTCGGGCCGTCTGTGTAGATGGTGAATGCAGATGTGTGCTTCTTTGATAGGTTGATCGTGAAAGTAAAATCGGTATTGCCATTCTCATCGCTGATTGATGCGGACCACAGGCCGACCTCGGGAGGGTACACCATTGCCGATAAAGATGGTGTAACATTACCACTGCTGAGTGCAGTAGCGATACCGTTTCCCTCGAAGGTACAGAGACCTTCGGCGATGTCGTAGTTCGCATCAACTATCTGATCCTTATTGGTCATAGGGAGAAATGAACCTACGATAGATGCTATGTCGTCAGCAGCGGTGTTATCTATGAAGAAACCAAGGGACATGAATAATTCTACATTGCGTCCTGCAGAGAACACTGCTTCACGATAACCTTCTGGCATTGGTCTCATAATATCACAACTCTATTAGGCTCATCTCGATGTCGTAATATTGGAACCTGTGGGTGCTTACGTCGTATGTTCCATATCCAGATATGTACAGGTCATTTCCTCTGTAGACATCTGCGGTCTGAACTGTAGAGGTCTCCATATCCACGTATGAGATCGTGAATGAATTTGCAGAGGTCGCAGACAGGATATGGTTTTTCTGAGCATCACTCAATGCAACCCATTTGACCTTGATGGTGACCTTGAAAGGTTCAACCAGACGATACTTGAACATATGTCCGGTGACAGACCTGTCCGCATTGACCTGTTCCTGTTTTACCGTCTCATAACCTTTGTAGAACGGGACAGGGAGGTATTCCCCATTGATCTGCAAAGGACTAGGGCGGTTCTTCCAATCCTCTGCTTTTCTGATGATTTCGTTATATTTAGCCTCAGATTCGCCTGTCATATCGCTCCACTCCCATTCCTTCTGATGCGCTCATTCTCAAGATAATCGTAGGTTGCCCTTGCTACAGTCCTGCCATCTATCTCCACAGGGATCTCTATCCTGGTAGGCATTGCCGTATTATTGACAGGTACACTTGTCGACCTAAGTGCTTCTTTCACAGCATCGATAATCATCGATCTTGGAGCAGCCACCTTTGGTTCGGCCTTGTTGTCCCCCAATATTGCGAGCTGAGGCTGATTTGGCAAGAATAGCCCTCCTGATGCAAATCCAAAGATGCTCTTTACCCCGTTATAGATAGCTTCTCCTGCTTTCTGTGCTCCTGAAGCAATCATTCCTGGGAGAGAGTTCTTCGAGCTATTGACTACTGTTTTAGCAGCCGTTTCCAACAACTCTTGCGCAGCACCCCCAAGGTCTCCCTTTGAGACAGAATCCACTGCATTCTGCACACTCTCAATGGTCTGTTTTGCTGAATTTATCGATGAGTTCACAGCTCCTGAGATCGCACTGGAAGCAGATGATACTGCACTACTTATAACGGATTTTACTTGGTCCGCAACTCCTCTTGCGACATCGAACAACCCCTGAATCGCAGACCTAATGCTGTCTATGACCTTGGTGAACATGGACCTCATGGCATCGATTGCAGTGGAGGCTGCATTAGAGAATCCATTCCATACCGATGTCGCCAAAGAGGACATGGTATTCCAGACACTCATACCTATCGAGCTGATTCTGAGCCATGCGCCCTGTGCAAAGCTCGTGATGCCATTCCATATAGCTATAGCTGTAGATGAGATTGCGTTCCAAGCTGTATTGGCAGCATTGGTAAATGTTTTCCAACCGTTACTGAAGAAGTTGCTAACATCATCACACCATCTCCCGAAGTCGAAACTGAATCCGCTCCACCAGGTATTGATGGCATCTGCAGCACCTCTTATTCCATCCCAGATTGCTTCGGTATATCCTGCCTGAAGCTTCAACTCACTAGTGGTCTGTTCCAACTCGCCATTGAGCTTCGCACGCCCCTCGGCATCTCCTTCATCGGTTCCGAGATTATTCAGCTTGTCAAAGGATGCAAGACCTGCAGAGGTCGCTTCGGTAATCATGTATGAAGCTTCCTCCAACTGCTTAGCCCCTTCGTCGGAGAACATCCTCAGAAGACCGTACAATGGGGTGGCAACCCTAAAGATCTGGTCAAGTACATCAAAGATAGGTTGAAGATTCTGCTTGATACCGTCAATCCAGTTCTTCAACTGGTTCACAGCCTCGACCATCTTTGTTAGGTAGGAGACTGCACCGATCAGGATCTTCATGATCTCCATGACTGCACCTTTAGCCAACGCTCCGAATGCAGTTTTGAGCTTCCTGACCATCCTCTCAAAGGTTCCGAATGCCTTGGCATATCCGGTAGGGTCATAGGCCTTGAACGACTGCTTAGCGAACTCCCAGACCTTCTTGAGCATAGTTAGTCCTGCAGTGATGGCAATGACAATGAGCAGAATGGGAGCAAGGACGGACTCCAAAGTAGCGGCTGCGGCGGTCATCGAAGTAAGCCCGGACGTTCCGGCAGCACTCATGGTCGTGATTCCTGAGGCTGCACCTTTCATGCTTGCGCTGATTCCGGTGAAAGCTGCTTTGACAGACGTGCCGAATTTTGTGAGATTGGGGGCAATCTTCCCTAGTGAATCCGTTATCCCTTTGAAGCGATTCTTCATACCCTCAGCGGATTCGCCTGCTTTGCTCAACTTATCCTTGACACCCCTCATAGAGCTATCAAAGTCCTTTGTGTCTGCAACGACCCTAACTGTAAACGTTTCCCCAGGCATGTTCACATCCTCATTAATCTGGCGACCATCTCTTCCTGACGTACCTGCTCGGCATGTTCTTCCTGTTCTGCCATCATCTCGTTCCATTCCTCGTCCGTGAAGAGATGTCTGATCGCCTTCGTTGGATCAGGTTTCTCCGAGAATCCGCAAAGGACGAGGTTCGAGATCGTAGTAGAAAGGTCGATGATGTCCTTCCTTTTGGTCTCCTTACGGATACGGCACGCATTGATTACAGAGGAGGGCGATGCTGTGAGAGGCATCCCCTCCGCTAAACAAATGGTTTCTATCAGCGTTGTCACTCTGTCGATCCGTCTTTCTTCGCATCCGTAGAGGTAAACCCCAACTCTGCGAGACCTGATTCGATGATGGATGCAAGATTCTCAACGGTGAATCCTTCCTTCACAAAATCCGCCCATCCATTGCAACCGATGAAGGTCGCCAGCAGATTCAATGAAGAGAAGCGCATCTTGCTCAGCTGATCGAACTCGTCCATGATAGACCAGTCCTTATGCTGGTTCTCATAAGAGCATATAGCGTCGAAATCGAGATGGAAATCCTTCTCGATGCCTGTCGAAGATGACACTTTAACCATGCTCTCACAGATCCTTCGTCCACTGCGCATACAGTGTGGTATTCTCGACGATTACGAATGTGTCCGACTCATCATAGGATGCCCCTTTTCCATCAGCCATGGTGTTCCATCCTGAGAATGTGTAACCTTCCTTGGAAATGGATCCCGGACCCAATGTCGTGACCTCGGTTCCTCCCGTATAGGGTGAGTTCGAATCGGTGGGTGCTGTTCCCGTTCCGGTGTTGACATCGTATATCACATCATATGTTGCTGTGAGCTTGGTCCAGATGGGTCTGCTTTTCGGGATGATTGAAACAGTAGCTTCCATAACTGAGGAAGGTGCACCTGCTCCCATCTTCCATGTCCATTCTCCTATGATCTCGCACATGAGGTTCAGTTTAGGGTAGACTATGACCCATGTGTATGTGCTGTTCTTCCCAAGTGACCTGATGAGATTCAGATTGGATTCGTCATTGGATGCTACTGATGCCTTGTAAGGCTGTGCATTCATAACGAAATCGAGGTCACCGGAGAAATATGGAATGTCTTTGATGCTTTCCTTCACATCGGAATCGAGAGAGGTCGCATCAATCTTGTCGGGAGACGTTCCTACCTCCGGGACCGACTTGACCTCTTTGAACCAGAGGGGATCGGACGAGGCGGTCAGTCTGACACCGAGCTTGATTCCCTTTGCGCTGACTGCTGCTGTTGCCATTATAATTCCTCAATTGAATGTATTGCCACGCTTGTCCAGTATCGCCTGGACGGTGAGTATCTGGTAAGGGCCTCTGGTGGGCTCCTCCCACAGAGGGCTCGTGTTCAAGCGTGTAAAGCCTATTTTCGCGCACGCATCGACCGCCTTGCCTACGTCGGCGAGGACCTCGGTCTGCGACTTCGCGTAGATGTGTATGTTGTAAGTGATCTGGGCCATGACCTCTTCGAAGCCATCGTCCACCATGGTCGGATAGTTGCCGACCATCGATATGACCGCGAACGGCCTTTCGCTCGGGATCTTCTTCTGAGGATGCTCAAGGTAGCACTTCCCACCGATGGCATTCTCGACCAGCTCCCTCATCTGCTGGAGGTTCTCTATCATTCCAGCCCCCTCCTGACAGCATCCTGGATGCCTGCGATGATCTCCGTCTCCCTGTCGTATATCTGCGGACGGAGGTACGGATGAGGGTCGATACCGGGCCATCCTGCCGTGAAGGTTACACCTTCCGACACATGGCCGTCGTAGTCGTTGGACCCTCTGTCCCCCGTACCGTACTCCTGGTGTGGAGCGTAGTAGACGTTCGTGCCGATGACCGCTGTGACGGCCTCCGACCCTCTGGTCACCTTGCTGGTGATGCTCGATGACAGTCTGCCTGTCTGCCGTGGGGCATCCATCCTCGCCCCTCCACGGGCCTCTACGGCCCATCTGCGGAGGTAACGCTCTATGTTGTCCAGGACGGAGTCCATCTTCGCTTCTATGACATCGGACGCTACTTCTATCGGTACGGAGTTCACAGTGCGACCCCCGTTGCCTTTATCGTCAGGGCATCCTGACGGAGTTCCAAGATCTCATAGAGCATGGTATCCTTCGTCCCTATCCTGTCCCTGACATCCAATGTCCTGGAGCCGTCGTTCGCGATATGTATGGAGTAGATCCTCTGCACATGCTGTCCCTCTATCAGCTGTTCCTTGGTCGATGACAGCTGGTAGAGCGTGACCCTCAGCTTCTTCTTGCACAGGGTCCAATCCCCTGTGACATCTCCTTCAGCCTCCTCTGCTCTGTACTTCCAGAGGTACAGCTCCTGAGAGTCCCTTGCCAATGGGATCATGGGAACATCGGTCTCCTGAATGCATCCAGCTTCATACGGAGGGATTCGGGGAGAGAATCCCACTGACGTGTGACCTCTCCCTCCTTCACCATGGAAGAGCCTTCCGCACCGAGCATGTTCAGCTTTATCGCGGCCATATCGATGATGACCGAATCCGCCCTCTCCCCGGGATCCTCCTTCCTGTTGGTGTAGAGAAGGAAGTCCTGCAGGGCCTCCGCCAGCATGGTCTCCAGGACATCGTCCTTCAGGAACTCGTACTGAGGCCTGTTGCGGAGCTGAGCGAAGCGGTCCATTAGTTCCACCTTCAGCTGGAGAGTGCGGTCTGTACGCTGACGTAGAATCCTCCGAGCTTCTCCTTGGGGACGAAGCAGTCGTGGAAGATCCTGTATGCGTAGAGATCAGCATCATAGTCAGGGTTGTTCTCCTTGGGGATGAACTTGGGTGCATCGAATGCGATGACTCCCTGAGCGTACTTGGGTGTGCTGATGATGTAGTTGATGGCCTTGGTACCGGTGAATCCTGCGGTAGCGGATGTCGCACTGTAGGAGAGCGATCCGAACATCCTCTCCGAGGGCATCCTGACGATCTGGTTGCCGTCGATGTCGTTGGTAGCGAGATTGAGCGTCCTGCTTCCGACGGTGAGCTCCTTGACCTTGTCGTACTCCGTGCTCATCCTGAGCATGTTGTAGATGGAGTTGTTGATGTAGATGGTGTGTCCCTCGTCGATTCCTGTAGCGTCGATTACCTTGTCGAGACCGTCACCGATCTTGGTCAGGATGTTCTCGTTGCTGAGCTTGCCTGTTCCGGTGAGAGCCTCGGTGACGAGGTGTCCGGCAGGTGCCCCTGCTGCGTTGAGAGCCTGTGCGATGGCCGCCATACGTGTCGCGTCGACCTCGGGGATGACGTGCTGTCTTGCGAGGTCCCCTGCGGCCCTTGATGCGTTTGCGACTCCTGCGGACTCGTTCTCCTCCCTCCTGTCGATGAGGACCTTGATGGACCTGTCGTGCGTGAGCACATAGGGGGCCCAGGAGACGGTCACGTCTCCGGCAGCGTATCCGGAGGCTCCGTAGTCTCCGAGAGAGGATACTTTGGTCGTTGCGATCTCGATTGTTCCTGCCCTGCCGAGAGCTCTGACGATTGCGGGGTCGGCCTGCAGAGCAGAGGTCTTTGCATCCTTGGTGATAACGTCGTCGATTATCTCCTTCAGATACTCTGTTACTTTTCCAATGGTGTTTGCCATGTTCGTTCACCTCACTCCAGCCCTGCCGCCTTCCTCATCTCGCTCCTTAGCGGATCGGAATCGGTCGACGTAGGGGCAGGAGGTACACCACGTCCTCCGACCTTGTCAGCATAGATCCTGTTTCCACGCTCCTGAGATGCATCGGACAGTGCCTTCACGGCATTGACCAGCTCCTTGTCGTCCTTGGAGCCGTTGAGCAGTATCGAGGCGAGTTCAGGAGGCAATCCGGCATTGGTAAGCTCCTTCTCCGCCCTTGTGAGCCTGAGAGCGTTCTCGGCCTCCTCCGCACGCTTTATCAATGCGTTCCTTTCGTCCTCGGCTTCCGCCTTGGCACGGGATTCCGCATCCATGTTCAAGCGTTCGAGCTCGGTCTTGTGCTTTGACTCCATCTCGCTGAGCTCCTTCTTATGCACACGTTCGGCCTTGTCGAGCCTCTCTTTGATGCAGCGGTCCAGGTCGGCCTGTGTGAATTTGGGTGTCTCGGTTTCAGGGTCGTCTGTCTTGATAGGATCTTTTTTTCCTTCGTCTGAGGACATGGTATACCTCCCACTTGAGTGATTATATGATATTGGGAGGGAGTTTATTATGTAGGGCTTGAAAAGAAGGGATTCACAGCGGAAAGGAGGAATGATAAGAGGAACCGCTGCTTCCCCTATGTTTACGACGGGGAGGAAGAATGATGGGATGCATTCTACTGGTGCCTCCCCGTCGATGGGTTGCATCCGAGCGGTAAGGAAACAGGTTACGGCCGTAGGGTTCAAGGAGTGTATTCAAGCCTTGCAAGGGGCCTACGGCCTCGCCATCTTCGACTCTCGGCAGTAAGTAAAAGGTGGAAGCGGTTTATTATGTGGCGGTTTAAATGCTAGGCCAACCAACAGTCTCAAAATATCCGAATAATGTAAAGAAGACCAATATTGCATCGACTATCAATAAAGGAATACTATGCTTCAGCATATTCCATCTACAGATGTTATCATGCATATCATCAATCATACCTCTAACATAGATCATCATAATGAATACGGTATTAAAAATCACAAAAGATACCAATGAGATAATGAACAGCTGGTTTGAAACTGTCATTTCTGAAAGTGAGTTGGTGGAATTATTGAGGAATGTTATACCTCCAGTTATTCCTACCACGATTGATGCAAAGATTGCTAAAATGGTGGTGTTTTGCATCTGGAGTTTATTGATTTTCTTCTTAGCCCTCCTTACTTCCGAGGATAATTCCTGACTGCTCTTCAACATCGCATATTCGTTGAATTTTATACTCTCTTCAATATTGTCGCTTCTAACATCGCGTTGGATCTCCAGAGATATATGGTCGCTTAATTTCAGAACAATACCATACAGATAGATCGGATACGATGTTTTGCCACCCAAATATTCATGAGCCATCTTCTGATGGAGGGCTTCCATATTATCTGAAAGAATATCTCTGTCGACTATATCCATTCCCTCTACTATTTGCCCAATTTCTGAGTACATATGCCTATATCCGGTAGAATAAATAGCATCCAACTTATCGATAATACAACTGAAGTTAGAATCTATATCCTATCCCACCATCAATTGGATGAAGTTAAACAGATCTTCTCTCAGCTCGAATACTCTCTCATCACTTAGAGGAAGAATTGGGTCGTCATCAAGCATACTCCTCACATTCTTTTTGAATAATCAAGTCAAAGGGAATGACTTTGTCCAACCTATCTCCAGCATCCTTATGGATTATGCTCCAAGCCGTTTCCTTATTAGTGTAATCCCCATGTGATCTGGATACTAAGGTACTGGCTTTAGTATCTTTGAACTTCTCGACTTCACCATCAAGGAAAACTTTTAAGGATGAATCGACCTCGTTGTATTCCCCTATCGGGTACATGATCGGCATAGCAGCACATAAACGATATGTGAAGTAAACTTCACGTACAACCGGTCCAAATTTCCACGCAAAGAATTCATCGTCAAACAAGTATTTCTTCTGTGTATTGTAGTAATCTATCCATGCATAATAGAGTACCTTCTGTAGTTTAATATTGGTCGCAGGCTTTCCTACCTCCCTGAACTTTGTTACAAGATATGATGCGACATCGCGAGCCTCCGCTACTCCCATCTTTAGACACCATCACATCGTATGAAGTATTGGATAAAAATACCAAGTATTGTCTGTTGCGTTATTACCTTAATTTAATGAGAATAAATGAAATTAAAAGTTTGCAAATTTGTTGTCTATAAATAACCGGTGTTCTTAACGATACCCCATCTCATGACGTTTCTTTTGATTCTCACTCCAAACGCGGAATTCTTCCTTGACTTGAGGGGGAGCATCGTCACGAATCTTCAAACCCATCCCTTTGTAATCATCATCAAGCCATTCCTTCCATGATTCAAACATAACCTAACCCCCTAAGAATATTAACAACAGCCTTAGATAAAGGCTTTGCCTTATTACCATTTGAACGAACATCGAGAACGCACTCAGCCATACCTTCGCTAAAATCAGTCTTCGCATACCTGCTTACAGTACCAAGTTCTTCCTCCACCTCTGTATAGAGATTCTGATTCTTGCTTTTCACTTCCTTGAATGCCATCCTTAGAACATCCTCCGCGACTGTAGAGTTTTCCCAAGCAAACACTCTTGCTGCTTTGGTCTTGAATCTATCACAGATCATTTTGGCTTCGATCAAATGAGTCATATCATGAGTGGGAGCGGTTCTAGGTGTAGTTCCTGGAGGATGGAAGTTATGATCCACGTCATATTTCAAAGCGTCTTTCATCGTATCTTTATTCTCGAAATACGCCTTGCCTAGGACTAAAGTAGCCTTTTCATTAGGTGATTCGTTAAATCTGATAGCATAAATCTCGTCAGAGTCTTCTACAATAATCTTCCCAATAGATCCTCTGATGACCGGAGTAGCTTCCATCATCCTATGAATCTCGTTAAATGACGTGGATAAGACCTCCATATCACAATTCTTTAGATTCTTCTTATCCAAAACAATATCTTCGCCCAGCAGCTCGTGCACTTTGGAATAAAACTCACAATGAGTCTTGATTTCTGAAAACTCACCTTCTGAATAATCGTCCTGAAGGGTAGGAGTTCTACCACCGCTAGTAGCCATCGGTTTATCCAGGACCTCAAACTTCTTATGCTCCACTTCCAGCTGAGGAGCGTACTGCTTTCTCCATTCCTGATACGTCATGTTGGCAGGGACCTTGATGCTCTTCCCCTTCTCGTTCCTCGCAGACCTCGTCCTGCCCTCCTTCTTCATCACCGGGGTTATGTAGCACCTGCAATTGGGGTGGTACGTGGGCATGTTGGCCTCGTCACCCATCTTGTAGACCTTCCCGTCATGGGAGCCGCAGATCTCGCATGTCTTCTCGTCCAGGGTGCAATGGACCTCGTACTCCTCGTATCCGAGCTCCTCCATCTCCGCCATCTCGGCATCGACGGATGCCTGGGCCATCTCGGTACGAACCAGTCTCCTTACCTTATAGAACTCGTTGTCGGTGTACTTCTCGGCTTCCTTCGCTATCTGGTCGTATGACCTTCCGGAGAGGATCCCTGCATCCATCACCCCACGGATGCTCTTCATCTCGTTGTCCGAGAACAGCTTGATCTTCTTCTCCGTGGTAGTCCCGTATGCTATCTGCTTTATCTGCTCCGTGTTGGGAAGGTCGAACCCTATCCCCGTGCTCCCTGTTGCCTTCTGAGCGTTGAAGAGCGTCTGCTCCGATGCGGTAATGGCCGTCTGCGCCTTGGCCTTACCTAAGTCCTTCCTGATGTCCTCTTGGAGCATCCTAGCATGATAGCCCTGTGCTATGTCACACGCTTTGGTCCTGGACATACGGAACTTATAGGCATCGGTGGACAGTCTGGTCAGTTCCCTTGTCCTGTCCGGTTCGGGGAGCTTCCTCGCCCTCTCCACCAGTGCCTTATAGCCTTCAGGCTGCACATGTCCGTTCATGTAGTCCAGTGCTTCCTGACGGGAGGAGAACCCTCCCTTCTCGGTGTAGGTCTGAAGGATCCTCCCGTAATCATCCTGCAGATCACGGGAGGCCTTCTTGACCGAGCCATGGATGGACTTCGTAGCGGAGCCTACGAATCTGTAGTTGACCTCCGCCTCAGTAGGTCTCTTCTTCGCCATTGCCCTCATCTTCCGATGAGCTCATATTGTTCACCATCGGATCCATCTCCGAGCGGAGAGAGCGTTCGAGGTCGGAATCCTTCTCTTGATCTATCCTCTCCTCCTCTATGGCTACATCCTCAACATATGGACAGTTCTCCATGGCGGTCCTTCTGGACAGGATGCCTGCCTGTATGTAGGTATTAAGGGCGTTGGCCTCATTGATGATGTCTGCAGGGATGTCGAACCTGAACACTATGCGCATGCTCTCGACCTCCACGGCATCTACCGAACCGAAGAGGACGTAAGAATACAGTTTGCACCTTCTCTTGAATCCCTTGTTGAACTGAGCGATCAGCGACTGTGCTAGATTGTTCAATCCCTGCAGCTTGAATTTGATGGCGACTCCCGATGAATTGGAAGCGAATGCCTGGTCGGAGAGGTCCGGTATCCTGCTGATCTTATGCAGGTCGGCTTTTATATCATCAACGAGGATCTGCACGGAAGCCTCGTCGAAGGTCTTCACCAGATATGACAGATCGGCATCCTTCGGTATGGAGACGAACTCCACATCCTTCAACTTCCCCATGCTCTCGTCGACCTCTTCGGGATCGTCACCGAAGGACACACCTTTGGCCATGAGCACAGCGGATGCGAACCTGTTCTTATCCTTGACCCTGTCCGAAAGGACATGGTTGATCGCATCCTGCAAGCTCAGGACAGGCTCGAAATCCCCTCTCATGGTCGCATTGTTCCTGTACTCGATGATGGGCACCCTGTCGAATCCGTGCGGTCTGGAATCGATGATGACGGAGAATGATCCGGATATAAGCTTGTACCTCGTGACGTTGACGGCATCGTACACGTCGAGATAATGCACCTCGGTATTGTTCTCGTCCTTCTCCATGTAATGGACCGCTCCGAAGACGGAATCGGGATTCAGACCGAAATCATAGGCCACGAAGCAATGGAGCGGCGAGATGGTCGCGCTCTTAGGGATGAGCTTCCCCTCCTCCACATCGCAGTAGCAGACCTCGAATGCCCTTCCGAATATGGATGCATCGGATACGAGCCTCTGGTCCACCTCCTCCTTAGTCTGGTGCCTGAACAGGTCCACCATCTCTGCGGCCTTGTCATCGCCCTCCGCAACCGTGTACTGAGGCGGATTGCCTGCTACGTATGAGCTCTTGGTATCGGAGATGTACTTGCAGTAGTTCGATACGCACCTCACAGGCTCTTCTCCGACCTGTCCGGTATCGTATGCCCTGTCAAGATGTACCATCCTCTGCAGACGGTGCATGAACTGGTTGTATGCGTTCTTGATGCTCTTCGGAGTGATCTCCGTCGGTGTCCTTATGATGTCTTCCATGTTCTCAACTCCTCAGTCTCGGCTCGATGAACGTGGAGACTGCGTAACGTGTTTCATCAGCAAGGTCGTCGTGCTCCTTCACGACCTTGTCCTCTCCCCTCTCCGCCGCCTTTTCGTCCCAATGGTAGAGATAGAGCTCCTCTATGGTCAACGGGCATTCGGGTGAGATGTAGAGCTTGTGAGTGTGCAGGAGCCTGGCGGTAGCGGATATGCCGTCAAGCACCTTCTTATCGGGGTTCTGGGGCATCCAATGCCTTCTCTCCGCTTCCCTTGCAAGAGCCTCGCCCCCTCCTCCGTAGTCTATCGTGAGGTTCATCTTCGAGATCCCACCGAGCTCTTCGGTTATCTTCTCGAAGACATCCATGTATTCCGATACGGTCATCCTGGAGGCCTGTTCGGGTGTCGCCCTCCATTCCCTGACCTTGTAGTATGTCCTGGACTCCTTGTCGTATGCGTACCATCCCATCGCCGTAGGGTGTACGGTACCGAAGTCTATCGATGCCCAACGGACCTTGGCGGTCTCGGGAGGTGCCTTGATGCAATCGTCCCCGAAGAACGGATAGACCAGACCTTCCGCTACGCATCTCTCCCCGAGGACCTTCCTCCTGTACTCCGCTCCGGTGTACGTCAGCTCCAAGGCCCTGATCTTCTCCGGAGTCATGATGGGGTTGTCCGTCAGCTTGAAGTGTCTCTCAGAGTAGCCTCCGAACTCCTTCTTCTCCTCATCGGACATGTTCAGGAACCTGTCGGTGTACTCGGTGTAGATCCTGTTACGGGGATTCTCCGGATTGGAGGTCCACAGCACCCATGGGTGCTCTGATGCGGAGATACGTGCAAGGGCCTCCTTGATGAAGTTCTCGTGATGCTTCGTGATCTCATCGGCAAGCCAGAAGTCAGCGGTGAATCCTCTCAGCGAATCGTCGGAATCGGAGTCGTCCGCACCGAAGAGAACGACCCTCACAGGGCCGTGCCTTGTGGGGATGACTATCTCCCCCTCATGGACCTTGAACTTCGCTTTGGGAGCGAGATCGAGCAATCCCATCGCGGTCTTCACGACGTTGTTCTTTGCAGACTTGGTCGTATTGCCTGACAGGATGCCCTGCTTCCATGTGGGGTTGTTATCGATGTGATAGAGAAGGGCAAGGATTGAGGCCTGCGTCTTGCCGCATCTGACAGGACCCTCCCAGAACTGGAGCTTATCCTCGCAGGCTATCCAATCGAGGACATGGTCAGGCGGCATCTGCAATGCTTCACTCATTGTCCTCTCTCCTGTTCTTCTTCAAAGCTTCCGTGAATGCGGTCAGTATCGGGTTGTCGGAATCGACCTTGTCCTCGAGTCCTCCCCATCTTCCTGCCAATGCTATGTATTGGCGGTACTCCTTCAGATACGATACCGTGAGGGATTCCCTGGTGGCATCACCTTCTAAGTAGCGGACATGCTCCAGTCCCTCTTTGATACGTGTGAGTCCATCCCATAGACCGAGGAGGGCATGGTCCGCAAGATTGTCGAGATCGATGTGAGCGATAGGAGGAAAGGCGACGGGTTCACTTTTTCCACTTTCATTCCCCTTATTGTGAACTGGTTCACTTTTCGGTTCACTTTCGCGCTTCTCCTTCTGCCTCTCTCTGAGATCCTCATCGACCCTCTTCTTCCATTTGAAAAGGGTGGTCTTCCCCACATCGTATTCTTCGAGGATCTTATTGACGGGTACTCCTGCGTAGAGCTTCTTCAGTATCTCCGCACGTACCTTCTTATCGATTGCCACACCGTATACCTCCGGTTAGAGTGAATCTTACATTACGGACGGCTTTTATTATGTAGGGCATGGAAAAACCCTGCAGAGGGATGGTGAGGCTCTGCAGGTAAGCGGTTTCACTTTCTCAGATAAGCGTATGTGTCCCTTCCTAGGTATCTCTTGGGCTTCACCCATCTCTCGAAATAGCCGTAGTTGCAGAGCTTGTCCATCATCGTCTTGACGTTGGACGATCTCTTCGCAGGGTGTCCTATCAGCTCGGTGACCTCGGCAGGGGTGTAGACCTTCCCGGGCACGGTGTGGTCGATTATGTCCTGTGACAGGGTCATTTCCCATCCGACCGCTGGATTCAGGACAGCAGCTCCTCGTTGTATTCGAGGAGGTCGAACCTCGAAGTCACCTCGGTCTCGAACACCCTCGTCTCCCCTTCCTGTCCTTCCGGAGGGTTTACGAAGAGGGTGGCCTTGAATCCTATGACGTGCCCCTCATAGTCGATATGGATCTCCCTTGCCTCGTATCTTCCGATGAGGCCGACTGGAGGCTCGATCATCTCCACTATGCCGCTGTACTCCCCTTTGGGGACTATGACCTTGGCGATCATCATTCGGATTCCTCCTTCTCGTGTGACGAGCAGAATCCTTCGCTCTTGACCAGTGGTCCCTTCTCGCATCCGCATTTCCCTTCCTTGCAATGAGTGCATCCTATGCATCTGTCTTCCATCTTCATCCCTTCTTGTCGTTTCCGTTAAACAGTTTCTTCACGAAAGCTTTGCAGTTCTGTCCGTCTGATGGGATCACTACCTTGTCGAACTCCGTGCAGTAGGATTGAACAGGTACGTCTCCCCAGAATACATCATGTCTCTTGCCTTTGGGGACCCACTTCCTGCATTGGTTGCAGGTCTGCCCTCCATTGAGCGTGTCAATCATCCGCTCGCCTCCAGTGCCTTGTTTATCTCGTTTCTCAATGCTTCCAGCTGTTCTCTGGACATGAATACGTTCACATGGCTGTCATCGGACAGAGCGTCATCGTTCTGGTATACATACAGCTCGTACCAAACCGGTTCTGTGTGTGGCCTGTGGGTCTCGATTCTGATGCTTGATTTGTGATAGCATTTCATGGCTGCCAATCCATACGTCTGTATCTTGATCTTGATGTGGCCGGCCTCGGTCATGCTCTCGCCCTCCAGGTCTTGACGTCGTTTTTGGAGCTCACGACCTCCGTTTTCCCCTCTGCTTTCAATTCTGCGAGAAAGTTGGCGATCCCGTGGGGAGTCTCCTCCCCGTCCAGCCATGTGCTCAGAGCGCTGGCCGTGCTCGGTCCTCTCAGCTTCAATGCGAGGTAGACACGCTCCTTCCTCAGCTGACGCCGGAGCCTCTCCTCTATCGGTTTCTTCATGGCCTCTCCCTCATGCCCTTTATTATGATCCCATCCTCGTAGACCAACTCCCCCGACGAGAGCGACCTCCTGAGTTCTTCGACCTTCAGGTCCTTCGGGTCAGCGACGAGGATGTTCGGATCCTTGAACGGTCCGTACTCCCCCAGCGTGAATTCCCTATTGTTGCGCAGGATCTTTCCCCTCAGCCATTCGACTGTGGTCTGATAGTCCTCCTCATTGACTGCGAAGTTCAGGGATATTAACTTTAACGGTCCGAGGTCGCCACTCTCTCTGTAATCGAGCAGATAGTTTCTATTCTCGTCGCTCATTCCTCTTCCTCCATCCCATACTATGCCCCCATCATCCTGCCAGTTAGGTATCCTATCACCATCGGTTTAAGACAGCTCCTACAAACAAATGTCCCGTAGAATCTCTCCACTGCATCGTGTTTCTTGCAGACCTGACATCTCACACGTTTTCCGTGCAAGCGGATCGTTTTCAGAGACAGATCCCTGCTCATTCTTTCACCCCTACCGGACCGACAACGACTCTGACATCCCCGTACCGCCTATGCAATGCGGCTTGGGATTCCATCCTCAATTTCTGACCTATTATAACTAAAACCTCTGGATTGATCGAATTTATACCATCAACCTCTACTGTGAAATTGATTTTGAATGTCATTCGTCCATCCCCATCTGTTCCTGTCTTTTCATGTTGACCGACAGGATCATATCGCAAGCATCCTACTCTTCTTGGGTCAGGTCGCAACTGTCGGGGGTCTTGGGCAGTTCGCCCGTGTACATGATCGTGACAAGTCCGTCCAGTTCCTTCTGGGAGACGTTGTCGGCGGTGTATTCTATGCGTACCCTGTCCTTGCTCTTTTCAATGTGTAGATCGCGCATCTTCATTCACTCACCCTCCTGTTCCATGCTTTCATCGCTTCATCCTCAGATGAATAGATTCCTGAAATTGTGCCACATTCAAGACATATCACATACCAGTATTCTGCCTCGGTGACATGAACTTCGGAGTTTCCTCCACAGAACGGACAGGGTTTCAGTTCGGTCATTCCTTTACCCTCCTGTTCCATCTTTCAACTAATTCTTCTTCATCCATCAGGCTCTCTGTATCGACGACCAAGTGGCAATTACGACATTGGATGGCTGGATTCGCCCAATCGGTTAGCCATACATTCTGAGAACCGCAGAACGGACATGGCTTGAGCTCTGTCATTCATTCACTCTCCTGTTCCATTGTTCAACTAACTCATCCAGGTTCCTTGAACACAGCGGTATGTTGCGCAGGATGCAGTCCTTTAAGGGATGCCGTATCGACCAATACAGGACATTGCTGAATCCATCTTGTTCCTGTATGGCCATGACATCGCTACCGCAGAACGGACAGGGTTTCAGGGCAACTGTTTCCTTTATGGAAACAGTTGGAATCTTGCCTATGAGCCTACCAGATTGGTAGGGTTCTGGTAGGATGTTGGTAGGGTCGGTCATTCCTCACCCTCTCCATCCAATTCATACTCTTTGATGCGTGATTCCACCTGTTCGGGTGTCGGGGGCACTCTATCATAGGCCCATTTGCCGTCGGAATTTCTGGGAATCAGCGTAGGATCGCACCTTCTAAGCCCGACCTCCATCGCTTTCTCTCTGGATGAGAAGATTCCTACGATTCCATCCTCGTCATAGTCTCCGCAATACAACAAATAAATCTTCATTCCTTGATCCCCCTTCCTGGCGTGAATGTTGCTTCCGCCTGCTTCATTAGCAAAATTAGCGCATCGAACTGCTCAGGACTCATGTCGATGTCCCTATGACGGGCATCCTCATTGTTGCCGATGGATAACGTCACCCATTTCTTGCCATCCTCTTTGGAATGAACCTTTATCTCATGATAATCGTTGTAAATCGCTTGATACGATCCTGTCATTCCTCCGCCTCCGCATAGATTGTCGTGAAACCGAACTCGCTGAACAACACCGTAGCGGTCTTGCCATCGGGCTCTGTGCATCCGATCTCAGTTCTGAAGCCCCTTCTGACAAGCAGGATGTCGTAATCTCCGTGATGGATCAGCTTGACGACCTTCCATCTGCGGCCTACTGCATCGTAATACCTTTTCCCGAGCTCGAACTCGCCCTTATGCCATTCTTCGGTCATTCGTCCTTGCTCCAGGATGTAGATGTGCCTCTTACGTCCTCATTCGGGGTTATTCCGAAGTTAATTACATTTCTGTAGGGAGCGGTGAGCTCCTCCGGCTCTTCGTATTCCCCTATGGTGAATGCCCTCTCGTTGACCAACAGCATCCTTGACAGATGCGCTATGACCTTGTCGTAGTCCTTCTCATCCACTGCGAAGCTCATAGTCAGTATCTTCATCGGCCCCATCGTTCCGCCCTGCCTGTAGTCAAGCAGGTACTTCTTGCTAGATTCTTCTCCGTTCATTCTTCTTCTCTCCCATGTTTCAATGCCCACTTCGAGTGCAGACTGTCCGTCATGGCGATCCGCCCTCTTCCTGCGAGGTACAGCATGATGTCGAGGGCTTCGCTCCTAGGTAAACCGACCTTCAGAGCGACCTCGTCCACCGACCTCTCGTCCTTCAGGGCCTGAAGGACCTTCTCAATCGTTTCATTCAGACTTTCCATCTCTCCCATCCCCCAACCTGATCTCCTCGACCTTCTTTCCGCAGAACGGACAGAACCTCAACGGAGAGCAATCGCAGTCCCTCCACCACAGCCAGAACCTCTCACCTTCCGGAGATTCCTCATCGTAGAGGATGGAATCCCTGAGATCGTTGAACATCAGCACGGATTCCATCTCCTCGCAGCATGGCTTCAAGGGTATGCCTTTGCATCTGCCGCCCATCATATCGCCCTCTCTTCGTACTTTCCGCATCTGAAATCCTTCACCAAGGAATCCTGTATCCTCTTCCCATCGCAGAAGTGCTCGAATACGGGGAACTCGTCCTCGGTGCCCTCGCTTTCTATCCTGATGAGGATAGCGTGGTGGTGAGCACATGTCCTGCAGCATTCCTGTTTCATTCGTACCTCCTGCAGAGCAGTCCTAGGAGCTCCTCTGCGGATTCGAGGATCCTATTGGCATCGGCGATTAGGTACTCCCTCAGCCTGTCCACATCATCGATCTCCTTGAGATTCAGCTGAGAGCGTGAATAGATACGGCCGTAGAGCTCTATGACCCTGGTGTTGTCCTTCGTGCGTGTATCGTCACCGTAGAATGCCATCAGGCCACCTCTATGTACTGATGGTTCATCGAATCGGTCGACACCTTCACCCTCCCTTCGTCGATGAGCCTGTCGATGATGCACATGACATCGTTATAGGGCACATCGTAACGGTCGCCTATGGCACGGACCATCGCTTCCCTGTAGGTCATCCCTGAGACTGAAAGCACGTCCATTATCGCATCCTCAATCATGCGGATGCCTCCATCGTCCCTTTGATGTATGATCTCCTGCAGGTGTTGTTCCTTCCGTTCTTTCCGTTGTCGAACTCTATAAGCCCAACATCATGCAGCTCTTTCACACGGCCAGTGATAGAGTTTATCGGAGAGCCCAGCTTCTGCGCTATCTCCTCATCCATCAGTCCGGGGTTGTCCCTTATGGTCTCGTACACACGGTATCTGAGGACGTTTATCCTGTCCGTGTTGAATGCCTTCCTGTAAGCGTCCGCCGAGTTGTCGTCTATCATTCCCTTCCCCTCACTCTGAACCCGAATCCTCTGTTCTCCTCCCTACCGGATTGGCAGGGTGTCGGTACAGTTTTTGTGGTCTCGTCCTTCCTGCGGACGTTGATCTCGATGGTCCAATCGCCGTCCTGAGTGGTCAGGTAAAGTACCTTCTCCCCTCTGGCCTCTATGGACTCCCTCATGCTATTGTTCTCCTTGCAAGCCCACATTCCGATACGAGCCCATCTTATGCGCTCTCTTATGCTGTCTATCGCACTCATCTTCTCACCTCATCAAACGTAAAGCCAATCCGTTATCAGCCATATCGCATCAAGACCGTAGTCCTCGCACGGATCGGTGTTCTTCCTCCTCTCGCCCCTTCCGCCCTTGTTGCAGTAGCACCAGTCGGCCGTCACCGGACCTCTGTGCAGACAGGTCCAGCATGACTTCGGGACATTCTGAGGACTGTGGGGGGCAGGGACCGTTCTGACTGTGCACTGCCTCTTCATGTCTTGGCACCCCATCTCCAATCCAATTTCGTCTGCATCACGATGGGTTCGTCCCTTATGCCGAAATCACCGCACATGAAAAGCAGGGGATTCCAACCGATCTGTCTGCCTCTCCTGTCGCAGTAAGGCACCTTATCGACTACATCTTGGCCTGTGGGGGCCATACGGAAGTAGAAGCAATTGACGCATTGGATGCCGTCCTGTGCATGTAAAAGTCTGGATTCTGTCATTCTTCCAGCTCCCATAGAACGGCATTCCCCTCTCTGACCTTGCGGAGATAATGGTACAGGGAGAGATTCTTGCATTTACCGTAGATGTATGTGCGCAGAGTGCTTTTACGATAGACCGGTACATCGGGGTAGAGATTATCGATCAGCTGAGGGACAGATAACCTGGTGTGCTCCTTAATAAGTCCGAGGATCCTCTCGTCGATTTCATTCATGCCTCCATCCCCCATTGCTCCAATTGAGCTTGTGCCCCTTGCTCCAAGTATTTCTTTTTCCAAAGCTCGAGATATGCATCATCGCAGGGGCCGTACTGATTCTTCCTGCACTTGCTGTTGCTGCAAAACTGGCACGGGTTGAAAGTGGATAACCATCCGAGCCTCGGACCGAATCTCCGCCCATCGGTGTAATCGGTGATCTCCAGCTCCTTGTCCAGGACTGCTCCCGTGATAAGGTAGATCATGCAAAATCCTCCAGAATGCTCTGTCTGCGTGTCTTGACCGATTCGATGATGACCGACTCCGTCATCGGATGCAGCCACTCGAAACCAGGCAAGCGACCTGGCATGATGTCAGCAGCAGTAACCATATCTCCGATAGGTGTCGTCATCTCATCCAAGAACCACTTCGGTGCATGCTTCTTGGTCAGGAGATCGGGAGAATCGACGAGTTCTATCTCTGCGATCCTTTCATTACCGGCGATTATGAGCTTCCCATCGGCGATGCATACTCTTGAAACGTCATCCATCATCAGCCCATGGGTCCCTCCGTTGTGCTTCTGCGAATCGATGGCCAGACCCACAGTAGCTTTCTTGTCGTAACATATCATGAAATGGACTTCAAGCGTCATGGACCTCCACATCACCCTGTTGGGGATGTTCAGAGGAATCATCTCGGTATCTGTGACCTTCCCATCCTTCATGACCGATACGGGCATGTGATATGTGGTCGGATGACCGCCGTTGAACCATTGGACCGCACGGATTGCGAACTCCTTAGTGGTGCGGAACCCTTCCAGATCCAAGGAACATCTCATCTTGAGCGTCTCGTCATCCGGTTCCTCATAAGCATCATCCGAGAATGCATCCAGGTAGAATCTGTTCTCTCTGAACAACGGACTCTCCTACCAAAGATTCCAGCAGAAGTTCGCAGAAGATGCCTTGCACCCGTTGCAGACCAGATCGCACACCTATACTCCTTTCTGATTCGCCCATGCCCTGTCCGGGAACTGCATCTCTCCGCATTTCGGACAGGGGTAGGCTGGGAATCCAGTGGTGGAGAGCTTTGCACCCCATCTAGCGGTCTTCGCCTCCTCGATCTCCGCCAATATATCTGCATTAAGACAGTCCTCGATGCTCATGCTCTGGACCTCCTTAGCTTGTAGACGGTCCTGCATCCCCTTCCGGTCATGACCTCGGAACTTGAGACTATACCGGCCTCGACGAACTAGTCCAGATGGGCCTTGACCCTTCCCAAACGGATCTCCTCTAAACGAGGGTCGTAATCAGGGTACGCAAGGGCCGTTATCTTGGCCAATGTCCTCTCTTGGTTCGAAGAGAGGGCATTGAGCACCAGATGCTCGCATTGGAACCTCGGTCTGTACTTCATCCCGTCATCCCCACGAGATCCATGATAGCAATGTTGACCGTAATCATGCATTTCATACACAGCCACGGGTGGACATTCTGCTTGGACACGGGATCGAAAGAATCGATGAAGTATTCCGCATCCGGAGCTCCGCACCTCTTGCATTTCATTCCGATACCTCCGATCCGCAGAACGGGCAGCACTTGATCGGACAGCCCTTCCTGTCATCGACCCTGAGACAGAGATTACCCTGAGTGGACCTGTAGACCTTCTTCAACATCATCCACTCGTCCATGGTCCTGCAGCATGCATCCAAGGCATCCTTGGAGCATCTGAGCTTCCCGTCGTATGTGGCGGTCATATCTCGCCCTCCGAACCGTCGTAATAAGGGCATTTCTGACAGTCCGCGCATAGGCCGTCTGCGACCATCGGGCATTCGACGTAGATGCACATCTCAGTCCACCGCCGCGTACCAGTTCACGGTCTTTCCGGTGAACGGATCCTTCTTCGTTCCTGCCTTGTAGATCAGGCCGTCATCCTCGAGCTTCTTGAGCCTCGCCGTGACGGATGTCCTCTGTATGCCCGTCAGCCTCTCGATGTCGGAAGACGAGGGGTGTCTGGCCTGACGGACGGTATCGAGGACCCTCATCCTCTGGACCTCGGCGGTCATGCCGAGAGTGCGATAGGATTCGATGGAGCAGGCATCTATCATACGGATGCCTCCACGAAGTTGCCGTCCTCGTCTGTTATGTTCCATCTGAAGAACGTATTGGTCGGTCTGTTGGTCCAGTATCTCTCCTCGCTATGTGCGACCCTGCGTGCGTCCTCGAGGGAACCACAGTTGATGGTCCTCATGGCATTCTCATGGGCTCCGGTATCATGGACGGTGTAATCCCATTCGCAATGCACATGGTATTTCTTCAGCTCAGGACGCTCCCCGTGCCTCCACTCCTCGATTGTCTTGAAGTGCTGTTCGATGGTGATGTACTGTCCCTTCTCCGCCACTGCGGTGCCTGCCTCCCTTGCGGTCTGTAATGTGAGTGCCCTCTGGATGCTCCCTCCCCTTCCTGGAGTGTTGTGTATGCGGACATAGAACCACGGATAGTGATCCGGGCCGACCTCCTCGAGGAGCTCCTCGGGTGTGAGGGAGGCGAGGTGTCTCCTGTACTCCTTTTCTTCCTTCTCCAGCTGTTCGCGGTATCTCCTGACCTCATCTTCCTCCATGAGCCTCCTGAACTCCTTCAGGTCGGCCAAAGGGACGGTCTCGTGGTACATTCCGCATCTCTTGCAGTTTCCTGTGAGGAGGAACCACTTCCTGCCGAACCTCTCCTCTCCGGGATTCTCGTAAAGGACTACATCCCCACCGCATCCGCATTCCATCCATGAGGTCATAGTGCGACCTCCTTGAGCTTCGCACCGTCCGCCTTCAGCTCCTTGTAGACCTGTATCCAGAGACCGGACTGCCATGTCCTGTAGACACCGTGTTCGGTATTGTAATGGGTCCAGACCTCGTTGACGGCATTCATGACCTGGTCCTCTTCCAGCCATTCGAGGATGGCCTTCTTGCAATCCCCTGCTATGGCATCCCATTCGGTCTGGGATCTGGAGGACACCTTGTCTGCGGTGACGAAGGATGCTTCCGTATCAGGCGAGGGCCTCTTCGCGAAGAATGGATCGTTCGCCATCTTCTCCGCACGTGTCTGTTTAGGTGCGTCCTCCATCTGGTAGTTGAATGCTTCAGGGTCGGTGGCATCTCCCTCGTCGATGGCATAGAGGACCCTATACAGGCACCTCTCCGCATTGGTGATGATCTTGTTCGTAAGCTTGTCTGAGTTGTCCTGCGCCTCGAAGGGGACATCCATCTCGATCCTGTCATTCACGGAGCTTCCGTAGATGGTCGCATGGATGTGGCCGTTCGCTGCGAACCACGTGGTCTCTCCGTACTGCGACTTCTTCTGATAGGAGTAGCGTTTCTCGAACTGCCCGGTGTCGTACTCCGGGATCCCGAAGGTAACGGTGACACCTGCGGATGCATGTGCCTTGCGGACAGCATCGAGGATCTGCGCGATGGGTATGAAGTTGTACTTCTGTCCGCCCGTGACCGTACCGGATTTGGTGAAGTCGGTCTCGGCGATTATCCTGCGAGCTGTGTTGATGCGCTCGATGACGTTGTCACTCGCCATCGCAGTACACCTCCTTCACGAAATCGTTGAATCCGCTCTCCTCCTTCCATGCATCCCATGTGAGCTTCGGGTTCGCGGTCTCGATGAGCACGTGCCTGTAGACCTCGACCATCTCGCCGGGAGAGAATACGTTGAACACCTTGTAGAAGCAGAGCCCACGATCTACCTGATGACCGATCTCGCAGATGTACACCTTGTAGTCCGTGAGGATCCTGAGAACCTCTGGCATATCGCTGTCGGTGATTCTGTCCAGCTCGATACCGAGATCACCGTCCTTCGTGACCCTGACCTGGTCATCGTCCTCGGTGCCGACGCACCAGCTCTCGTTGATTCTCCCCAATCTGTCCAGGAGCTCGTTCAGCTCTCCGAGGGTGAGTGAGGACTTGAGTTCGATGCTCATGTACCATTCGAGGTCGGAGGTGTCGATCATGCGCTCACCTTCCTCTGCCTGCCGACGATAGCGTATGCATCGCCGTCCATGAAGATCTCTTGGTCGGGATGTGCCTTCTGCAACGACGCGATCTTGTCCACGATCCCGCCCATGGTGACGGATGATGTGCGGATGTCGATGTAGATGATGTCGGAGGTCACTGTGCTCCCTCCTCTAACGCGCGTGCG
Source organism: Thermoplasmata archaeon (assembly GCA_015063235.1). Taxonomy (GTDB): domain Archaea; phylum Thermoplasmatota; class Thermoplasmata; order Methanomassiliicoccales; family Methanomethylophilaceae; genus Methanoprimaticola. The sequence goes on along the minus strand of SUSW01000033.1, from coordinate 50,630 downwards.
CGTCCCTGCGCGACTGTGTGGGTGTCTCTCTCTATCTCTCTATCTCTCTCGAGGCAGGGAGTGACTGTGCGGACGAGAGCATTGTATTGTGAACGGACTGATGAGCTCATCAGGTCTCTGAACCATGCAAAATCGATGCAATCGACGACTGAGCCTCCTACTATCTTCTTCGAGATCAACCCTCTGTCGACGAGAACATTCCATTTCCTTTTCTGAGTCGAACGGTCGACGACAAGCTCCGACACGTTCATGTCCTTTTCGAAATTCGAGAACCTGTAAGGGATGTCTGTCTTCCCCTCACGGATAAAGCACTCGATGATCTCCTGCCTTTGCTCCCAGATAGTTCTGCGAAGCTCTTCGTATGTAATCTTGGCTGGCATTTCCTAACCTCCGAAGAGGCGGAAAGTCATATGCCAGACCGCTTCATAACATTCATATAAATGTTATGCCTGTTTTCTCTTTTTCCTATAATAAGGCGGTAATTACGGCACCTGGGCTGTGTGGAAAAAAGCCATCGCGACAACAATTTTTATCTCGCTGGACAATACCGCACCCGATGGACTCATTCAGATTCAAAGTCGTTTCAGCAGACCCTAACAGCAAGAAAGGCATCCCGATATCGGTGGCAGGTCAGACCATGGTAGATGTCCAAAAGATTCTGACGGACATCGGATGCATGCTGATGAGGCTTGAGATGAGACTTCAGAATGAGGTACCGGAGAAGTTGAAGAAGAAGTTCGACTTGACCATCGGAGGTTCTGATGCAGGTATCGGATCCGGACCTTCCAAAGGCAACGAATACGCGCTCGAAAAGGCAATGAAAATCCTCTGTGCCACACTTGATTTCCTTGGCAAAGGGGCGGTCGGTTCCTGGATGACGGATTTCTTCGAAGACGACGAATCCAGGGCAATCATAGCCAGGGATCTCATCGAACTCAACGATCACATCGACGGATACGTCCTGGAGTACGGAAACAAGGATAAGACCTCCAGGTTCTCGGGCCTCGACCGCGAGAAGATCCTCGTTTATACCGATACCGAAGACAAGGTGTCTGCGGCCATCGGCATAGTGGTCAGGGATGAGGTCAAGAGGAACCACTGGAACCTCACCAACGACAGATTTATCGTACCTATCAACTTCGACAGGAATATCGCAGTAACCGATATACCTACATTCGCCAAGGCAGGACCGGTCATCGTTGTCGGTAAGGTCAACAGGAACCAGCAGGGACACATAATCAGCGTGGACAAGATCAACGGTTGTTACACTATCCCCGCCCTGAAGTTCCATACCATAGTTACATCGAATTCCGACAGGGATCTCCTGAACCCAGTCTCCGCTGTCACCGGATATGATCAGGACTCAGATGAATGGACCCTCAAATGCGACATTCTGGGTATTGACATAAGGAAGCCCTCCTGGGACGAGGCGGTCATCGCGTTCCATGAATACATGGCATTCCTCTTCGACACCTATGCAGGCGAGAACAGTTCGTTCGAAGGAGAGGAGAAAGAGATCCGCGAGTACCTTCTATCACTGCTCCCTGTCATCTGATTCCTGGACGCTTTTCTCTATAAAATATTAATACTGCGCGGTTTGTCGCCCTCTTATAGGAGCGCACATGTCACGCCGTATCCCCAACGCTAAAATCCATGAGATTGGCGAGGAGCGCATTTCGACCCTCCTGGATCAGTCCGAGTCCGCCGTCCGGTCGGGCAAGAACGACAGAGCTGCCAGGTATGTCGATATCGCTAGAGCGGTTAGCGGCAAGACCCAAGTCCCCATGCCCAAAGAAAGAAGGTACTGCAAAAGCTGCCATCTTCCCATGATGCCCGGGGTCAACTGCACGGTACGCCTGTCCAACCACAAGGTATGCATGACGTGCGATGTGTGCGGCGAAGTACGGCGCATTCCGTACATAAGGGAGCAGAGAACATGACGGAGAAAGATGCCAGGAAGGAACTCATCAGGCGTGCGAACGAACTCAGCCCCACAGTCCATGTCGGAAAGGACGGCCTGGACCAGGGCATATACGATGAGATCACCGCGCAGCTCAAAAAGAACCGTCTGATCAAAGTCAAGGTACTGTCCAATTCGGACGACGGGGCGAAAGAGGTAGCTGAGGCCATAGCTGAGAACACAGGCGCCGTCATCGTCGATGTACGCGGCGGAGTGGCCATCGTCACGGATAAGAGGACATGGACATCCCTCTCCCAAAAGAAATTCTGAGGTAATGAGATGCTAGACGTTAACGTGATCAGATCGAATCCTGACATGATCAGGACAATGATCAGGAACAGGAACAGGGACGAGAAGATCCTCGACAGATTCCTCGAGGCAGATTCTGAATGGAGGTCACTCACAGACGAGAACAACCGCCTCAGGAAGACCAGGAACGATGTCTCCATGGAGATCTCCAAGATGCCCAAGGGCGAGGAGAAGGACGCCAAGATCGCAGAGATGCGCATCGTCGGCGACAAGATCAAGGCGAACGACGCACGTATGGCCGAGCTGGAAGAGATCAGGAACGACTGCGTCCTTAACATCCCTAACATACCTCACGAGTCCGTCCCCATCGGGAAGGACGATACCGAGAATGTCGTCGTGTACGAGGCGGGAGAGAAGAGGAAGTTTGATTTCAAACCCAAAGAGCACTGGGAACTCGCTGAGGACCTGGACATCATCGATTTCGACAGGGGTACCAAGGTAGCAGGAAGCGGATTCTACGTCATGAAGGGCGACGGAGCAAGGCTTGAGCGCGCCCTCATCAACTACTTCCTCGACGTCCACAAGGACCAGGGCTACACCGAACTCGTCGTGCCCGCCGTTATCAACAAAGCTGCGGTCATCGGTACCGGGCAGTATCCCAACCTGAAGGATGACATGTACTACCTCCAGAAGGATGATATGTACCTCAACCCCACTGCGGAAGTGCCTATCACTAACCTGCTCCAGGACGAGATCCTCGACAAGGGCCAGCTTCCCATCTTCTACACTGCGAACCTGACATCGTACAGGCGCGAGGTGGGAAAGCACGCAGACACCAAGGGTATCATCCGTGTCCACGAGTTCAGGAAGACCGAGATGGTCAACTTCGTCGAGCCCAGCAAGTCATACGAGAGGCTCGAGGAGCTGAGGAAGAACGCGGAGGACCTCATCAACGGCCTCCAACTGCCCTACAGGGTACTTCTGCTATGCACCGGGGATATGAGCTTCTCATGCTCCAAGTGCTACGATCTCGAGCTCTACGCACCCGGAAAGGATGCCTGGCTCGAGGCATCGTCTTGCTCCAACTTCACAGACTTCCAGGCAAGGAGGGCGAGGATCAAGTACAGGCCCGAGCCTCACCTGAAGAGCGAGTTCGTACACACACTCAACGGATCCGGTCTCGCACTCCCCAGGACGGTCGTCGCCATAATGGAGAACTATCAGAACAGGGATGGAACCATCACTATCCCCGAAGTCCTGAGGCCCTACATGAGGGGACAGGAAGTCATCGGCAGACGCTGATCTAAACTTCAAAAGAAGGGCGGGGGAGACCCCGTCCGTTTTTCACTTGAGCTGTTTTCCGTCAGAGAACGCGTTCCCGACCTTCTCGCCGAACATCAGATAATCATGGTTCAGCCCATCGTAGATTATCGGATGGTATTTCCTGAGGTCCACCTTGCCGTCGGTGAGAACGGATTCGTCGATACTCAAGTTGACGATCTCGCCTATGCATTCGCAGTTCTTCTCAGTGTAGCTCATAAGTCTGCATTCGAGGCATATCGGGAGCTCCTTGATCATCGGCGCATCCACCTTATCGCTCTTGTCCGCATGGAATCCTGCCTTGGAGAACTTATCAGGTACATTGTTCCCTGAGACGATACCGACATAATCGCTCCCGACGACGGTCTCCTTGGTGGCAAAGCTCACCGTGAATGCTTTGCGCTTCAGGATGTTCTTAACGGTCTTGTGCTCCGGAGAAAGGCATAATGCGATTTCATGATCCTCGTGTATCCCTCCCCATGCTGCATTCATAGCGTTCGGAGTACCGTCATCGTTGTATGTGGCAACGATGAGAACCGGCTCGGGATACATACATGGTTTGGAACCAAAATCTTTCCTCATGAAAACCGAAAATGCACAGGCATGTATAAAGCCTGTCGAAACTGGTTCGGAAGATGCTGAACATTGGTGATTTAAAGATAAGAACCCAGAATCTCAAAGGATCCCGATTCAGGTTCGGGTTCAGAAATTCATCCTTTCGAGATCCTCGATCAGTTTCACGGTGTCGATCCCCTTTTCCCTGGCAAGTAGCTTCTCGCGGATCTCCTTCTCACCTTCCCTGAGCGTGGAGTTACTGACGCCGTAGCATATCGAGATATGCGCCTCCATGTACGCGGCCAGCATATCGCAGGTCTTCAGATTGAAGCCGTCACGCTTCCCGAATTCCGGATCGTCCACATCCGTGAACGGATCGTAGACCATGAATCTGAACTCATCGCGCCAATCAGACTGGATGAGCGGCATGATCTTCTCCTCGATCAGGTCGTGCTCGTAATCCTCGAGGAGAGCTGCCAGTCCGGAGACGTTCACCTTGATAGGTGTGATCACGTCCTTTGTCAGCACCTCCGGAAGATCATGGAACAGTCCCGTGTAGTAATCGTTGTAGATCTGCCTGTCCGATACCCCTTTGTCGAGATCGTAGAGGTACATCATGTTCGCCACAAGAAGAGAATGGCCGAGAACGGCAGTCTTCGGTATACGGGGGGTCCTCGCCCAGCGCTGCTGGAATCTCAGCTGTCCTATGAGGTCGACGAAGTTGAATGTGGCGCTCCTGTCCGTCGCCATCTCCCTGACGCCTTTGAGATCCTTGTGCTGGTCGACCTGATCCTCTATCTCCTGACGGGTTATGTCTATTCCATAAAGGGACCTGTTGGAATCGTAGATGAGATTGAACTCCCAGCGGGTGGCGATGTAATGGGCTGCGCTGATAATCTCATCCTCTATGGAACCCATATCAGAATCCAGATAGTCCTTGAACCTCTGCCTGAAACCGGGATCCGAATCCGGTATCAGCCTATCATACTCGCTGAAGACGAACCGGTTTACCTCCTTCCTCCTCTCCGACGATATCCTGTAGAAGACCTGAGGCTTGAGGTCGGTGAGCACCGAACGCTGTATGAACGAGAACATCTGGTGCTCTATGAGCTTCCTCCAGTCTATGACGGTACCGGACTGCTCCTCGAACTTGCCGATGATCCATGATATCGCGGCCTTGTGGGCCTGCTTGTCCATCTCCGTCAGATCGACCGGAGTGATGTGATCGTTCCACCTGTGCATGTTGGCGGAATCGAAGAACATGTAGAGGATGCGTGCGTTGAGCGCAGACATCAGAGATTCTCCAGGGATTCAATCGGTCCGCATTCTTCCATAGGGATGTATTCGCCGTCAAGACAGATGACCTCACCCATCTCCGCCTCTCCGCTGGATTCCGAGTATGCTTTCGCCTCTTCAAGCCTCCTGCTCACGGACCTGTAGTTCCTCTCGATGACCACGTAGCCTGACAGCATCATGATCAAACCGATGACGAAGAACACTATGATGAATGTGTTAGGGAAGAAGACGTACAGCAGGAATGACAGCACTGTGACGAAGATGCCGGCGAACGTCACATACATTGGAAAATTGCTGCGTTCCATGACCCCTCATCCCTATCCGTCGATAAAAACATGGGGATTGCTCCCCATCGGTTCACTGCGAGGCCTGTTCCAGCCTACCAAGAACGAACTGCCTGTCCATACTTGCCAGGAACGGTCCGAGCCTCGGACCCATATTCTTTCCTATCAGGATCCTGTACATGGCCTTGAAAGCGCCTTTGTTGCCTATGGAATCCTTTGCGGTATCCGTCACAGACCCGTTGATGGCTTCGGCGTTCCACTCACAGTCCGCCAGCTTGGCCTTCAATGATTTGAAGTATGTCTTCTCCGCATCGGAGATTTCGATATCCGCAGGGATCGATTCCTGGATTGAGAACTTGACGTTCTCGGGCGCGAATCCGTCCAGCCAGTACTTGATGCACTCGACCCTTACCTTGAGTCTCTTGATATCGGCATCGGTGATGTCGGACATGTCCTCTGTCCTTCCCAGTACCTCCAGTACTCCGTCGAAGTCCTTGGTCATCTGGACCACGTTCACGAGATGCCTGTAGGAGATCTGCTTGGGCAGTTTCTCCGGGATGTGATTGTGCTGCGCGATGACGTATGCGCTCACATTGTTCTCCTCCGCCTCGGTGAACTCGTTGGCGAAGTAGGCCCTCTCCATCCTGTCGTACTCATCGGTCATGTCAAGGAGTCCCATTCCGTAATCGTAGTCGATGGTCCTTGAGGGCAGTGTCCTGAGGAACAGGTAGTTGAGCACCTCGGGAGGCGTCATGCCTATGGCATCCAATCCCGTGACGGCGCTTCCGAGGGACTTGTGCATCTGCACGATCTGTCCGCCGGACTTAAGCTGCACGAACTCATAGGGTATGGGGTAGGGAGCTTTTCCTCCGAATATCTCTGAGACTAGTCTCTTTCCTGAATCGTAGGATCCTCCCGCCGCAGCATGGTCCTTTCCGAAGGGCTCGGCGGATGTTCCGAAGATCATCCACTTGGCAGGCCATTCGAGCCTCCATGTGAGCTTTCCCTCCATCTTGCGTATGTCGATGGTTCCCTTGGATCCGCACTTACACTCGTAACCGAGATTAGGGAACTTGTAGGATTCGAACACAGGCTTGCAGAAGCGTCCGCAATCTGGGCAGAGCGGGTTGTAAGGTGCGTAGTTGGGATCCTCCTCCTTCCCTGTGACTTCGTGCAGGATCTTGATGACCTCCTGCCTCTTGGTGAGAGCCAGGTCGATCCATTTGGCGAAGTCCCCGTTGGCATAGAGCTCATGGGTCCATACGATCTCGCAGTGGACCTCCAGGGAATCGACGGCATCGAGGAAGGGCTGAATGAAGTGATGGGCATAGTTCCTGTGCTTACCGCAGGGACACGGGATCATACAGATCGGCATGCCTACATACTTCTCGTACTCCTCGGGGAGGAACTCATACCTTTTCCTGAGGGGATCAAACGAGTCGATGAGATAGATAAGTCTGACATCCTTGCCTTTTGAGGCCACTGCGCTGCGGATCGATTCTCCCGTGATGGCTTCCCTGAGGCTTCCTACATGTATGATTCCGGTGGGGCTGATACCTGTAGCGATCAACGGGTGCTCGCAGGTCTCCGCCACCTCCTTTGCGATAACATCTGCCCAATGCATTCTAATCGAGCCTCGCTATATATGTATAATAAAAATGGGTTTCGGTTAAGTGTACCTATGAAATCGTCTGCGGCGGCTGTTTGAAGACAGAGGATCGGACCTCCGAAGACGCTTCCTGCATAGTGTTTTTATATTTCTCCCTAATTCGCTCCTGTATGGCAAAGAAAAACGACAGCGGTTTCCAGTCTTCCGCAGGTCTGATGAGATACTTCGACGTTGAGAACGAAAAGGGTATCAAAGTCAGCCCCTATGCAGTCATCGGAATCGCCATCGCAGTCATCGTCATTGTGGAGATCTGTTCCATTTTCTTCTCCCTCTGAGCTTTCAGTTTGCCTGTCAATCGGTTTCTGAAAAGCAATGATTCAGTTTGACCTAGGCCATCCTTTACATGCTGGGTCGACGTCCGTAGTAACACCATTATACAATTCGTATTACTGAAATAGATAAGTAAAACGGCCGCCGCCTGAGCGGACGGCCATGAATGTTTCAGTCGTCCCACTCGGTCACGCCTTCCGAATTGGACAGCGCGGATTTGTGGAACACCGGATCCTTGATACCGGCCTTCTTCTGCTCCATATAGTCCTTCCAGGCCTCCCATGCGTACTTGCCCAGCTTGAACATCACAAAACAGTTGACTATACCGCATATGGCCAGCAGGACATCCATTATGGCATACAGACCGTCCGATCCGTAATATGCGGAGAATGCGACGATGCACATGGTCACTATCACCAGACCCCATCTCGCCTTCGGATTGCTGGTGATGAACTTCAGATTGTTCTCACCTATCACATAATCTCCCATGAAGCACGTGATGGCGAACAGGAACATGAAGAAGAAGACCAGCGTAGGAGCTATTCCTCCAATCGATAATTCCATAACCTCCTGCAAGAGGGGCATCGAATCTTTTCCTGATTCAAGAATTTGATCCACATCCAAACAGCTCAGGATGACCAGAGCGGTGATGGTACTGATCATCGTATCGAACAGTACGCCTATGGACTGGGAAAGTCCCTGTCTGGCCGGGTGTGCAACGGCGGCCGATGACGAGATGTTAGTGATGGTACCTTCTCCGGCCTCGTTGGACCAGACACCTCTCCTCAATGCGATCGTGATCATCGCACCGACTCCTCCGCCCACGGCTGCCGGAACGTTGAAGGCGCATTCGAAAATGGCCCTTACCCCAGATGGGAGGCCGTCGATGTTTATTCCGATGACGACAAGACATAATATGATCCATGCAAAGGCCATGAAAGGCACGATGACGGTCGAGATCTGAGCGACCCTCTTGAATCCCCCTATCGCGACCAGGAATGCGATCACGCACAGGATGAACGCTATCACGAGATGGTTGTATTCGAAGTCGTAAGCGCCTGTGAATGAAGTTGAAATTGTAGAAATCTCGGAGAGGACATAACCGCCGATATACACGGCGATCATGAGCACTGCGACAGCAAGACCGAACTTCTTTGATTTCAGTCCCTTGGCGACGTTGTGCGCAGGACCTCCTATGAATCTTCCTTCCGCGTCGCGGCTCTTGAAGATCTGTCCGACAGTGGTCTCAACAAAACTTGTAGCTCCTCCCAGAGTGGCGAACACCCACATCCAGAAGATAGCTCCAGGCCCTCCCATCAGGAGAGCGGTCACGGGTCCGGCGATATTTCCGACCCCGATACGGTTTCCCATACTTACACAGAAAATCTGGAACGGAGCGATCTGATTAGCCTCAGTCTTCTCCATCGAGAACGTTACCCTGCACATCTCCTTCAGCTGTACGAACTGAATCCCCTTCAGCTTCAATGTTGAGTAGAGACCTAGCCCTACGATCAGCACCAACGGGATATACCAGAGGTAATCGTCAAATTCCCAGACCATGTCAATGAACGATTCGTATGACATAGAACAGCACCAATGAGGGAGGAGACCTCATCCGAAGAATAAAGTATTAACTATGAAGAAGAAGGGGGAACTTTCCCCCAGATAGAGTTTCAAAGATTGTCTTCGGGTACGATCGTGTACTCTTCCTTGTACTTCTTCTTGAAGAGCGACGAAAGTATCGGAGGCGCTATGATAGTGGTGGCGACTGACATCAGGACGACCACTCCGTAAAGATCGGATGACATTACTCCGGACGCCAGACCGATTGCCGCAATGATGATTCCGACCTCTCCTCTCGGCATCATTCCGACACCGATGATGTTCATAGAGGATTTGTCCACGGTCTTGTCCCCAATTCTTGCTCCGATACCGCAGCCGATGTACTTGGTGAGCAGCGCCAGCACTATGACGATTCCTGCAAGGAGCAGCACAGACATCTCGGTCATGGTGCTGAGGTCTACCTGCAGTCCGACGTTGACGAAGAAGAACGAGATCAGGAATGACGTGATGGCCTCGATCTTATGCTCCAGCTCCCACTCCCATGCGTAGTTGGCGAACATCATTCCTGCCAGGAACGCTCCGATGATGGCTGCTAGACCCATGTACTCCGCCAGATATGACATGAACAAGCAGACGATGATTGCCAGGACCAGCTTGTTGATCGAATACGGGACCTTTCCGGATGCCACGATCTTTCTGTTCCTTTCGTCGAAGAAATCGTGGATCCTCGGGACGATCCATTTGGCTATGCCGATAGCAACAAGGACGAACGCCACCGCTTTGATTATTATTATCGCCAGATCCATTATGTTGAGGTCGCCTTCGCTTGTCGCCAACCCCTGCACGATGGCAAGAACGACCATTCCGAGGACATCATCGATGACTGCCGCGGCAATGATTATGCGCGACTCTTTGGCATCCATCAGCTTCATGTCCTTGATGATACGGGCGGTGATACCGACGGATGTTGCTACCATCGCCGCTCCCATGAACATCGCGGCATTGGTGCCATAATCCCCTAAGGCGACTATCAGTGCGAAACCAGCCAAGAACGGCAGGATGACTCCCAGCAGTGCGCACAGGAACGCGGATTTCCCTGAACCGAGCAGATCCTTGACCTTGGTCTCGAGACCCACTGAGAACAGAAGGAACATCACTCCGAGCTCAGCAAGGACGTGCAGGACCTCGTAGTTATCATTGGGTGCCGCAACATCTATGTTCAGAATATCAGTCATGAAGGCTCCGCCAGCGATGTTGGCGATAAGAACCCCTACCAGTATCTCACCAATTAGTCCGGGCAGCCCCAGCTTGGCAAATATAATAGATCCTAGACGCGCAAGAGCCAATATCACGGCCATCGCGAACAGGATCTCCATCATATCCATGTCAGACTGTACCGTATGAAATTATAATAAAGAATCGCGGGAAGGGGTTTGGTGAGAAGAGGTTTGCAGCGGGTTCAGAACTCGAATCTGACATTCCCGCTGTTGGTTTCTGATTGTCCGAAACCGAAGGCCACGAGCTTTGCCGCCTTCGGTTTCATGATAGGCTGCTCCTCTTCCATTGTCAGTGGAGCCCTGAAGGATTCCTCCTTGATCTCAGGGACGGGAGCGTACTCCATGTCGAAATCCGCTTTGATGTCTGCGGCTGGGGCGGCCATCTCAACGGGGACCTTCTGGAGCCTTCCGTCCTTGAATACGAAACGGCTGGTGCGCGCTTCGCAGCCGTTCTCAAGCTTAGGCTCCGGTCTGATCTCGATGTTCTCCTTAACTAGCATGGGGTCGCTGAGCACATCTGCGCCGACACCATTGTCGGCGGTCGAGGTCACTGCGACGGCTTCGGATACTGCAGTTATGGCGATCGCGTCGATCTCGGACTCACGCTGCTCCAGGGGTTTAGCCTCCATCCTTGGAATTGCAACGGTACCCGGCAGGGCCGCCATGAACTGCTGACGGAAGTAATCGGCTTCCAATGTCTTGAAGTCGCTGTATGCCACCGCCGCGTCATCGCTGACATCCCACTCGGGGACAGGGATCTCTGCGGCAGTGTATTCGGGTTCTATGATAAGGAACGCACCGTACGCGGATGCTGCATCGTCACCGATACTCCAGGCTACCTCCTCGACCGGATATTCAGGTCTGATGGACAGATACGATCCGAATGCGGATACGGCTTCATCCGAAAGATCCCAGTCGATCTCGGGATCTGCATATTCAGGTGTTAATGCGAGGTACGATCCGAATGCGGATGCTGCATCGTCACCGATACTCCAGGCTACCTCCTCGGCCGGGTATTCAGGTCTGATGGACAGATACGATCCGAATGCGGATGCTGCATCCTCTGTGATCTCCCACGGTACCTCCGTGGTCTCGTACTCGGGTTTTATGGTAAGGAACGCACCGTACGCGGATACGGCTTCCTCCGAGAGCTCCCAAGGTTTGTCAGTCTTCGGGAACTCCGGCTGGATGGTTATGAAAGCACCGAAAGCGGCTGACGCCTCTTCGGTGATCTCCCAATAGGTCTCGGCGACCGGTACGTATACCGGTGCCGCCAATGAGAGTGTGGGTGCTGGTGCTCCGAGCAGGATTATACTTTCCTCGGTCTGGGGAACGGACGCCTCGAGAACAGCGTCAACGGACTCAGGTTCGGAATCTTTCATCCCTGCCTCCTCAGGAACTATTCCTTCCCTCTCCATCAGCCCGACTGGCCTGATCACGGGTGCATCGAAGTCCTCTAGATGCACCGTCTCGGGTTCTGACTCCGGAACGGGCATGACGATGCCGTTGTCAACGACACCGACATCGGTATTGACGTAACCGTCGCTACCGCGCTTGACGTTCCCGAACAGATCCTCGATCGATATGTGTGCAGTGTCGGAAGGCTCGTCGTCGAACCAGTCCTCCGGCTCTTCTGCTGCTGATTCCTTTTCCTTCTCGTACTCGGGATATCCCTCTGTATCTTCCGGTTCCTTTGCCGTCTGGGCCTCAATCGGGGTGTTCTCCCCCGCAGGCTCCGTGGCCTGTACCTCTTCTGATCCCTCTACCGTAAGATCTGCAGAGGGCTCGTCGAAATACTCGTTCTCGTTAGCCGCCTGAGCCTCCGCCTGCGACCTTCCGTCAGTCGCTGCGGGCTCATAGGTGTTCAAGTCCTCGAAAGCCATCCCGCTGTCGGCGAAGATCGACCTCTCGGACTCGCTCTGAATATAAATGTTCTGACCTTTCAATACCTCGAAGCGGTCGTATCCCATCTGACCGAGGTCAAGGTCCATGCCGGTCGCTGCCGGCCCGTTGCTATCGGCTGAGGTCTTACGGAAGAGGCTTGTAAAGCCTGAGAACTGTTCGACCTCCCTGCGCGGTGCGTCGGCATCACCTAGCCGAACACTGAATTTTGGCAATCTCATACGGCCGAGTAAACCGCGAGAGCCTATGCTATCCCTGCGTGAGCTATCACTCATGCTATCCCATCCGGAAAAGTGTACGCGATTCAATAATATAAAGGTCTCGGCTTTATTTTGCTAATACCTACCGTTATTTGTTCAGGTATATAAACGAATAAAGTAAGATGATTCTATCATCCAACCGCATCCGAGATCGTAAAAATTTACAGACGGAATGTGATAGCCAGCATACTTTCCGATTGACTAAACAATCCCAATAACAAGCTTATATCAAATAGACGTTTGTGGTCGGCATGTCAGAGATTGAGGAAAGAGCCTCCTTCAGCGGAAAACTCGGATTCATCCTAGCAACGTCCGCCTCTACTGTCGGTCTCGGAAACCTTTGGCGTTTCCCGTATGAGACCTCCCACTACGGCGGAGGGATATTCGTTCTGATCTACGTGATTCTTGCATTCACGTTCGGAGTCAGTCTGATGCTCCTGGAGACCTCCTTCGGAAGAAAAACAGGAAAATCCTGTATAGCGGCCTTTTCGGGATTCGCCAAGAAATACCGCGCGATAGGTTATCTCGCGGCCATCATCCCTATGTTGATCGTACCTTATTACTGCCTGATCGGAGGATGGGTCACCAAATGGCTGGTCGAGTGCGGTACCGGCAATTTGTCCACCCTTTCAGAGGACGGGGGGTCCTATTGGTGGAACTTCGTCACTGGCGGCACGGATTCAGGATTCTACGGACCCACTCTGTGGTTCATCGTATTCGCCGTGCTCTGCATCCTATGCATAGTGGTGGGAGTGGAGAAAGGAATCGAGAGGATGAGCAAAATCCTGATGCCCGCACTTCTCATCATGATCATTTTCGTAACAGGTTACGAGATGATCGCAGTGGACGGCATATGGGACGGTGTGAGATTCTACCTCAACCCCGATATCAGCGCCCTCAGCCCCGATACTTTCCTGGGAGCCATCAGTCAGATTTTCTACTCGATGTCCATCGCGATGGGGATCTTGATAACATACGGTTCCTACACTAAGAAAGAGGTTGATCTTACCAAGTCCTCGTTCCAAGTCGGTGCCATCGATACCGGTGTGGCCCTTCTGGCAGGCATCATGATCATCCCTGCAGCATTCGTATTCGGATTCCAGGACTCTCAGGGCATGGGACTCATGTTCGTCGCATTGCCCCAGGTTTTCGCGCAGATGCCCGGAGGAGCCTTCGTCGCACCCGTGTTCTACCTTCTGGTGCTGTTCGCAGCCCTCACATCCGCTGTATCCTTGGCGGAGACCTGTGCGTCGGTGTTCGTGGACGGTACCAAGATGGACCGTCGGAGGGCCATAGGGGTCACAGCTGTGATAATCCTGATTCTGGGAGTAATATGTGCCCTGGGATTCGATAACGGACCGCTTGCCTTCGACACACCGCTCAGCCAAGGAGCAGGCTGGCTCGGATTCTTCGATACGATCACCAATAACATTATGATGCCTGTTGCGGCCATCCTGCTGTGCCTGTTCATAGGATACGTGGTCAAGACCACCTATCTGGAAGAGGAGATCGAGATCTCGAGCGATTTCAAATTCAAGCCCGTCTTCAGAGTGATGATAATGTTCATCTGTCCTGTGTTCCTGACGATCATCCTCGTGGTAGGATTGCTTGGAATCGCAGGCATATCTCTATGGTGACCAAGTCGGACGGATGCGTTGAGTCGTATCCGTCCGACCCAAACATCTTAGCACAATTCCTGAAATGAAGCCCATAAGTCTTTTGAGGCTTCATAACTAGATACGCTGAGCCGAATGTTTACCGTGATGAGTGACGCTGTTCCCGATTGGATCAAAGCGGTATTGCTGGTCTGCCTCGTTGCGGCAGCCGTATCGGTCGTAGTGTATGATGTTACTCAATCATCATCAGATGATCCGGACGACCCTCCCACGGAGACTATGACCCTTGTACTCCTCCGCCACGGCGAGAGCGAATGGAACAAGCTGAACCTTTTCACAGGATGGACCGATGTGGACCTCTCCGATAACGGCAGAAAAGAGGCCGAGACGGCCGGAAAACTACTGAAGGAGGAGGGATTCAGCTTCGACGTCTGTTATACATCGTATCTGAAACGCGCCATCCACACACTCGATATCGTATTGGATGAAATAGACCTCGAGTGGCTTCCAGTGATCAAATCGTGGAAACTGAACGAGAGACATTACGGCGCTCTGCAGGGACTCAACAAAGAGGAGACAGCAAAGATATACGGGGAGGAACAGGTCAAGATATGGCGCAGATCCTATGATGTTCCCCCGCCGGCGCTTGATCCCGATGATGAGAGAAACCCCGCGAAGCAGGAGCAGTACAAGGATATCCCCGCAGAGGAACTCCCTCTGACAGAATGCCTGAAGGACACTGTTGAACGGGCCATCCCCTATTTCAACGAAGTCATCAAGCCCCGGATGCTGGCAGGCGAAAAGGTGATCATCGTCGCACACGGAAATTCGCTCCGTGCCATGGTGAAGTACCTGGAGAACATTTCGGACAAGGACATAGTAGAAGTTAACATCCCTAATGGAATCCCCTTAGTGTACGAGTTCGACAGGGATTTCAATGTCATATCGAAAAGATACCTCGGCGAAAATGAAGCCCCGGCACGATGATGGATGTCGCCATCGGAATCGTCGCTGCCATCGTGTTCATCGGAGCAATAGTATTCGTACTGCGCAGAAACCGTTGAAAACCCATCGGACTGGGTCTGGCATGGCATACACTATGCCGGCACCCGTCCCAGCATTCTATTTTTATATCACAGAGTCCAATCAGCGCCCTCGGTGGAAATGTCGAACATCTCAAAGCGTCTTGAATCGCTGCCGATGACCAAGGTGACCTGGACGATACTGATACTCGTCGGTATCGGATGGATGTTCGATGCGATGGATCAGGGAATGGTCAGCGGTGTGATCGCGGCCATCGGTAAGGATTGGGATCTTACCAAATATGAGCTCAGCTGGCTCACCAGTTCAGGACTTTTAGGCATGATTGTCGGTGCCGCATTATCCGGTGCTATATCAGACCGTCTCGGAAGACGTACCGTGATCCTCTACACCCTTCTGATATACAGCATAGGAAGCTTCCTCTGCGGTCTTGCAAATGACTATTGGATGCTCATGATATTCCGTTTCATCACAGGTTTCGGACTCGGAGGCGAGCTTCCCGCAGCATCGACTTTGGTGAGCGAGGTCTCGCCCCTAAAATCAAGAGGGAGGAACGTTGTCATCCTGGAGAGTTTCTGGGCCTGGGGATGGATTGCTGCTTCGCTAGTAGCATTCCTTGCGATTCCGGAATTCGGATGGAGGGCCGCATTCTTCATAGGTGCTGTGCCCGCACTATTCGCAGCGCTCCTACGTTTCAAGGTACCGGAGTCCCCGAGATACCTGGAGCTGAACGGCAGACGTGACGAAGCAGAGAAGATCGTATCCGACTTCGAGAGGGCGGCAGAGGTCGAACCCGTGAAGGACGATTCCCCTGTCGAGAAACAGGAGAAGAAACCCTGGTATGAGGAATTCAGGATGCTTTGGACGAAGGCCAACCTTCGCACCACCGCCGTACTGTGGATAATCTGGTTCGGGATAAACTTCGGATACTACGGATTCGTCCTCTGGACGCCGACGCTTCTCACCGAGCAGGGTTTCGACATCGTCAAGAGTCTGGGATTCACGCTCGTCATGTGCATCGCTCAGCTTCCGGGATACTTCAGCGCTGCGCTGCTGATCGAGAGATTGGGACGCAAGCCTACCCTTGTCATCTACTTCGCAGGAACCGCAGTAGCGGCATGGCTGTTCGGTCACGCAGATTCGGAAGCAATGATCCTCGCCACGGGATGCCTGCTGTATTTCTTCGCCCTCGGAGCATGGGGATGCGTATATTCCTACACTCCAGAGGTCTACCCCACGGATGTCCGCGGATCGGGTAACGGATGGGCAGCGGCCTTCGGAAGGATCGGAGCATTCATAGCGCCTTTCATCGTCCCCGCGATGTACGCAGCATTCGGCACGGATGACGGATTCATGCTGGTGTTCGCAGTGTTAGCAGCAGCGTTCGCATTCGTCGCAGTGATAATCCTGGTGTTCGGAAAAGAGACAAAGGGCATGAGCCTGAAAGATGTTTCTGAATGAGTTTGCCCGGTGACCCGGGAGACGGACCGTCAGTGGCAGCTGTGGCTGCAGTTGTGGTGCTCGCCGTGCTCATGGCATGAGGCTTCGGGATCGTAATCGAGCTTGCCTGCGAGATAGTCCGATACCACGGCATCCGCATCGCCGGACACTCCGGGAAGAAGCTCTATGCCGCGCGACACAATCATCTGTCTCGCGCCTCCTCCGATACCTCCGCAGATGAACACATCGACCTTCTCCCTCATGAGGATCTCTCCGAGGGCTCCGTGAGATAACCCCTCGTTGCCGATGACCCTTGAGGAGACGACCTTTCCGTCCTCCACATCATACACCTTGAACTCCTGAGTCCTTCCGAAATGCTGGAAGACCTGTCCGTCCTCGTATGTGACTGCAATCTTCATGATTGTGCGATAACAGCGGTTATTAAAACCGAAAGGTTGGAAAATGATGTGTTTAAGCGATGTTAATCCCCGAACGAGGCAAGCAAAGGCATTAAAAAGATAGAGCAATCCAGAGCCAATGTTCGAGATCATCAGAAGGGACGGGCTCGCCCGTATCGGAAAATTCACAACGAAATCGGGTCGCACCATGGAAACGCCGGCATTGTTCCCGGTGATCAATCCGAAGATCAACACGGTACCCGCAAGGGAGCTATACGATACATTCGGATTCAAATCCCTGATCACGAACTCATATATCATCAAGAACACTCCCGATCTGAAGGAGAAGGCACAATCCATGGGACTCCATGAGATGCTTGACTTCCCGGGAATCATAATGACCGATTCCGGTACCTTCCAGAGCCACATGTACGGCGAGGTCAAACTAACCAACGAGGAGATCGTGGAGTTCCAGAAATCAATAGGCACCGACATCGGTACCGTTCTTGACATTTTCACAGAACCCTATTGGACCAAGGAGGAGACAGCGAAATCCATCGAGGTCACTCTGGAGAGAACACAGCAAGCCTGCGACATGAAGGGCGACATGATGATCAACGGGGTCGCTCAGGGATCCGTCTATACCGACCTCAGAGAAGACTGTGCAAGAAGGATGGCCTCGATGGACATCGACGTTCACCCCATAGGCGGTGTGGTCCCTCTGATGGAGCAGTACAGATACGCGGAACTGGTCGATGTAGTGATGTCCAGCAAGAAGGGCCTCAACCCCAACCGCCCAGTACACCTGTTCGGTGCGGGACACCCAATGATCCTCGCCTTCGCAGCGTTGATGGGATGCGACTTCTTCGATTCAGCCTCATACGCGAAATTCGCAAGGGACGATAGGATGATGTTCGTTGACGGAACCTTCCGCCTGGCGGAAATGGAATCGCTGGACTGCAACTGTCCCACATGCCGCGGACACACCCTCGACGAGCTCAAGAAGATGGACAAGTCCAAGAGGACCAAGCTCATCGCCGAGCATAACCTCTACGCAATAGTCAACGAGCTGAACCTCGTCAGGAGATACATCCGCGAGGGACGCCTCTGGGAATTGGCAGAGCTCAGATGCAGAGCGCACCCTGCTCTGCTCGAAGCGCTCAGGAAGCTGAAGGACTATCAGGATATGATGGAGCTTTACGACCCCATCAGCCGTGACGGCGCCATATTCTACACCGGACCTGAGACCAGAGCAAGACCTGTGTTCAAAAGATACCTCGACAGATTAGGAACCAGATATGTCCTGCCTACGGACAAGGTCGTCCTGTTCGCCGATACGCACGGGAAGCCCTACAGCAGACCCTATGAGCACGAGTTCGACAAGGCAAGGAAGGCAGGCTACACACCTATCGTCATATCGCCTTTCGGCCCGGTGCCCGCAGAGCTGGACGAACTGTATCCGCTTGCACAGTCGCTGTTCCCCCAGATACCCGATATGGAGACCGAGACGGAATCTGAGAGGATCACCTACCAGTTCCTGGGAATGATGGGCGTCAAGGAGGCCATCCTCCAGGATCAGATTCCTGAAGGCGGCACGGAGGAGTACGATGCCGACATGCTCAGGGCCAAGGCGGTGGCCAGATACCAGTTCGGAATTGAGGCTGCGGATGCACTGTTCAGAGAACCTGTCGAGCTGGTTACCAGCAAGAAGACAGGAAAGATCAGGAATGTGATCTCCGACGGAGAGCATGTTCTGTCGATGCGCGCAGGCGACGGACTCTACACCCTCAAACTGGAGGGTGCAAAGAGGATCGTCAAGGCCGTCCCCAAACCGTTCATGAGAGTGCAGGTCGCCGATGATGCAGTGCCGTTCGCAGCAGAGGGCAGGAACGTCTTCGCCCAGTTCGTCACCGAATGCGATCCCGAAATAAGACCCATGGAGGAGGTCATCGTCACTGACAAGGATGACAACCCCATCGCCACCGGACGCGCATTCCTCATACCCTTTGAGATCAAGCAGATGAAGAAGGGAATGGCCGTCAAAGTCCGCTCCGGATCCAGCGACGAGTGATCTGAAAACAATATCGGTGGTGGGCTCAGCCCATCATCTTTTATTCATTCCGTTCAAGCGGATTCTTTCTCGTACATCACTTTCTGGAACAGAGGTATGATTACTCCGCCTATGGCATTACCAAGGGCCACAAGAAGGATGAATACCAGCATATCCGCTGAGAACACTCCCGCGGCACAGAAGTAGAACATGTCCGCTATGCTGTGCTCCGAACCTGCCAGGATGAAGACAGGAACACAGATGAATGCCCCGAGATAGGACTTCTTTGTTTTATAAACATCCGCTGCGATGAACATCAGCATACCGCAGAAGATTCCCTTGCAGATGATCATTATGGGGTCATCCAGCATATCGAGCCTCGCATCTATGAATCCGGGAACGAACTGCTCCGACATAGGCATTATCAGTCCGATGAAAAGAGCACCGATGAAGTTCCCGACCAACATCAACAGCAGGTCGATGCCGTAGGTCCAGGGCTTGTCGCTGAACATGTATCCGACCTTCCCCGTGTAAAGGTCCAGACCAAAGGTGAACACCACGAACAGGCCCACTGAGAATAAGATCGCTCCGACCCATTTCAGTTCGGGGTTGATGCTCATAGTACCCATGAGGACGCACCCACCCAGTCCGATTGCCATACCGGCAGGTATCGCTCTGAGAAGGACTTTCAGATAATGATTCGAAATCTCTGTCATGGGGGTCGGTTTTGCAATCCTCATTTCCCTATAAAACCTTATTTTCGTAGATGTATCAGCCTGCCATGAGAGGGGACCTCCACACTTTGAAAAGGGTTTGCAGCTACGCTTCGGTAGTGATGCTGATCGGAGAGATTGCCTTCCTCGTGCTGGCAGTAGCCGTGCTGGTGATGGGAATCGCATCGTTCGTGTCCGATGATATCCGCGAGACCTTCGTGTCCCTGATCAAATGCGGGGAGTCGGACCTTTCCGTGATTGCAGGGATGCTGGAACTGACTGTGATCTTCACTGCCATGTTCATAACCGTGAAGGCCATCCATGATATCATGGACTCCATCCTGAAGGAGCACAGTCCCTTCGTTGAGGAGAATGCCGGAAGGTTCAAGACCGTCAGCATCACCTTCCTCGTCTGCTCCGCGATATTGGCAGTCTTGGAATACCTGATCAGGGAGGATGCTATCATGGCGGTCTGCATGTTCCTGGTCTGTATTCTAATAAGCGTCGTGATGTACTGCCTTACGATAGTATTCCGCTACGGGAGCATCCTGCAGGATGAATCCGACCATACGCTGTGATATTATGATAATCCTTAGATTGGACAGAGTCATGGCTGACAGGAAGATGTCCCTCAACGAGCTTGCCGAGAAGGTGGGGATATCCAACGTCAATCTGTCCAACATCAAGACAGGGAAGATCTGCGCCATAAGATTCTCTACACTCAACGGGATATGCAAGGCGCTGGACTGTCAGCCCGGAGATATACTCGAGTACGTCGAGGACCTACCCGAGGAAGATGAGTAACACTAATTCATAATTCGTGTTACTGAATTTTTATTCAACAGGCTGTTCTGACGACAGAACAATCATTCCGCTGCTTCTCCGGCCAGCTCCTTCTCCATCCTCTTCTTCGAAAACAGTACGGAATCCATGAATGCCACCCAAGTAATCTCGACAAGGATCGAGGTAGCGATCGCGACCATACCCGGAGGGTACAGTGCGACACATAATGCGATGGCCACACCTTTGTTCTTGTAAGATGTCATCAGGATATCTGTGACCCTCTGGCCCCAGTGGATGCCTGCCTTCTTCTCCACCTTCTCCACACCCAGTCCCAATCCGAAGGACCTGAGGATGGCGATGATTATGAAGACGATGAATATCCACAATTCGTTGCCGGAGAAGTTCGTGGCACCTACCGACAGCCATACCATGAAGAAGATACAGCAGTTTAGGAACGCGGCCAGGATGTTCTTGTCTATCTTCAGCTTTGTAAGAAGTCTTGAGAGCACCAACGGTATTCCTATAAGCTCCAATACGGTGATGACGAGGAACTCCATATCAACTGAATCGCCCAGTGCCAGCCATACTATGAACGGGATCCAGACGAGCGAAAGAATGTAGACCACGATGGTTCCCCTCGCGGCATGCTCTGCATCTCCGCGAAGGATGATGGAAAGGGGGAGTACGGACCCTGCGAACGGTGTCGCTGCGATGAAAACCAGACCCGCCGCCTGCTTGGTATACTCGGTATCCTTGAGCAGGAAGTATCCGACCAGCGGTATGATCGATGCGACCACCATTCCCAGAAAGATCGCCCTGCATATACTCTTCCCGTACTTGAACGGGTTGAGGTTCTGAAGGGGGATCCTTGACATGGAAAGCGTGAGCATGACGACGAGCGTACCTATGGTAAGGTTGGAACGGACATCCGGGTTAAGGGTCTCCGAAGGGAACCATCCGCAGAAATTGGTCACCAATGCCACGGCCATAGCGGCCATCATCATGAATGCACTGCTGGTCAGCAGCGTCATCGCTTTCATGATGCCTCCATAGCTTAATCAATATTTATCGATTATCGATAAATAATTCATTTATAACATGAATAATATCTCCGAGCCATGGCGGATGTGAAGCCTGTGAAGGCAGGCTGGTGGAACGTTTTCAGGCCGTGGACACTCCATGGGGCCGTGGTACCTGTCCTCATAGGAGGCGCGGTAGCATTCCAGACGGCAGAAGTAAACCCCCTGAGCGTCACCATTTTCATCCTGATCCTCATAGGAGGGTGCCTGCTGCAGTCCGCTGCCAACATCCTCAACACTTACGGGGATTTCAAATCCGGGGTCGATACCGTTGAGAACGAGACCAGATCCCCGGAGCTTGTAACCGGCGTACTCACACCCAAGAAGGTCCTGTATGCAGGACTGGCATGTCTGGGCGTCACCGCGATCCTGGGTCTGATCTTCATCTGGTACTCGGGATGGGGCGTGCTGTTATACGGGGTACTTGGACTGATCGGAGCTGGAACGTACACCGTAGGACTTTCCTACAAGTATCACGGCTTGGGACAGATATCGGTATTCATTATGATGGGACTCCTCATGCCTCTGGGAACCTACTGTGTCCTCACAGGGGAGCTTTTCTCCTGGGAACCTCTTCTTCTGGGACTCCCGAACACGTTCATGATCACAGGAGTCCTTGCAGGGAACGAACTGAGGGATTATTACGAGGACAAGAAAGCAGGAGCAGGAACCCTGATAGGACGCATGTCCTACGAGAACGGGATGAAGCTGTATTTGTTCGAGGCACTTGTATCGTTCCCCATCCTGATCGTCCTGGTGATAACAGGTGTCGCGCCCTACGGCTGCCTGCTGGCGCTACTTTCGCTCTATGATGCGTACATCCTCTATAAGAACAGCAAGCAGGCCCCCAACGATCCTCATGCCAGTTTCATGCTGGTTCCGCTGTGTTTCAAGCTGAATTGGCACTTCGGAGTACTGCTGGTCATAGGATATGTTTTACATCTGAACGTAATCCCGATGGTGATCTGAGATGACTGAGGAGCTGAAGACCGGCAACCAGTTCGAGGGAAAGGAGGAGTTCGTGAAGGACGCCTTCACCGAGATAGCTGAGTATTATGACGATATGAACGAGGTAATGTCCATGCACATGGTGCAGGGATGGCACAAGTTCATGATGAAGAAGGCTGGGGATATCAAGGGCAAGACCTGCCTCGATGTCGGGACCGGAACCGGGGAGATCGCATTCCATGTCGCAAGGACCGCAGGCCCGGGATCCACTGTCATCGGAGTCGATATCACTCCCGCGATGCTCGAACTGGCAAAGAGGAAGGAAGCGAGCATGGATCTTCCTGTGAAGATAGATTGGCGCGAAGGCGATGCGCTGGCCCTTGACATACCGGACAACTCGGTGAACCTCGTGACATCAGGATACATGCTGAGGAACGTCACCAACATCCTTCAGGCGGTTTTAGAGATGCACAGGGTGCTCGCACCCGGGGGAAAGGTTGTCGTTGCAGAACTATCCAAACCGAAGAACCCTATCGTGAAAGTCGGATACAACATCTATATGAAAAGGGTGAAGGCCTACGGACGCAAACGCGACAGCGGGAAGAAGATCGACGGCAAATTCTCACCCTATGAGTGGCTGACCACATCCATCGAAGGCTTCCCCTACGGAGAAGACATGGTGGCCATCTTCAAGAAGGCAGGATTCAAAGATGCACACTACTATGTCAAATCCATGGGTGCTGTCAACATCTATGTCGGAACGAAAGAGACCGAATGAACATCGTTCAGTCAATACAATGTGATTCATCGTATCTCTTTATCAAATAGGGATATAGGGCCGTAACCGTGATCATGCTGAATAATCCGCCTACAGCTATGGTCATGTCGAACCCCAGCAGCAGATACGGGATCCCGGTCATCATCCCCAACAATAAAAGACCGGCAATACCTATGACGAGATTCTGCCTGAACGATCTTTTCCTGACTTCGTAATGCACATACTTCTCCTCGATGAACAGTCCTGCCACCAAACCTACAGCCATCCACATGAAGTTGAACGATGAAGGGTTATCCGAAGCTATCGCCAGATATACTGCAAAGATTACAAAGAAAACCAGATATCCTGCCAGGAATATCGAACGGTTCCTTTCATCCCTATAGGACCATGGCACGGCCTTCAGATTGAACACGCAGACAGCAACTGCGATTATCACACCGACTGCTATATCCAACGGAGTATGTACATTCAGATACAGGCGGGCGAAAGGTATCATAACCGCCATGATTATGGCAAAAACCTTGAAGATCCTGCTGCTCGCCAACATGGCGAATGCGCCGTAGGTTGAGACCGCGATCGAGGTGTGACCACTCGGAAGAGAATAGCTTGTTGCGGTGGATTTGGCCGCCTCGCTAGGTTGTATGGTCGGATCAAGCACCCACGGCCTCGGCTGTTTCACCGTTACCTTGACAGCCCTTGAAACCGCCATAGCAGCAACGAAGTTCAGCAGGACAATCTCTCCCTTCTGCTTGCCTGAGAACCAAAAAAGCAGCGCACCGATGATTATCGGAAGCACAATGTAGAATGCCGGGGACGACAGGAATAGGAAAAATGATTCCACGGACGGCGGCATGGATAGTCTGAAATCCTGAAGGATGTGAAGAATATCTAGGCCGGGGTCCATGCAGAAGGCATGGTCTTACTCCTTTATAGCGTTCTCTGGATAACCACAACTGCCTATAGGCATTCAGGCGAAACGGTATAATCTACAGCACCGTTCCAGATATCATGGGTTCAGATGCTCTGCTCACCCGCAACTTCGTCCTAGGATCGCTTGCCACGCTGTCCCTGACGATGGTCTTCTTCGTGTATTACACAGGCATGTCCATGTACACGCTGAACGTCCTCAATGAGGATACGGTGATAGCAGGCGTCATCACAGGGATATTCATCCTCGGTGACGTGATCTCCAGATTCCTGAACTCGAGATGGGTCCCGTATTTCGGAGCGAGGAGGACATGCATCACGGTGATGATCCTGGGAACGCTCATCACGCTCCTTTACTTCATGACCAAGGATGTTCCTCTGATATGCGGAATAGCGTTCTTCCATGGCATGACCTATGGGCTAGCAGAAACAGCACTCTATACGATCGTGATATCCGGCATTCCCAAATCCCGCAGGGGGGAGGGGATCGGCTACTTCATGTTAAGCAACAGCATAGCATCCATACTCGGACCTTTTATCAGCATCTCGCTTCAGAACACCGGGGCGTACACCGAGATGTTCGTCTTCGGTACCGCGATGTCCGCCGCCGCACTGCTGATGTGCCTCCTGATGAAGAAGTCGGAAGCGATCGGCGGCACAGGAGTGCGTCCGGCTGCCAAGGCCGGATTGTCCGATTACATTGAGCGGAACGCCCTGAGGGTCTCGTTGGTGATGTTCCTGTTCTTCTTCACGTATTCGGGCGTGCTGACATTCATCGCACCTTACGGCAAAGAACTCGGATTGGAATTCTACGCTTCGATTTTCTTCATAGCGGTGTCCGTATCCACTCTGATGTGCAGACTTTTCCTCGGAAAGGTGTACGACAGATATGGGGAGAATGTTGCCCTCATACCTTCGCTCCTGATGTACATCGCCGGAATGTTCATGATCGCAACACTGATCTCAGGTCCTGAGATGCTCGCCGCCGGACTGCTCATAGGGGTGATGGTGGCCATGCTGAACACTGTTTCTCAGGCACTTGTGGTCCGTGACATCCCCGAGGATAGGGTGAGCATCGCCGTATCCACACTGAGTATTTTCTGGGACATGTCATTCGCAGTCGGCCCTCTGGTGCACGGATGGCTGGCATACGAATACGGATATGCACAGGATTATCTTGTCATGGCATTCATCGCCATCATCGCATTCATCGTCTACCTGGTACTGGTAGGGATACCGGGATACAGAAAGCGTCACTGCTGAGCATTGAGCTGCATCAGTATCTGATATGCAGGCTCCATGCCATTCGCCGCAGCCTTGGTGAGCCATTCGATTGCTTCGTGCTCATCCATCCGGATCTGGTTGGAAAGCCCCAAAGCCCCCAGGTTGTACTGGGCTGTGGGCTCGCCCTGATCGGCGGCAAGTCTGAAGTACTGTTCCGCTTTGGCCATGTCCTTCTCATCGAGATACATGGAACCCAGCATCGACTGGGCATATGCGAATCCCTCGTCGGCAGCGGATTCAAACCATTCCTTCGCTTTGGACGCGTCGGGGCTTCCGAGATAGTCGCCCATGTACAGCAGACCGAGGTTGTACTCCGCCTTCACATCGCCCTTCATGGCCGCGGTTATGAAATATTGCTCCGCATCGGCGTACTGCCCTCTCTCGAAGAGTATCCCTCCGTAGCATAGACATGCGTCGGAATCCCCCTGATCGGCGGCCAGCTTGAAATAGTGCTCCGATTGGACACGGTCCATATCTATGCCTTCACCGTTGTCAAGCATGAAAGCCAGATCGTACTGGGCGTCGGAATCCCCCTGATCGGCCAGCTCCTTATAGAGCTGAGCCGCCCTGGCCTTATCCATCTCAACACCGTCGCCGTTCCTGTACTTGGTGGCAAGGATATACTTCGCATCGGGATGGCCTTCCTCGGCCATGTGCATGTACTCTTCGAGAGTGTAATGCTTCTGTTCCATCAGAACACCTAGAAAGATGGGGGACGGATCCCCCTGAAAAGTTTCAGATCTCCTTCGGGAGCTTGCTGTTGTACACTGCGTATATCGCCTTGTACAGCATGTACTCGTCGGCCTTAGCGACGACCTCTACGGGCGCGTGCATCGAGAGGACCGGCACACCGATATCTATGGTATCGATGTTGTTGAGGGAGATGTAGGAGGCGATTGTTCCTCCTCCGCCCACGTCGATCTTTCCGAGCTCGGCCATCTGCCATGTAATGTCGGCCTCCCTGAATATCCTGTGCACGTAGTTGACCAACTCGGCGGAAGCATCGTTGGTGCTGTACTTTCCTCCGGCACCGTCATACTTCGCGAGTATGGGGCCGTAGTTCATGAATGCGCAGTTGTTGCTCTCCCATACCTCGGGCCATGCAGGATCGAATCCTGCTCCGACATCGGCGGAAAGGCACAGGGAGTTCCTCATGACATGCCTGACCTCGCATCCCTCTGACTGTGCCAGATCCTCGACGAAGTCCCTGAAGAAGTATGATGCCATACCTGTGACACCGTCCGAACCGGTCTCCTCCTTGTCGGCGAAGATCGTCATTGTGGTGTATTCGGGATCCTTGGTATCGATCTCGGCCCTGAACTCCGCGTATGCGCATGAGCTGTCATCTTGTCCGTATCCTGCAATCATGGACCTGTCGAATCCAAGGTCCCTTGCCTTGAATGCTGGAACGGCGCAGAGTTCTGCCGCCTCCAGGTCGCCCTCTGTGATTCCGTACTTCTTGTTCAGAATGTCCATGATGGCGAGCTTCGCTTTGTTGGATACTTTGTCATCATCATAGGGCCATGAACCGATGAGCAGATTCAACTGCTCCCCCTCGACCACCTTGGATGCAGTCTTCTGCATCTGGTCCCTTGCAAGGTGCACCAGCAGATCTGTGATAAGGAATGATGGATCGCTCTCTTCCTCTCCGATGTTAATCGTGACCTTCTTGCCGTCCTTGGTCATGACGACTCCGCGGATGGACATTGGAACTGTGGTCCACTGGTACTTCTTGATGCCTCCGTAGTAATGGGTCTTGAAGTACACCATCTCGCTGGCCTCGAAAAGAGGATGGGGCTTGAAATCCAATCTGGGGCTGTCGAGGTGAGCGACTGACACACGGATTCCCTCGGATACGGGCTTCTTTCCCTTTGTACACATGATGAGGTCCTTGTCACGGTTGACCATGTAGAACTTCTCTCCTGCCTTGTACTTCTTACCTGGGACGTACTCCGTGTACTTGTGCTTCTTGAGGATCGGGATCGCATAAGCAACGGCTTCGCGCTCGGTCTTGTTGGCGAGGAATTCCTTGTAACCCTCGCAGAACTTCGATGCCTCTTCCAAGAACTTGGGGTCCTTCTCGGGAATGCTCTTGGGCTTGTACAGCAACTCTTCGGCCAATTTCTGTCCTTTGGACTTCTTCTCTGCCATGCTTACTTGATACAATATCTAGTAGTTAAGGGGTGTGCTGTACCCCTTCGTTGATGTACAGAGTCGTCACTCTGATACGCGGTCGATAACGGACTGTATGGTCTCCTCTGAGATGCCGACCTGCTTCATCAGATAATCGTAGACAACCTTGTAGGCATCGACGGAATCCACATCGAGCTTCAGCTCCGACCAGTCCACCGTGGTAGGATCCTTGGCGATACTGGGGTTCTCGAAGATGTAGAACACCGGGTCTATGAGCATGGTCGCCAGCGTCTGATACTCCTCTCCGAAGGGTTCGATTGCGTAGAAGTTGCATAGCGTCTCCATGAAGTCCTCACGTATCTCCTTGTATGAGGCTCCGGCAAGGGCCTCCAGCATCGCGACGTAGAAGCCGGTACGGTCCTTTCCCAATGCACATGAGATACCGAGCTTGCCTTCGGAATCCGCTATGGTCTCCATGAATTCGGCGACCTGATCCGGGTAGTTGAAGATAGACGGACTGTATTTCTTGGCGATGACCTTCCCTTCCTGCAGAAGCTTGTAGGAATAGCAGTCGGTAGGCCATTGGTCCTTGACCTTGTCCAAATCCACGTTCATTATCAGAAGGTACTCAACACCCTCTTTCTCTAGATACTGGTTCACATAGACATGGCGCTGGGTGCCGTAGGTCGGATAAGGGGATGCCGCTCTGTAGAACGTATCTTCCTTGATTCCCTCTACATCCACCTCACGGAAATTGGCGAATACCGCCATATCACCATAATCAGATGGATTATCGGAATATCCATTCATGTATGCGGGGATCTTCTCGATGTTCTCGCTGATCTTGCCTTCATGAGTGAGTGTGAATTTGGTGCCTGCCGGGCAATCGACGACGGCGGTTATGTCGTAGCAGAACATACCCATGTTGTATACACCGTTATCTCCGTTGATGAAAAGTCCGAAGAGAGGAGTTCCGCTGTAGAGCGTGGTCATCTGCCCCTTGCACTTCTTGCCCTGGATATCCAACTCGAATACCTCACCGATCTTCATACCATGCTCTTCGAAGGTCTTATCGTTGAGATCGAGAGCATAGTTCCCGAAGGAATCGATGCCTGTGATGGTGATTTCGAAGGTGTCCTTATGATTATCGTTCTCGCTGGTGAGACAGAATATACCGATACCTGCTGCGGCCGCTGCTGCTATCGCGACGACTATGCATACCTTTGCAGTCCTGGGATCCATATCCTTACCTCTCACACCGATGGAAACATCCATGCTGAACCGATGAACGGCGCGAACAACCCGTACAAAGGAGAGTCCCATATCTAGTAATTAAGCGATATGATTGGTCGCTCTGAGCAATCACGAAACCGAAAGATGACCGGACCGCATGTGATCGTCATCAGGTGGTGATACGTTCGATGATGGATTGTAACATCTCTTCCGAAAATCCTAGCTTGTTCACGAGATAGCCGTGGACACAGCTGTATGCATCGATGGAATCGATATCATACTCCATGTGAATCCAGTCCACCGACGTGGGATCGTCCAAAACCCCTGTGTGTCCCATCGCGTAGAACATGGCATCGATGAGGATGTTGGCGATAGTCTCATACTCCTCACTGTGCGGTTCGATTTTGTAAAGGTTGCAGAACGAGACCATGTAGTCCTCGCGTATGTCGACGTAGGATGCTCCCGCGAGAGCCTCCAATACGGCTATGTAGAACCCGGTACGGTCCTTACCCAATGAACAGCTGATGCCCAATTTTCCTTCCGAATCGATGACCGATTGCATGACGTATAGGATTTCATCCTCATGGGCGAAGACAGCCGGGCTGAGGTTCTTCATGACCGCCTTCCCCTGCTGGACCAGCGAACCGGAGTAATCGCTGTCTTTCGGCCAATCATCTGCAGCGTCATCGTTGATGTTCATCAAGATCAGATACTCTATGCCGTGCTCTTCGAGCAAACTGTCCACATATCCGTAGCGTTCGGAAATGTAATACGGATACGGGGATGCCGACCTATAGATGTAATCGTCCTTTATGTTACCGATGTTAACCTCACGGAAATTTGCGTATTCAGCAGCAGAACTGTAATCCTTGGGATCGTTCGAGTATCCTGCCGAATATTTGGGCGTCTTCTTGATCAGTTCGCTGATAACGCCCTCGTGGGATATCGTTATCTTGCTCCCTGTCTCGCACTTTATCACCCTGGTCATATCGTAATTGAACATTCCGATAGAGTGGGTCCCGTTGGAATCCCTGTTCACGAAAAGTCCGAAAAGAGGGGCCCCGTTGTAATTGGAAGTGTATATGCCCGTATACTTCTTTCCGCCAAAGTCCAGTTCGATCTCCTCGCCGATTTTGAGCCCGTGTTCCGCGGCGGTCTTATCATCTAAATCGATTATGTAGTTGTTGAAATGATTCAGCCCCGTCGTTGTGACCTCGAACGAATCCTTCCCGTCGCTACCGCTGTTCATGTAGAAGAACACGCCTGCTCCGGCCGCGATCAGGATAGCAACGGCTACCACCGATAGGATAGTGACCTATCCGGATTCCATGCTATCCCTATTGGTTAGATTCACTTGAGCGCACCGCAGGCCTTAGCCGCTTTTTCGCACTCGCTGCATCCTCTGTCCTTGATCTTGGGCAATCCTGCCTCCAGGAGCCTGAGGACCTTGTCGAGGCATGATGCCATGGTCTTCTTGACCATCTCGATATCGACGGTCTCCTCCTTCCATGCATCGTAATCGGTAATCGTTGCGAGACTGCAATAACACATTCCCAGCTCCCTGGCCAGCTGACACTCGGGGACGACGGTCATTCCGATTATATCCCCGAACTGCCTGAACATCCTGCTCTCGGCCCTTGTGGAGAACCTCGGACCCTCGATGCACACGTATGTCCCGCCGTTGTGGAACTTGATGCCCAGCTTCTTGGCCGTCTCGGCGAAGACTCCGTTCAGATAATCACAGAACGGTTCCGGAATGGCGATGTGCGTGATTGAATCTTCGAAATACGTATAATCGCGCTTCTTGGTGAAATCCACGAACTGGTCCACCAGGACGAGATCCCCGGAGGCGAACTTCCTCTGCAGGGATCCGACGGCGCATGCCGAAATCACATACTTGCATCCCAGCTCCTTGAGGGCGTACATGTTCGCCCTGTAAGGCACACTCGACGGCGGATATGGGATCTTGGTACCGTGGCGGTGGAGGAAAGCGACTTCCACTCCGGCTATCTTTCCTATCAGAATCTCATCCGAAGGCTTTCCGTAAGGTGTGTCTGGATAGACCTTTTCAATGAGCTCGAAAGTGTCGGGATTGTAAATTCCCGTTCCACCGATGATTGCAATCTTGGGCATAATATCTCATCCTCGTTCCTGTATATGTATGATTCGTATGGATACTGGCACTGTTCACAGATGCTTGGTCATCTCATAGGGGGTGACGTGCAGCGCCCTGTCGGCCTCAGCCTTGGTTAGACCGGCGCCCAGAGCTACGATCATGGCCTCCTCCTCACTCATGAGATTCTCCGGCTGATGCGTGTCCGAATCGATGACCATCATCGCCCCGGCCTCTCTGGCCATGTTCACGACATGTCCGTTCGTGATGTTGTGGCCTGCCCTTCCGGTGACCTCAAGGATGACATCGTTGTCCTTTGCCAGCTGAGCCTCTTCCAGAGTTATGAATCCTGGATGCGCCAAGATGTCTATCTCCGGATTTTCCACAGATGCACGGTTGGTTCCGGGCATCACAGGCTCCGTCACGGTCTCTCCGTGGACAACTATCCACTCTGCCCCGTATTTCCTGGCCATCTTGGCCACCCTGTCGATCTGTCTGGGAGGCACATGGGTTATCTCCACTCCGGGGATGACCCTGATGTAGTCCTCGCAGAGGTCGATCGCCTTGACCATGTTGGTGACCACCCACTCGACATTAGTCATGTCTACGTGGTCTGTTATGGCCAGGAGGTCGTGTCCCTTGACCATGGCCCTGCGCACTAGCTCGGCCGGGATCAGCTCCCCATCGCTGTATACCGTGTGTGTATGAAGATCGGCCCTCATTCCGCTCTCTCCTTCAGCTTCTTGTAGACCTCGGACATCGGAAGCCCGGTCTTCTCTATCGCCACCATCGTATGGTAGATCAGATCCGCAAGCTCCCAAGCCATCTCGTCCGTATCCTTGTCCTTTATCGCCAATGCGAACTCCCCGGCCTCCTCGATGACCTTCTTGCACATGCGGGTCTCATCGTTGAAGAGCTTACATGTGTAGCTCTCATCCGACGGGTTGTCGTGCCTGTCCTTTATGACCCTCTTCAGGTCGGGAAGGATCGCCATCGTCTCATCCGTCTCTCCGTAGATGACCTCGTCAAAGCATGACGGCTTGTTCAAGTGGCATGCTACGCCTGTCTGCTCCACCCTTACGAGCAGGGTATCCGCATCGCAGTCGGTCTGAATGGACTTGATCTTCTGAACATGTCCTGACTCCTCGCCCTTCTTCCACATCTTCTGCCTGCTTCTGGACCAGAAGTGGGTGTATCCGGTGGACTTCATGAGTTCCACAGCCTCGGCGTTGGCCCAGGCCACCATCAGCACCTCATTGGTAAGCCAATCCTGTACAACTACGGGGATCAGTCCCTTGTCATCGAATTTGAGTTCTGTCATCTTACGCACACTCCGTTGTCCCTGAGGTACTCCTTGACCTCGGCGACGGTGTATTCCTTGTAATGGAAGATGGAAGCCGCCAGCGCAGCCGACGCTTTGGTCTGCTGGAAGACCTCCAGTATATGCTCCTTCGAACCGCATCCGCCCGAAGCGATCACCGGGATGCTCACCTCGTCTGCGATTATCCCTGTGGGTTTGATATCGTAACCTGTCTTGACCCCGTCGGCATCCATGGACGTGTACAGGATCTCTCCCGCACCGAGGTCCTCGACCTTCTTGGCCCATTCGATGGCATCTATGCCCGTGAACCTGGTTCCGCCATGGGTGACGACCTCCCAGTGATCGTCCTTCCATTTCCCGTCGATGGCCACCACGATGCACTGGCATCCGAATGCGTCTGAGCATTCTGTTATGATGTCCGGATTGGCAACCGCTGCAGAGTTTATGGAGACTTTGTCAGCACCTGCGTTCAGTGTGTTCCTTACATCCTGAACTGTCCTGATTCCCCCTCCCACGCACAGCGGGACGTTGAGGTTCTCAGCGGTCTTGGTGACGACATCGAGCATTGTCGCACGCTCTTCCTGGGATGCGGAGATGTCGAGGAATGTTATCTCATCCGCACCCTGGCCTTCGTACTCCACTGCCATGGTGGGCGGATCCCCTACCTCCTTGATGTTCTTGAAATTGATTCCCTTGACGACCTTTCCGCCTCTCATGTCGAGACATGGGATTATCCTCTTCGTCAGCATGTTATCACTGGTAAGAAACGGCGCCCTTGTTGCTGAGCTCCGTACTTCTGACTTTCACTGCTTCCTTGAGAGCCCTTCCCATGGACTTGAATCCTGCCTCTATGATGTGATGCTCGTCGAATCCGCGGATGACCAATATGTGCAGGGTTATTCCGGCAGTCATGGCGAAGCTTCTAAAGAAGTGTAGGTACAGCGGATCGGGACAATCCGCTTCGCAGTAAGGCCTGTCTACAAGGTCGAGGGATGTCATAACCATGGCATCGTCCATAACGACGGTCGCCGTGGCCATCCTCTCGATGGGTACCTCCCCCAAGGCCTCCCTGAGAGCCTTGCCCAGGGTTATCGCGGCATCCTCGATGAGGTGGTGGTCGTTGTCTCCCGAAGCCTTCATCTTGATATCGAAGTCGGCATACCTTGCCAAAGTCTCCACCATGTGCTTCAGGAATTGGATGTCGCACTCGACTTCGAACTGTCCGCTTCCGTCCAGATTGAGCTCCACGGAAACGTTGGTCTCCCTGGTCTCGCGTTTGATGCTAGCTGCCCTGCAGGTCATTTTAACCGTTTCAAGGATTACGCTCGTGCTTATAATATTGTGCGCCTGCGCGCGTTATTAATAATGGCCCCCGAAGGGGCTGTGAAAGGTTTCATTCTGTGTATTCGACGGTGACTTCTACCGGTTCCGGAACGGATTCGGCAGGAGCTTCCTCCACGATTTCGACTGCCTCGGGCTGCGCTTCCTCCTTGGGAGCTTTCTCGGCAACCTCGTCCTTCTTGTACCTTGCGGGTATCGGGACCCTGCGGGCACTGGATTCTCCGCTGGGGTTCAGCGGGAGTAGGGCATCCATGTACTTCTGCTTGGCAGGACAGTCGACGAAGGCGTACTCGAAGACATCGCGGAGCGTTGTCATCGTATAGATTTCCATCATGTCGTAGTACTTCCTGTCGATCATGACGTCCTTCTCATTCTCCGCCGGGATCAGTGCGACCTTGATTCCGGAATTGGCGGCTGCCTCGAGCTTGGCGGTGACTCCGCCGATGGGCATGACCGTTCCCCTGACATTCAGCGAACCAGTCATAGCCAGATCCTGTCTGATTGGGATGTTCTCCAGCGCGGATATGATGACAGTGGCCATCGTGACGGATGCGCTGTCCCCGTCGACTCCGTTGTAGGCAGCAACATACTCCAAATGGATATCCAGTTCGGACAGGTCCGTCTGGGTGTACTTCTTGATGACGGCTGCGATGTTGTCGACAGCTTCCTGAGCGATCTTTCCCAGCTGTCCAGTGGCGATGATCTTTCCGCCTTTCTTACTGATGGCAGGCGTGACTTCCGCTGCCAGCGGCATGACCATTCCGGACATCTCCGAGGAGTTTCCGTTGGACAGGACCGCCAGACCGTTGATGAGTCCGACTGCCTCTCCCTCGTTGCGGAAGAGCTGGTACCTCATCATGCCCTCGATCTGTTTATCTGCAATCTGCTGCTCAAGACTGCGCGCAGTCTCCCTGGCAGCCATGACATGTTCAGATGAGACGACCTTGTCTCCCTTGTTGACAGCCATATCTCCCGCGATACGGATAAGACCTCCGAGCTCCCTCATCCTGAGGGTGATCTCGCCCTTCTTTCCGGAACGGCGCTGTCCCTCTCTGAGAATCTCTCCTACGGCATACTTGTCAAACGGAGGTATCTTCTCGTCCTTCTTGACTTCCTGGGCAACGAACCTGACGATGTTCTGACGGTTCTCGTCCGTGTCTGGCATGTTGGTCTCCATGAAGACCTCGTATCCGTATCCCCTTATCCTTGACCTGAGTGCCGGATGCATTCCCTGGATAGCGTCCAGGTTGCCTGCGCATACCAGGATAAAATCGCAGGGTACGGGCTCGGACTTGACCAGAGCGCCGGACGACCTCTCGGACTGACCAGTGATGGACATCTTCTTCTCCTGCATTGCGGTAAGGATTGCCTGCTGGGACTCGATCCTGAGGAGGTTGATCTCATCCATGTACAGCACACCCTTGTTCGCTTTGTGTATGCATCCTGCCTCGATCCTGTCATGGGACGGCGTCTCCAATCCTCCGGACTGGAAGGGGTCGTGCCTGACGTCTCCGAGCAGAGCACCGGCATGGGTTCCCGTCGCATCTACGAACGGCGGCATATCCCCTGGCTCATGTCCTACAAGGACCTTGGGGACGATTGCGACCTCGTTCCTCTGCTGCATGGGGTTCCTGTACAGAATGAGTATGAGGAACACACCCATGAACGCGATGAGCGCGATTGTATATCCGAAGAACAGCGCACCGATGAGTCCGAGGACTATCAGTGCGATGCATATGTAGATGTAAGCGGAGTTCTTCTGATTCTTCTGGGCTGCTGCGGCGGCCTTCTGCTCATTGACCACCTGCTTTCCCTTTCCTGCAGGGAAGGTCCTGATCCTGGGCTCGTTGAAATCCTCGGGGTTATGATATGCAACGATGTCTTCCAGATCCTCCTTGGGAAGATACTCCACCATGGAATTAGCCAGCATCGATTTTCCGGTACCGGGCTCTCCTATAAGCATCACGTGCCTCTTCTGAAAGGCCGCCTTCCTCATTATCTCGACTGCCCTTTCCTGTCCGATGACACGGTCGGCCATCATCTTCGGGATCTCTATGTCATCCGTTGTCTCGAACGTCTGCTGATCCACCCATTCCTCGACCGACAATTTGGATTTCTCTTTCACGTCTGTCATTGTTCCCCGTTTCTCCTCATTTTCAGTAGATTCCTTTCCTGACCGCATAGAGCATTCCCACTGCGAGAACCACACCTATGCCCGCCAATAACAATTTCTCACCGTGCTGGTCGAGGAATGACGGTCCCCCCGGGCGCACGTACTTGTCCGCAGTCAGCTGCGGCGCTGTTAGGTCGTTCTCGCTGGACAGATTGAGATTCGTGTTCAGCAAGGCCGACATTGAATATGTTCCTCCGTCGTACTCAACGGGTGTCTGATACCCGCATATCCCTGCGCTGACGAAGTAGGTCGGATCCACGACGTACCAGGCGAAATAGGTCTCACCCTTGTGATCCCCCTCCAGATACACATTGTTCCAGAAGCTCTTCGTCTCCTTGTCCGCCTTCATGTTGTCGCCTGCGACTATGACGGACGGGATATTGTTGAGGTTGCAGAACTGCATGAAAGCCTGGGCGATACCTGCGGAGGTCGCCTCTTTCTTCACAAGCGCATCGTAGATATTGCTGATCTTGCCTTCCTCATCCTGCTTGAATTTCAACTTGTCGAGTTGCGACATTATGTCGGATACCTTGTCAGCATCCGAACCGCCGCTTATGCTGTATCCTTTTATCGCCTCGTCCAGCTCCTTCATCGAATCGGCTGTGATGCCCTCGGGTACGGTCAGCGAGAAGGATACCTTGGCGACCGTGTAATAGGTCTGCTCCCCGGCCTCCGATGTGACGGTCACTTTGGAGATCGTCGCATCGACGGACACGTCTGTGACGGGATAGTTCCACAGGTAGGCCACCATCGGATTCGAGAGGTATGCGGCAGCGAGCGCATTCTGGACGGTCCTGTTGGCATACTTCTTCGCCATCTCCTCCTCGGAGTACAGTGTAGACTCCACGAAATCGATGACGAAAGTCTTGGTGTCCTCGGCCACGTTATCCGAACCAGCGACCTCCTTGTACACGTGGAGGCCGTTTTCATCCAGCTGCGACTTATAGCTAAAGAGTCCACCGTCAGCATCCGTTCCCATTGCTGGAACGAGGAACGCGACAGCCAATACGGCCACTGCGAATAATATGCCTACCTTGGACCCCATACGGCTTACATAGCCGACTTATTTTTATAACTATTGCACGAACGTTCGGTTCCCGTGCATACGTCTCAGCCGTCTCAGTCTCTCCTTGCATACATCGGGGACACGGTAGGACTCGCGTATCTTCTGTATGGATTTATTGCATACCCAGTCATCCATTTTCGGATCCTTGAGACGCTCTTCCGTGACCTTGGGGAACTTGATGTAACAGAAAGATATGGCCCATGCCGCCCCCATCTTGTAATAATAGCCCTCATGACGGTAGCTGACGATATCGTCCAATATGCCGTCCACATGGTCTCCGTCAAGGAAATGGTCCATCCTCATGATCA
This sequence comes from Thermoplasmata archaeon, assembly GCA_015063235.1. Classification (GTDB taxonomy): domain Archaea; phylum Thermoplasmatota; class Thermoplasmata; order Methanomassiliicoccales; family Methanomethylophilaceae; genus Methanoprimaticola. The sequence continues at coordinate 13,280 of SUSW01000033.1, read as the reverse complement.
GCGAGACCCTCATCCTGTACTCCGTTCCGGAGTCCATCAGCGCCGAAAAATAATCGTAGATCCTCGCCGAGTCCTTCTTAGGGACCTTCCAGCTTGTACAGAAGCTGTCGCAGGCGGACCAGTTATCGATAATATCCAGATGGGATTCCGTCAGCATTATCCTGCGATCCGTGTCCATGGGGGCGGTCGCGATGACTAGGCCTCTGAGCATCTCCTCCTCGAAGTTCTCTGGAGTGTCCTGAAGAAAGGCTTCCCAATCATCCTCCACGATAGATCTGGCTATATTCCTTATCACAGGGATGCGGACACCGATTATACCTTCTTTCCCCGGGATCAGCTTGGAACTGAATGCAGCGTATTCGGGCTCGGCATTCTCCTTCAGCATACGGCGGTAGTCAATCAATCCTGACACCCTCCAATTCAAGTAGCCTCCTCTTGAGAGCTATCCCCCCGGAATAATTGCCGATGCCTCCTGCAGAGGGTATTACGCGATGGCAGGGAACCAGAATTGGCAGAGGATTGTCCCCGCAAGCCGTGCCGACCGCACGCATGGAATTGGGATATCCAATGGCATCTGCGATCTGCTTGTAGGTGCGAATCTCTCCGTACGGGATACGGTTGAGCTCCTCCATGACCCTGGACCTGAAATCCGAACCGTCGTAACGGAGATCCAGATCGAATTCCATCCTCTTGCCTGCGAGGTATTGGTTAATCTGCCTGGCTGCCTCCATGAGAGCATCGGTCTCATACTGGTCCATGGGAGGGAGGTTGCTGCAAGGGAGATACACCCCGGTGATCATCCCATTTCCGTCCTCGCTGATACTGACTGTACCGATAAGGGTGAGGAACGACCAGATGCAGGAACCGCGCATAATCGTACATGAGTATCTTGGATTTTAATTATGAGCAGGTAGAGTCAATATCAGTTTCAATTCAGGTGAACCTAACGGGCCATTGTTTTTAAACAAGACAGGATATGTGATGTCAGAGGTTTATCATGGAACTAAAAGGATCCAAGACAGAGGCCAACCTTATGGCCGCATTCGCTGGTGAGAGCCAGGCAAGGAACAAGTACACCTACTACGCCTCTCAGGCTAAGAAAGAGGGCTACGAACAGATAGCAGACATCTTCCTCGAGACCGCAGAGAACGAGAAGGAGCACGCTAAAATCTGGTTCAAGCAGCTCCATGACGGAAAGGTCCCCAAGACTGTCGAGAACCTGAAGGACGCAGCATCCGGAGAGAACTACGAGCACACCACCATGTACAAGGAGTTCGCCGAGACTGCTAAGGCCGAGGGATTCACGGAGATCGCAAAGCTCTTCGAGATGGTCGGAGCGATCGAGAAGGAGCACGAGGAGAGATACCTTGCACTCCTGAAGAACATCGAGGAAGGAATCGTCTTTAAGAAGGACAAGGTTGTCATGTGGAAATGCAGGAACTGCGGATACATCCACGTAGGCGAAGAGGCCCCCGCCGTCTGTCCCGTCTGCAAGCACGCCCAGTCCTTCTTCGAGGTCAGGGCAACCAACTGGTGATTTTCCACTCCTGCCGGTACATCCGGCAGGTCCAACCCCTTTCTTTCACATTTCTTCTGACTTTCGAAGAAGCCACGATGGTATAGATAAGTAACACTAATTTATAATTCGTGTTACTTAATTATCTAGAATAAAGGCCCCGGTCTCCCGGGGAAATAATTTCATCTGAGCCTAATGGTCTCAAGGTTCTGCGGGGCTTTGGTCTCAATTCCGAACTTCTTGTAGATCGATGAAGCGAAATCAGTACACTTCTTGTCCTCGCCATGACCGATGATGATCTTATTGGGCTTGGGTTCGAGCGACGAGATGTACCTCATCAGCTGCTTCCTGTCGGAGTGACCCGAGAATCCATCCACTGTCACCCTCTGCATCTTGATCTGCAGATCGATAGGTTTGCCCTTCATGTTGAGCGTAATCTCGGAACGTCCCCTCTGTATGGTCCTTCCGATGGACCCCTCCGACTGGTATCCTACAAACAGCAGCCAGTTGTCCTCATCATCAGCCCATTCGCGGAAGTACTCCATGACGGGCCCTCCTGACATCATACCAGATGTTGCGAGAACGATGCATGGGTCGGGCGAGTGGCATATCTCCTCCCTCATATCCGCGGTCTCCACCCTCTTGAATATGGGTGAAAGGAACGGGTTCTCGTTCTGCTGGAAGATCTGTGTCCTCAGGGAACTGTTGAGATATTCAGGATATGCAGTATGGATGGCGGTAGCCTCCCAGATCATTCCATCGAGGTAGACTGGGCACTTGGGAATCTTTCCGGAGCGCATCTGCTCCTCGATCACAAGCATGACCTCCTGAGACCTTCCCACTGCGAATACGGGGATCAATACTTTTCCGCCTTTCGCGGTGGCCTTCTGGAGCAGGTTACCCATCTCCTCTGATGCCTCTGCCCTGGTAGGGGTGACATCATTGTGCCCTCCGTATGTGGATTCTATGACCAGTGTCTCGAGCCTGGGGAACCTGTTGTTAGCAGGGTTGAACAGCCAGGTCTTCTCGTACTTGGTATCTCCTGAGAATGCTACGTTGTGGAGTCCGTCGCCGATATGGAAGTGCGCTATAGCAGATCCGAGAATGTGTCCGGCGTTGTGGAACGTGAGCCTGACGTCCGGGGCGATGTCGGTGGTCTCGTTGTACTTCAATGTGATTGTGTGCAGGATCTCCTGCCTGACGTGGGATGCATCGTAGGGCGTCTTCTTGTCCTCGCCGAACCCCAGCTTAATGTTGTCCAGCTGAAGAAGCGCCATCAGATCCCTGGTGGGCGGCGTACAGTAGACCGGCCCCTTGTAACCATACTTGAACAATGCTGGAAGTGTTCCGCAATGGTCCAGGTGGGCATGTGTGATGACGACTGCATCTATATCCGAAAGAGGTTGTGCCTCAGGGATTGCGAAATAGGGCGTTGCATCTGATGACGGGTCCAATCCGCAGTCTATGAGGATCTTGGATTCCCTTGTGGTCAGCAGCGAAGCGGACCTTCCGACCTGCCTGAAACCCCCCATGGCGGTCATCCTGACCCACTGCTCTCCCTCGAGCTTGGGCCTGGCGATCCTTCTCGCAACGTATGTGAGCATCTCCTGCCTCTCGTCATGGTTGGCACGGAGATACCCTCTGACATCGGATACCGTCTTGGAAGGTATCGGCGGTGCCCTCATGACCTTGATGTTCCATCCGGTCTCCTTCCTGAGCTCTGTCAGAAGTTGCCCTTCCTTTCCGACGACCTCGCTGGGATTGATAGCCTCAACGATGGCCTGTCCGGTCTCCTCCACGAAGTTGATGTCGAATATCTCTGCCTTCTCCGGGATCATCTTCCTGATCTTGGCTTCCACCTTGTCTGCATCCTCCAGCGTAGACGGGTCGGGTCTGATATCTACCCTGCGGTGGATGGTCTGCGCTATTGTCCTCGCCAGAGTGTCGTCGGCAGAGAATTTCTCATACTCGTCGGTGTACACCACGACCAGCGGTCCTTCGAACCTAATGGCGGTGATCTTCATGTCCGACGGGACGGTCCTCTTGACTTCCTCGGTCAGGTTCTCGAATAGTCTGTCTACGTTCATTTTCAAATCCAGCTTTGAAAAGTTGAGTTTTGAGCGGTTTAAAGGGAAAAGGGTTGAGAAGAAATGGTTTGTCAGCAACTGATCTTATCAGTTGGGGAATTTGAATCCGAGCTTCTCACAGCGTGAGATGATCTCATCGCGAGGGATGTCTTCGTATCCGTCAGGTCCAATGTATGCGACGAGGAATCCGTCCCCTGAATAGTTGTCCCTCCTCCTGGCGGAATTGAGAGCCGTAATCGCACAGTTGATTCCCTGATCCTTGGTCATGTCAGGCTTATATGCCGACTCCAGGGCACCAAGGGCGAATACTGAACCGGATCCGGACGATGTGTAGTTGTCCTCCAGAACCCCTCCTGCCATGTCGACTGAGAAGATGTGTCCTCCCTTTGCGTCGTATCCTCCCACGAGGGGTGCAACGTAGAAACCCTGACGGAGAATATTACCGATCATGGTAGCTGCCGTCTGGACCGACATAGGTGCACCCTTCCTCATCTTGTATATCGAGATCTCGCTCTGCAGATAGCGTACAAGAAGCTGCGCGTCCCCTACACCTCCGGCAATGGTCATACCGAGGTTGTCTGCTATTGGGAATAGCTTCTGGCAGTGATTGTCGGCGATCAGGTTGCCCATTGTGGCCCTCTGGTCAGTGGCCAGAATTACTCCGTCCTTCAGTTTCAGTCCGATTGTCGTTGTACCGGTCTTAAGAGTATCCTCAGTCATAGTTAATCTCCCAATTGTGAGAAAAGACACGAGCTCTTGCTGTGCTTATACTTCATTATAAGCCCGTGATATATAATAGGTGGGGAGATTGGTCCCGGAAATGTAGCAGCTTCTTCCATCACCTATGACGGTCTACTGTGCTGCATATCGAACATAATCTGCATAATTGTCTCAGGATCTGTCTGAATTTGTCAGTATTTTGACACGTTCCGCATAAAAATTGAGCAAGAATAAATAGGATGAGCAGTTAGATGGGCGTAAGTAATAAGTGATTGACTATGCTGGACCATGATCGTATACCAATAATTTTGGTGACAGTGGTAATAACTCTCGCCCTAGCAGGCGGAATATTCATGATTCTGGACAACAGCCCTTCCGATGCTGGGCCTACCGTCCAACCTGCTCAGGACCTGGTCTACGACGGGACCATGCAGGACCTTGTGATAGTCTCGGAAACGAAAGACACGGTCATGTTCAGCATCGACGGCGGTGCATACTCCCAAGATATCCCACAGTGGAAGGATGCGGGAACATTGTCAATCACCTACAGAACCCTGGACCATATCGGTGATGAGATAGATACGGGAACATTCCAAGTAACAATCGCGAAAAGGGTCGCGACAGTCTCTGCAGAACCTGTGACGAAGACATACGGTCAGAACGATCCCGAGCTCAAGGTCAATGAGAGCGGAATCGTTTCAGGAGATACCATTCTTTACTCAGTGGACCGCGAAGCGGGCGAATCCGCCGGCACATACGGAATACATGTGACCGGGGAATCATCCCAAGGAAATTACGAAATCGTATTCAGCGACTCGACTCTGACCATCGAGAGGAAACTCGTAACGGTCACAGCTGAAGACCTTACCAAAAGCTATGGAACCAGAGACCCTGCTTTCATCGCCGATGTGAAAGGGCTCATTAACGGAGATACCGTCGATTATTCCCTATCCAGAGAGATAGGGGAGGATGTAGGGGCATACAGGATCATCGCATCCGGACAGACAGTCCAGGGCAACTACGAGATAAGGTACGAAAGCGGCGTCCTATACATCTATACGCAGATCGTCACCGTAAAAGCCGACAGCACATCCAAGATGTTCGGCGACGGCGACCCGGTACTGACTGCTACCGTCACAGGCGGATCCAACATCATTTATTCAATTACACGCCAAGCCGGAGAATCGGTCGGCTCATACATCATCAACGTCACCGGGGAGAGACTCCAAGGCAACTACCTCGTGATATTCGAGGACGGCATCTTCTCTATCATGACCAGCTCGTCCTCATGGTCCGTCATGCCGGCCTCAAGCATATCATCGTTCGATGGTTATGAGCACAGCCTCATCACGGCTGGTGAAGCGGCGGGCGGCACCGCATACTACAGACTCTCCACTGGAGAATATTCAACAAACATACCCTCGGCAACCGAGCCCGGCACCTACACGATATACTACAGGATAGTGGGAGACGGGAACCATGCCGACACCAAAGAAGCGTCGATTACCTCCGTAATCTCCCCTTACGAGTGGAACGGGACAGAGGTCAAAGAACCGAAGATGATCGATGGGAAGTATGTCATCAACCTCGCATCGGAACTTGCTTGGATTGCCAAGTACAATTCGTCGAAGAACGGATTCTCCGGAACCGCATTCATCCTCGGACACGACATCGACCTAGGAATGAAAGAGTGGACTCCTATCGGAAACTCCTCAGCACCGTTCAAGGGAAACTTCGACGGTAAAGGCTACACGGTCAAACAGTTGCAGATCTCATCAGGGAACTATGCAGGCCTCTTCGGCTACACCGCCGGCGGAACCATAAAGGACATCACAATCGATGTAGCGGAGATCTACGGAACCGAATACGTAGCTGCTCTCTCAGGATATCTGGGGAGCTCTGCGTCTGGTATCAAGATAATGCACACCAACGTTTCCGGTAACAGATATGTGGGAGGTATCGCAGGATACCAGACTTCACCCATAATGGATTCTAGTGCCGAATACATCGGAATCAAATGCGACAGAATCGATGAATCAATCCCGTACTCGATAACCTATCTGGGCAACAACGCCGGAGGTATCGCAGGCATGGCCGATGCCGACATCCTGAACTGCAGAGTATTCCACGCCGTGATCTCCTCGTACAGGGATGTAGGGGGCATCGCAGGCAACATCCAGGAGAACGTATTATCTCTGAGCATCAAAGGATGCGATGTATCCTTCGCAACGATCATAGTCGATATCGACGGAGGCAATGCCGGAGTGATTTCGGGAAGACTACAGAACAACACGATAATCGAGAACAACAGCAACAGCAACGCTGGAATCAAGTACACGTCATCAGCAAGCAGCCCCTCGACAGAGAGCCCTAACGAGTTCACCGGAACGTATGATTACATCATCGTCAAGTCGGACAACACCGTGATCTATTCGAAGGATAATGTAGAGCACTCGTCGGGAGAGCTGCATCAGATTACATTGTATGACGTCACCATCAACGCGGCTGCCAGCATCCCTGCAATCAGGGTGGAATCCGCTGCGGAGATATCCATAGTCATCGGAGGAACCGTGACCCTGACCGGAGGAAAGAACGCGGACGGAATCAATGTGCCCGAAGGTGCAACGGTGACCATCTCGGGAAGCGGTACTCTCTACGTCACAGGAAACAACGGAAAGGAGTACTGCAACCTGGAAGGTTACAGGACATCCTATACTGATTATGCAGGCAGCGGCGGAAGCGGAATAGGCAACCACGGGAACAAGTCTTTCAGCATCCTTACAGGAACGATCATCGTATCGAAACTCAATGCACTGTATGCATACGGCTACGGTGAACAAGCATACGGAATTGGCGGAGACGGGGCGACCGTCATCATCGAGAACAATTCAACGGTCAAAGAGGCACGCGGAGGATTCCAGCAGCCTGATTTCAAGACCGATACGAAGTACGGAAAGACCGATGCCGAAGGCGGTCCCGCTATCGGCGGAAAAGATGTTTTCATCAACAGCTCTATAGTGGAATTGGCGCAGGGCGGAAGTAAAGCCGCAGCGATCGGTTCCGGATACTGGAGGGGCGTGAACATATCGATCAACAACTCAAAGCTCATGGACATCAGAGGAGGTAACGCCTCTGCAGCCATAGGGAGCAGCCGTAGCCCTGAAGCCGGAACGGTTTATGTTGTGATCAATATCGACAACTCCGAGATTTACGCCGTAGGAGGACACTACGGTGCAGGAATCGGAAGCGGATACGACACCTACTGCGGAACAAAAGGATTGGTGGACCTCACCATCAACATCACATCCTATTCGGAGATCACTGCGACTGGAGGTATGTACGGCGCAGCCATCGGAACTGGTTTCCACTCAGCCGTGCTCAAAGGCTCAATCGATGAGACGGTCATCTGCCATGTCAGCGAAGGTACCGTTTCTTACTACAAGTATTCCTGGATCGCACAGGACATAGGATTCGGTCTAGTGGACTCTGCAAAGGAGGCGAAATACATGGTCGACGGCGGATATGCACAAATCGATTTCACCGTCGGCAACTCCTACATCGAAAATCCATACGATCCCGAAAGGATGGAACGCGTGAAGTCTGAATATCCTGCTCCATCCTCCTGAGCCCCATGTTACAAATATCTATGTGGAGATAAAATCATCGACATGGATGAAAGAATCCTTTCCATAACGGACCGCTGCGTCAGAAGACAGCCTACATCAAGGCTGGACCGCAGATACCTCCTGTCTTTCGATGAGAGGTCCGAGGAAGCAGAATATATCATATCTGCTGCGGACAGGTTCGTTAAGGAAACATGCGGAAATACCGGCGAGATCGGTGTACAGATCGGCGTCATCGTGGGCCCGTGCTACGCTGACTGCGGTTTCTGCAACTTCGCCAGTTCCACCACCGATGTAGAGGATTTCACTATGGGCGATGGAGAACTGACCAGATATCTGGACAGTGTGGCGGAGAGCGGGATCGTATCGTCGGTATCCCTTATGACGATTCATAACTTCGATTTCGATGATTATCTTCATATCGTGGAAACAGCCAGATCTGTGCTTCCGGAAGATATCAGGATATGCTCTAACACAGGGGACCTGGAACCTTCCGAAGCAAGGGAGCTGAAGAAGGCTGGAGTGGATTCCGCATACCATGCGCTCCGTCTGGGGGAGAGCATAGATAACCGTCTCGAACCTGTAGACCGCGCCAGAACCATGAAGAATCTCATCTCTGCCGGGATTCCGGTGGCGGCAGGCGTAGAGCCTATCGGTCCTGAACACACAATGAATGGGATATGCGAATCGTTCGAACACGCCATGGGGGAGAGCTGCCAATGCTGCTCGGCGTCTGCCAGAATCCCCGTTCCGGGGACCAGGATGTTCAGCTCCGGATCTATTTCTGACAGGAAACTCAAACTCATCAGGTCGGCCCTGCTCCTGTCATCCACCGATATGGACAACACCGAATTCGGATTCTACGGCGGTTTCTACGGAGGGTTCAACCGCTACTTCGGAGAATATTCCAACAGCCCCAAGGACAGAGAGGAGCTTTCAGAGAAAGGTATGCGCCATACCGTCCACTGGGCGGCGCAAAGCCTAATTAACGACGGTTATGAGAAGATTAGATGTCCGGACGGGTCCGTCAGACTCATCTCGGAGATCATTTGACCTTGTGCCTGACCTTTACAGCGATGCCTCTCTTCAGATCGGTCATCTCACGCCCGCACATCTCGGCGACACCGACAGCACGGACCTTGCCCTCGCACACAGCGATGGCCTCATCGCCTACGTGGATCCTGGGATCCGCCTCGATCACACCGACCGCGAACAGATTGCCCTTCATCTCGAAGTTCATGACATGGATCACCGGATATCCGGAATCCGCCAGAATCTGAGCTCCGTCCAATGTCAGAGATATGCCTCCCCTCTCGGGAGTGAACATACCGAGCTGGACCTTCTTGCCCTCACTGTCCTCGCGGAACAGCTTGAAGTAGGGGAACTTTCCGATGGCATAGGTGTGCTCATCCATGAGGGTATCGGCTGCTTCGGCACCGAACTGGAACCTGAGCATATTCTTCATCATGCTATTCCTCTCGATCAGATAATCGACGGGATGCATGCCCTTGGTAGCATCCCTCAGGGCCTTGTCGAGATTCTGGAGCGACGCGGGCGATGTCACGTCGCCGACCACGGTGCATTCCATATCGGCCAATCCTTCGACGAGCTCGTAGTCCTCCCCCAGATGGCAGATGACCTTGTCCCAACCCTGCGAGATTATATCGCCGATCATACTGCGGATCATCTCTTTCTCCTCAGGCTTCCATTCACCTGTGACGGGGATATCATATGAATTGGCCGGGTAGAATGCATCCAGCTCCCTCGGGACTGCGCCCAGCGGGGATGTGACGATGACCTCCTGCACCAGTGTGTCATGGGGGGCAGTATGGATTGCGGATGAGAACGCTTTATGTGATTTGGAGATGTGGTAAGGCTTCTTCGCCGAGCAAGGGAGCAGGAGAAGGATTCTCTTGTTCTCGGACTTCCGGTAGTCTGCCATGCGTTCCTTGTAAGCCTTGATGTCGGGCCTTCTGAGCGCTTCTGTGGTGTTGCAGCTGAACCTGCATCCTATGAATGAGCATGTCTCCTCGGCATACTCGTAACCTACATCATCATACAATCTGAGAAGGGCTACGGATGAAGGCGTGGACGGTGCCCTCTGATCGGCAAGCTCCCTGAGACGATCGGCCTTGATGAACATGCGGATCTTCTCGAGTTCTTCTTCCATCGCTTTGATGTTGCTCTCCGATTCATCTTCTCCTGTGACAACCTCGGCCTCGGGGATCAGCCTGATACCGCTTATGCCTGCTGCTCTGGGCAGAGCGTCGTCGAAGAGATCCACACCCATGTACGTAAGAAGCGCCAGCGTAGATGGCTCTCCCAAACCTGACAGATACAGGAGACGGTTGAATCCCGCTGCTTTCCTTAGCTTAATGACATTATCGATGATGCGCCTGGGGTCCTTCCTGAGCTCGTATGCGTTAGGAACCGCGACCACTTCCACCGAATCATCGAACCTCAGGTTATCTGGCAGAGGGAGCCTTACGACCGCCACACTGTCCTTAACAGCGATTTCGGACTGCATCCCTGAATTGGAGGTGGTCCTCAGACCGGATTCCATCACTATATCCGAACCCATGAAATGAAGTGTCCTGTCATTACCGGCGGCCTCCATCCAGACATCCGACCCTTTCACGGATTGGATCATAGATGGTGTCGTAAGCACCGATTCGTTCCTCTTGTATTCGCAGACCCTTGCCCTTTGGGATCTCGCAAGCACATCCAACATGATACCTCGACCAGTATACTCTTATAAAAAGGACGGGAATGGATCCGAACTATCCTTTTCAGCACAAAGCCTTATCATATAGTGCTCCCATCCCCCATCATGGAAATGGAGAAGGAGGAACTGGGCAGATACTTCCTAGCGATAGTCCGCATAGGCATGGGCTGGCTGTTGCTCTGGTCATTCTTCGACAAGGTATTCGGTCTCGGTTTTTCCACGCCTGCCGGAGGAGGCTGGATAGACGGTGTCTCGCCATCCTCTTATATTTCGTACGTAGCGTCGGGGCCACTGGCCGACTTCTACATATCCCTGGGAGGGAATGTTTTCGTAGATATCCTCATGATGGCTGGATTGCTGTGCATCGGAGGGACACTCATCTTCGGGTTCGCATCCAAGATCTGCACAGCCGCCTTCATCGCCTTCATGCTGATCATGTTCTCCCTGCAGCTCCCTCCGAATGATAATCCCATCATAAACTACAAGGTCCTGCTGGCCGTGGCCATGCTGGCGATTTACTACATGGGAGGATTCGAAAAACTATCGATATACAACTGGTACAAAGAGCTGGCCATCGTCAGGAGATTCCCGATTCTGGAATGAATGGTTCCGGTATGGAATTCCTAGGTAACTGATATACAATATCTGTCTCCGGCTGTATCGAGTATATATACGAGAATCAGGGTCGGGAGGCTATGGAATCCAATCAGAAGAAGGCGATGCTCGCTGTGGTGCTTGGTGCCACCATCTTCGGATTCTTGGGTATTTCCACCCGTTTCTTCAACAGCAATTATGGTCTGAACTCCATGGAGATCACGGCGATACGCCTCACATTCGCATCCATTTTCCTGTTGCTGATAATGGCTGTCCTGGCCCGCGATAAACTGAAAATAAGGAAACAGGACATCCCGCTTCTGTTCGTTTTCGGTATATTCAAGATAGCTTCGGATGTGACGTTCTTCTACTCCCAGACCACGATTCAGCTGGGCCTTTCCACGCTGCTGCAGATGACGGCACCGTATTACGTGATGCTGATCTCACTGGTGCTTTTCAGGGAGAGGCTCACATGGAGGAAGCTGTTCGCATTGAGCATCGGTACAATCGGGGCGGTATTTGTCACCGACGTCCTGTTCGGAGAGGTCGATATGGAGATCGCGGGAGTACTCAGCGCTATAGCATCAGGACTGTTCTTCGGTCTTTTCCTGATTGGTGGCAGACTGTTCAACCAGAGAGGCATCCATCCGGCCACCAGCCTCTTCTACACATTCCTGTTCGCCGACTGCATAGCCCTGCCGTTCTGCTTCCAAGGCAATCTTGCCGAAGCCGTCTTCAGCGTCGACGGGTTCCTGATGTGCCTGGCGTTAGGAATCCTGATGACCCTGGTCCCGTTCTTCCTGTACACCTGGAGCACGCAGTACATAGTGCCCACCCTGTCCTCTATGATCTCGGTCCTGGAGGTCGTCACGGCCACTCTGGTCGGATTCTTCATATTCGGGGAGAATGTCTCGGTCATGAATATCATAGGAATGTCCATGGTGATCCTGTCCATCATCCTGATGAACATCAAGTTGCATTCGGACTATAGGAAGAAGTTCGGAGAATACATCCCCGACAAGCTCAAACCGTTCCGCCGTAAACAAGAGCACTGAAATCCTGCCGTCTAAAAGGAATCACCAACATTTCTATATCCGCCATATATGAAGCAGCCACGATAGCGTGGCAGCGGGGTACAGCTCTGAATATGAGGTCTATCTGACCCGGGAAAACGGAGTCAAGCTCCTGAGGGAGCAGTGCCCCGAGGCATACATCCAGGTAGGATTCGCCGGAGAATCGATTATGGGAATCCACGGATCCATAGAGTTCGATGGTCAGGTCGTTGCAGGAGTGTATCCCCATCAGTATGTCCACCTTGCCGAGAAGGCAGGAGCCAACGTCTGCAGTCCGCCAAGAACAACATCGTTACTGTGCACAACGAAGGTCAGGCCATACCGTGCGCGACATGGTTCACATTATCAGATGATTTCTCCGTCTACAAGCACCATTCCGAGACATTCAGCAATCTCAAGACCCACTACATGTACAAAGGGGAGGCGCTGAACCTCAAGACCTTGGAGCCGGTGAAGGTCGGAGGGAAGGAGAACTGCCTCTACGCAAGCGCCACCCTGACCGATGTCAGATCTGATTCTTACCCCGAGGCCACACTGTTCACATCCTGGGGGTACTATGAAAACGATGAGTTCGGATCTCGCGGCGATACTGCTGGTCCGGGATATAGCAAGATGTACTGGCACGAGGTTGTCCTAGACTACATGTGCTTAACCTGAAACACATAAACGCCGTCCGCTCTCACGGAGCGGACAGCCAAACACCTTACACCATTCTGACAGACTGTTTTATGCTGGGCTAAATGTTTACTTGACAGTATCTCTGTTATCCGGCAGAGTTTTTTTTGGATTTCGAGATACGTATGTCTTCCAGATTGTCCGAGTTACATTTTATGACGATCCAACTCTCTTTTATTTATACGAGTACGACCTGGATTTAACAGTGATATGATGATCGCCGATTCTGGGATAAAATCGTTCAAAGGAAAGGAGTCTACATACGTT
>SUSW01000032.1 GCA_015063235.1 Thermoplasmata archaeon | reverse complement strand
TATGTCCTGTATGCGGTCTGACTATGGATCGCGATCTGAACGCGTCTGTGAACATACTCCGCCTTGGGTTGACCCGCAACCCTTCCCTTGCGACAACAGGGTGAACAGCCCCGCCCTCCAAAAGGGCAGGGGCACTGGCAGATTGACGGATGTTCCGATGAGAAAATCTGTCAAACTCGGGTTATTCATACATTGGCTCTGTTGAAGATTGCTTCGATAATACTCCGAACGTATGCGCTTCCCGCCTCTGATACGGGAATAGAACATTGTGACCATCTCGACGTCATCGGCGCACAGCTCGCCCAGTTTGTAATTGAACCTGTCCTTGGATACGGTGAAGGACCTGTCCGTCCTTACGGTAGAGGACTTGTCCAGCATGACCTCATACGGATCGACGAGCTTGATATCAGTCTCCGGATGATGGCCGTGGGTCGTCACCATGAACGTGATAAAGGAATCGCCTTTCTTCTCCAGGACTATGACCGGACGGTTCTTCGCACCTGTATTGCCGTCGAAATCGACCTTCGCATTCCAAACCTCCATGGCTTTCGGAACGGACTGGTCAGCCTTCAGCTTCAATATATCACACCATGAAACTGTAGTATATCGCGCTCATCACGAAGGCGAGAAGTCCGAAAAGCATACCGACCTTGGCCATCTTCTGTGCCTTGTGTGGGTCCGAGAGGACCTTGTACGCGCAGTAGAAGAACACTATGTCCGCAAGGACCACGATGTAGTACATGTAATTGTCCGGATCCTTGATAATAGGATACCAGCTGAGGACCGGGCCGGCGATGAAGAATATCGCCGCGACTATGGATGCGTTCCTCACTCCGATGCTCATCGGAAGGGTCTTCCTGCCCTCATCGGATTCCATATCTTCGATATCCTTGGCGATCTCCCTTCCTACGGTGACCAATGCCGCCATCCCTCCGACGGCGATGTTCGCTGTCACGTCGCCTACCAGCGCACCGGCGAGGACGAACACCAATCCGCAGAGAAGCGCTATGGTAAGGTTGCCCACGAATCCCCTCTGTTTGAGGAACATCTCGTAGCTGAACATCAGGATCACCGCGACGACTACTATGGTAATACAATAGATATCGAATGTGAATATCGAAAGGATTATGGAAAGTGCCAGCATCAGGATCCCAACGTTCCTGGCATTCTCGGGGGTGATCTTCCCGGTGACGACAGGACGCTCCGGATGGGCCTTCCTGTCGATATCCACATCGATATAATCGTTGAGTGAATTGCCTCCGGCCACGAAGCAGAAGACCGTGAGGATACCGATTATGAGGTTCCCCCAGTAGTCCGCCATGGACGTTCCGACGGCCATGAATGCAGCGATGATGATCGAGAACGAAGCTATCGTCGCGTTGACCGGTCTGAACAGCCGAAGGTACTTGTTCATGCTACCGCCAAGGATTACCGGATATAATGAGATTGCTTACGGATCGGGACGCTAATTCTGAAATTCAGGACATTGGAATGTGCTGTTCGGAGATTGGTCCGGACCAATGGCGGACTGGTTCGAACTAGTCCGAACTGGTTCGCGGACCGTTCCGGACAAGTTTCCATTTCTCATCTGATATGGACGAACGCATCCTCTCTGCCGAATACACGCTTGGAAGCCTGCCTTATCGTCTCCTCCGGAAGCTGCTCGGGTTGCATACCGTCTTCATTCATCCACCTTATCCACGTATCAAACAGAATGCCGCTGTCCGAAGATCTGAGATGCCTGATGTCTCCCGATGCGGTGCTCAGCACCAGCGATTGCATCCCGGGCTGGCCAGCGAACTGGGATTTCAGGGCGTCATACATCTCTTTCATCAACAGGACGGAGCTGTCAAAATCCGTTCTCTCCATCCTGCTGACATAATCTCTTATCGTGTCTATCGCTTTCTGTACTTCAGAATCGGGGTGCATGGGATGAAGAAGGGGCTAGCAGAATATCAAAGTAACATCTCATAGACGTGTTCCGGGTTACCTTTATTTGTTAGACCTACTTACTGTCTCACTATTGGGTGTGATGCATGGACCTGGGAAGCTTCTTCGAGATATCAGACAACGATATCCTGGCTCTGATCCTGGTCTACATACTGATAATAGCCGTCCTCACGATAGCCATGCTGATTCAGAAGAGGACAGATAAAGTAGATGTCCGCAAGGTCATCCACATCGGGATAGGCAACTTCGTGTTCATCTGGTGGATGTTCGAGCACGCATGGGTGATGGAGGCGTTCTTCGCGGTACCCTTCGCGATCATCCTGTTCCTGGCGATGCTTAAAGACAACGTCGTCTCCAACTCCTCTTTAGGAGATATTACCAACAACAAGGGCCACAAGCAGGGGTTGTTCTTGTACGTCGTGAGCATCGTCGTGCTTGTGGCGCTATGCTTCAACGAGCATTGGACCGCCGCATCGATAGGAATCGTGGCGATGACCTGGGGTGACGGATTCGGAAGCATCATAGGGAAAAAATACGGAAAACACAAGACCTTCAACGGGAAATCCGTCGAAGGAACGATAGCGGTGTTCGCGGTCACGGCGGTTGTATCGCTGATACTGGTCGCGTTCCTCGGAGTAGTCCCGCTGCCGGCGGGAACGGGTATAGTCCTCGAAGCGGTAATACCCACCTGGCTCTGCTGTATAATCGCGGGGCTGGTGGTGGCTGTGACGGAGACATTCTCGCCCGGATGGATCGACAACATCATCAACTGCTTCGCCGTTACAGGCGTAATGATCCTCCTCGGACTGTGATATCATGACGTGGTTCGCTGTGGACGGAATGGACGGCTCCGGGAAGACAACTTCCTCGGATTTCATCAGAGAACAACTGACCGCGGAAGGCAGGAAGGTACTTGAGATAACCCATCCCAACTTGGAGACCCCCTACGGCCGCACTGCGGCGAAATATCTCTGCAGGGACGGGAAACCGGCCGTTCTGGTCGCTACGCTGTACTACATCCTAGATGTACTCCACTCGCTGAGATACAAGAGGAAGCATGAGAAGGAATACGATGACATCATCTTCGTCAGATACAGCCTTGCAGCGGCGTATCTTCCGTCGTCGCTCTGCAGACCAGCATACAAGATAATCGAATTCATGCTGCCTGTACCCGATGTGAAGATCTATGTGGATGTGGAGCCTGAGATCGCTCTGCAGAGGATCTACGAGAGAGGGGAGGAACTGGAGACCTTCGAAACTCTGGAAAAACTGGAGAAGACCCGCTCAAGGATGGCCCTCATAACCGATTCATGGATAAAGATAGACAACTCCGGTACCCCGGAGAACACGAGGGAACAGACCCGCCGCATACTGGAGGATCTGAAGAATGGTTCTGCATGACCCCACCAAAAAATTCGAGGGGACGATATCCCCGAGGACGGAGAGGATCGCGAAGATCGTCTCACTCCTGGGGCAGCCGCCATTCCTCGCCCTGCCCGTATTCCTTTTGATATGCCTTACGAAGTCCGATGATCTGACCGACGGCATATTGTATTCAGCTATATGCTTCGTCTTCGCTGTGGTCGTCCCTGTAGCGGTGACCCTGATATTCTCGAAACTGTCCGGTAACGAGGATAGACTCGATGTGGTGAACAAAGAGGACAGACTGATCCCGATGGTCCTGGGAGTCGCAGGGTATGCCGCAGGCGCCGCCATACTGTACTTCCTGAACGCGCCTCAGCTGGCCACCGTCCTGATGGTATGTTATGCCGTCGTCACCGCAGCCTTGACGATCATAACCCCGTACTGGAAGATCAGTATACACTCGTGCGGGGTCATAGGGCCGTCCATCGCCATGGCCCTGACATTCTGGCCCTGGGGCCTGCTGTACTTCCTGATATTCCCTCCGGTCGTCTGGAGCCGCTATGTGCTGAAAAAGCACACTCCTCTGCAGCTGACGATGGGCGCGGTAGTGGGATTCGTCCTCACCGTCATATTACTCTGGCTGATGCTTTGATTATCCTCTATTATAGCTTGGATGAATGAGAATGATGGAAATTCGATGGGGTCGGAGCCCCATCTGTTTCAGAATATCTTTTTCTTCTGGTTGGTGACGCTGACCAATTCCGCGGTGCCGCCCTCGATGCTGAAGAATCCGAGCTTCCAGCCCATCTCCTTGTACGTCTTGGCGAGGTCGGGCATCATGTTCTCCACTATGGGCATGAGCCTGGGGTCCTCGCAGAACACCGCGGTACCGTCCCAGCGGATGAAGTCGGTCCCTACAGATGCCAGCAGCTCGCATTTAGGGTTGGCCTGGAGCTGCTTGTAGACATCCTTGAACGTACCGACGGCGAAGAACAGCTTGTCATCCAGCTTGATCTTGAGACCGAGCACCCTCATCCTGGGCTGGTCGCCGCAGGTGGTCGCCAGAGTGAACACGCCGGCCTTGGTCAGGAACTCGTCAAGATAATCCACGTAGCGGATCCTGAGAGGCTCTACAAGCTGCCTTATCCAGTCCTTCTCCTGTTCGGATACCTCTCCGTCGATGGCGCATACCAGGAGACAGAGCATGACGATCTTGTCCTTCAGATCCTCGGAGACGAGCCCGATGATGTCGACCATGGTGTCGACCACATTCTTGTACGCTTCGGGCTTCTCGAGCCCCATCTTCTTGAAGACCTCCACGCCTTCGGCGTATGTCAGGTCCTTACCCTCGACCCTGTCGAACAATGGTTTAAGAAGAACGAACTCCTCCTCGGTCATCTTTCCGTCTGCTGCAATGGATGCCAAAAGGAACTCTATGTATGCGGACAGTCCGTCCTTCCCGTTGGCGGAGAGCACGGTGAGGTTCTTGATCACGTCCACCGACAGCTCGTTGAACAACTGGGTGAATGTGTTCGGATCCATCTGTTCCAGCTTTTTGCACAATGCGTCGAAATCGCTCATGTTATCGGGTCCGAATCAGGACCGATGATAATAGAACTTTGGATAGGATATCCGGAGAAAGAGCAATATCAATCCGCCCTGTTCTTCTCCTTCCAGTAGGTGTAGACGCTCGGAGGCTTGTAATCCTCCTCCCTGTCGATCTCGTCGAGCATGTCCTCGATGAGCGTGGCGACCCTCTCTCCCTTGTCCGTCAGGATGATGTAGGTGGTCGTGGTCTCGAACGTGGTGTACATACCGATGAGTCCGAGCTTGTGGAGCGTCTCCAGCTTGTCGGCCATTCCGGAGTTGCGGGATATATTGGAATATATCTCGGTCTTGATGGCAGGCCTGTGGTGCTTGAGGTAGACCAGGATCGTGAGCATATGCTTGCGGTCGAGCTTCGCGAGGGTCGTCAGAGGTTCCTCCTTCGACTGGCGCTTCTTCTTGAGGGTCTGATACATCTCCTGAGAGTAGTCCTTATCAGGCTCGCTGAAAACATCCTTCTGCTCGATATGGTCAGAATCTCCCATAAGATCACTCCTTTGACGCATTATTTTTAATCTGATGTATAAAAATGTCGGCTTTTATTTCGAAGAATGTAGGAATCGGACCGCATACATTTGATGTGAGGTCGTAGATCATGATGAGAATGGGTTAAAGGAGGGCCCGGAGGCCCTGTTTTCTATTCAGGTTATTGGTGTTACTTCTTCCTCATTGGTGTTACTCTCTTTCCATTCAGCTTCTGTTGAGCCTGAGAACGAGGATGACCACCATGATCGCGATCAGGATGACCAGGACGATCAGGAGGATGTCGGTGAGCGAGAGTCCGGAGTCTCCGACGACCGGTTCGGGTTCGGGCTGCGGAGGTACGGGTATGGGCTCAACACCGGTAGCGATGAGTGTGTCCGCACCCTCGACCGTGTAGGTCTTGACACCGTTGATCAAGGGGTTACCCTGATACTTGGTGGTGTCGGAGATCTTCGCGGTGAAGTAGGATCCATACCTGACATCAGTGGGAGTGTCATACACCTGGAACAGCAATCCGTCCATGTAGTAGTCCACACCTGCGACGTACTTGACAATGATCGTGACGAGCACGGCCTTGAAGTCGGCGTAAGCGTTGGTCTCTCCGACGTATACTGCAGCAAGGTTATACTGTATCCACTGGGCGAAGGTGTATCCCTCGATCTCGGGGACGATCTTCTTGTCTGCATCGACAAGTTTAACCTTATCTTCGCATGCAAAGATGGTAGCATAAGGCAGATCGTCGATATCAAGGATGGAGTAGACTGCTGCATCTCCGTCCTTATCCTTTTGAACGATCTCTGCATCGCTGAGATCCACATCTGAGTAGGCGACGATGTAACTCTTCGCATCATCCTTGATGATAACTTTTCCGACTATGGATGAACCCTCCAATCCTTCAAGAGAATCGATGGGTGTTCCAATGATCAGGATCATATCTACGGTGAGTGTCTGACCCTCCTCGATGGTGATGTTGACATCCTTACCGCTGAGGTCGAGCTTGGTCTTGTCTGGGAAGAGTTTACTCAGTTCTGCTGATTTGGTCAGCGTTACATCGGTGACATAGTCGAAGTCGATGTTCTCGAACACGGTGTAGACTGTGTAGTCTCCCAGCATGTAGGTTGCGGTGTAGTCGAGCTCTCCGAGCTTGGTCTCCGTCTCGGTCTTCTGCTTGAGGACCTTAGCAACGACACTACCCTCTGCTGTGGAATCCTTGAGGATTTCAACTACTTCTGCGGTGACTGAAGCGCCCTTGAGGACATCGAGGTCGTTGAGCTCTGCTCCATCAGCTACGATGCTTCCGAAAACGATGGCTCCTTCGAGTGTGATGTACTCGACGGCTGAGGTCTTGAGGGCCTTGATCTTGAGAGGCTCTGCGTCGACAGATGGTACATCTTTAGCTGCTGCAGGTTTGGCGGACACGAGCAGGAATGTGTGCTCGTGTGCTGCATCGGTCGTGTCTACGACGGTTCCGGTGAAGGAGGGGCCGTAGTACTCCTGCTTCTTGTTAGTCTTATCGTAGAGGTATTCTCCACCATTGATCGTCAGGGTGACGTTGGGTGAGAGTACGATCTTTCCGGTTCCGACGTAAAGACCTGTGACTGTCAGGTCCTTGGCTGCGTTGAGTGTACCGTTGACGGTCACGAGCGAGGCCTTCTTTGTAGTCTTGAGCTCGTTCTTATCATCGTTCCACACTGCCTTCGCAGCTGCATCTGTGACGGTAGCATCGCATACTGCTCCCGCTGAGATTACGAGCTCTCCGCTGAAGAGCGACTCGGTCGCTCCGTCTGCCAGCGCATATTCCTTGTTGAGGAGAACAATAGCACCGGCGGCGTTGCCTGCAGAGATCGTTGCCTCTCCCTGGAAGTAGTTCAGCTTGGTGCTGATCTTGGATGCTGCGGATTCGGTTGCTGCGATTCCTGTCAACTCTGCACCTGCATCGGAGAATCTGACCTTGTCGAGAACAACGATGTTTCCATCGTAGACGATTGTTCCGCTGATGGTGTAGAATTCCCAAGCCTTATCCTTCTCAGTCTTCTCTCCGGTCTGTCCGAACAGGACCTTACCGGTTCCCTGGAGGGTGATCTTGGCACCTTCGTCCATTGTAAGTCCGTTGGTCTTGAAGTCTACAGTGATCTTGTCACCGATGATGACGTTGACTCCCTTCTTGACCGAGACATTGGTTGAAATGTCGGCGTTGCTGTTGACGGTGAGCTCCGCTCCCTCGTCACAGTTGCTCAACGCGTATGCGACATCGGAGTAGATGGTGTAACCGTCTGCAGTGTCGAACATCATGATGCTGGTGACCTTTCCGTACTTCTTGGCTGCATCGGGACCTACCTCGTAGTTCCTCACGGCATCCTTTGATACCTTCAGCGCCGCCTTGTCAGCAGTAAGCGAGTAGATCTTGCCGACCTCGATCATGACACCGCTCTCGATCACGAGCGCGTATCCCTTGGCGAGGGTGACGTTGTTCTCGACTGCGAACCTTCCCTCCGTGACCGTGATGATCGCGAATTTGTCTTTTCCGAGGTCGGCTGGAATGGCTTCTCCCATTGCGAAGTAACCGGGCAGGACTGCTTCCGTATCAGTCGCATCGTGTCCCTTCATCATTGCGATGATGACGCTCTTGTCCACATCGGTGTTCAGACTGAGTTTTGCTGTGTATTCGGTCTTTGTTGTCGCATCTTTGGTTGCCTTGTACGCAGAGATGTATGTCACGATTGCGACTGCCTTGCCTTTAACGGTGAGGGCCGTCTCGGGAGTCTTCATGGTGATGTTTCCGGTTATATTCTTGACCTCGACATTTCCCTTGCTAATGACATCTCCAGTGATGGTTCCCTTGGAGGTGACGTCTTTATCGGATGTTATGTTTCCGTTTATGTTCGACTTGGCCTCCGCAGTGACGTTGGCGGTCGATGTGATGTTTCCGTTAACTCCTCCGTTGACGATAGCCGCCACATAAAGACTGATGTTACCGTTGAATGTAGCACCCTCACCAATGATCAATCCGGCATCGTCTCCTGTCTGTACTGCGTACAGAGTGAAGGTTCCGTTGTTGCTGGAAACTCCCTTAGTTGCAACGAATGAACCGTTAGCATCAGTGAACCAAGTTGCTACTACATCTGTTGTGATTTCAGCACCTGCAACGGTCGTTCCGACTTTAGGCTGGTTGTTCTCGATGTAGATGAGCTTTCCATCCTTATCCTCTATGGCTCCAGAGACAGAGACCGAATACTCTCCTCCAACGTGTTTGTCTGTTGTGGTGGATTTGGTGTAAACGATGGTTATCTTACCGTTTGCGCCTATAAGCTCCAAGGTATAGTTACCGGCCTTAGTCTGGGAAGGAATGAGTTTTCCATCGAACTTCAGAGCATCGGTAGCCAGAGCAGAGGCTACAATCTCCTTCTTATCCTTGTCTATGAAGGTTAAAGTAGCCTTGACATTGATGCTTCCATCTGCGTTGAGAGAGATGTCCCCTGCAGTGGTAGAGAGTTCTACTTTCTTCAACAGAATCTTAGAACCGATTCCACCAATGTATGAATCCTGGTCTTTGATTACAAATGCCTCTGCGGTTCCAGTTTTCATTGTCTTTGCGTAGACGACGAAGGTTCCATCGTTGATGAAAGTTCCTTTGTTCTCGAATTTACCACTGAAGATTCCGATAGTTCCATCGTTGTCGAAGGTATCGTTATTGGTAACAGCTGCATTGAGCACAACGTTTCCGCTGATTCCTATGAATCCGTTGTTGGTGATTGCACCGTTGATCGTAGCGTCGGTGATTCCGAGCATCGAATTCTGAGACACGGTGATAGCTGTAGTTCCTGCGGTAAGTTCTCCATTGAAGTCTACATCGGACTCATTCGAAATTGTCAAACCGTTCAGTACAGATATTCCATTGAACTCAGCGTCCGATGCCTGGATCGTTACTTCTGTAGCTTTCAAAGCATTGTAAGCCGTCACATCCATGTCGCTGTCTGATGAAGCTGTAACAGTTCCAGCGGAGTAGATAGCATAGATGCCCTTGGCCTCTACTGTATCCATAACATCGATAGTCAAAGGTGCCTTGAAGAGATTCAATGATGCCGCATCGATGGCTTTGATGTTAAGTTTTGAATCATCCTCTAACCAAGCCGAGTTACTACCGGTCACTTTGATAGAAACTGATACTCCGTTGATAGTCAATGCGTTACCGTCAATGACAATGAGTTCCTCACCAATCTTCTCTTTGGTAATCTTCGAAATATCTACAGAGATCTCCAGGGATCCTGTGGATTCAGTGGTGATGCTCGTGATTGCGTTTCCGAAGATTGTGAATCCGTTATATGTTTCGGGGATAGCGTAACTGATCTTGTTCTCACCGATAAGTTTGATACCGGTAAGGGCCTGGAACGCGGCTGCACCGAAGTTGTATGTTCCGTTGTAGTTGTCGAATGTCAACACATTGGAATCGAAGGACCAAGTTCCGGATGCTGCATCCTTTCCTGTCCAGTCCTTGGCGGCATTGATGACAGCCGCGTTGATGTCTGCTCCGGAATAAACGACATTGGTCTTCTTAGAGTTGACTTTAAGGGTTGTGGATTTAACGACTGCACCGCTCTTGATGGTGACGTCGTTGGCTGTTGAAGCATCAAATGTTCCCTCACCGGTTATTGTACCGCTGATCTCGACGGTGATCTTTCCTTTGATCTCGAGTGTTCCAGAAGCGGCGATCTCGAGTTTCTTGTCGGCCTCGATGATCATCTTCGCGGATCCGGTGCCGGCAACATCTATTGTGACTTCTCCAGCAACTGCTACATCTCCGGAGAGCTTGAGCACATCACCATCGTTGAGTGTGATGCTTCCTCCGCTCCATTCCTTGGCCTCAACAACGACGGATCCTTTGTAGAATGTGAGAGTTCCGGTCACACCTGACAAGACGACCTTCTTTCCTGTCTCGGTAGTAACGTTGAATGATTGACCCGATGCAGCGATGGTCGCTGTCGCATCTTTGCCTGAAACATTGATAATACTGTCAGCGGTCAGACCTGCAGCATTGTTGATGACCAGTGTCTTTCCTTCGGGAATGGTTGCATCGGTGATGGGAAGGGTTGTTACGATGACGTCTACCTTCTTTCCCTCTCCTGTCTCGACAGCCTCATAGGTCTTCTCGTCGATGACTGTCGTTTCTTTAGGTATCTCTGTTGGATCGATGACGACCTCTTCTTCTGCAGATCCTCCACCTTCTCCAGCAACTTTCACATCTCCACCTTCTCCGATGGTGATGAACTTCTTGAGCTGTGTGGTATCGGGAACTGTCAAGAGTCCTTTAACATCGAGTTTGACGTTCTCATTGTCCTTCTTACCTGCAACAATAGACGCATCGGATCCGATTGTTACTTTGGAATCGGCACCGATTGTGACTGTCACAAGGGACTTATCATCTTTCTGTTCAATCATGAACTGCTTCGTGATCGTGATGTCGTTCTTCAATGTGAATCCATTGGATGAGATTCTCAGATAAGGGATCGTTGCATCGATCTGAGCATAGTTCGCATCTGTCTTTGCTGCCGTTCCGATCGAGATGGCAGATCCGGCTGTGAATGTAAGGCCGTAAGTGTAATCGCCTTCGATGGTATTTCCTGTGATTTGGGCTGTGCAATTTGCTGCTCCGAATTCGACATAGATAGCATCACGAGCCGGATTTGTACCCAGTGATTTGAACGTATTCTGAAGGACTTTCACATCCATTCCAGGGTATGTCTGTACGCCCCTCTGACCATCATATACCTTAAATGTGTTGCCGGACACTTCTTTGGGTGCCCACGCCATCGTGGTACCGTTTGGACATTTTTCTCCGTCGATGGTCTGTCCCTTTATTACTGCATTATATGCATATATCAGATTATTGCCTGTAAGACTAACTGTCGCCTTGCTTACGATCTCCCCGTTTCCATCAATCGTTCCGTTCTTTGCATTGATGGTTGCGGTGGTCTCGATCGTTCCGTTGTTAGTTAGTTTTCCACTGTCCTCTCCTTCTTTGTATAGGGTCAGAGTTCCGGAATTGACAATCTTTCCGTTGTTAACAAGTGTTCCGAGTACTGTGATGGAACCTGTGTTGGTAATCGTTCCGTTGTTGGTGATCGTTCCGTTGTTGGTGAGAGTTCCTGTGTTTACAATACGAGAAACAGAAAGGTTGGGATCGGTTGTCAAAATTCCCTCGGCATAATCCATGTTAGACTGGTCACCAGTCCAGTTGTAGTATCCGGTCTTTTCTCCGACAAAAGTAGCTTTCTTAACTGTCGTTACATCTGTGTTCAGAATGGACAATACAAGACCGTTTTTGAATGTACCGTCATTGATGGTTGTAACAGCGTTATAGTCTCCTTTAGTGTACAATCCATAGGACATCTCTCCGCCATTTATAGTAAGGGAAGCAGTTGTCCAATTTGCTGTCACCTGATCCCAACCGTTGACAAGAACTGAACTTGCATCAGATCCACCGGTTCCCCAATAGTGGTTCATTCCCATGATTTTTCCACCATTGATGGTCATAGTACCAAGGTTCTTCACAGTGTACCAATACTTATGGCCAGATGTATCTACAGATCCAAACTCATCATTACCGTTGTCGACCTTGTAAACTCCAGAATCGATGGTCATGACGGCACCGGGGGCATTGAACAGAACTGCGGCAGAATTGTTGGTGCCGTACGAGTTTATAATACCTCCAGTTTCACTAGCCGAACTGTCTTTCAGTGTCAGATTCTTTGATTCACTGACGATGATTGACTGCAATCCATTATCGTTTTTTGTCAGAGTTATACTAGTATCTGTTAATGTGACTGGCGTAAGTGCTACAGATACGGTAAGGGTATATCCAGCGAAATCGATGATTCCGTTTGATTTAACCAGATATGCAGAAGCACTAGAGCTTACTGCAATGTTTGCTCCAAGCTTAACATTGAAGTCTGATGCACCTGTAATTGCATCCCTGAAAGCTGTCTCAGTAGTAACAGGTGTTACTTCGGAAGGGATTGCTGCATCATCTGTCTCAACATCTGTTACGACAGCAACAACAGCAAACGCCATAGCCAGAACAGCCAGGACTGCCAGGAATTTAATTCCTTTTGTATTCATTATTCATTTCTCCTTTTCACGGCTATTCAGCCACTGAATCGGGTTACTCCTACCGGAGTGATGTCGAAAATCCTCGGTCAGTTCCTACAGATCCCGTCCCTAACTCTACGGACCTGCGGGCCTTTCACCGTAACGACCAGATACATCCTTTCGGGCCCCTAACCTCCCTCCGGAATGTCCATTAGGTCAATCACATCGAATCTAATCTGGATATTATAAAGGAATGAAATCTCGAAAAGAATCCCATAACGAACGGAGGCTCGATACCTTATGTAAGAATCGAGGTAACAAAGACGAAAGAAACCGGATTATTAAAGAAACAAGACTCAATCAGCGTATAGTGCCTACGGTGTCTTCCGCGATGCTTATCAGATGTCTGATAGCGGAAACGGTGCGATGTCCTTTATCCGTCAGCACGATGACGTTGGAATGCGTCCTGGCGGTCTCATAGATATTGATCAATCCCAATCCGCAGAGTTCGTTGATCTTCTCCACCATCCCTGCGCTCCTCGAGATGTTATTGTAGATATCGGACTTCAGCACAGGCTCCTTCTCCTCTATGAAGAGCAGGCAGGACATCACATGCTTCCCTTCAAGAATCTCCAGAGTTCCCCTGCCCTTCTCCCTCTGCTCCGCCCTCCGGAGCAGCATCGCCTGCACCTCCGGGGGGAGCTCATCGAACGGTTTAGGCTCATCCCAGGAGTTCCTCTTCCTGTCCAGAGGGCCGCTGATCGGGATGGTCAGCCTCGGCGTAACCTCCTTCTTTGGCTCTTCATCCTTCGACATGGTACCTGAATCCCTATTCCGCATCGATTTTAGAAAATGCGGATTTCTTCATGTAACCTATATGTTTATGCATTTTTTAATTGTTTTTAATGAACAATACTGTCATTAAGACTAACACAGCTCATAATGAATAACAAACATGGCCATGTTATGGCCATAAGATACAATGGGATAATGAACACACCGCTGGTGTACTCCATTCTCCAATACACCCATGAGCACGGAGAAATGAAGGCGAGTGACCTGTACGACACCATAGCAAGGCATAAAGCCATCGATGAGAGGCTGATTTTCCTTGTTGACGAAGGAATGCTTGAATACAGAACCACAGTAACCGGCAGGATCCACAAGGAATACCGCCTCACTGAGAAAGGGAAATTGTTTATCAAAACTCTGGAAATCGCATACTCAATAAGTCGTGATTCCGTGAAGATGGATGAGGCTAAACTGGAAGATAGCCTGGACTCTATCCTTTCAGTAACCTCATTCTCGCATCTGGCTTCCGATAAAGGCGGATCGTCCTGAACCTGCAACGGATGATCAGCTGATATCGTTCTCCGGATCGGGGAACACCTTCTTGATCACCTTAGTGGCATATCTCACCACCACCCCGATGGAAACGGCTGCGAACACCGTACCTTCCCTGACACCCTCGAATCCCCCGAACACCGCCAGCGAGATCAGCGCCGCGATAGTAATGTTGGTCACGTCGAATATTATCTTCATCCTGCTGAATGGGACCTTGGTCCTGACGGATAGGGCCAGCACCGCCCCTTCCCCCGGCACCATCGTTGTCCTGGAGTTGACCACCAGAGCCACCCCAGTCCCCAGGATGAGGACGCTTGCAACCGAATACACCCAGCATTCCAGATACGATGACGGGTACCAGCTCTCGACGAGATCCACGGTGACCTTGGTGAATAGACTGAATATCAGCGCCGTCGGGATCTGGAGCAGGTTGAACAGCCTGAACCCCTTCCCTAAAACGAGAACCTGTATCGCTATGAGGATGATGTTCAGTATCAGGGTGGTGATATACAGGTCGATACCCGATGCCAAACTCACCACGAAAGGTATCGATGAGATAGAAGTGGTACCGATGTCGGCCTTGGTGGAAACGGCAATGCCCAGAGTCATCACGAACAGTCCGATGACGAACATCGTAACGCGCTTCAAGAGGCCGGGATCCATGTCCTGCTTCAGATGTACGGATTATTTAACGGCAGGCTGTGAACAACTACTCTGGTACCGTCTGAGGAAATCGTACCGCATCTGCCTCTCCGGAGAGCATGCGTTCCCGCGGACATCAGAAATACGGGATTATCGTGAAGTTGATGATCAGGTACGCGATGAACACGATACCCATGGCCAGCATCATCTTCGGAATCTCCTTGAACCTGCCGGTGACCGTCATACCTATCAGATACACCAGACATCCGAACGCTATTCCGTCGGTGATCGAACCTGCCAGGCCCATCATGAAGATCGTGGTGAAAGCAGTCGTGACGCACACCAGGTCTGACCAGTCCACATCCTTGATGCTCCTTATCATCATGAATCCCACCAGGACCAGCGCACCCACTGTGCAGGCCGCCGTGACCAGGGAGAAGATCGGAGCGAAGAACATCGCGAAAAGGAAAAGGATTCCCACCACGACCGCCATCAGGCCCGTCTTGGCACCTACTCCGATACCCGTGCTCGATTCGATGAACGAAGTGGTCGTCGACGTTCCTGCGACGGCTCCGAAGACACTGGCGACAGCATCCACCTGGAGCGCCTTCTCGTTGCCCTCGATATTGCCGTCCTTGTCCATGATACCTGCGGCGGTACCTATCGCGATCAGGGTACCGGTGGTATCGAAGACATCCACTATGGTGAGCGAGACGATGGCCACGATGAAGGCAGGCCACAGTGTGCCGCTGAACATCGTGAACTCAGTGAATATGTCCCCGAACAGGGAAAAGTTCGGCGTCACCACGAGGTCCCCGACCGCCGCGGTCCCGACACCCGGGATGAGACTGGTCCCGTCCACTGTCGTATCCCATCCGAAGAATTGTCCGCCGATGTATCCCACGATGACAGTCACGATAATCCCTACGAGGACTGCGCTCCAATGCTTCCTGAACCAGAGAGAGATCGTGACGACTATACATAAAATACCCAGCAATACGCCGGGGGAGCCCAGCGCACCCAGAGTCATGGCCTTTCCGACGCCGTGCTCGATGATACCGCTGTTGTACAATCCAACGACGACTATGAAGAAACCGATTCCTGCTGCGATGGAGCATTTGATGATCATCGGGATCCCCTGAAGGATCTTGGTCCTGATTCCGGTGACCGCCATCAGCAGGAAAAGGGCTCCCGACATGAATACCACCATGAGGGCCTGATAGTAGTCGAATCCCATCTCGGACACTATGGTGTAGGCAACGAAGGCGTTGACACCCATACCCGGGGCAAGAGCAACCGGGAATCTAGCATAGAGGCCCATCAGCAGGCACGATACGCATGCCGCCAATGCCGTGGCACCGACCAGGGCCTGGAAATCCACCCCTGTTGTGCTAGAAAGGATCATCGGGTTCACCGCCAGGATGTAGAACATGGCCAGGAATGTTATGATTCCCCCTCTGATCTCCGTACGGATGGTCGAGCCCCTCTCTGTGATGTGGAAATAACGGTCTACGGCGGCTGCGAAATCTGACATACGAGCCGAGCACCGCTTTGTCGATATATATCGTTTAGCCGATGTACACTGTTTTTTCCGTGACATAGAATCTTCATTTATATACTGTTAACTAATATTGACTATTTTTGTACATTGATGTATGTTTTTGTACATTCTTGCGTATGCCTTAAATACCGCGCTCATGAATTACAAACATGGACCAACTGGCCGAGTATTTCAAGAGATACCCTTCACAGCGGGCAGTCGCCTGCAAGCTTATGGAATACGGCCTCAGGGTCGAAAAGGGCGTGGCCTACTGCGGCGACATAGAAATGTCGGATTCCGGTTTGGCACGCGCCTGCGGCGTAGACAGGAGAGTGGTCCGCACGACTCTGGAGCATATCTCCTCGTCCCCCAACCTCGACCGCATCTTCTCCAAGCTCAAGCCCATGCTGTCCATGGTGGACATGGCCGAGGAGATCGGATGCTCGTCGATAGTCCTCATCCCCACCGATTCCAGGGTCCCCGGGATCATCGCGGATGTCACCACCGTCCTCTACAATTCCGGCATCGTGCTCAGGCAACTCATGGTCGTAGATGCGGTGGAGAGCGAAACCTCCACGCTGGAGATCGTGGTAGAAGGCGAGCTCCCCGAAAATGTCGTTATGATGCTTAAGTCCTGCCGCGGTGTATCCGGCATCCTTCTTTGATGTGTTCCCATCAGCTTTATCTTCTATCCTGAGAATACGCTATCCAGGCGAACATTATGCCGATGTCCAAGAAACAGTTGGAAAAGAAGAATCAGGCCAAGAAGGCCGAGCTAGCCGAACTCCAGAAGCAGGCGGATGCCGGGGACGGAGAGGCCAAGAAGAAGATCGCTAAACTCAAGAAGAAGATGAAGTGATCCTTTCGTTATCTTCCATCGCAGGACGCCTATGAGGTGCTCACATGGTAAACGCATGCCCAGCAGAATCGGACCCCCGTCCGAAGGTCGCAGACTTCGTATCGAACAAGGACTCAAAGGCCCTGGCCGGGCTTGTCGTGGAAGGGACCGAATCCCTTGTAGGCGTCGTGAAGGATGAGATTCAGCGCCAGGAGCCCGGTTCCAACATAATCGTTGTGGACAGGGACCTCCTGGCCGACGAGGACATAACATTTGCAAGGGATCTGTCCGCATTCATCGACAGGAAGCTCGCAGAAGGCAGAAAGGTCAACCTGATCATAGTCGGAGACATCCCTATTGTCGGTTGGAACGGCATCCTTGACAAGTACAAGGGGGCGGAAATGCAGGTGTACTACGTTGCGGCAGCCTGCAGACAAGTCCCGCTGTGCACCAAGATCGATCTCTGATCAGTCCATCCCAGCCTCGGAATCATCATCGATGAATCTGATAGATACGTCGCGTTTGAGTCCGAGGTCTCCCGCATATTCTATCGCTTTTATCATCGCAGAGGGCACAGGACATGCCGTATGGGGTATTGGAGTCTCCTGTGCAAGCTTGTAGATCTCTGATTTATAGAACTCCGATTCGACCTCTGCGTAAGGGCTTATGGGCTCCAATCTCCAGGACATCTTCAGGATGTTGGGGCAGTCGCTCTTGATCGTAAGTTCTACCATCCCCATCTCGTTGGTCGTAGCTGTGATAAGCGTCTTCATCTTGCACACGCCGGCATCCACACAAACCTTGCAGTCGGTCATATCAATCGGCTTCTAATCCCAATCCGACGTTATAATTATGTTGCTATCCGGAAGGAAACCATGCCGCGCCATATTCTGGCTCATTTCCGGATAGACCATCGATTTATACCGGCGCATGGCCTTCCGAAGCACATGAAAGACGCTGTCCCTGCATGTTTCGAGAATGAAATTTCAGACTTTTCTTTCGATGGTATTTTTTACTGTAAGAATAGTGGAGGGGCATGAAGGTACGGATACTCCTTGCAGCTCTCCCGATTGCAATTTTATTAGCAATAGGGGTGGTTGCAGACGGGTCGGATGCCGATTACAAATTCGAAACTGATGACGGATTCGGCTTTGAGATAAACGACGACGAGACCGTGTCTCTGCTCTCATACGATCCTGACATGGAACACGAGTTGGCGAATCTGATCGTGCCGGAAACCATTACTCATGACGGTAAAGAGTACAAGGTCTCCAAGATCTACTGCGTCTTCAGTCAGGAATGGCTGGAGACCATCAGCATCCCGAAGACGGTCGAACACCTGGAGACCCCGATGTTTCAAGCACCGAACATAAAGGAAATCACCATAGACCCGGAGAACCCATATTACTCAGCCATAGACAGTGTGATCTACGGTGAAAACGGATTCGAACTTATTGAATATCCCAAAGGTCTGAAAGCGGAATCTTTCACGGTGCCCGACGAGGTCGTGGCAATAAATAGGGGCGCATTCAGCGAGTCTCAGCTGAAAGAGATTAATCTGCCGCCAAGACTCTTTTCGATTGAAAGCCTCGCATTCATCAACTGCGTGCAACTATCTGTCATCAACGAGAATGAAGGCAAGAACCACATACCGGACACGGTAAATGTTATCGACGATTGGGCCTTCTACAAATGTACCTCACTGGATAACCTCGTCCTTCCGGAGGAATTGAGGATAATCGGGAAATCGGCCTTCAGGTCCACCGGACTAGAGACGATAGAGATACCCGAGAAGCTGACCACGTTAGGTGACGGGGCCTTCTCAGACTGTAAACAGCTGAGGGAGATAACCTGTGAATACAACAACACTTTCAAAGTCTACAAAGGGGTCCTGTTCAAGAATGATGCGAAGACGACCCTCATGTGCTATCCTGCAGGCAGGGAAGGCAGTGAATACAGAATTAACAATTCCACCGCGGAGATCGCTCCGGAAGCATTCTCGGGATGCGTAAATCTTAAGTCGGTAATACTCCCGAACACAATGATTATGCTGAGCAAGGAAGCATTCAAGAACTGTGAGTCTTTGGAGAAGATCAATCTCAGACCTGTGATGGTCATAAGCGAATCCGTATTCGAAGGTTGTACCAATCTGAAAAGCGTGGAATTCGGACCCGAGCTCATATCCATAGGGCAATTGGCATTCGCCAACACGGGATTGGAAGAAGTGAAAATCACGAGTTCCATCCAAGTCGTAGACAATGATGCGTTCGGATACTGCAGCAATCTGATGATGGTGGAGATCGAAGAAGGATGCGCGGCTGAGATAAACCAGTGGGCATTCACACAAAGCCATAATCTGATCATCGTATCGATATACGGCAACGAGATCAAGATGCTGCCGGGATCGCTGGATGTGAGCACCGATGCCAACGATCCTGTATATCTGTACGTCATAAAATCCAAGGATTACTCCCTGCCCAAAGATGTAGTGCAATATCCAGACTGTACAATACTTGAAGTACAGGACAGAGGGGAGCGCCCGTATCCTTACGAGAACTTCATCGGGATATTCATCTGTGCCCTGATCATCTTCGGAATATTCAAGTTATTCAGAGGAATCTGACCTTCGCTGAGAATCCGTGCTGGGAACACCCGGGAGGACAAAGAGCCGGCGGTCGTAAATCCGCCGGCATTTTAATTCAATTCAATTCTTCAAAGGTACCAGGAATTCGGCGATTCCGTAACCGGTGCGTCCGTCCATGACGGTCTCGGATATCGTCTCCACCAGCAGCATATCCTTGCTGCCCTGCATCGGAAGTGCCGCATGCCTGATGATCTTGGCCTCCACGGAATACTCCTTTCCGCTCTTGCCTTTCATTACCATCGTATAGCCCGAGGGGATCTGGCCGTCGTATCTCACATCGATATCGATTCTGACCACAGGATCGTTGGAATCCTTGCTGCCTACGTATCCGGCATCCACATCACCCATGGGCGTGCAGAGCTTCGTCGCATTGAATCCGACATCATCCCCGTAAACCGAGTTGAGCCACATCCACATCTTGGCCGCGCCCCAGTCGCGGACGCCTTCGCTCCTGTCCCTCTCGCCGGTCGCATCCACATCATAGGACCTGTCCCCTATGACGACCTTTCCTTGCGCAAGTCCGAACTGTTCGAAATGCTCGGATGCGGTCTGTGCCGAGAGGGCCGCGCCTTTGGCATCCACGCAGTCATGGTAGTCCATCTCGGGGTTCACCGGTTTCCAGATAACATCCATAGATGACATGAGAGGGACCGGCTCTTTAGAAGCCACATCGAAAAGTGGCCCTTGATATGATATATGCCATGTTCCGTTATCGTTCACAAATCTGAGACCGGAACAGAACATTCTGTCGTCATCGCAGCCGACTGCATTCCTGATACCGCAGACCCTATCCTTTTCGATCATGAATAGGAATACGGACTTCTCATCCCTGTTGGGTTTACTGCCTATGCGCATAAACGCGGTGAGTCCGCTCTTCTGGTCGTGGAAATTGAAATAGTAACTCTCGTTGTAATCCAGTTCTGTGCTCATTCTGATTCCTCCATGATTATGACCTCTCCTTTGCTGCCATCCACCAGGACCGTGTCGCCCGTGTGAAGCAGAGTAGTCGCCGATTTCACAGCTGTGACCGCAGGTATCCTGTACTCGCGTGATATGACAGCCCCGTGACAGAGTATCCCTCCGGTCTCGGTGATCAATGCTCCGAGTTTGGAGAATGCCACGGTCCATCCGGGATCGGTGTTGCTTGTCACCAGGATCTCTCCCTTCTCCACCTGCCCCAAGTCCCTGATGTCCATGATGACCCTGACCCTTCCCTTGTAAGTCCCGGGGCTGGATGCCGCTCCCACGAGTGTATCTCCGTGGGATATAGGCTCATCGTCGAAGTCCACTCCGTTCAGCAGGAATTTCGGCGGGAGCCTGTCGCGGTACTTCATGAATTCCGCCTTCCTGGGCGCGATGATATCTCTGATTCCGGACGCATCCGCACCGTTCAGCAGCGCTATCGCTTCCGTATCCTCGAGGAAGAATATGTCCTCCCTGTCATCGATTAATCCCTTTTCGCGGAGCCTCCTGCCCTGCTCCAAGAATATCAGTCTGTTCCTGTACATCATGTGATCGAGGTAGAATCTCTGATTCTCTCTGAATATGAGGTATGTGCGCGCATATTTGAGCACCTTGAAGAGCATCCATCTCCTGAAGATACCCAGTTCCTTCCTGGCCATCTCCTCGGTCTCCTCCCTGCGCTCGACACCGCGCTGGAACTCGGCTCTGAGATCTGCCCCTCCGTCGCACATCTGTTTGGCGATGCCCATGACGTAATCCGGATCCTCCGCCCATCTGGGGGCGTTGAGCTCCCTAGTACCGGACCTGTGTCCGAATTCCTTGATGAATCTGTCGTACTCCTTCCTGAACTCGCAGTCGGTGGTCTGCAGCCATGCGACGAACTCCTCCGCGGACATCTCGTCCGCCTTGGCCCTGAGCTCAGGATCGTTCCTGAGGGCTATCCCCAGATCGGAGAATCCCTTATTGGTCTCCACCGTCTTGTTGTCTTCCAGACCGGACATCAGTCCGGCGTAAACCGAACCGTCGTCCTTGAACCACTTGATGGACCAGTTCTTCACCAGGAGATTGGTCATGATCGAATGGGACACCATACCGTAACGTATCAGCTGATAGTGCTTAGTAGAACCCGCACGGATCTTCTCATACCAATCGGCCAGCGCCTTATCTGACATCTTTGTTATATCCTGCGAATCGAACTCTGCACACAGCTTAAGGAACCCTTCGGCCCACTGCCTGTATACCCTGTCCGTCCTCCAGATCATTCCGTCCCTGTCCCTGAAGAACAGGACTATCTGGGATTTGACTGCGCCGAAGTAATCGTTAGGATACTTGGAGATCCTCTCCTGCTCGCTGCGGGGGAAATATTCCAAGAGCTCCTTCGAGCGTATGAATTTCGGATAATGGGCGAATATCCTCTCCAATACTGTAGCGGAGAAGTACACCCTCGATTTGTGGAGCTTTGTGAGAGGGCCGGATTCAAGATCCTTGTAGCCCATCATGTGCGCACCTTCGTGATTGACATAATCGGTCAGCATCTTTCCCATGACCGTGTAGAACATCGGTGTGGTGGCATCTGCCCAATACTCATCACCGTATCCTCTTGACCATAGGATGTCATCCTTCTCGGATTCGTCAGGAAGCGTTGTGATGGCTCTGGATTGCAGTATGTACACCTTTCCTGCCTCCACCGCCCATTCGATATCCTGAGGGCATCCGAAGTGCTGCCTGAGCTTGTCCCCCTCTGCAGCGATTAGTTTAAGAATTGAATCATCTGCACAGCGTGCGGAAACTTTGTCCGGCTCTATGTCGATCAGCTTGTTCTCACCGTCGATAAGGTAGAATCCCTGTGCCTTCTCCTTGATGACCACATCCGTGACCTTTCCGTCCCTCGACACGATGTATCTGTCCGGGGAGACTATTCCGGAGACGATGGATTCTCCCAATCCCCATGATGCCTCTATGACCGTATGCTCCTCTCCCGTGACGGGATCGGATGTGAACATGACTCCACTGATATCGGATCTGACCATCTTCTGCACGACAACGGCCATTCCCTGTTCGAGATGGTTCTTCGACGAATCGTGCCTGTACTTCATCGCCCTTGCGTTCCAATATGATGCCCAGCATGTGAGTACCTTCTCGATGATGTCGTGCTTCCTCACATTCAGATATGTATCCTGCTGCCCTGCAAAGCTTGCATCCGCCAGATCCTCGGCGACTGCAGAAGAACGTACAGCGAAGTACTCCCCGTCAAGACTGAAGAAGTTCTTCTTCAGGACGCTGATTTCCTCCTCGGGAAGCTCGGCTGTAAAGAACAGTCCGCGTATCTCCTGCGATGACGATTCCAACGAACCCTCGTCATCGAAATTTGTTCTTTCCAAAATCTCAGAGATTTTTGACCTGAGGCCGGTGAGATCCAGGAACATCTCGTATGCATCCACGGTGACCGACAGCGCCGGCGGGACGCTAAAACCATTGGAGATCATCTTTGCGATGTTTATCCCCTTACCGCCGACCAAACCTATCTCGAGGTCGGAAGAATCCAATGGGATAACGGGACGCTGTTCTGGTGAAGTCATCTAAGTCGCGTAGATTGACTGTATATTATTGCCTTGTCGCATGATAATACGGCGATTAACGTAATTTGCCAAATAGTTACGACAATCGACGAAAAGAAGTACGGCCGGGCCCATGTGAACCCGACCTGATATAGGGGGTATGAAATGGTAATCGGCCCCTCTCGGGGCCTAAAATGTTAATCGGTCCGTCTCAGAAGACAGGGACCTTTCCTTCCGATATCAGGGCAAAGCCCAGATATGCACAGAATAGGAAGTTCAGTATGGATACGACTCCTAGTGCTGTTGTGAGATCCACATCCATGACTCCGGGCAGTCCTGCGAACAGGAATATCAGCGTTGTCGTGCACAGAATCAATGTAAGTGCCTTGGGCGTCTTCACGATCAGCGACCATCCGATGGTCATTGCGAAGAGAATGGCGAATCCTATGCTTCCCCATGCACCCAGTCCGAAACCTGTCGCGAACACGGCGGCTCCAACGAGCAGGAAAACCGTGAATCCGAAGTTGCTCTCGGCCCTGTAGGCCAGAAGGGCAACGACACCGATAAGGAAACCGAGCAGGATGAATAGCTCTGCAGGCGGTCCGGCCAGCTTATCGGGCAGGAAGCAGTCCAGTGCAAGAGGGAATGAAATCGCCGCCACAAGGAAAAGACCGCATGCGGTCGGATCCAATGGCTTGAACTCAGACATAATTTTTCCTCCAGTCTAAAGAAGAATGATTCCCGGGGATGACCCCCGGGTGTTAGAGTTTATTCAGATCTTCTCAGAGTCCGTAGTTCTTCAGGTTGAAGTTGGGTACGTCTGCGTACTTCTTGCAGCAGTACTCGAAGAACTTGTCCTCGTCGTCGGGCAATGCCTCGAGGTCCTTGATGATTCCCTCGAGAACGTCCTTCTGCTTTGCGGTGAGCTGGAGTTCCTTTGCCTCGTTGTGCTCCTTGATGAGCTTGGCTGCGGTCAGTCCGGCTGCCTTTGCCCTGAGGTAGTAGTTGTCTCCCTCAGCGACGATTGCCTGTCCGATCTTGTACGCGTTGTCGTATGCGAGGATGTGTCCCTCAGGTCCTCTCTCACGGTCGGTGATCATGTACATGTCTCTGAGATCCTTCTCCTTTCCGAGCTGGATTGCAGTGTTCATGAGTGCGACCTCGTAACCGAGTGATCCCATCCAGCACTGTACGGATGTTCCTCCGAACTCGGGGTGGTACTCGATTGACTCGTTGGACCAGAGATCACAGACCTGTGCCATCAGGTTACCCTGAAGGTCGGCGTGTGCGCACTGACAGTTCTTTCCTTCCTGTGCACAGGGCTTTCCTGCGATTGCCTTACAGATGGGTCCCTCGTATCCACAGTCCTTGTCGGGTCCTGCTG
>SUSW01000054.1 GCA_015063235.1 Thermoplasmata archaeon | reverse complement strand
GTTCCAAGAACTAAATATCTTTCCTTCCGGAGCTACAAAGGCGTTCTTGTTCAGTGGAGTTGACACACCTGAACATATCTCCTGTGAAGACATCGTTCCTGTACCGCCGTTAGGACTGAACGAGATCGTAGCCTTGTCAGCCCATATCGCATGCAGCGGGGTATCAACGCTCACTGTGATGGATGCCCCATCTGCATACGTTGTTCCACCGCCTCCAGACTCTGTGTTCCAAGAACTAAATATCTTGTTTTTAGGAGCCGTGAAACTGTTCTTGTTCAAAGAAGTGGAAACTCCGTTCCAGACCACCTGTGAAGACATCGTTCCTGTACCGCCATTAGCGTTGAAAGTTATTGTTTTCTTATCCTTCCAAATTGCATACAAGGTTATATTTCCTAGATTCAGAACCTCTTCTCCGTCCATGTATACCTTGCCGGTTCCACCATCATTGATTCCCCATCCATAGAAGTATTTCCCAGTAGGCGGCGTCAATCCAGTCATCTTCGTCAATGCTGTCAGCTCACCTCTGGTGATGGTCTGCTTTTCCATCGAACCTGAACCTTTATTTACATCGAATGTCACATCGTACGTCCATACAGCCGTGTACGATCTGTCGCCTGTACTTCCCTGAGGAATAGTGATCGTATTGCTTTGTCCGGAGATTCCAGAACCGGTCCAACCTTTCAGACTGTACTTGTTATCAGAATCCACCCAAGGTACGCCTTGACTCTTCTCGTTGCTGTAGCTGAAACTCGGGGATTGAACAGTATACGTCTTGTCCCACTGCTTTGGCGGTACAACAGTTTCAATAGTAAGATCGTCCCAATTGAATGCCACATTGTAATCGATCACATTATACTGCGCATATAATTCCAGCTCGGTACCGCCCTCTTTCCATGTAGTACCGGGATATTTACCTTGTCTAGGGTCGATATGATTCTCAGTAAAGATCCACTCCGTACCGGCACCCTTACCGTTTTCATCCTATGTATAGTACCATCCGGTGATGTTGAATCCCTTGGGTGCAGTCGGAGGATTGATGATGTTTCCCTGATAGACATAGACTTTTTCTATCAGGGCGTCATTTGCATTATAATCCTTAATCGTCCCATCCTTGTATCCAAGGCAATATCTCACGCTCAGGGATGGGATGGGATCATCTTCAGCAGCCACGAAATTGACTGTAGAAACCAATAGATCGTCACCGATGATCAGAGGATTGGTATCGATCTCGGTCCTGTAGGTCACATCGATATCGAACTTCTTACCATCCCAATCCTTCTCTCCGACTGCCCAACCATCCGGGCTGGTATCGATTGACAATTCTATCCTGTTCGGCTCTCCCCCTACTTCCAACAATTCCGAATCCGCACCGAATAAGGTATACTGATGGATAACCTTCGTATTCTTTTCCAGAACGCGGATGTAAGTGTCCTTGGAGACTACAGTTATTGTTTGCGCAGATGCTGTTGCATCGGTGATGGTATAACCTGTATCGGCATACAGAATCTGATCCTTATTCACGCTGGCCGAATCGGATTTCAGCAATACGTTGATTTCATTGACACCCAAATTGCTGCATTGGAATGTTATCTCTCCGTTGCTGTATGATGCTGTTACTGCGGTAGAACATGTACCCAGCCCGGTGATGGCATATCCTGGTTTTTTGTTGAGCGAGTTGGCCGATATCACATACTGCGTGTTTATGACCTCTGCCTGTACTTTGAGGGTCAACGTCTGCACGTTGGTATTGGTGCATTTGAATTTGACAGAACCGTGGGACAGATCGTTTCCATAGACGCTGAATGTGATCCTGTCTATGACCGACCAGGATCTGGTATCCTTCATATCTATCCATACCCTCATCTTCCCCGTATCTTCCGGGCATTGAGCATAGATGTACCCAGTGACCTTCTTCGAATATGCATCATTGAAACTCCAAGGCCCGTTGGGAGTTGCTGCGGTTATCTTGCTCTTGTCAGGCTGCGGCAGAGCTATCTCCATCAATTCCCCATCATTGTCCTTTACCATGATCGTCATCGGATCCGAATGGGAATTGTTCCCGGAGTTTATCGTCTCTGCAATGTATGCGTATGCCACAGGTGTGACAAGAGCTACCAGGACCACGACTGCGGCGACGATTACCAGCTTTCTTGGATCCATCTCAGTAACCTCCGTTCATATATCTTGCAGATTCGCTCGGATACAGTATCAATGAACCGTCCACATAGTGGATGATGTAGTTTTCTGCCTTTCCTTCCACGAAATAGATGGATGCTGCGGTCCTTACACTTCCGACCTTTGTAATCTCATTAGAATAACCAGGCATCGTAACATCCAGCACCACGCCTGCGATGTCACTGGGACTGGGAACGACTCCGTTCGCAGTGGCGGCTATAATCTCGATCTGACCGCTGGTTACGAAGTGATCCTTACCGTCCCCTACTACGAACACGGCGGACGGCGCGATGACGAACAGCTCGACCTTATTGATCTTGAAGACGAAGCTGTCTGTTATCTCGGTTACTACTCCTGCTTCTGAAGTGACTCTAACGTGATAGTAATAGGTGTTATCTACGAAATCAGTGAGGCTCAGGACAGGTAGCGGCTTATCTTCATACAGATCATCGGGATTATCGGATATCCTCACGATCATCTTGGCATTGGCGACACCTTTGATTGTGTAGTTTTCGCCGGCAGTTATCGTGTATGTGCGGTTCGCATGACTTGCACGCATCTTCAGGACTATCGTGTATTCATGATCCGTGTCTGCGCAAGTAAAAGTCACGGCAGCCTTTGTATAAGATACGATATTAGCAGTCGAACCTTCACCGACTCCTGTAATTTCACATGTAGATGGTGAAGGAATTTCATTATCTTTCGGTGCCGACATGGTCAACTCACCAGCTGAAGTTGCCTGTACCCTTACTACCACAGTGTAATCACTGACTGTATCAGGACAATCGAACTGAATGCTTCCTTCTGCACTAGATTTTATGTTCGCTGTGTTGATGGCCTCCGATTGCTTGTACGGACTCTGTTCTGAACAAGTGATGATGTCCATGATATGCGCCTTACCGTCATACGGAATGACTTGGTCAGATCCACCTTCCACGTAATAGGCATGCAGTTCCAGCCTGTTCACATCGCTTCCTGGATTGAATGTGCTGTCCGGACCGCACAAGTACACATTATGTTCATCTTCGTTCAGTGTTCCCCATCCGATGAACAGATGACCGTATAACGGCACTTTGATTCCAGGCAATGTGATGGTCTTGTACACCGGATCCTTCTGCAGCTGCAATCCTCTTATCAGATTGTCATTGCTGTCTTTCAACGTGATGATGACAAGATCCTGTACTGTATAGAGCGTCAATTCCTCGGTAGCCATGTATTCATAATAGGTGTAGCCCTGATCTGTTCCGGTCGAGGTGAACTCTTTAGTACATGCCCTGTCTGTATACCAGATCAGCTTTCCTGTTCCGGTCACGTCGAATTCTTTTGATTCTTTATCATAAGATACGGTAGTATCATAAGGATAGAACCTGACTCTCTCATACATCGGGACATTGTTTCCGTACTTGTACTGTATACCTCTTTCGTCTCCATCCAATCCCCATGCGCTCATTGTGCCTGACGTGACCGGCACTCCGTTGACTACGAAGTTTATGTTGATCGACAGAACCGTTGTGTGAGCGGTTAAGTCGATATCCTGATCCAGTGAGAATGCATACATGTATCCTCTGTCTTCAGGCAGCTTCTCGGGTTCACCTAGGCCGGTGAATGAGATCCATCTTGATTGCTCGTAGTTTGAACCGACCTTGACATAATCCGTATGCGCGTCCAGCAAGAATCTTCCTTTGGATCCGGAACCAGCCACATCTTTCAGTATGTAACAGTAGGAGCGTACTGAATCGCTATCGCAATCCTCCCAATACTGAGAAACGGGTTCATGAAGTATCGTGGAGCCCACATTCTTGTAGACCTTCGATGTGAATTCATCGATAAGATACTGGGAATAATAGCCTTTGGTATGTTCCTTGTCATATGTGCCCTCGTATGCCCATACGAAGGAGTATTTGCGGTTTCCGGCTGTCGATTCATCACCGTTTTCAACAGTGTATATGTTTCCGAATAGATCAATATGGCCAGCTATGGTGTTTCTAGAAGTGGGAATGGCAGTCGACCCTTCATACCCTACTTCTCTTGCATATGCCCATTCGTTGATCTCATTGATGTCTACCGTCCTTCCGCTGGTCGGTTTGATAATCAAACTGATCTCGGAATGATGCTCCAGATCGGCATTCTTGGTCCCTACTGTAAGCATCGATGATGCAGAATCGTTCGTAGCACTCAATTCCATATCTTCGCCAGCATGCTTATCGAATGTGAAATTATGAAACGAAGGCTTCATGACTGCAACCAGCTGGATGGGGCTCTGGATATCGACAATAGATCTAGGAGCTCTATATTCACCAGATGTGTCGACATATCCACTGAACGTATATCCGGTCGCATCCTGAGGAACGAGAGCCGATATCAGATCCCAAGAATCCGCATCGAAACTCGGAGTTTGCTTTCCTTTCTGTATCTCGACGACCAGCTGATGCTGACCGTTATCGTACTCACCAGCCGATGATGCGAATATGACATTCACTAGCTTCGAACTGTCATACTTTGGTGTGAGTTGGATTACGTCGGCCCTAATGGACGATATGATGTATTTATTGTCAGTAATGGTCACCAACGGAGATGAAGTCCAGGGATTTACATCTACCATGGATACGCCATCCCTCTTCATCACAGGCAGCTTTACTGTTTCCCCGTACAACGCTTCATATGAGTCGTTAGTCCAGGCGATATCTTTCCTGTCATCATATGTGTCGAGTATTCCCCTTTCCAGATTAAGCATTACCCTCTTCCTGTCCAGATGGATATCAATATCAAAGTTCGACGGTGCGCCGAATGTGATGACAGTGATGGATCTTACCTCGCCGTTCACCTTATTCATGGTGACCCTGTAATCATCCGTACCGGTTACAGAGATGTCGCTTGGAGATACATCACGGACATTGAATCCGGTCTTCTCGTCTATTACTAAAGTTGCCCCGTAAGACTTGGGCCCGAGATCGATGTCCCTTCCGAAGTATTTGACATTGATTCCCGGGACTCCAGACAGTAACGATCCGCTGCGATCGAATGACCAGTCCTTGTAATTAGAATTGATCTTTGTGTAATCGACCAGGGGATAGTTCTTTCCTTCATTCTTCAATTCGTCCAGATCTATGATTGTCTTGATATTGGAAGTATCGATGACATATTTCACAATCAGAGTTCCCGAAGTTCCTCTGATAGTATCAAGAACTGACTTTGCTTCTGCGTATGAATATGATCTCGCCAATGGCGTCTTCGATACATAAATCTCGATTATGATCTCGGAACCGTCCTGCGGAATCAGGATACCTAGATCATCAGGATAATAATCCTCTTTTAGACCAGAGTATGCCCAGTTCCTGATCCTCTCGGTGTAGGGGCTGCCTTCTATGGCCGCAGTTCCATATTCACCTATTGCAGCCAAAGAGAGCGCTGTGTTCTTCTGATACACCCAAATGTAATCATCATTGCTCAGGCCAAGACCGCTGAAATTGATAGTGAAGAATCCATATCCTGTGATATTGGTCCAATTGATGGATCTGTCTCCGGAATCGAGCAATGTATTATTGGTGGTTGTACCTTCCATCCTCAGTTGGATTTCTTTTCCATCCTGAGAGACCTTGCTTATCCTGACTCCGTCGTTAGCATAGAACTTCAGATCCGCATCTTCTTTTCCGACATTGACTTCGGAAAGATAGACATCGCCCGTCAGACCGTTGCTGTATCTCTGAGCCAGATACATATAGGATGCGTAAAGTATGGTGACTGTTGAACCTTCATCCACCAGATTCGTCGTATAGCCTGTATCTGTAGGCATGAAATACAGCATAGTACCATATTTTTCCTTACTGGCTGTTATGCTGAGCGTCAATACCTTCTCATTGGAATCGGTGAATTTTATCGTCTTGTTAGTGCTATCGTAATCTACGCCGGGAACAGAGGGTATGGTGAAAGTGTATCCGGTGATTGAGTCACCAAACTTGTAAATCTTATTCACCTCATCCACTTTGACCTTGATGACCAAATCCC
Source organism: Thermoplasmata archaeon (assembly GCA_015063235.1). Classification (GTDB taxonomy): domain Archaea; phylum Thermoplasmatota; class Thermoplasmata; order Methanomassiliicoccales; family Methanomethylophilaceae; genus Methanoprimaticola. The sequence goes on along the minus strand of SUSW01000054.1, from coordinate 5,547 downwards.
TAGATGTCCCATCATCGCATTTGAACGTGATGATTCCCCTATTCACTGTATCCAGACCATGCTCAGCGATGAAAGCTGGCAGAACATCATCATCCACTTCTACACCGTTATTTTTGATTCCGTTGGCCAGGATTCCGTTGCTGCTTACGAAAGTAAGATTGGAGAGCATCTCTCCCGATAGAGTCTTCTTATCACAATCGAATGACCAATCGCGATAGTTCACGGGATTAACAGAAGGATACGTATCAATAGGGTAGTCCTTTCCTTCAGAAATCATATCCTCCAGATTGACGATCGTCTTGATATTGGATGTGTCGATAACATATTTCACAATCAGGGTTCCCGAAGTTTCCCTAATGATGTCGAGATGCTCCTTCGCAGTAGCGTACGAATAAGGAGAAAGAAGTACGTCATTCGATACATACAACTCTATGATGATCTCTGAGCCGTCCTGAGGGATCAGTATACCTATGTCTCCTTGATAATCATTGATCTTCAATGAAGAATAGTTCCAGTTCCTAATCCTCTCAGTGTAGGGGCTGTTTGCTACAGCCGCAGTTCCGTCGCTTCCGGCTTCTGCTAATGACAGTGCGGTGTTCTTCTGGTATATCCAAATCTGATCGTCATTATTCAGACCGAGACCGCTGAGGTTGATGGTGAAGAATCCATATCCTGTGATATTGGTCCAATTGATGGATCTGTCTCCGGAATCCAACAACGTATTGTTGCTTGTTGTTCCCGACAGAGACAACTTCACATTGTTGTAGTCGGCGAAGGTCTGTGTGAATACTGCCGAATCATCAGAAGAGAATCTGATCAGTCTAGTACCATCGTTGATCTGGGATTCGAAAACCTCACCGGTTAGACCTACACCATATCTTCCAGATATCTTTTCCCAAGAACTGAATCTATCGTTGTTCAGATAGGTGACCACCGTTCCATCAGGATTGCCTATGCCCGTTATGGAATAGCCGGTACCTGCGACAAAGAGACAGTTATCCTTCGCTGCATCTAAGCTTACCGTTACAATCACTTTATGCTCAAGAACATCCAAGAATTCGATTGTATCTCCGTTGAATATGACCTTGTGATCCTCTAAACCGTCATTGATTCTTGTGATTGTATAACCCAGATTAGGCTTGATGTTGTATCTTCCTATGGCATCCGCTTTGAGCTTCAATTCAAAGGTACCTGTTCCTGCGGTAGCATTGAAGTATACCATGTTCTTATCCAGACCGACACCTTTGGCATCCTTGGCCGTCTCTTCTTCAAGATTGACATTAAGTGTCGCATATCCGATTCCGGTGATGTTGTAATTCTCGGTTCCCTTCGATACGATGCAATACTCTCCCGGTATGCTCGATCTGATATTGAATACCACATTGTAGTCATTCGAGCCATCAGGACACTTGAATGAGACGGACCCATTGGTGTACAAAGCACTACCTCCGTCTAAAGAAGCTCCAGAGATTATGCAACCGTCTTCAGCAGTCAGTTTGTAATTGGTATCTGATGACGCTACACTTACATCTATTGTAATGGTATAGGAACTGGCAGTATCCGGACATTGGAATGTGATCTTTCTTTCAGAGAATTGTATCGATGGTTCTCCCTGTCCAGATATAGCAACTCTGCTGATTGTACAGCCCTCATCGAATGTCCAGACATGTGGTGTATTGGCCCTGCTGACTTTCACAACGACTGTTAGGTTATGCGAGCTAGTATCTGGACTTTGGAATGTTACCTTCCCTGGAACGAATTGCAGATTGGTAACGTTGGAACCGACACCGATTCCGGTCATGGTGCATCCGGAAAGATTTGCTGAAGAGATGTGGTGCGTGACGGTGGCAGGCCCATTCAGCTTCAGAGTGACAGCATATTCACTATCGTCGGGACATTGGATCGCCAAAGTGCCGTTGGTCTCTATCACTGCGGTTCCGCCGATACTGTTGACGGTGAATCCGGACGATGCCGTAATTGTGTATGATACTGATGCCGCTTCTGCTGTCACACCCAATGTTATAGTGTAAGCATCTGTAGTAGGACATTTGAATGTGATCACCCTGTCAGCAAAGGTTATCGTACCGATTCCACTTATCTCATAACTGCTTATCGTGAAACCCGAACCAGCCACCAGCGTGTACGGTACGTTTGCTTCATCCGGCGTGACATTGATTGTAACAGTATGGGATTTAGTGTCATTACATTGGAATTTTATGAGTTTATTGAATCCTCCAACGATCTCCTCGTGAAGTGAGACCGTTGCATGCTTCACATCCCCTTCCTCTCTAACGTCTGCATAAAGAATGTATTTGTATTGACCGTCAACAATCTTCAAGATCTTTGTGACGAAATCGTTATCCAGACTCATTCCGGGAGTCACCGGCTGCGTGAATTTCTCATCAAGATACCATCCGGCGATCGAGTAATCCCTCTGTTCATCTGAATCGAATCCAAGATTTACAGGAGTTATGGACTCCGTTTCGGCCCAGATGTTATCTCCTCTCACCAGATTCTTCTCTTTGGTATACTCATGATGGGCCTTCGGCGTATCTGCCACATATGTAAGATTGACAGATGGCGCCTGATCCATCTTGGTCATTATCACTATGATATCAGCAGGCTTATCGACCCTGGTCCAGTTGAGATTGAAATATTCTATCCTGTCCACATCCGAATATCCGATGTGATAGTTGTAGTTGAAGTTGATATCGTAGTGGCCACCTCCCTCTTCATCCGGGAATCCCTCCAGGACAGTATACTGATATCCCGCTGCTATGGTAAGAACCACAGGAGAGATACCGTTATCGGGGTTGTTGATAATCGACGATACATCCTCCCTCTGCAGATAGGTCGCATCCACACCCACATATCTCGTAACGCTTGCTACGGTCTTGGATACCGGATCCTTCTCTGTACCCACATTGATGTTGATCTTTGTAAGCATCGGAACACCCAATTCCGTCGTCTGAGCATTGGTCCAATCGATCATATCAGTGGTATCATGCCACACGTGACTGTTCTCCAGATCCGGGTGTTCACCATTTGTTGTGATGTACTTGACGACACGTGCGGAAATGACCTCATACAAGTAGCTCAGACTATTGTCCGCTTCTACTTTTATGAATCCAGTGAGGACATATTCCTCGTTGTCGTACTTCACAACAACATTGTATCCCTCATTGGGATCGGAAATGGTCAATGCGGCGTATCCGCTGTAACTCTCATAGCTGGCAGACTTGTTGGAATAGGTCAATGGGGTATCCTCCAAGGACAGCGTGTTCCTCAGATATACCTGGACATGACCCTTATCATAATCCGATAGTTTGCCTGCATCGAATCTGATGTTCAAATCCACGACCCTCTTACTGATGTCAGTAGCAGTGACCGAACAGTTTCCGCGCACAATAAGGGTGGTGTTCATACTGTACTCATCGAGTATCTCGTATTCTCCGGAAGCGACCCATTTGCTAAAGCTATACAGTCCCATATCCGAGTAGAGCAGCTCGATCCTGTCTCCGTATGAAACCTTTACAGAACCTTCCAGAAGCATCCTCTTTCCATCCTTGATAAGGAACGCATCAACAGAACCGACGGCTGAGTTGGATATCGTTACAGTATAGGTCATCTGCTCCCATAACGCCTCATATGTGATGTTATACATCTTGTTGACATCATCCAGTCTCGGCAATGCCTTTCCGTTGTACGAGCAATAACTGAAGAACAGATCGCTCATGGATTCGTATTGATCATAATCGCCTGTAAGGTAATTGAACGAATTTCCGCTACCATCCTTTCCGTTCAGGACTTCCTTTGTAATAACGTAATGGCCGTGCTCGCTGTTGATTCCGAAGAATATCTTCATGTTCCTTGTCAATCCAGATGAAGGATACATTGCATCATCCACATTGACGTGGGTATTATGCCATCCGACGAGTTTGTAACCGTTACGTGTGGCTTCGTTCATGACATAGTTGAACTTGTAGTAGGTCGTACTGCCTTCTATGCAATAGTAATCAACATTATCATGACTCTGATATTTGTTCTCATACTGATCCATATAGTAGAAGGTAGACATGATCTCTCCTTCGACCATGGCTCCGTTGACATGAACATATGTATCGAAAGTGCCGTTAGGCCGTTTGACATCGATGTAAACGGTCATCCAACCAGATGGACCGCCCTGCAACTGCAACACATACATAACATATTTGTCATTAACCGTTTTTATGAATTCTATACGGTACTGTTTATAGAGGACATCGGTCCAACCAGGACCAGTAGCTCTCTTCAATGTAGTAAGATTTACTTGATCCACTGTTGAATAATCAATTCCGATCTTGCATGTACTCCTCAATGATGCTATTGTATCGCTATCCAGATGATCAAAATCGGTTGTAGTCTGCTCCAGGTAAGATCTGTACCCGTTATCACTAAACATCTCATAATCCACGAATCCTTTGAGCGTATCATCCCATCCGAAAGTATACAACTTATCGAACTTCCATACCTTGGATGTCAGCTGAGTGTATTCGCCGTTCTTCAATTTCCAGACACTGCCGAACTGATCCATGTATTGATCGTTGCCGATGTACTCGTAATCCTTAATGACAGGTATTATTCTCCACTCATGCTTGCCGAAGTGATCGTCATCGTACTTCGAATAATGCGCCTGCGAGTCAGTTGGTTTGAGGTAGAATCCGGTCCACTGTCCACAGTCGGTCCAAGTTTCGCCATCATTTTCAGATTTCTGGTAATTCCAGGAGGTTCCGTTATAGACCTCACGGTAGACCTCTCTATCATTTGAAGCACTGTACGTCCACGTGATTATGCCATCTTTCACAGTCCTTTCAGCAGTATATTGCTCAGGTGTACTGCCATCATCTTTCCATACAGTGTTGCGGGTGATGAGGTAGAATCCAGTCTCCTTATCACACGAAGTCCAACTATTACCATTGTCTGCAGATTTATAGCAGGACCAAACATCCATGCGGCGGTCGTATTGCTCCTTGTAACATATCGACCACGTGTCATTCTGATCATGCTTCGAATAAATCCAAGTTATACTGCCCTGATCGGCATATCTTTCTGCTTTATACTGATCAATTTCCTTCTCTTGGTTCAACAGCCATAGATAGTTGCATTTTTCTATCTTATAGATGCTGTCGGTGAGCTTCTGCCAGGTGTTGTAGAACTGATCGGTATAGAGATCGCTTGATCCCGGAACTGGATCGTAGAGAATCTCCTCCGCGATCCAATCTATGTTAGCATAACTCTCATCATCGATCTTCTGATATCTGACACCGGAATAACTCCTGGACATACCGTGATCTGCAATCTCGGTACCGTTGATCTCGTCTGCGAGTTTGATATCGGTTCCGAAGAACTCGACATTCGAACCCAGTGTTCCGGAAAGCCTCTTATGAGCATAGTCGAACGACCAATCCTTGTAGTTATCGTTGATCCTCGTGTAATCGGTCAAAGGATAGTCCTTATGTTTGCTTACAAGATCATCCAGATCAACGACTGTTATTACTTTGCTCGTCT
>SUSW01000031.1 GCA_015063235.1 Thermoplasmata archaeon | reverse complement strand
TTCTTCGTATAGATCTCCTTGTACAGCGGAACTAAGTTAGGATATCTCTCCTCGATGTACGACAGTATATCTGACTTGAATCCTCCCCTGAGATTGAGATTCTCCAGCCAAACCAGGTCGCATTGGTCCTTTGTCCTCCTAATGATTGCTTCTATATCGGTTATCCCCGGAAAGACAGGCGAGATGAAGGTGACCGTGCGTATCCCCTCGTCGTAGAGCTTCTTCATGGCATCCAGGCGCCTCTCTATACTCATGGCCCTGTCCATCTCCGATCTGAAGGAATCGTCCAGGGTGTTGACGGAGAACGCCACGGTCATGCGGTCGAACCCCTTCAGCAGGTCGATGTCCCTCAGCACCAGGTCCGATCTGGTGCATATACTGATGTCCGCCTTGCTCCCGGACAGCTGCTCGAGCAGCCTCCTGGCCCTCATGTACTTCTTCTCCTGCGTTATCGCGGTTGAGGCTGGAAGAGCCTTTGGTCTGGCGGGATGCAGGTCAGGATCGATCGGTAATTTCCTCGTCGACAACGCATTCACTCTCGACGATGCTCCCGAGGTCACCTTCGAGGGATTGATGAGGGCTCTGATGGCGATCGCTCAGAACAACGGCTCAGAGGTTATGGACATACATGCTCCCGATCCTACAGGCGACAATATCGACAGGTGCTACCGTATGGGATTCGAGGACAGCGGGCCCTGCACATGCTGTCAGCGTTCTGATCTCATGCATATGAGGTTCAGGTTCCGAAACTTCTATTAGATCCGACCTTCCCGGTCAAAGGTATATAAATCAGTTAAACGGATTCATATTCGGTGACTCAAGATGGGATTGAGAGAGTTCCTTAAGAAGCACGAGACGGACAATGAAGAGGCCAGATGGGAAGAAGAGCAAGATGGCGATGGACTGAACATAGACCTCAACGCTGCAGCCAAGGCCATCAAGATGTTCAAGAACCGCAACAAGCAATGAAGGACAGCAGCAAACTGTCCTCCAACCCCCTTTACTTATCTCTCCAAATTTTCAAGCCAGAACGGACTTGTCGTCCAGATATCTCTTTGATATGACGTTGAAATCCTTATCGAACTCATACACGAGAGGTATTCCGTTGGGGATGTTCACCTCGACTATGTCCTTGTCCGAGATGCCCTCGAGATACTTTACCAGACCGCGCAGCGAATTCCCGTGGGCGACGATCAACACATTCTTGCCCTCCAGCATCTGTGGCTTGATCACCTCTTCGAAATAAGGTGCGGCCCTTGCCACAGTATCCTTTAGACACTCGGTCAGAGGCAGTTTATCCGCAGGGACATCCTTGTACATCTCCTGATTCGCAGGATTCCTCTCATCACTGGGGTCCAGCGCCGGCGGCGGAACATCGTACGATCTGCGCCAGATCTTTACCTGTTCCTCGCCGTATTTCTCGGCAGTCTCCTTCTTGTTCAGTCCCTGCAAGGCTCCATAATGCCTCTCGTTGAGCTCCCAAGCCTTGGTCACTGGAAGCCATGTCAGATCCATCTCGTCCAGTACTATGTCGAGCGTATGTATGGCGCGCTTCAGATACGATGTGTAACAGACATCGAAACCGAGTCCCTCCGCCTTCAGCATCTCCCCTGCCAGCTTCGCTTCGTCCCTGCCTTCCTCGGACAGATCGACATCCGTCCATCCTGTAAAGAGATTCAGCTTGTTCCATTCGCTCTCGCCGTGACGGAGGAGCACCAGCGTCATCTTCTCCGGTGCATCGGGGCCATCGTCATCCTGTAAGATGACGGCCGCAGCTATGGCTACGCCTGCCGCGACGATGCAAATCAGCACTATGGCCTTGATCCAACCGGGATTTATGCCGCTCATCGTAATGAAAATCCGTTACAGCGTATATATGGATGAGCCCTTGAATGAATCGAATTTCAGAAGGTCAGACCAGATCGATAATCCCTCATACAACTCTGATCTGGCAGCTCCTCATGGCCGTGAGTGCGGCCACGTGGTTCTCCTTGGAGGTACCGGCACACGCTTTTGCTATTACGGACAGCCTCATCTCCGGATTCCTTGCCTTGACCACCATGGCATTGCTTATCACGCAGATATCGGTGCACACACCGACGAAATCGACCTCTGCGTCAGGGGAGCATTCCTGTGCGATGGCCTCCGCAAGATCGATGCTGCCGAACGTCCCTTTGACGAACGCTTTGAATCTCTTGGTGCCTAAGGCTTTCTGGACTTCGGGCACCAGTTGCCATCCTTCGGTCCCGAGTATGCAGTGCTCTACAGGGAGATTAACACCTTCCTGGGTGCCGAGATAATCCTCCCCATGGGTATCTATGGTGACATAGATGAAATCATACGATCCGCGTTCGATCGTCTTGCAGACCTCGCTGACAGCTTCCACGCATTCCCCGTTGCCGAGAGGGCCGGTGATGAAATCGTTCTGCATGTCGATCACAACGAGGACCTTGGAATACATGTTATCGGATCCCAAATGGCGGAGACAATAATTCTATTTAACGCAAGAGCCAATGGATTCTGACCGGCACTCCCCACAAATCGATCGTAGGCAGATTTTTATCATCCTTCTAGGATTCTTTATCCGAACTAAGCACAACAACTGAAACAAACAGTTGTATCTTGGAGGGGTCCATATGTCTGGTGAGGAAAGAGGCTTCGTTTTTCACTCATCTCAGGGCGAGACGGAGCTTTCGATCGAAGAGGTAAAGCAGCTCGCAGAGCAGAACGATCCGGATGGATTGTACGCGCTCGGGATGGCATATCTCTACGGTTGGGACATCGAGATGGATGAGAAACAAGGATACAATTATCTGGAGCAGGCTGCTGAAAAAGGCCAGCCCGAGGCCAAGACCCTTCTCGTACGCATGTTCATGCAGAACGCCTATGACGGCATAGATGCCGAGAAGGCGGCAGAGTTTTCAATTTCGGCAGCCAAGGACGGTATCTCGGAGGCTCAGATGTTCGCCGGTCTAGCCTATATGGACGGCGTATCGGTCAAACAGGACTACAAGGAGGCTGCGAGATACTTCCGTCTGGCAGCGAATCAGGGGAATGACGAGGCCAGGACGAATCTCGCTTACCTCTTTCAGGAAGGCCTCGGTGTCGAGAAGGATGCCTCAAAGGCTTTCAAGATGTACCGTACCGCAGCAAAGAACGGTAACATGAATGCAATGTTCCATCTCGGGATATGCTACGAGTTCGGAGTCGGCACCCAGATAGATCTGGGGAAGGCAATGGAATGGTACTCTAAAGGCGACGAAAAGGGCGATCCGTTCGCAACAGAGAGGATGGCATACATAGTCTCGGAAGGATACGATGGCAATGCACCCAACGAGGTCGATGCTTTCGAACTGTTCCTTAAGGCTGCCAATGCCGGCATCCCCGGAGCGATGTTCATGACTGGATACTGCTACGTCACCGGTCACGGTGTGACGGCCGACGTGGACGAAGCCAAGAAGTGGCTCAAGATGGCCGCAGACAGCGATGTCGAGGATGCCAAGGAGCTTCTGGCCGAACTGTCATGATTTTATGTCTTGAATATTATTGAGGGACGATAGCATGGAGTCTGAGAACCTAGTGGCGCTGGCCCAGAATGGGGATGCTGAAGCACAGTATAAGCTCGGATTGAACTACATTTACGGTACCGATGTTCCTAAGGATCCTGCCGAGGCGGCCAAATGGTTCAAGCTCTCGAACGAGCAGGAATACCTTCCCGCACGCAGGGAACTGGGAATACTGCTGGCCTCCGGTGAGGGCGTAGAACAGGATTTCGAGACCGCTGTCCAGTATCTTTCCGATGCGGCGGATCAGCTCGACCCCAGTGCGCTGTATCACCTTGGAATAATGTACGAGCACGGCATAGGTGTCCCGAAGGACCTTCAGAAGGCAGTGCGCATGCTGGCATACGCTGCTGAGATGGGATATCCCGGGGCCGATACCGATGCAGAGAGGGTGGACAAGATCCTTTACGAGGAGAGGAAGACCAAACTCCGTGCAAGGCCGCTTCTGCATCTTCAGATATCAGATGTGGATGTAGAAGCTGCATGCTGCAAACAAATGCTGGATAAGCTTCTGGAAGAGGAAATCGTATTCATCGATTCATACAAGGGTCCAGCACTTCTGGGCGAGGATAAGGACGGGATGGATGCCGTATTGGACTGCTGCCCTTTCTGCGGAGCGAAGATCCAGATCATTCCCCGCGACACCAAGTTCTGATAACATGGATAGCATCGATTCGCAGATTGCTGAGCTGTTGGAAAAGCTGGATTTCTTACGCGAGCAGATGCCCGTCACCCCCCTGGATGCCGAGCGTAAGGCGATGGAGATCGGGCTCATAGAGGAGGAGCTTGCAGAATTGTATGAGAGGAAGGGTCAGAGCACAGCTCCGAAAACCTCTGCTCCCGACAAGGATGAGCTGACTGCTCAGATAAGGTCCATCACGGATGAGCTCATGGATATCGAGGTAAGGATGATCAAAGCGGAGATGGCTAACGACGATTCCGAGAAGATTAAACTGCAGATGTCAGCCAATGCTCTGAAGGCAAGACGTCAGACGCTAATCGATGAGGTCAGGGAAATGAATCCCTCACCCTCTACCAGACAGGATGAGGATCTCGTCAAAAGGGTTGAAACCCTTGAGAAGGAGGTCGCAGATATCAAAACGCTTCTTTATCAGATTCTCACAAGGTGATTATATGGATACTTCGCTGATCAGGGATACCTATCTTTCCTCTGCGGTCATAAAGAAGGGCGATTACGACTATGTCATAAACAGTATGTCCGACGGCAATCCCGCCATGTCCAAGGAGCTGTTGGATCAGATAACAGACTGTTTCATAGAGATTTGCGATCTAGATTGCGACATCATCCTCGCGCCCGAGGCGATGGCTCTTCCTTATGGCACGGCGTTGACCCTCAGGACCGGAATCCCCATGCAGATAATCCGTAAAAGGGCTACCGGTCTGCCCGGAGAGATAGTGTTCACATCCAGTACCGGATACAGCAAGTCCGATATGTTCTTGAATTTCATACCGGAAGGTTCCAGAGTCATGATCGTGGATGATATAATCAGCACAGGAGGCACTCTTGTAGCCATGGCTGCAACCTTGAAGGAGCACGGAATCGAGGTCACTGAAGCTGCCATGGTCCTGAACAAATCCAAGGATTTCGAATCTCTCTTAAAGAGGATTCCGTTCCCTGTCAGATACATCCTGAGGGTAGCTGTTGAGAACGGTAAACCCGTTCTGATTGAGTGATTCTCCGAACTTTTCAGGCAACTCCTTATGTATCTTTAAAAGATTCAGATGGTTATGTTCGCTGATGCCTGTCAAAAGGCAATGAATTTCACCCGTCCTGTAGCTGTATCCACGCGCCTCTATGATGGGACTCTCAACACCGATATAGGTTCTATGATAGTCATCAATGAGGATGGATGGATCATAACTGCCGGACACATTTTCGATTCATTTGTCAAATTCCAGAAGGATATGAAGAAGATGGAGGAGATCAATGAGATCAATGCTTCCAGGGTCCAGAATCCCAATGCACCTTCTTCGGAGATCAAGATGGATAAGTCGATGATCACAAACCACTCGTTCTGGTGGGGTTGGGACGGCGTCAGGATCAACAACGTATTCGTCAACCGCGAGGTCGACATCGCAGTTGGAAAGCTCGAGCAGTTCAACCCAACATGGGTCAAGGACTATCCCGTGTTCGCCGATCCTGGCCATATGCGCATCGGCACCAGTGTTTGTCGCGGAGGGTATCCTTTCATCAACATCAAGCCAGAGTTCATGGAGGACAAGAAAGCGTTCCGTATACCTGGCATCCCGGCTCAGAAGTTCTTCTATCCCATCGAGGGCATCTATTCCCATTATGAGGAGAAGGGCCGTTCTATCGACGGTTCATGCAACAAGAACTACATCGAGACATCATCAATAGGTCTCAAGGGACAGTCCGGAGGACCCATTTTCGACAAGGAAGGCCGCATCTACGGTATGCAGGTACTTACCGATCACAGACCTCTCGGATTCCATCCGACTACTGAACTGGACGGTCAGAAATACATTGAGAATCAGTTCATTAATGTAGGTGTCGGCATCCACGTATCCACGATATTTGAGGTCCTCGATTCGAGACATATAAAGTATCAAAAAGAGGGTGACGAGACAGGTTTCAGGATTGTCGGCTGATCACAGCAGATTCAGCAGGTCCAGCGGCTTCTCGATGAATTCGATGTTCTTATCGATGCAGTATTGTCTGTCAATGCCGTATCCGTAGATGGCGGCAACGAATCTTACATCAGCCTTCACGGCTGAGTTGTGATCATCCTCTCCGTCACCTATCATTATGGTCTCCTGAGGGGATGCACCGACTTCCCTCATGCAATCCTTGATGAGATCGTACTTGGAGAGTGCAATCTTCAGACTGGCGCCTTTGACGGAATCGAACTTTCCAAGAAGTCCGTAATCATTCAGCGTCTGCTTCGCGTAGCCTTCCTCCATCATAGTGGCCAGACCGATGCTGTATCCTCTGTTCTTGAGTTCATCGATGAGCTCCTCTATACCGGGGAAGATCTCTGCCATCGAGATCCCATCAGGTATGTAGAATTTGATGTAACGGTGGATGGCCTCCATGACCTGATCGTCCCTGAGGTCGAGCACGTATTTGATGTTCTATTCGAACGGACCTGTCAACCCTTTCCTGATCTTCTCATCGGGTATCGAAGTGATACCATAGGTCTCACCGGTCTTCCTGAAGCAATACGCTATACCGGCAGATGAATCGTGGATGGTGCCGTCGAGATCGAAGATTACCAGCTTTACACCGCTCATTGCTCGTGCATACACTCATCATTAAAAAGATGATTTGCCTTTATGGTCAGGAAGCACTGTAGGATTGAACTTAACTTAACTAATATAGCAAGTTAAGCTATCTACTAAATTAATAATGATAGTATGAAGTCAAGAGCTGTAACCAAGGAGGAATTGGTAAAACTCTATGAATTGGGCATCACCCGCAAGATGGAGGAGCGCGAGATCTTCTTCATGCGGTCGCTGGAGAACCCTGAACGTGCCGACGTGTATTCCGAACTGCAGAGATACGTCGACATGGAATGCAGATATTACGAACTGGCGAAGCACTACTACGCCGGAGACTTCAGCTATTTCGAGAACGGATCCAACGAGGACCTTCTGCTGCTGACCAAGGAGAGCGAATTGCCTCCCAGGCTGTATGCGGAATACCTCAGGGAGATCGATCCTTCGCAGCGCAACTACGAGAAGATAACGCACGGTTATCTGGTGACCCTGAAGAGGAACATCGCCAAGGTAAGGGAGGAGATGGGATGATTTACAGTAACGAGGAATGTCAGACACTTTTGCTAGTAGAATACCGCAAGACAATGGAGCGCTCCGTGTATTCGACTATCGAGTCTCTGCCGATAGCTTTCAAATCCGCCATGGACTGCCAGCTTGAACTGGACATCAAGAGATGCGAGGCGATGTAGAGGATCAGTCAGAACATCTTCTACAAGCTGCCAGAGGATATCGAGATCCTGTCCCCTCATCCGCTCTAGCTCCCGTTGGACCTCTATCAGGATTACATGTCCAGTCTGGAAGATTCCGACATGAAGCTGGAATCAGCCTTCATATTCTACACCAACCTCGGTATGCACTTCTTCATCCATATGACGAAGGCGAGATATCATGCGATGAGCATCCTCGAAGGAAAAGATCCTATCTCCTATGCAGAGTTCATGAACTATCAGAAGATAAGGGACATCCTGTCGATGATGAAGGAACGCTGCGAGATGCTTAAAGGAAATACCGACCTCCCTTACGAAGAAGCCGGCCTCTATATGGATGTCATGCTCGAGGAATGCAGCATCATGTTCAAGTTCTATCTCCACAAACCGATAGCAATCGAGGATCTTACCACACACATCGATAATAGAGATAGGGTGCACAGCGACGAGTTCAACAAGCTGTTCCTACCTGAGGTGGCACCGGAGGACAGGAAGGATGTGCTCGCTTTCCAAAAGGACATGGACAAGAGATTGGAGATAATGTATGGTCAGATTCTTGCTTATAATGAGCTGGGATTGAATGTTCAGTAATTTTAAAGCTTATAGCATTATCAGATATATTAGTAAAGCTCAAACTATTAAGCAACATTCAAAAATTGATTGTACTTTATTTATTAAGCTAATAGCTTTATTACATTTATTATTAAAGTATAATCAACTTATGATGCAATTTTCATGGATGTTCATTAATAATTTAGTTTATAGCTTAACTACATTAATTAATAATGCTTATTGGCTAGATGCAAAGATTATGAGGTGTTAATGCGCATTTAATTAAGCTATTACATTTACAATCTTTATTTTTATTGCACTATTACTCGAAATGCTGCAAAATTACTCAAAATGTACATTTTTGTACATTATTCATAAAAATCATCAAATTATGCAAATTTCTTCATAAATTTGCAAATTTTGGTCTCAGATCGCCTCTATTTCTGTCAACGACGGTCTCCCGAATATCAACTTAATTTGCCCGGAAATGATGAAAATAGGGTGTACTTTTCATGTCAAAAATACAGTTTCTTCAATATTCATTCAAAATCGCTTCAAAATGATCATTTTTGCTCTATTTTGAGTAAATTTTAGTGATATTTTCAGATCGATTGCATTCTATGGTCGATTCCTTTAACAAATTAATAAAAAATAATGTAGTTAAGTAATTAGCTTAATTTAATGCGCACTACCTAAAGAGATACAAAAAATAAGATTGTATGCAACATATTTCGCGTAGAACAAAATGATATATGCAGGAAAATACACGACAACGTGAACATCAAACCCTCGCCGATCTTTTGGGTCATTCTGGCATCCGTTCTAGCGGGGGTTCTGAATCTATTCTCGAAGAACCTTCCGCTTGCCGGAATGGAGCCCATAGAGATATGTGCCTGCCGTGAGGGTGTCACAGCAATCGTATTCTTCTTCGTCCTGCTGATGATAGATCACTCAGCATTCAAGATCAGGTGGCAGGACATTTGGATCTTCATTCTGTTTGGTGCATTAAACATAGCATCGAACATCTGCGTCTTCACAGCTCAGGAGTCCCTGCCATTAGAAGTCGCTGCAGTCCTCGAGATGACGAGCCCCTACTTCGTTCTCGTCTTCGCATTCTTCCTGTTCCGCGACAAGATCACGAGATGAAAGTACTTGCGGCTGTCTTGGCATTCCTGGAATGCATATTCATCATCGGGCTGACCGACGGCGAAGCGGATTTCAGTTTCCTTGGACTCCACATCGGCCTACTCTCCGGAATCACATAGGTGCATTCACGATCGGTGGAAAGTTCGTCAGCAGGAGAGGATATTCTGAGAATACCGCTATGTTCTACTTCTTCCTCTTCAGTGCGCTGTTGATAGTTCCTTTCACGGACTTCGGGCACATATTCGAATTGGCATCATCTGACGGAGCGATTCTTGCAAGCATCATATTCATGGGAATCGTCTGTACTATGTTTCCAATTACTTCGTCATTTACGCAGTGAGCCGTATGTATCAGGCAACGGTCTCAATCATCATCACTTCCAGCCTCATAGTATCCACCTTGTGCGGAGTCCTGGTGTTCGGTGATGAATTCGACTTCGAGGATGTAATAGGCATAATCCTGATCATGACCGCCATAGTCATTCTCGATCTTCCGGACTTCATAAAACAGAAGATACCATGGTACCAAGAGTATTAGCTTAATTAATTAATACAGTAATTAAATTATTGATATTAATTAAGCTGAAAGCTTAATTCACCTGAAATAACCTCTCCACGCCCTCGCAGCGAAGTTGGGAAAGTGCGTAGCGAGGAATGCAACGCTGCGGTTCTTCCATCCGCAGATGGATCTGGCCTTGCCCCTGTCAGCAGCGATAAGGGCCTTATCAACTACATCCTCTTTCGTAACCGTATCCTTGAACACACGCTGCGGCACTTGGTATTCGGTAACGGTGATATCTATGAAATCGGTGCTGACCCAACCCGGAGAAACCTCCGTAACGCTAATCTTCCTCGGTTCGAGCTCCTTTCTTAGCGCGTTGCAGAAATGTTTAACGAAAGCCTTTGTGGAAGCATAGACGTTGAGATCGTACATTGCGATGTAAGCTGAAAGGGAATCCAATTCTATGATATGGCCGCCTTCGGACATGTATGGGATACATCCCGAAGTGATTGTGACCAATGCGGTGACATTGAGATCGATCATACCTCTTGTGGATTCGATGGGCAGATCCCAGGTCATTCCGAACTTGCCAAAACCTGCACAGTTGACCAGATATGAGATGCCGGGGGATTCGTCACGGACAGTGTCCACGAACGAATCCAATTGTGCTCTGTCGGTAAGATCGACGGAAAAAATACGTACCGGAGTCTTCAGATCCGAAGCCAGAGATTCCATCCTGTCCTTGCGCCTGGCAACAAGCCAGAGGCAGTCGAGATTGTAGGAATCTAGCCTGCGGGCGAATTCCTCTCCCATACCTGAAGAGGCTCCGGTAATGATTGCTATAGACATCAGACGAAGCACGCTGCTGCTGCAACGAGTGCGACAACGACCATGATTCCAACCATGAGGTAGGCGCGCATCTTAGCCTTTTGTTCTTTATTCATAGTACCGCGTATTATATCATTATATAAAAATCTGAGAAGCCGGCAGAACAGTATTTCCGACTTTCATTGCTGTGTATCTGTGTTCGCTTCCTCAGACAGGTCGATGTCATCAAAAACAGGAACGTATGTTGCCTTCCTCTTCTTGGGATCGCGGACCTTCCTGACCATGATGTCTTGGACGGTATTGAACTCCTCTGGGGTCACTACAGGGGTTGCATCGTGCTTTATAAGGAGGTCCTCCCAGCGCATATAGCCTGCATAAACAGGATTATGGAGCACGTTGCGCATGTTGAATTTGTTCCATGGATTCTCCTTGCGGGTGAGATAGCCCTGATTGTTCAGAGAATAGCAGATGGAATCCAGTGTCTCGCCTGTAAGATAGAGGTCGAATATGGTCCTGACTATGAACTGCTCATCAGGGTCGTCTATCAGCTTGCCTTCATTCAATCTGTAGCCGAAAGGGGGTGTGAATCCCATCGTCCTCTTTTCATCATCGCTCTTATCAAGGGATTCCGCCTTCTCGCGCATGCCGTCCTTGGTACGCTCGCCGATCTGCTCGCTCTCGAGCTGTGCAATGCCTTGGATCATCTGCATAACGAACCTGCCCATGGCAGTTTTTGTATCCAGTTTCTCCTGCTGGGAGATGAAATTCTTGTCCTTTTTGTTAAGAAGATCCATCATCTCGATGAAATTCTTGGTATTCCTGTGGATACGGTCCATCTTGAGGACCAGAATAGAATCCCAATGATCGATATCTGCCATCATCCGGCGATAGGCCGGACGCCTTGTGTTGCGTCCGGAAAAACCGTCATCTATGTATACTTCGTAAATTTCCAAATCCAGAGCTTCGCAGTATGCCCTCAGGGTCTGTTCCTGGGCGCCGAGAGAGAATCCCTCCTTGGCCTGTTCCTCGGTCGAGACTCTGATGTACACCGCGACTACGGTCATGATGTGGTGTATTCTGGATTGACCGCTTTGTATTTTTCGATAGAGACGATCCTCTCGGTCTTGGTCTCCAGCTTGATTCCGTCCCAGACCCTGTCGCCTACATAGATCGGATTGTGCAGGATGTTGGATACGGTCTGTCTGCTCCATCCTACGCCCTTCTTTGATTCGATTCCGGCATCATTCAGGAAGTTGCAGATGTCCTGAAGGCTCTTACCATCGGAATACATGTTGAAGATTGCGCGGACGATATGCGCCTCGTCCTCCACCACTACGAGCTCACCGTTCTTGTATTCGTAACCGTAGGGGTGTCCTGAACCGAGATTTCCCTTGCCGTTCTGGGCCTTGTAGGTCATAGCTAGCTTGACCCTCTCCCCTATCTGCTCGCTCTCCAACTGAGCGATACGCTGCATTATGTCCATAACAAATCTTCCCATCGCGTTCACCGTGTCCAGATTGTCGTAGACGGATGCAAAATCCTTGTTCCTCTTGCGTAGCTGGTCCATCATGAGGGTGAAGTTCACGCTGTTCCTGTGGATACGATCCATCTTCAGCACGACGATAACATCCCAATTATCGATCTCACTCATCATACGCTGATACTCAGGACGGTTGGTCTTCCTTCCGGAGTAACCGTCGTCTATGTAGCGCCCTGCCACTTCGTAGTTCTCGGCCAGGCAGTAGGCCTCCATTTTCCTCATCTGAGCAACCAAAGAGAATCCGTCGTTAGCCTGATCCTCAGTGGATACCCTGGCGTAAAGTGCTGCACGCAAGTGCTATCCATCCCGATTCTGAAAATCGGCTTTAAAATATTTAAGGCTTAAGCTAAATTCATAAAGCCTGCATAAAATAAAATCAAGCTTAAAAAACAGAGAGTTTAACTTCAAAAAAGGGAATCGACACACGGGGGGTTGTGTCCAGATCATTCCTTTCCGTGTTTCTCTGTGGAGATGCGAAGCATGCAGTCCGTGACCTCTTTGACAATTTTGGCGGATTTGCAAATCTCTTCGATTGAATATACCTCGTTCATGCGCTTGAGGGATTCGTCGATAATCTGCATCTCCTCGGAATACATTGCGAGGGTTTCTGGAGAGACCCTGAGAATCTGCCTCCTGTTGTCCGAGGGATCCTTGATACGGGATACAAGTTTCTTCCTTTCCATTGCTATGATCGTCTGTGAGACCAAAGCCTTGGATGTGTTGAATAGCTGGACCAAATCCGACGCCGTACAGTTGTTGATACTGTATATGCAATACATGTAGAGGATTTCTTTATAAGAAGGACGGGGCTGAACAGAGTTGTTATACATTCTTACTTCCAGGATTGCGATGTTCGCATACGAAGAAAGAAGAGATTTACTGAAATCTGCCTTTAAATCCTTAAGTGGCATCGTCATTTTTTCGCCACTGCTAAAATCTGCTTTATTTTAATAAAATTTTGCACCTGATAGTATACATTGGATATACAATCTCATCCATTTTTTTGAGCATCCAGACTAAAAATAGATTGTGTAAAGCTATTATTAAAGTATAAAATGAAATGGGAGGGGATGTACCCCTCGTTTCATGACTTCACATCATGCCGCCCATGCCCTGCGGGCCGTTCTTGAGGGCGTCGCTGGCAGCGGGAGCGGGTGCGGACCTGCGAGATGCGATGACATCGTCGATCCTGAGGATCATGTTGCAGACCTCCTCTGCGGAGTTGATTGCCTGCGATTTGACCCTGAGGGGTTCGATGACGTTCTGGGCGAGCATGTCTACTGCCTCTCCCGTGTCGAGGTCAAGTCCGTAGTACTTGGCCTTTGCACCCTTCTTCTCGTGGGCATTCTTCAGCTTGATGATGCTATCGATAGGATCGATACCTGCGTTCTCTGCGAGTGTCCAGGGGATGATCTCCATCGCCTTGGCGAACTTTTCGATAGCGAGCTGCTCTCTGCCGCCGACTGATGAAGCGTAATCGATGAGGGCGAGTTCGACCTCGATCTCGGGAGCTCCTGCTCCGGCAACGACCTTTCCGTCCTCAAGTGCGACTCCGACTGCACGGATTGCATCGTTGAGTGCCCTCTCGACTTCCTCAAGAACATGCTCTGTTCCGCCGCGGACAAAGATTGTGACGGCCTTAGCGTTCTTACAGCCGGTGATGAAGGACATTCCGTCCTCTCCGACCTTCCTCTCCTCGACTTCGCCTGCGGTTCCCAGGTCCTTGGAGGTGATCTCCATGACGTTTCCGCAGACAGTTCCGCCGGTGGCGAGTGCGATGGCGTCGAGATCGGATGACTTGCATCTCCTGTATGCGAGGATTCCGGCCTTTGCCAGGTAGTGCTGTACGAGCTCGTCGATTCCCTTGGAGCAGTATAAGACATTGGCACCGGCCTTCTTGATGGCCTCGACCATTGCCTTCATCGTGTTCTCTTCCTCTGTGAGGAAAGAGGACATCATGGAAGGGTCTGTGATCTGGATGGCTGCATCGAATTCTGTCTTCTTGACCTCGAGAGGGCATGAGAACAGAGCGATCTTTGCCTTGGTGACTTTCTCGGGCATCCTTGAGTGGAGCCTCTCCTTGTCGATAACAAGTCCGGAGATGATCTCGGTGTCCGCGATAGTTCCGCCGACCTTCTTCTGGATGCGGATGTTCTTGGGGTCAACGACTCCCTTCTCAGCAACTGTCTTGGCTGCCTGGACGACCAGGTCGGAAAGGTGGTCCTCCTCATCGCCGACGGACTTTCCGGTGAGGGCGGTGGTAGCGACCTGCTTAAGGATCTTATCGTTCTTCGCATCGACTGCGATCTTGTCCAGTACCTCGATTGCCTTTGCAGCTGCCATCTTGTAACCGTTGGTGATTACAGTAGGGTGGACGTTGGCATCGATGAGCTCCTCGGACTGTTTCAGGAGCTCTCCGGCGAGGACGACAGATGTTGTGGTTCCGTCTCCGCACTCGGTATCCTGTGTCTTAGCGACCTCGACAACCATCTTGGCTGCAGGGTGCTGAACATCAATCTCTTTGAGAATCGTAACTCCATCGTTGGTGATAACAACGTCTCCAATGGTGTTGACGAGCATCTTGTCCATTCCCTTGGGTCCGAGTGTGGACCTGACAGCATCCGCGACCGCCTTTGCGGCTGAGATGTTGTTGAACTGGGCTTCCTTATCCTTACTTCTCTGTGTCCCTTCTTTGAGGACGATGACTGGCTGATTTCCAGAACCGTACATGGCTTTCACCTTTCTATGTTGCCGATATTTTAGTTCTTCTATATAAAACATACTAATCAAAGAACATATCGGCCGCAGAAGCCAGCATCAATAGAAATCTTCGATGCGACGCTGCGTCATGTATTCTTTGAGGAGGAAGGAGTTCTTCATCCAGCGGTCTTTCTTGAGGTCCATGAAGGCTTCGATCTGCTTCCACATCGGATTCAACGATTCAGCGGTGTATGGGACGGTACGTAGCGCGGCACGGACGTTCTCCCTGATATTCCAAACGCCCAGCGGGATGTCGTATCCGGGATGTATCTCTCTGAATACAACGGCAGCGGCAGATCTGCGGATCCTTTGAAGGTATTCGACCACACCCAGCCTTGCCGCGTAATATGCGCCTGTGATGTTATCCGCGTATGTTGTGCGGCCGTCGAATGTCTCATGGTCCTGGGCAATGATCATCTCGTTGGGGCTGGGATTCCATGAAGTCTTGGGATACCAAGCCTCCATCATCTCGAACCTCCAGGTCACTGGGATGAGAAGTATGGACCACCAGTTGTCAAGCTCCTTCCACTGGAACAGCCTGAACTCGTCTATCGTCTCGTAGTACTTGATCTCCTTGGCGATGTGCTTGCTAAGCATATCGTCAACGGCGGTTATGCTCCATCTGGTAGGGACGAAACATCTCCTCTTGGCGACCCCCATGGTACCTACGGAGAAGGCCTTCTCGATCTCAGATACCAGGGTTCCGTTGTTGTATGCGGAGATGACGGCGTCCACCGATCTCATATCAGTATCATAGAACGATTTCTCCAGGTTGCGCTCGAACCTGCCGTTCCCTACGCTTATGCTGGCCATCTTTCCGCTGGGGCCGAAAGGCATGATCTCGTCATCCAGGACCACGCGTCCAGAAGGGCGTCTCTCAAATAGAGTTTCAACCTCCACCGGTTTCTCGGTGAGAGCCAGTTCCTGCACGTTATCGACTATCTTCCCTGATTTGGAGAAGTCCTTGGCATCGATCCTATACTTACCGCGTACCAGCTGGAACCTCATGGAAGCGATGTCGTACATGGATTTCCCTGACCACATCTCGGGCTTGTCGAGTATCTCCGTCTCCCCCATGTAATTAGGCAGAAGCGGTCCGATCTCCACCTTAGGGTATCCGAACCTCCCCACGAAGACGGCTGGTGGCGAGCTTCCCGCAATATCGTTGGATTTGATCTGGGGTGTGGCCAGTTTCTTCGAGTAGAATTTGAGCATCAGGGGACATCTGTCGCGCCCGCAGAGGCGCCTCGTGCCCTTGCAGATATTGCAGAGACCGTTCTTGACTATATCGCCGGACTCGGCAATCTCGTCAAAAAGGGTGCTCTGATCTACCATGCTCCAGTACAAGGATTCTTAATAGAAATAGGGAACGATAGAGGAGACAGTTGGATTTCTCCGTGCAAGGGGCTGCCTCCTGCTACGCTCCTGCATATGGGATGGAGGATATAAATCATTGTACGAAACAGGTGGATTTCATACGAGAATTAAGAAAATCATGACTGTTTGACTATATTGTATAAAAGATAAATGGTAAGAGAGGGGGAGGTACCCCCAGCGATCGGTTTATTCTGAATCCTTGAATTCCCTGACATTGACGGACTCCGCGTGTCCGTAGAGCCCCTCGGCCTTGGCAAGGGTGTCAACGGTGGGGGCCAGCACATCCAGGCCTGACCTGGAGAGATACTGGACGGTGGAAGTCTTCATGAACGTCATGACATTGAGTCCGGAACACGTCTTGGCGTATCCTGCAGTGGGGAGCACGTGGTTGGTTCCGGATGCGTAATCCCCTGCGGCAACCGGCGTGTACGGGCCGACGAAGATGGAGCCTGCGTTCCTAATCTTGCTGAGGGTGTCCAAGGGATCCTTGGTCTGGATGGAAAGGTGCTCGGGAGCGATCTCATTCATCATCTCTATGCACAGATCCATATCGTCAGCTACGATGTATCCTGAATTGTTCATGGCCTTCTCGATGATCTCCCTTCTGGGTGCCTCCTGGATGTACTTCTCCATGTAGGCCCATGCCTTGTCGGGGAGCTCTGGATCGTCGGTGATGAGGATGCATGCGGATGAAGGGTCGTGCTCGGCCTGAGCAACAAGATCCATCGCCACGAACTGCACATCTGCCGTCTTGTCTGCAAGGACAGCGACCTCGCTGGGCCCTGCAGGGAAGTCTATGTCCACCTTGTCCCTGAGCATCATCTTGGCCGCAGTGACGAACACGTTGCCGGGGCCCACGATCTTCTGAACAGGTTCGACGGTCTGGGTTCCGAGAGCCATGGCAGCTATTGCCTGTGCACCTCCGCTGTAATAGACCTCATCCACACCAGCCACATCCGCAGCAACCAGAGTCAGCGGATTCGCTGGAGCGGGAGTGAACATTATGACCTCATCGACTCCTGCGACCTTAGCGGGTATGGCGGTCATAAGCACGGTGCTGGGGTATGAAGCCCTTCCTCCGGGGATGTAGCAGCCTACCCTCTCAAGCGGCGTGGTCTTGACACCCAGAGTGATTCCGGGTTCGACTTCTGAGAGCCAAAGACCGGCGGGCTTCTGCATCTTATGGAAGCGTTCGATGTTGTAGGCCGCATTCTCGAGTTCATCAACTACATCCTGGGATACTTTGGAGTATGCCTCCTCTATCTCATCCCTCGAGACTGCAATGGACTTGAGTTTTACCTTATCGAATTTCTCTGCCAGTTCTATGAGGGCCTTATCGCCCTCGCTGCGGACCTGCTCGATGATCCCTCTGACGGTCTCATTGACCTGGTCTACTTTTGATGCGCGGTTTTCTGCCCAGAAATCCTCGCTGACCTGCTTCCACATGCCCCTCTTTAAACCGCTGTCGTATTTATAGATGCCATCACTTGCAACTGCCTAACGAGGTAACACGTATCGGTAACCCTTATTATTCCGAAGAACGCTGAAGGTTATGATATGAAGGTCATCATTATTGGCGCTGGTGGCGTTGGATATGTCGCTGCCGAGACCCTTGCCGAGCTTCACGACGTAATGGTCATCGAGATCGACTCTGACATCGCAGAACTGGTCAAGAACCGTCTGAACGTCTCCGTGCTCAACGAAGACGGTACCAACCCCAGGATCATCCAGCAGGCGCTGGAGACCCATAAGGCCGATGTCATCATCACCACTATGAAACGCGATGACTCGAACCTGTTCGTCTGTCTTCTGGCCAAGAGATTGAAGCCCAACATCGTGACCGTGGCTTCGGTGACCAACCCCGATTATATCATTCCGACCAGCACCCAGGAGTATCCCGGTATCGACATCATCATCTCCCCTGAGTTGATCACTGCGGAGATGATGTACAGGCTCTGTACTCTGGAGAATGCCCTGGCCTATGAGAACATTTCCTCTTTCAACATGGCGGTTGCCATATTCGAGGTCAACCAGTACAGTAACTTCATAGGCGAGATAGTAATGAACACATACAGCCTCGGGGACTGTTCCGTCATCGCACTTTACCGTAACAACGAGCTCTTCTTCCAGGTCGACACCATGGAGATCCATGTCGGTGACAGGCTTTGTGTGATTGGCTCCCAAGAGGCCCTCCAGAGATATAACGAGGCCATGTGGGTCGAAACGACGTCCAGGGACATCGTCATCCTCGGAGGCACCATCGTCGGAATGCATCTTGCGACATTGCTGGCCAAGGACGATAAGAAGAGGTATGTCAGACTCATAGAGAAGAACGAGGCCCACTGCCGCGAGATGTCCAGGCTGCTGACCGGAGTCGTTATCGTCAACGGCGACTTCACCGAACCCGATCTCCAGTCTTCGGAGAACATCTTCAGATCCGATGTCCTGGTATCGGTAACGAATCAGGACGATACAAACCTGCTCATGTGCATGTCGGCACAGAAGTACGACACCAACAAGATCATTTCCAGATACCTTAAGAAGGAATACAAGGATATTTTCATGTTCACGGGTCTGGCCACCATCATAGGATTCAACGGCATCGTATCAAACGAGGTTTCCAAATGTGTGATGTCTGAGTCCAAGGTACTCCTCAGAATGAGGAATCATGACGAACTCTTCTTCGTTCACGAGGTCACCGACCACTCAAAGCTCTACGACAAGTATTACGGAGACCTTGTGGTCCCCGAGGGCATCAGGATAGCCTCCATATACCGCCAGGGACAGGCCATATATCCGGCCATGGACACTAAGTTCATCGAGGGCGACCGTGTAATCGTCTTTACCAACATGATAAACAGCAAAGGTCTCTCGAAGGTTTTCGGAAGGAATGCTGTCTCTGAGAGCTGATGGGATGAATTACAGTTTATTATCGGGATTGGACAGATATTCGCTATGGAATAGTACGCCCCTCAGGGTCGTAGGGGGATTAATGGTGACCCTGGCGCTGGTTCTGCTCTTTCCTGCGTTATATGCCATGAGCTGCAACGAGGATGCCAGCATCTTTCTTCTCCCCATACCGTTCCTGCTGGTCTTCGGGATAGTGATGTGCTTAATTTTCGGCCCTTCCTCCAATTTCAGGACCGTCCACGGACTTATCCTGGTGGGGATGGTTTGGGTTGAGATGTTCATCATCGCTGCCCTCCCTTTCCTGCTGGGTGGAATGACACCTTTAGATGCCTTCTTCGAATCTGTTAGCTGTATAACCACCACCGGAATAACGATGGTGGTGGATGTAAATGATTGGCCTGAGAGCCTTATGGTCTGGAGATCCATGTGTCAATGGATGGGAGGTATCGCCGTTGTCATCATCTTCATCTACATCCTGCCTATGTTCGGAATGGGACGTATGTTCTTCAGCAACGAACTGGAAGGGTCCGGTTCATCCCAGTTCTCCATGAAGCTGCGCAACGCCGCAAAATCATTCATCATCGTTTACCTCAGTCTGACGATAGTTAATTTCGTACTTCTGATATTGGTCCAGGCGTCGTTCGTCGATGCCTTATGCCTCGCCCTGACAACCATATCCACCGGAGGGTTGCTTGTATCCAATACGAGTCTGATGAATAGCGGCCTATGGATCCAGATTATAACCATGGTTTTCATGTTCATAGGAGGAGTGAACTTCTATCTTCACTACAAAGCCATCTACGGTAAGAGGCCAAGGGTCTATCTTGAGAACTCTGAACTCAAGTTCTTCGCCCTTTGGCTCATAGTCATGTCTGTCGTGGTGTATCTGATCAATATTTGGCCGCTGATGGATACAGGCACTCTGGATTTCGAAGACTCCCTTGAGGAGTATAAGAACTCGCTTTTCACAGTCATCTCATTCGGTACCACTTCAGGATTCGTCGCCTTTGATCACAGCCTATATCCCGAAATCACGATGTTCGCCCTTATCCTCATCATGCTGGTCGGAGGTTCAGCGGGTTCCACCAGCGGAGGTATCAAGTTCGGCAGGATCAGGGTCCTGATCAGGTTCTTCCACAACAGTCTTAAGAACGTCCTGCACCCCAATGCAGTCTACGCCGTCAAGATCGACGGAGAGACTATCGACGACCATCGCGTCATATCTGCTGTTTCAGTAACTTTGCTTTATGTTCTGACCACATTGATAGCGATAGTAGTTCTACTAGCCTGTGGAATGTCATGGATTGATTCATTCGGGGTCGCAGTAGGTACCATAACGAACACTGGTGCTGCCTTCGGCAACTACGGGCCCACAGGTACCTTCGCATTCCTTTCTGCACCCGTAAAGCTGTTCCTCATGCTGCTCATGTGGATCGGACGTCTCGAGATAACTCTGGCGTTGGTATTCCTGACTCCTACATTCTGGAGGGATGTGAGATTCTCCCTCAGAGCAAGCAGAAAAGGTACGCACATCAAGAAGAATTGAATAATCTGTCAGTGCTCTTCACAATATGAGAGTATGTTGATAGCGGCTTTGTCGCCAGGAGAGATTTCGTTAATCGCCCCTGCAACGATTTTAGCCTTCTCATACTCCCCTTTAATGGCCAGGCAGATGCCCAGGGTCTCAAGGGCGCCGATGTGTTCGGGATTGATCTGTACAGCACGGCTGGCGTATCCCCCTGCAGCCTTCGTATTACCGGCGACACGGAGAACATATGCGGCAACAGCATTGGAGTCTGCACTCTTGTCCTTGACTGCCGCACGTGCGTATTTGGCCGCATCCTTATCACGTCCACCCATCATCAGTGATTTGACATATGCAATCCTGACATCGTAATCGTTAGGAAATTCGGAAAGAAGCTTTGTAGCCTCATCTATGGACTTACTGTGCTCTCCGATGGCGCTTAATATGTCACTCAGAAGAATACGGTCATTTATGACGGGATTCTCCAGCGATCTATACAGATCATATGCTGATTCGTACTCCTCCACATCGTAAAGGCAGTGACATCTTAGCCTGACGGATCTGTCTGTCTGGGGGGCCTTCTTCAGGACCTCCAGAGCGAATGTTGGACAATCCAGATTCCTCAGGGCCATAGCAACGTCTAGCGCATCCTTCCCATCGGTCTTCTCAACAAGAATGTTGGCCACTTTGGATTCCGTGCCGTCATTGGGTACAAGTTTGAGGAGGGACATCCCCTTGACGATCTCGAAAGGGTCGTTCGACTCCTCCGCTATCTGGAGTACGGCGTAAGAGACGCCTTCGGTACGGCCTTCAGCAAGGTCGGATGAAATTTTTTTGAATCTCTCCTCGTTGTTCATCTGAACACCGTGATGGGTACTATGTTAAAAATTTATAGCGATGAATCCATGTCCAGCCATGAAGATAAGAACTGTAGGTGTCCAAGGATTATTCAACGAGTTCAGCTACGAACTCAGCATCAATCCGGACCTTACATTCGTGCACTCTCCCAACGGACGCGGGAAAACAGTTCTCATGCATATGATCTCCAGTGTCCTCAAAGGAGAGGTGTCCTATCTTGAGGACATCCCTTTTCAGAGGATGAGCATAGGATTTGTGGATGATAGCGTCCTTTTCATAGAGTTCAAGGCCGGTAGGCTCACGTTCAGCGTTCTCAAGAACAAAGTGATGACACCAATCTCGGCAGATGACCTGGAATATCTGGCCGATGCCCTGTATATATCCCCGGAAAGACTGACTATACGGAAGAAGGACGGCCATATCGTTGATGCTCTGGAAGCATCGGCTCAGGAGCTGTACGCGACCATCCGTCTGGCCAAGGACGATAAGGGGCTCAAGAACGTGGGCAAAGAGGAGCGTACGCAACGCAATGACAGCGAGCTCGAATTCTGGTGCAAGGACCTGAAGGCCAAGCTGGACTTCATAAAGGATGCCGGATTCGAGCCGGAGATGCCCTCGGGCATAAGGTTCCCTCCTACGAGATTCGACATCATGGAAAACAGAGAGTCCTGCGAGGACCTTGCGTATTCCGTATCAGAATACGTCGACAGGTCGTATCAGCTTGCTGAATCGATTATAGTCTACAAAGACATCATCAACAGCATCTTCATGAACAAATCTATCGATGTTACCGACAACGGGAGGCTAATCGTCGCCATGAACAACGGGACAACCCTGCCTCTTAACAAGCTCTCCTCGGGAGAGAAGCAGCTGCTCCTGATATTCTACCAGATGCTCTTCCACTCGAAGACGGGCTCCATAATACTTCTGGATGAGCCCGAGATATCCCTGCATGTGACATGGCAGCAGGTACTGGGCGATTACTTCAGCGATATCTGCCGCGTGAGACAGATACAAATGATAGTAGCAACCCACTCGCCCCAAGTCATCCATGACAGATGGGATTACGCTACGGAACTGGTGCAGAAAAATGCGTGAATACCTCACTGCCGACGACATATCCAACCAGATCTCAATGAACAGGTCTGTATTCAAGGGCAACATAATGCTCATTGAAGGCACCACGGATCAGAGATTGTTCAACAAGTTCATTGACAAGAGGAGCACAAGGACCATTCCGGCCTACTCCAAGGATAATGTCCGCTCCGTGGTGAATAAGATGTCAAACCGCGGTGACGGCAAGGTCATGGGGATTGTCGACAGGGATCTTGACGAACTCCAGGGCAGGATGCTGTCTCCCCCGATATTCTACACCGATTACCGCGATATGGAGATGATGCTCATCAACAGTCCAGCCCTGGAGCAGGTTATCGCAGAATACGGCGATACCGACAGGGTGGAGAGGTTCGAGAAGCAGTATGGCAGCATCCGGGATACAGTCATATCGTCCGCTTATCACGTAGGTCTGCTGATGTATATCTCTTTCATCAGAGGATACAATCTGAACTTCAGGGACCTTAACTTCAGGAACTTCATCAACAAGAAGGACCTAGGGATGGATGTGCGCAAGATGATTCGTGAGGTGATCATCAACACTGCAGGGTGCGAGATATCATCGAAGAGCATCGAGCGTGACCTGGCGATGCTGGAGAGCAAGCATTCAGAAAAGATCTCGTTGGCAAGGGGCCATGATGCCGTGGATATACTATTGATAGGTCTTAGGGACAATTTCGGTGCATACAACGCATCAAATCTTAACGAAGGCTCCCTAGGCGGATCACTCAGGCTGGCCTATTCCGCGGAATACTTCGCCAGGACCAGGATCCTGGCGGAGACGTCCGAATGGGCGAGGAACAGAGGCACAAGCCTCTGGTCGCTCAATCGATCTTCATATCCTCGGTCTTGAACCCGTCGGCAGTCTCCATTATCTTCTCGATGCGGCGTTCGCTGTTATCGAGGATCTTCCTGCAGTGGTTGCGCAGGATAACCGCCTTCTCATAGATCTCGATGCTCTTATCCAGATCGATTCCGCCGTTCTCAAGCTCTTTTACAAGCGATTCCAGAGAGGCTATGCTCTGTTCAAATGTCATATTCTGTACTTCTTCCTCAAAATCCGTCATTCTTTCATCTCCTTTTTAGTGATGTCCGCAGAGGCTGAACCGTCCCTCATGCGGATTGTAACGTTATCCCCCACGTTCAGGCCGTTTACGGATGTTATCACAGTGCCGTCACGACCTGTTATCATGCTGTAGCCTCTGGTGAGCACATTCAGCGGATTCAGGCCCTCCAGCTGCTTGGAATTCGATTCAAGTTCATCCTTCGAATCGCGTAAAATGGAACCTATTCTCTTATCGGGACGATCCCCGATAGAATCTAGACGCATCGTGTATCTCTCCATCATCAGATCCAAATCCGATGAGATCCGGGACAAAAAGTCATCGATATCCTCTCTGTGTTCAGCTATCGACTCGATAGCGCGTTCAGGCCTAAGCCTTGAATCCAGAAGATCGAATCTGGAACGCATGGTGCGAACCGTGTTGATGAAGGCATAATCCATAGATTTGGATAGATCCTCTATATGCATCTGCCTCATGTCCAGATCATTCCTGGCGTTGGAAGGATCCAAGCGGGCATCCAGGATATCGAATGCATGCCTTTGGGCAACAATGGTGTTGTTTATGGCCCTCTCGAGCCTCTGCGACAGGGAGGACAGTTGAGATCTGATCTCGTTCTTATCTCTCAGGATCAGGGCTGCTGCACCGGTGGGTGTCGGGGCTCTGAGATCCGCAACGAAATCAGCAATGGTGAAATCGGTCTCATGTCCGACGGCAGATACAACAGGGGCGGCTGATGAATAGATTGCACGGGCAACCTTCTCCTCGTTGAAGGGCCAGAGATCTTCGATGGAACCTCCACCCCTTCCTACTATGATGACATCGACTTTCGCCCTGTTAAGAAGCTCTATCCCGGCAACGATGCTGTCCGCGGCCCCATCGCCTTGAACCAGGGCGGGGGCCAGAAGAATATTCGCAGTGTAGCGAGATGCTGATGTCGTTATAATGTCATGTATCACCGCACCGCTCTGTGATGTGACCACACCGATGGTCTTGGGATACATCGGTATGACACGTTTCCTGGAAGGTTCGAACAAACCCTCCTCCTGAAGCTTCTTCTTCAGAGCCTCGAAGGCGAGGTATCTGTCGCCTATCCCAGATTGCCTCATGGTGGCCACTCTGAACTGGTAGGATCCCCTGAGGACATACAGATCGATGCTTCCGAAGACGGCGACCTTCATGTTCTCCCTGGGTTCGAAATCTATCCTGGCCCTGGCTGAGTTAAACATCACTGCACGGATCTCGCTAGATGCGTCTTTGAGCGTGAAATAATAACCCGTGGGATACTTCTTGAGATTAGATATCTCCCCGCTTACCCAAATGTCGTTGACGGCAGGGGTCACACTGAATATGTCCCTTACCCTCGTATTGAGCTCTGTGACAGATATTATCTCGGGCATCGATTCCCCGATATACATCGGCTGATATAGTGTATTCGCCGGACATCTCGATTGAATGGTAACATCGTTAGTTTTATTTTACGTCCGTTGATTAGACCGCATGGACAGAGAGGAACTCCTCCCACTGATGTCAGAGGATACGAAACAGTATGCGGATCGCGTCATAGATGTGTTCAATGCCCCATTCGCCAGAGAGATGGGCATAGAGATTGAAAGCATCGCGAAGGACCAGGTTGTATGCAGGATGAGCCTCAAGCCGTTCATGATCAACAGCATGGGTCGCGCCCACGGTGCAGCCATATATGCATTGATCGATCATACTTTCGCAATAGCGGCCAACATGGTCTACGATGGTACAGGGCAGAGCATGGAGGTCAAGTACTACAGGCCTGCCACGGGGAACATGCGTTGCATCGCCAAGCCCATAAACATATCCCGTTCGCTTGAAATCTTCGATGTCAGGGCTTATTCGGAAGAAGGGAAGCTTCTAGCATCATCTACTTGTACTGCATTCATCATCAAGAGGCCAGAATGACCCGTTACTGTCCGAAATGCGGGGAAGCCGTCCCTACCAATTCGATAACCTGTCCCAAGTGTTACACCAAGATGCCTCCTGAGACGGCAAAATGGGAGGACAGCGGTCAGAACTACAGCACGAAGGGCAAGGACCGCACTCTGGTCAAGCTCCTCACAATACTGCCGGGTTTCTTCGGACTGCTGGGATTGGGAAGGATTTACCAGGAACCCAAATCCCAGATAGGCTACAAATACCTCGTCCTTGGACTGATTCTGTTCTACGTAGGTAATATACTTCTGTTCCTTCCAGCGGTAGAATTCTTCACAGCAGCTATCAAGACCCTTTTAGGAATAATCCTGCTGCTTCTGTACATCGGATTGTTCCTGCTGTCGATTCTAGATTCCCTGCTGAACATTCATCTCTTCATCAGATGATCAGAGGTATCCGTCCTGACGCAGCCTCATCATGAGGGCCGTGGACATCAGGCAGCGGTCCATTGAGGTCCTTCCAGAAACATCCATCGGGTTGTCAGGACAGAAGTGATTATATGCGTCAGGCAGCGACCTGCTGTACTCTGGAGGCAACCTGGAAGCTATTGATGGGAGCATGGTTATCTCCATGTTGAGATCCCAGGGCTCGACGCAGAGGAACTTGCCGAAAGTCAGATTGACGTTGAAAGAGGTGCATTCAGAGCCTTTAATCTTGGAGAATAGCTCCTTGACTACGATTCCCTCCTCCGGAGCGGCATAAAGGGTCTCTGCAGTGATGCCGTACTCGTTCTGGAGATGATCCAGTGCATCTTTGCCTATATCCATCGGATCGGCGTAAACGAATGAATCGTAGACGGTGTCGAAATCCATCCCGTCCCTGTGCATGCGGCATACGGACACCTCGATGACCCTGTCGATCGGGAACCCTTTGGTTCCTGTTGTGGCGCATTCCACTACGACTACATCATCCATGAAACGTCATGGATAAGATGATAGAACAATGTATCGAAAATGCATCCATCTCATCTTATTTCTATGCCGTCGTATATGCCCCATCATGAAGCGTTGTAAGAGCATTGACGAGCTGTACGAAGAGGTCCGTGAATTCGATATGGTCATCACGAACGATGCCGCTCTCGCCACTGCTCTGAACGCCCGCATTGACATACCGATAGTGGGCCATTTCGCTCTGACGCCTAAGCAGATCGCAGGTTCTGTTGCTGCACGTGTTCTCGGTTCACCGCTGTATTCGGAACTGTCGGTCATCTCCACCGTTTCCGAAGAGACCGGCCTTAAGCTGAAATATGTCCACAGCGAGGTCGAGAACATCAAGGAGATAAGGAAATACACCGCCGATGTGCTCAAACACCTCCATACTAAGACGTCCAGAAACGTCTATGACTCATTCGAGGCCCTGCCGACGCTGGAAAGGGTTATGGGATCGTTCATCCCGGACGATGACGAACTATACAGAGGGGTAAAGGTGGCCGTCGTAGAGGATTTCCTCTTCAATGACCTGGATAAGCATTTCATCCCCCTAGACTATGAGCCCATCTCCATCTTCTCTGATGACGATTACCAGATAGATACTATCTACGAGATAGGGAACGACCGCCAGCTGGCCCAGAACGCCGTGGATCTCATCGATCCCGAGAAGCCTACCGATTATGCCATAGTCCTGAACACCGCCAGCCCCATCACGGATGCCGTTCGTTCGGCAATGTACCGCAGGAAGATACCGTTCATCAATGCCCTGAATGTCAGGGATCTGTCGCAGATCCGCGATTATCTCCGCTTCATCTCTCTTTCGATGGATTTCGAGACCATCCGCGTCAAGAACGTCAAGGAGCTGTTCTCCAATTACAACGGCACTTTCAGGAAGGGCCGCGAGGAGTTCCTTCTGTGCAGACAGGGCCCTTCCGATATGAGCGACCGCGGCATGGAGCTATGGAACGTCATGAAGGATATCCGTTCCCTGACCTTCGGAGAGGTTTGCGAGACGGTGTGCAACAGGAGGACCAAGGTTCAGGTGAACAACATGATAGCGGAGCTCGGAGTAAAGGACCAGAAGGTATCGTCCGAACTGCTGAACGAGGTCATCTACGCCGTTGACAATGTCAAACAGCTGTCTCATAACGAAGAGATCCCGGAATACGAGAAGAAAGGGGTACTCATCGTTGACTGCAACAACTCCATCTATATCGACCGCCCGGTGGTGATCTATCTGGGCATGGAGCAGGACTGGAACCGCTCCGTCATCGGGAAGCCGTATCTTGATGCGGAGGATGAGACAGACAAGAATGTGGCCAGGCTCAACGCGCTGCTGCAGCAGGGAAGCGTCAGGTACTATCTGGTGAACTCCTCTAAAGGCGGTAAGCCCGCAAAGCCCAGCACCCTGTTCAATCTGCTTTACAAGAAGCCGATAGAATCCTTCTCGGACATCAGCGCCCATCTGGTCAGGGGCAGATGGCATTCCGATGAGGAGGTCATTACACCTGAATCCGACCCAGTCATCGGTGCCGACCCGGAATGCTATTCGGGTCCGTTCAGCAAATCCTCCTTCAACTCTTACTTCTCATGCCCCAGAAAATTTCTTTACGCAACGCTTCTGACCACGCCTGAGGAGAAGGATACTGAATTCGGAACGCTCATACATTCATTCGCAGAATTCTATGTCTGCTATCCGGAGGACGTGAAGGAGCTCGGAGTCGACCACTTCGTCCACCTTATATCCGACAAATATTCCGGTCTTTCATCCCCTCTGATGGAATCTCTCGATTCCGACAAGGTTCGCCAGGCCATGAACACCATTATCGCATATCTCGACAGCATCGGGATCTCAAACGTGCCTCTGGACACCCCGCTGTCCATGAAGAGGGATCCCAACAGATTCATGGTCGCGATGGGCAAGGATATGACCAGTTCCCTCTGCGAGAGGGAGATCGAGTCCCGGACACATCCGATCCATGGTGAGCTGGATCTCACCTGGAACGGCATCATAACGGATTATAAGACCGGAAGACCCCATTCTGTCAAGGAGATCAGCGATTCCATGACCATGGATCCGGTTGCAAGGTACCCCGAATTCCAGCCCCCTATCTACCTCGCCCTTATGAAGGAGGACGAATACAATAGGGGCAGATTCGATCTGTTCTATGCTATGGACAACGATGTTTCACTGTCAGCAGGTAAGGTTTCGATCGGATAGAACGTCAGATCCGTTGTAATGGCCGAAGGAACGGTCAAGCAGACACTCGTGGAGAGCGAGGATGTATTGGACTATTTAAGCAACAACATGAGCGCCAAGCTCAGGCCGCATGCCAGAGAAATCCTCCAAACCATATCCGAGATGGGGTCTGAGGACCCGGCCGAATGGGATGGGGATGAATTTCTGATAAATCGCATACTAGATGTCTGCGGAATGAGTCAGGCCAAGAGCAACCGCGATACTGTTGCTGCCGGGTTGAGAAAGATATCCAAACTGGTTAAGGGCGGGCTGATTGTCGTAGGGGACAAGGTCGAAGTTCCCTCCGACACGTTGGATTCCATCATGGAAACCATCGATAGGATGCATGCAGAGATGGTCGAGCAGAGCCGCACCGGATTCCCGGCTGCACCCCGCACCGACTGCGAGGATTGTCAGTATTTCTCGGTCTGTACCAAAGACATCATCGTACCGGAGGCTGATTCCGATGAGTGATCTGAACCAACGCCAGGCGGAGATAGCCGACACACTGAACGGACTCATCGTCGTAGATGCCGGCCCGGGTACAGGTAAGACCCATACCATCGTCGAACGCTACGTCAAACTGATCTCCCAGAAGGACGTCACTCCTAAGGATGTTCTCCTATTGACCTTCACCAACAATGCGGCCGCGGAGATGGACGAGCGCATCAAGAGCCGTATGACCGAACTGGGGATGGAGAAGGAATCGAAATTGGTGCAGACCAAGACATTCGACGCGTTCTGTCTGTCCGTCGTGCTGGAATTCCCGGATCTGATCAGCGGGTTCTTCGGTATTGAGGAGAAGCTAACACGTTCAGCCATGCTCCATCAGAACGAGACCCTCAACCAGGATTACTTCGCTAGATTCCTTGACGATTTCCTGAACAGGAAAGGTACCGATTACGGTGATATAGCAGTCATCGCAAGCGAGAATGCGCCTGATATCAGGAAACTCATATACAAGCTAATGTCCCGCGGACTGGTCCCTCTGAAGAAAGGATGGTTCGGGAAGGATTGGGAAAGGGATCTTGAAGGAGATTACCAGCAGCTGTTCGACCGCTTGCAGGAGCTCAATATCCTTGACAGCAAAGACCGCTGCGAGGCTATCAAGCTGATAGACAAGATGGATGAGAACCAGGTATATCAGCGTCCGGAGGTACCGTTGGGAGAGACCATGTCCGATGATCTGGTATGGTCCATAGTAAAGGATGACAGGAAGGAACTCTTCAGATTCATCCACGATGTCTACTACGAATACATCAAGCGCAGCATCACGGATAACCGCCTGACTTTCGGTCTCAACGCGATGTTCGCCTTCACAGTGCTTTACAGCAAACAGTCGGTCAGGGACAGGAATTCCTTCAGGTATCTCATGGTCGACGAGTTCCAGGACACAAACTCAAACCAGATGATGATCTCGCTCATGATCCTGAAGGAGCCCAATCTCTGCGCAGTAGGAGACTGGAAACAGGGGATCTACGGGTTCCGCTTCGTATCCATCCGCAATATTACCAATTTTGAGTCGGAATGCGTCAAGATGAGGCAATTCCTCAACGAAGATGTGAAAAGGATAGGATTTCAGATTCCTGAGGTCAAAGAGCTGTCGCTGGACACCAACTACAGGTCGTCTCAGCAGATCATAGACAAGGCCTACGAATGCATCTTCATGAAGGGTTCCGATTCAGATGTTGTGAATGAAGAGGAACTTAGAAAGAAGGTAGTGGAACTGAATGCTGCCAGGACCGATATCGGAGATGATACCGCCCTACGCTTCGTACAGTCCGATAGCAAGCAGGGTGAGGTGGATGACGTCATCAGATCGATCAAGGACTACGTCCTCTCAGGAAAATACACCATACACACGTCAGACGGAGCACGCAGCGCGGGATTCGGGGACATCGCCGTCATCTGCAGGAAGACCGAACACTGCCGCATGATACTGAACGCCTGTGAGAATGCAGGGATACCTGCGTATCTGCAGGGCGACGTCCAGATCATGTCCACCCGCGAAGGGAAGCTAGCTCTGGCCTGGCTGAGATTCGTCAACAACGAGCGCGACCCGTGGGGATACGTCCCGATAATGGCGGATCTGGATTACAAACCCGTAGAGATCAAGAAGGCGGCCAAGGATTGGACTTACATACCCAAGAGGCTGATGGACCAGAGGGATGCCCTGTACACCAAAAGGCGCAGGATCACAGAGCTTCTGACCAGTCTTTTCGCCTATTATCGCCTGGATAACGATATCACGCAGGCCATAATCACCACGATATCCTCACTTCACAGGGGCTCGCTCCTTACAATATCTGATGTGATAGGCATAATCGAGGAGGATATCGAGAAGGACTCCACATACCCTGTTGAGAACTTTATCGACACGAAGGCCGTGACCATAATGACCATGCACAAGGCCAAAGGGCTCGAATTCCCTATCGTCATCTGCCCGTTCATAGATTACAAGACCATCCCCAGCGAACAGAGCGACAACAGCGTGTTCTATTTCGACGACATCGCCGGAATCAGATGTTCCAAGGAGATCGGAAGGTTCGGGGAATACTCCAAGATGTGCAGCAGCTGGAAGACCAGGCTATCGAAGGCCGCCATAAAACGCGACTACAGTGAGGAGAGAAGATTGATGTTCGTGGCCCTTTCCAGGGCAAAACAATATGAGACGGTGATCTGCGGACCCCGCCCCTCTGCTTTCATGAAGGCTCTGAAAGGCGATGATTTCACTGATCTGCCTGCCGTGGAGGACCTGTCAGCAGAATCTGTGAGCAAACCACTGGACAAGCCCGAGATCCCCTGGTATCCCAAGAGAAGACAAAAGATAGGGATCCACGAGATACTCATATTCAGCAACGGCGAGGGAGAATCCAACTCGGAAGGGAGCGACGAAGTGTCCGGAAAGGGTATGGAATACGGTACCATGATCCACAGTTTGGCACAGACGATGTGTCAAGGCGGAAAGGTAGATGAGACGGCATATCCGGAGCTGGCCGAGGTCCGTAAGGTCCTTGAAAGCGTGAAGGATGCAGATTTGATCAAATCCGAGATAGAATGCGGCCTTCCCGTCGGCCATGACTTCACACTCAGGGGAATCATAGACCTGATGGCGCTGTACCCGGACCATGTAGAGATCCACGACTACAAGACGGACGTATCCGACCGGTTCGAATCCGAGTACATCATGCAGCTATCCATCTATGCCCATGCAGCCATGGGTTTCTATGACAAACCTGTCGAATGCTACATAGATTACGTATCCAGAGGCATAATGAAGAGAATCGACATACTTCCAATGGAGAAAATCGAGGAAAGAGTCCATTCTTATCAGGATGGGTTATTATAACACCTGACTATTCAAGAAATATGGAAGGGCTCACGACCAAGGAAGTCGAAGAGAGACGCTCGAAAGGACTTGTTAATGATACAGAGGTCAAGACAAGCAGATCCTATGCGGACATCATCTACAGGAATGCCGTAACGCCCTTCAATATAATCCTTTTCATAATCGGTGCCGCCCTTCTCGCTCTGGGCAATCTGGTCAGCGCGATATCAGCAACCGGAATCATCACGATCAACGTGATCATATCCACAATCCAGGAGATGCGTGCCAAACACCGTCTGGATAAGATCTCGCTTCTCACACGCCCTAAGGTAACGGTGGTACGTGACGGAAAAGAGATTCAGATAGATCAAAAGGACATCGTCCAGGACGATTTGGTCATTATCCGTGCCGGAGAACAGGCTCTGGTGGACGGCGATCTGATTAAGTGCACATCACTGGAGATGGATGAGGCTCTTCTTACCGGAGAATCCACTACAGTCCGTAAGAACGCCGGCGACAAGATCTATTCCGGATCAGTCTGTATCACCGGTGAAGGATACTTCATAGTCACCGCATTCGGGCACGAATCGTACGCATCGCAGATGCTCTCGAGCGCAAAGAAATTCACTTCTAAGAAGACGCCCCTCCAGATGGAGACGCAGACATTTACCACAATCCTGATGGTAATGGCCTTCGTCCTCATGATACTGTCTGTAATCCGCGAGGTCATACGCGGTATGACATTGTCTGGCCTGGGAGACCTTGACAGCATCCTCGAGATCTTCATCCTTTGTCTTGATATCGTACCGATAGGACTGTTCCTTCTTATCACACTCACCTACATGATCGCCGCGATCAGAATGGCCGATTCAGGAGTTCTTCTTCAGAGATTCAATTCCGTTGAATCAATCAGCCATGTCGACACCGTTTGCATGGACAAGACCGGTACTATAACAACCAACAATCTTGTCTTCGACTCCGCCCACAATATCGTCGACGATTCTGAAGCCGACCTCTGTATCAGCCTTTTCGCTTCCATGACCGGAAGCAAGAACAAGACCATGACTGCCCTGATCAACCATTACGGTAAGACCGAGGGTGAGCTCATCGACGAGATACAGTTCTCCTCGGCCAGGAAGTTCAGCGCCGTGAAGGTGAGATATGACGGCCGCCTATACACCCTGTACTCCGGTGCATGGAATGTCCTGGAGCCTCACTGCGACCAGGCCGACCAGATAGGGAGGATAATCACAGAAGAATCCGAGAAGGGGTTCAGAACGCTCGTCATCTGTTCCTGCAACGACATCCCCTTCATGAACGGAGAGGAATATGTCTTCGGGGATCTGAAACCCATATCCGTCATATCCATCAGGGATGTGGTCAGGGCCGACTGCAGGGAGACAATCGATATATTCCTTCAGAACGGCATGGAGCTCAAGGTCATCTCCGGAGACGATCCTGTCACCGTAGATGCACTGTTTAGATTAGCTAACCTCCCCGGCGAGAGGAGGATAATCTCCGGTCCCGAGCTCGATAAGCTCCCAGATGAACAGCTTGACGACGTCATCCTGAAGACCAACATCTTCGGAAGGATGAAACCTGAGAACAAGGAGAAGGTCATAGAAGTCCTGAAGCGTAACAACAGGTATGTTGCCATGATCGGTGACGGAGTCAACGATGTCAAACCCATCAAATCCGCCCAGGTTGGAGTGGCTCTCGAATCAGGCTCAGGAGCTGCAAGAGGAGTGGCCGATATGATCCTTGTCAACGACAACTTCTCTGCTCTGCCCAAAGCCCTTATCGAAGGCAGAAGGACAGTATCAGGTGTCAGGGACATTCTGAAGGTATATCTTTCCAGGAATCTGGTCTTGGCAATCATGTTCATAGTCCTCTACCTGTTCTTAGGAAGAATCCCGATGCTTCCGATACAGAATTCCTTCTACGCTTTCATGTCTGTCAGTGTAATCGCGTTCTTCATGACGATTTTCGCCAAACCGGATAACAATAAGGAGCTCATCCTGCCGGATGTGCTGCGTTTTATCATTCCGTCTGCTTTAACCATAGGGACATGCTCCCTGCTTGTCTATGGGTTCGTCTATATGTTTACGATGAATGGAATCATCCCCCCGATGAGCTATGACTATCTCATCCCTCTGCAGGATGTTCTCGGTAAGAACGTCCAGGAGATAGTCGAGACATTCCTCGTTTGGTCGTCGGATGCACCTTATGATGCACTGTCCACTAAAGCCGAGATCGTAGCCAGATCCTCTATGGTGCTGTTTGCCACATGCATTGGTACGTTGCAGCTCCTCATAGTCTGTCCCCGTTACAAGTTCCTCTCGGTCAACGGCGAGACCAACAAAAGGATACTCCCCGTCATACTGGTGGTACTCGTACTGCTTGCCATCGCCGCAATGTATACCTTCGTCCCGGCAATAGCCACCATCCTCGGTATGGCCATGCTTCCTCCGGAAATATTCTTCGTAGTCGTGACCTTGACCGTGGTCGCGTTCTTCTTGATCATATTCCTGGTCAAGAGAGAGATCCTTGGTATGCTGGTCGACAGGGTCGAGAAGAAATATCTTGAGAAACTGCAGAAGGAATATACCAAGGGCGACGTAGTAAACGTAGGTGAAGATGAGTGATCTCAGGCAGGTGCTGCCGAATATCTCTTCATCATGTTCTTCATGCTGACCCTCACCATCAGATATGACAGGGCCGCTGCAATGATCGCAATCGCCACCATACCTATGCACATATAATCAACGGTCGTGGTGCAGAGAAGGGCGAATGCAACGGTGGTCAGCCCGGTACGCATGACCGTCATTATCAGCGAAAGCATCGGGCGCCTCATCGATTGGAACATCGCATTGCAGACAAAGGATATCCCAATCGCCGGTATCATGAATGCATCTATTCTAACTATGTCGACCAGACCAGGCTCCAGAATTGCCATCGATTCGGACTGAATGAACGGTATGATGAGGAAATCTGCAAAGATCAGGTATACTGCAAGCAATACCCCGGAGAGTACGATGATGGATTTCAGGCATACATAATATGCCGTCACCGACTTGTCTGGTCTCTTGGCACCGATATTGGCGGAGGCGACTGGTGTCAGGGCCAAAGCGAAGGAGTTTGGGAGCATGGCGGCTAGCATCAGCAGACGGAACGGTACGGAGAATAGGGTCACGGCATCTACGCCTCCGCATTGTATCAGGAATACCCGGTTCGCTGCGTCCAATATGTCCATGAAGAACATCTCCAGCATCTTCGGGAACCCGATGAACATGATCTCCTTCATATCATCGACAACGATTCTGAATCCTTTGAAGGTCATCTTCAGGGTGGTCCTTCCGGCATAGTACAGGGAGATCATCACCAAGGTGTTGATTATGAATGATATGGCGGTAGCAATGCCCGCACCCTGAACACCTAGTCCGAGA
Source organism: Thermoplasmata archaeon (assembly GCA_015063235.1). Classification (GTDB taxonomy): domain Archaea; phylum Thermoplasmatota; class Thermoplasmata; order Methanomassiliicoccales; family Methanomethylophilaceae; genus Methanoprimaticola. The sequence goes on along the minus strand of SUSW01000031.1, from coordinate 4,143 downwards.
CCGTATATCAAGATGGGATCCAGGATGATATTGACTACTGTACCGACCATAAGGGAGTAGTTGGACTTCTTGGCGGCACCCTCGCCCCTTAGGAATCCGGAAAGTGTTGGGGACAGGACCTGGAAAATATTGCATGCCAATATTGGCAGCATGTAGGATTCGCTCATCTCCGTGAGCTCCGGGGCCCCCATCCAAGACATCATAGGAGCAATCAGGAAGTACAACAAAGGCGCCAGAACTGCAGCGATTACGACGGCTAGAACAGTACCTTGCGAGATGATACTCTGTGCACCGACCCTATTGCCCTCGCCGATACGGCGGGATATTATGACGTTGGCGCCCAGCCCTATACCGAGACCTACATCGAAGACCACCCAGTATATCGGTGAGACTATCTGGATCGCACTGACGTCATCCGAACCCAGCCCCGAGCACCACATGACGTCGGCCACCATGTTTATCTGACCGACAAGTATGGAGATCAGGAACGGGAGGACTGTGACGAAGATTGCTTTCTTGGGATCGCCTAGCATTATGGCCGTATCCTTTTCTGGATCAGATTTCGCGAATAGCAACGCATCAACCCCCCATTCACCGATACAATGGCGGATAGGTTTACAAGTTATAAATCAACTGAATAGGGGTTTGTATGTCTTGTCCCGGAACATTTTGATCATAAGATAGGAGGCCATCCTTGCATCAGATAGGGCACGATGGTCCTGCTTACCGTGAATTCCTGCAGGATCCCCCTCTACAATGTGCTCATAGGCGTAATCCAGCTTCGGGAACCTATATTCCCTCCCGTAATACTGACTGGGGAGTTTGCAGACATCCATTGCAGCGAGCATAATGTCGTTGCACTGAGTGAAAAGACCTCTCATATTCCAAGGCTCTTGATAGAGGAACTGATCCAAGTCATAGCGGATGTTGTACGTGGTAACGTTCTTCCCTTTCAGTAGTCTGCGCACTTCTTCGATTACACCCATAGCATCCGGAGCATTTTCGACCATTTCCAGAGTCATGTCGGTATTCTCGAATATCCAAGCTGTACGGCGGTACTCGTCCCATTGGCTAACATCATATCCCAATACGGATGAGTATGCATCCTCCACAATCCCTTTGCGTAGGGAGACTTTGGTGATGCCGACATCGACTACCACATCCCTAGGCGCGCCGTACAATCCGGTAGTCTCTGTATCCAGGACATAGATTTCGTCCACAGGTAGCTCATCCAAAGTCATGAATTCCATAAGTTTTTCCTATTAAGGCGTATGAATGAGAAGAATATAGGTTTATGGCGGTCACCAGACCGCCTATTTGGTGTTTAGTAGTCCTCTGCCATACCTATTATCGCAGAACCTAATATGACGTAAGGTTTCTTGGTTTCTTCATCCGTGTAGACTCTGCAGTTGATACCATAGACTTCACGGATATTCTCAACAGTGAGTACATCCTCAGGCTTACCGACGGCATGTATCTTCCCAGGTCTGGCAAGCATTATCACCTGATGTGCATACTTGGAGGTGATATTGAGGTCGTGGCAGATGGTCATAATGACCATGTTCTTTTCAATGGCTATCGCTCTGAGCATCTCCATCACATACACCTGGTATTTGACATCCAAATTCGCTGTGGGTTCATCAAGGATCAGAACCTCAGTCTCTTGAACCAGACCTCTGGCAATGGATACCTTCTGATGCTGTCCTGCAGACAATGCGTTGTAACTTCTGTTCGCCAGATTCTCTATGTGCAGAAGCTTCATGGTCTTGTACACCATTTCCAGATCCTTTTGGCGGGAACCCCATTTCTGATGATTGTATCTGCCCACCAGGATGGTGTTGATCACAGACATCGAAAAAGCATCCTGGGAGAATGCTGGGACGAAACCGACCTTGAATGCGACATCCTTATGGGTCATTTCGGCAACATCCTGCCCATCCAGTATTACAGAGCCTTTCAGAGGAGATATGATCTTACTGACGCACTTAACCATGGTGGATTTTCCTACTCCGTTGGGGCCTATTATACAATAAAGACCGGGCTCATGAATCTCCAGATTGATATTATGAAGGACGATATGTGATTCGTCATAACCAAAATCAACATCATGAATTTCTATATCGACCATCATATCACCACGCACTGCTGTTACGCTTTATAACCATCCAAAGGAAAATGGGACCGCCAATGAATGACATTACAACTCCGACTGGCAGAGCGGAAGGATATATGATTACTCTTCCAATAACGTCAGCTACAATCATAAGGGCAGCTCCGAATATAGCGGAAGCGGGAACAAGGTATCTGTTGTCAGCACCGATGAACATCCTTACTATGTGAGGAGTAACCAATCCGACGAATCCGATGAGGCCGGTATAACTGACGATTGCAGCACTGACTATGCCTGTAAGAACTAGACACAGCAGCCTCATCCTGTCTGCGTTGATTCCTAGTGCCTTTGCACTATCATCGCCTGTTGCAAGAACGTTCAGTTTACCTGATATAAACATCGAAATCAGTATGCCGAAGAGTACAACCGCGAACATCACCGGTATCGATTCCCAACCTTTAACAAGAGCCAAGGATCCTGTCTGCCAGTAGAATATCTGGTTGAGGGCACTTGAATCCGCCCAAAGCATCAGAACTGTTGTAACGGCGTTGAAAATGTACATTATGCCTATACCGGCCATGATAACTGTAGTCGGCGAAGCATTAGCGAATCTAGACATCATTGCGATGACCATCGTGGGTACGAGCGAAAATGCGAAAGCAAGAATGACAAGCGAGTTACTGCCGAATGCTGCGGTGAAACCAAGGGTCATGGCAATAACTGCTCCGAAGGATGCTCCTGAGGACACACCTGTGGTATAGGGGTCGGCCAACGGGTTTTTCAGAACACTCTGCATTATAACTCCGCATATTGCTAGACCTGCACCAGCAATTATACCTGCAACTACTCTCGGTAGCCTCATCTCGAAAACAATGTAATCATAATCTGAGACGACATTGTTAGTGAGGTGCTGCCATATAATTTCATAAACCTCGAAGAAACCGATGTCCACGGCACCAACTGTAATGGCGATACTGGTAACAACAATTATCACAACTAAGAAGAACGCGATGAAAATGAATTTCTTCATTATAGATGAATTGAAATCCTTAACGGTGTCTGCAAACATCGCATCGTTAGAATAGTCTGTGTTCCAATCTTTTACTGAATTAACAACATCAGCACTAAGAATGTGGTCGTCTTCTAGCTTATTTTCAGACATGTTATCAAATAAATGGTGGCCCCGAAGGGCCTTTATTCACTCAATAGTCCAAGTAAGAATATTCCCAGACGGCGAATTTAGAATCCTTAAGATCGTCCAGGGTTCCCTTGTAATTGGTGAAATTGTGATAGTACTCGTACATCAGAGCCCAAGCCTCACTTTCGCTGAATGCATCTTCCCAGATCATAGAAGCAAGAGTGAGCAGGAATGCTGAACCTGCCATAGTACAGTTCTCGAATGCAATACCGTAGATTTCTCCAGTGTAGCCCATGCTCTCGAATATCTCTGCGATATCCTCGAAATGATCAATGTACTGTTCCTGAGTCATGCTCTTAGAAGATGCATATCCGAACGAACTAATGATAAGGACGTTGGGATTGTACTTGATGATTGTCTCTGCTTCGACTGCATCGAATCCGTCTGCGGTTACAACACTAACTGCACTGGAAAGAGGGAGCTTCTCGATTGTGTAGACATCTGCCATGAGGACGGTTCCGGATCCGTGTGCATCGACATACATTGGGTTCAAATCGTATCCTGGTGCAGTGTAAGGCATAATGTATGTCTTTGTTCCCACATCTGCATCGGCTATTGCTTTGTCAATCGCCGCATCAACCTTCTCGGTGTACTTAATGTATGCAGAGGTCTTGTCCTGGAGGTTACACATCGCACCGAGAGTGATCATGGTGTCTTCCCATGTGATTCCGTCAACAGTCCTGTTCATCGGGAGCTTGATAATGTTCAAATTATAGGTTCTAGACACTTTTAAGTGGGTAAATCTGCACGTGTGCAATCGTCTGCTCCGCGGCGATTGCACTACGTACAAGTTCAGAAAGGACGGTCCGGGCCTCGCTACGCTCGTACGGACCTT
>SUSW01000051.1 GCA_015063235.1 Thermoplasmata archaeon | reverse complement strand
GAAGGTGTTGGATCTGCTCAGCTTCCTGTATCTGGGAGACCTTAGAACAAAAGCACCCTCGGCATTCCCGTCCTTCTTCTTCCTGGACCTCTGCTTTATCTTCGGATTGCATGCCTTGAAGGCATCGAGAACACGCTTGGCTGCCTGATTCATGGTGTTCTGATATATCCCATGCATCCACTCGTTCTTCCTCCACATCTCCGTACAGAGGGAATTGAGCTCATTCTGGGATGGGATCCTTCCATGGTCGGAGAAATACAGCTTCACAGCTGTTATCAAAGCATTATACACGTAATGGTGCACCCTTATGCTTTCATCTATGAACCTCCTCTGCTCCGAATCGGGCTCTATCCTCATGGTTATGGATCTGTACATCTGATGTGTTCCTATGCATCACTGCATGTTATAGTATATAAGTCTCTGAAGGGGGTGAGTGAAAGTACCGAAAGTGTACGATTCCCGATGAAAAGATATTATCATTTCGATCCTAGCCGATGTCCGTTCTCACTTGGCATAAGACGTCATTCAGAAAGACCGTGATCTCTGCATTCTGACATCGATTGTAAAGAATTCAGGCACTTAACCGCCTGAAAACATGGGATAATTACGCAGAACATCTTCTCATCCAACATCTTCCGGCTGTTGGAAGCCATGATGAAATGCTAAGTGAGAACGAAACTGAAAATGCCAAAATCGATTATAATCATAATCAGTAAGTGTCAAGCTCGAGGAATAATACTGTTTGCCGTCCGACTTCTGATAGCAAGCAAATAGCGAGAAGGATTGGTTCACGAGTACAGCCTGATGACCTTGCCCATGTTGATCAGGTGGTCCGCGACCCTTTCCGAATCGGATGTCATGGAAAGGAACTCCGAACCGACGTCAAGTTTGCATTCGCCCTCGTTGAGCCTCTTCACATGGTTCTCCGCCATCTCGTCGGTGAGTATGTCGATCTGCTCCTCGATGTCATAAGCCTCTTCGAGGGCGGCCTCGTTGGTCTCGGAGTAAGCAAGCTCTATCTTGTCGTAGAGCTGGTCTATCAGCCCTTCAAGCTTCATGGTCTCTTCTATGGCGACCGCAGAGAATCTCATGTCCAAGCTTGCCATCTTCTCTGCGTATTCCATGATGTTCTTGGAATAGTCCCCTATGCGCTCCAGGTCGGATATGGTGTGGTAAACGGTCGAGATGTATATCTGATCCCTCTCGCTGAGCTTGTTCTCGGACAGCTTCACCAGGAACCTCGCTATCTCCCTGTTGAGGAAGTTCAGTTCCTATTCGTTGTTGCACAGCTTATCCTTCTCATCGAATTCCAGGGTGCGTATCATGTGGCAGGCGATGCGGTAGTTCTCCATCGCGATCTTGGACATGTTAAGCACCTCGTTCATCACCTGCTGCACAGCCATGGGCGGCGTCCTGAGCATGTAGTTGTTAAGGAAGTGGAGTTTGGGGACGAAATCACTGGTATCCTGATCCGTCTTCTTGGCAGGCACCAGCTTGATCACCAGTCCGACCAGCCTGTTGGTGAGTGGAAGCATGATCATCACTGTGATGACGTTGAAGAACGTGTGGAACATCGCGAGCTGGGTGGAAGGCACTCCGGGGAATGCGGCCTCGAACATCTTAGCGTAAGACATGTCGAAGAATCCTAGGAAGTATCCGACCACGACGAAGATCAGCACTCCGAACACGTTGAACAGGAGATGTATCACTGCGGTCCTCTTGGCGTTGAGCCCTCCGGAGAATCCGGCGATGAGGGCCACGATACAAGAACCGATGTTGGATCCCATGGTGAGGTATATTCCCTGGTTGAGGTCGATCAGTCCGGTGACGACCATGGTGATCGCGAGCGTGGTGACCACCGAAGAACTCTGGACCAATGCTGTCAGAAGCAATCCGATGATGAGCAGGAGAACGGCGCTCTGTACGTTGCTGAGGAATTCGATGACTTCCGGAAGCTCCGCGAAGTCCTTCATCGCATACTCCATCATCATCAGTCCGACGAACAGGAGTCCGAATCCTGTTATGACCCCGGCCCAGTTCTTGACGCTGTCCTTCTTGGCGAAGGTCATGAAAAGACCGCCCACACCGGCAAGGGCGGCGAAGATAAGTGCGAGGTTTATGGAGTCATCGGAAAAGAGACCGATGGCGGCCAGTTGAGCGGTTATCGTAGTTCCGATGTTGGCTCCGTAGATGATCGTCGCCGCCAGCGGAAGCGTCATGATCCCCGCATTGACGAATCCAATGACCATGACGGTCATGGCTCCGGAACTTTGGATGGCGGCGGTTCCCACCGTACCGATTCCCACTCCGTACAGCTTGCTCTTCGATGCCTTCGTGAACATTTTCTTGAGCTTGCCGCTGCTCAGGGATTCGAGGTTGGAGCTGAGCATCATGCAGGCTGTGAGGAAGACGCCTATACCTGCCAACAGCGTTAAAATCGCTGTCATAATCATGATGTCATCCAAGAATCAACCACCAATCCCTTCCAGTTACAATTGGTGAAATTGCTTAATAGTTAATAAAGGGTGGTCAGATTTGAGCACCGTCAAAGCTGGATGCCTGTTAGGCAGTCTTCGCGGAACGTATAGATTTCACACATTCCGCTGGGCAACATTTATCATGGTCGTCAAAATACCCGATTTATGGACGTTGGAAGATTCGTCAGAAAGGAGTTCCTTCTGGTCATATCCGCGATTCTGGCGCTGATATCCCTGTTCATAGTGCCGTTCGATACCATCATGTCATTCAATTATGACAGGATATTCGAGACCATATGCACTCTTTTGTTCTTCCTGCTGATCGTCGGCGGGCTGAAGGAATGCAAAGCCTTGGACAGGATAGCGCAGCTGGCGCTGGGTGAGCTGAAGACCACCATCCGGCTGTGCCTGGTCCTGATATTCCTTCCGTTCTTCAGCGCAATGCTCTTCTCCAACGACGTTTCCCTTCTCACCTTCGTCCCTCTTGCCATAGCGATCCTCGCTTTGGCTGATATGAAGAGGCTTATCGCACCGGTCGTCATACTGCAGACGGTGGCGGCGAACATAGGCAGCAGCCTTACTCCGTTCGGCAACCCGCACAATCTGTACATATTCAACCTGAACGATTACTACGGATTCTCGCTGACGGATTTTGAGATGGCCCTGCTGCCGATAGTCGTGGCCGGAACCATTCTGATACTGCTGCTGATCTTCCTCATCCTTCCGAAGAAGCCCCTGAACGTGGAGCTCAAGGAGGTGGAGATAGAGAACAAGCCGAAGCTGATCGCCATTATCGCGCTGTTCATCCTGGCCATATTCACTGTGCTGGACTTCGTCCCGCCTTACATCACGCTGGTGATAATGATCGCCGCATTCCTGATAATGATGCCAAAGATATTCATCAAAGTGGATTACAGCATCCTTTTCATCTTCTTCTTCCTGTTCATATTCGCGAACAGTATCTCTAATGTGGAAGCAATACATTCGGCCATAACAGATATGATGGAATGGGATCCGTTCCTCACGACGGTCATCGTATCGCAGTTCACAAGCAACGTCCCGTCGACCATACTCCTGCAGCCGTTCACGGACAACTGGGCGGCGGTCCTCGTCGGGGCGGACGTGGGCGGTTTCGGAACACCTATCGCATCCATGGCATGCATTATCACATTCAGGCTCTATCTGAAGGAGGAGGACAGCGATGCCAAGCAGTTCATCAGGTATTTCTTCACGATAGGCGCGATAGTCCTGGCCGTGCTGATACCCACATATTACATATTCTGCTGAAAAGCCGTTCCGATAAAATGGGATGGAAGATAGGTAACACTAATTAAAAATTAGTGTTACCCAGTATGTTACTATTCAGAACCCCCGAGTAAACCATTTCTTTCTTTGATCCATTATTTTCAAGACACGGTGCAGACAGCCTAGGTTTTGTCCATTCTCTTCGTATAATATCGAAGCCGCTCGGACGAAGTTCTTTATATCCGTTAT
>SUSW01000030.1 GCA_015063235.1 Thermoplasmata archaeon | reverse complement strand
AGCCTACCTCGCTGTTCACCAACGCATCTTTAAGCTCGCCCCAGGTGTTCACTTTAACATCATATCCATCCGCATCCGGAGAATTTCCGATACAAAGGGCGAATGTTGCGAATGAAAGAGCGAGCACTATGAGGACAGCCATCGCCTTGATGCCAGGCGAGTGTCTCAATCCTGTTTCTACCAGTGAAATGTTGGTCATACCGTACACTCCTACAGTCTATAAGGTTTGACCGAAATGTCAGTATATATCTCTTATCTTTAGATTATCGACCATTCTGTATTGCTGGCTACCCGATACGGGACACTGAAACGGACAAAAGTTGAGCAACGATTCCGGCATCGCGCTTATCAGAGATTCCTGAACCTTATGAGATCGAGCATCTCCTTTGAAGGGATCCTCTCGAGGATCATGTCCTTCTCGGCCTTGACCTCGGCATCCTTAACCAGCATAGGGCGTCTGGACCTTGCGGATTCTATGGCGCGGTCCAGTTTGCTCTGGTTGTCGGCGTATATCTTGAAAAGCACCTCGCCTTCTTCCACATAGTCTCCTCTCTTGTGCAGGAGCTCTATCCCCGCACCGATGTCCTTGGGAGCCCCTGCCCCCTTGGCGATGGCGACCATGCAGGCGTTATCCACATACTGAACGTAGCCCGACCTCTTGGCATGGATGTCCTTTACGAACTGTCCGGGCAGAAGGTCTGTGGATTTCAGAACGGGACTGCCGTTCTGTGCCCTGACGATCTCCAAGAACTTCTTATGGGCTCTGCCTGAGCGAAGTATCTCAACCGCCCTCGCATAGCCGTCCTTCTCTCCTGCCATCTCAAGTATGATCCCGGCCATGCCGCATGCCTTGTCAACCACGGACGGGTCGCCGCCGTGGCCTTCCAGGATGCCTATGCATTCCTTGGCCTCGAGCACAGGTCCGATCATGCGTCCGATGGGCTGGTCCGCGCAGGACACCGCGCATTCAACATGCATGCCCAGGATGGAACCCAGATCAATCAGGTCCTTCGCGAACTGTCTTGCGGATTTGATATCGGGTATCTTGGAACCTTCGCCCATCGGGATGTCGATGAGGAGATGTGTGGTACCGATGACGACCTTCTTGCTCATTATGGAGGCCATCATCATCGGTCTGGGGTCGATGCCCATCGGGTTCTCCGCCTTTATTATCAGGCTGCCCACTGGAGCATAATCCTTGTTCCCGCAGGCGAAAACGCCATTGCACTCCGATATGGTGTCCACGAGCTTACGAGTATCCATCTCCACATCGCAGAACGTATCTACATAGTCGGATGTGCCGCAGGCGCTGCTGACCGCACGGGAGGAGAGTTTGGGAATGACCAGCCCTTCCGACGCGACTATGGATACCACTGTCGGAGTGATCTTATTCCCAGGCACGCCTCCGAGGCTGTGGAAGTCGAATATAGGCCTCACGCCGAGATCTACCATCTTCCCGGTGGCCGCCATGGACCTGGTCAGATACGCTATCTCCGTGAGGTCGGAGTTGTTTACGTTGAACGCCGAGACGAAAGCAATTATCTCCATCTCGGAGAGGTTACCCTGCATTATGTCCGATACGATGGCATCCATCTCCTTCTTGGAGAGGGTCCCGCCGTTTATCTTGGAGCGTATCGACCTGACGGATTCGGGCATGGGGGAGTAGGCTACCTCCACATCCTCGCGGTCCTTTGAACCGCATTTGTTCATCGTCTGCTCCGTCAGTGCGATCAGGCCTTCAGGGATGTATCTGTCCGTTATGATGACGGTGCATACCGCTGAATCCTTCCCGGTGACGCGGATGCGGTCGTTCTCGCCGACACCCAGCTTAAGGCAGTCGTTGCTGTTCAGCAGCGCGATCGGTCCCGAGGTGACGATGTCGGCCTGTCTTGCCTGGAGCTTCATCCTATCACTGTTCGAACTCTTCGCCTCTGGCGAAGTTCACGGACGGGCAGGGGCCGAAGCACTCCCTGCAGAATATACATTCGTCCTCATGGATGTGTACCTTACCGTCCTCCATGTATAGGGCTCCGGGCCTGCATCTCGCAGCGCACAATCCGCATCCCACGCACTGCTCCGCACGCATGATGAGCTGGAACACATGGTCGATGGTCCTCCTCGCATCCAGTTCCGATCCGGATTTGCTGATTATGGATCCCTCGGCGTAGAGTGTGGCTCCTCCCATCTCCAGGTAGTCGCCCTCGATCTTGTCAGGTACTATCCATGTTATCGCATGGGCGAAGGGTCTGACCTTCTCCAGATCTATCGGCCTGGAAAGTGCCGCTTCGATGCTGTATCCGACCACGCACGGGGAGTACCCGTCCTGCACCTTGATCGTTATCGGCCCCTTCTCAGGAGCCTTGGTCTGCTTCGTCAATTCGGAGACATCCTTACCTGACACTCTCTGCACCTCTTCCTTGATAGATTTGGGAGCTGACTTCCATCTCCAGAGTCCGTATTCCTTCCACTCCTTCGGGAGTCCGCGCTCCTCCATGTATTTCTCCAGATAATCGTTCCACTGGCCCCATCTGCTGCTCCCTCCGGATACGATGTCGAACTCCGCGAGGTCGGATGCGGGGCACAGGAAGCATCCGATCCTGTCCAGTCCGCGGGTGTACCAAACGTTGTACGGCTCCTGCTTGTAGAAGATGTACATCCAGACGTGCATGGCGCACCAGTTCTGGATAGGCGAGGCACCTACCTGTCCGGGCGTCCAGGGGTTCCTCCACACACGCGGTTTGGAGTTCCTCTGCTCGGACTCGTACTTCCTCTGCCCTATGAAAGAAAGCACCCCGTCGGGGAAGTGCTTGTTGATGGCGCCTACGGTAGGGCCGAGCTTGTTGGTCTTGCAGCACCATCTGTAATCCTTGGCGGGCGGGCCGAAGTAGACCAGGTTCCCGAAGAACGCATCTGTGGGCGCCTTCTCCTCGATCAGCTGCAGCCCGTGCCTCTGGCATACATCATGGACATGAGCTACGGTCTCATCGAACTCGAGACCTGTGTCCACGAACAGGATGGGGAGCTTCAGTCCCGCATCCAGCGTCAGCAGCAACGATGCAAGGCTGTCCTTCCCTCCCGAGAACGACACTATCGCCGGGAGCTTGTTCTTCTCGATCGTCTTCTTTATGAACGAGGTGGCCTCGTCGACCCTCCTCTTGATGACGGATTCGTTCGCCTTCACGGCGGAATCCCATGAATTCTCCTTGTCGGTCAGGTCGTTGAATTCTTCCGGCCTGTACCATCTTGTCCTGACTGCCACTCCTTTCGTGGATTCTACCATCTCCGGGCCGGTCATCTTGGCCATTCCCGTGGCGACGATCTGTCTGTCGGGGGTGACGATTATTATTTCATCGCCGAACTTGATGTCGGGATCCGCATCCACAACGCCGGGGGCCATCAGGTTCTTGCTCTCCTGAACGAACTTCACAGCATCCGGATGGCACACGACGAATCCTTTGGAATAGCATTTTCCTATGCGGTAGGCCCCCTGCATCCTCGCCACGAACTTCCAGCCGGAGCCCATGTCATATCTGAAGGATGCGATCACCTCACCATCTATAACGACCTCGTCCATCCTGTCGAGGGACGGTGCTTTGCTGAGTATAACGATGTGGTTGTCAGGTATGACGGCCTTTCCTGCACCAGGACCGTAGTCCCTGTCCAGTGTCTCTCTGAGAAGATCGATGTCGTGCTGGAAGGCGGGTCTTGAATCTCCGGGGGGAGTCAGGACTACCTCTTTGGTAGGCGAGCCGCAGACCGGGCATTCCTCCTTCTCCAATATGGGGAGGTTGCATTCGTAACACCATCTGAGATGGTTCTTTCCCAATCTGATAGCTGCCATGTTGACCAGGCTTCCCCAGAGTCTTGTTCCTATATATCTTTACAGACAGTGCAGTTCGCTGCTCTGGACGATCCCGATACGTTCCTCTGTTCTGGCAGGATAAAGGTAGCGGCCCCATTGACGGGAGCCGCAATTATGTTTAGGCGCGTCTTATCTGGAACACTATCAGTACCGTTGAGATGATGGCTATGGCCGCTCCTGCCGCCACCGCTCCGACGGTGATTCCGGAACCTCCTCCGGATGAGGACGTATCCGCAACGGGTTCGGTCTTAGCGGGCCCGTCTTCCGCAGGTATTTCCGGTGTTTCATCTTCGGGTTCTTCCGCAGCCGGCTCCGTCTCTGTCACCGGTGGCTCCTGGATCACAGGGGGCTCCGCCGATTTCCACGAGGAGGACAGTTCCGTATCCTGCGTTGCCGTAAGGGATTCCAATATCGTTTCCGAACCTTTCAGTGTCCATCCGCGGAACTCATATCCGTCCTTCGAAAGGACGGGAAGCTCCACCTGCGAATCCTTCTGAGCGTACACGACCCTTACGGAATCACCGTCGATGAATTTCACGGAGATCAGCTTCTCCCATACGGCGTAGATGGTCGTATCGTTCGATACGGTTATCTTCGCATCGGTATTGTATGCGAGAGATGTGGACGTCCTGTTCTTGGACCATCCTTTCAGGATATATCCTTCCTTTTCAGCAGCGTATTCCGACAGGTCGAACGATCCGCCCTTCTGGATGTTAATCACGGACAGATTCGTGTTACCGTCCTTCAGATACAGCTTGGCCATCTCCGGCTCGGACCAGTAAGCGTAAAGCTCCAGGGAACCGGAAGGGTAGAATGTGGATCCGGCGGTGTAGAACTTTCCTGTTCCGTCGCTGTTGGCCGTCCATCCCTCATGCGTCCTTCCGTCCGATCTGCCCATGGATGCCGGGAGTGTGACAGATTCCCCTTCGTAGACCGTGTAATCAGAGGTCTCGGAACCTGTCATATGCACTTTCACAGTGCAGATTGATTTGGCGATCCATACCGGATAGAAATCCGTGGTGGAAGTGGCCGTGGCATCCGATTGCGGACCGTACTGTGCAGATGACGATTCGGATGAAGTGCTCCAACCTGCCAGATCGTAACCTGTCCTGGACATCGACGGCAGGGAAACTGTGATGGATTGTCCTGCGTACGCCGTCTCGGTGACAGCCGGTTCGGAGTGCACGGTGACCGTGAACTTGGCCTTCTCCGTCCATACCTCATATAGGTCGGCATCAGCTGTTATCCTGATGGATTCGCCGTCCCTGTAGACTGCATTCCCGTTCGGAGAGACGGCCCATCCTTTGAAATCATAGGCCTCTCTAGAAGCGACTGCAGGGATGGTGAAATCGGTTCCGGAGACTACGATGCTCGTATCCATTGAGGAGTCCGAGCGGTGCATGGTGACCGTGCAGTGCATGATGTCCGTCCATACCTCGTAAAGGTCGGTGTTATCCGTGACTGTGAAAGTGTTACTCGACTGGTATGCGACATCGCCTCTCGATGTGACGCTCCATCCGGAGAACGTCTTCCCTTCGCGCTGCGTCGGGTTCGGTATGGTATAAGAAGCATTGGGTTCCGTCTCGGTCTGCGAGGATCTTCCCATGTAGTCATGGAGTGTGACGACATACTTCCCGTTGCTCACCCAGCAGGGGTACAGGTCCAAATTGGCCTTAACGGAGATGATGTCTCCGACGGTGTGTGTCACAGGTCCGTTCTCTGTTGTGGACCATCCTGCTAATGTGTATCCCAACATCGTTCCTGTATCGCATTCTATTGCTGCTTCCTCTCCGTAGCTGTATGTCCTGATCTCGTTGCTGTTTATGTGGTATGTAATGTTCAGTGTGATTGTATTCCATACGGAGACGATATCGGCATCCCCCTCAAGGAGAATCGAATCGCCTCTCTCCACTTCGGTGTCTCCAAGCATCCATTTCACGAACACCTTTCCTTCGGCAGACGGATCATCCATGTCCAACACCACATTCCTCCCTTCGTATCCCGATTGCGTATCAAGCACGGTGGAGCCGTCCAGGAATCTCACCGTGTAAACCGTTCTGTCCGAGAATACTGCGTACAGCATCTTATCCGAATCCATGACCGGGTCCGATATGAGGACGGAACCGTTCTCAGCAGTGCTCCATCCGATGAACCTCTTGGAATCGGGTTCCGATGTCACGAGGCTGGAAAGGTAAACGGTGGAGCCTGCCTCGATCTGCTGTGCCGTAGTGCTCTTATCTGCATGGACGAGGGTCAGTGTGAGCATCTCCGCATTCCACACGCTCTTGGCAGTGTGGTTAGAGAGGTTGGTGATCTTGGATCCTGCGCTGTAGAATGCATTGCCCACCTTCCATCCAGAGAAGGTGTATCCCGTGATATTCGATAGAGAAGGATATGTGCCGTTTATCGAGAATGTCATGGACGGGGTCAACCCCGCATAACCCGGAGAGGAGGACACTGCGGAATGGTCGAAGGTCACCGTGAGCTGTTCGAACTCCGCCGCGGGTTCGATGAGCATCCCTGCGCTCTGGAAGTCGCTCTCCGTGAGCTGTGTTACGTATCCGGAGAATCCGTTGATCCTCCATCCCTTGAAAATGGATGCCCCGACAGTAGGGACGGGCATGGTATAGGTCCCGTCCCCGCTTATGTGCACTACATCGTTCATCCCCAGATAATCCTCGAAGTGTATCCTGTACTTCAGCAGTTCGAGGTGCAGGTCCGTCCCGTCGAGGAAGATGTTGCAGTAGTGATCCGTCCCTACCCACGTCTCCCCTTCGGAGTTGAACGCGGACACGTCCCCTGACATCCTGCTCATCAGGGAGATGCTATCATCCACGCGGATCTTCAGCGTATAGCCTGAATTATCCGAAATGGTAACTAGCTTCTGGATATCGAAGTCCCTTACGTAAACAGCCTGTACTCCGGCTACCTTTGCGGTCTGTCCTTCCCTTAGGATCTGTGCCTTCAAATCAGTGCCGGAGTAGGCCGTGCCGGAGATGTATGTGACGTTCCTCAGATCCTCCACCGCTATGGAGGTCCCTGCGAACGTGCTGTTCCCTATAGAGGTCACGGACGTGCCGAAGAGGACAGGTCCAAGAAGGCTTGTGCATCCTTGGAACGCCCCTGTGCCGATTGCTGTGAGGTCCGATGTGAAAGAGGCCTCCATCAGATGGTCGGCATCCTTGAATGCGTTGTTGCCTATAGATGCGAGTTTATCTTGCGACATCACACCGTATAGTTTGGTGCATCCCTCGAATGCGCTGTTCCCTATGGAGGTTGTGACTCTGAGCAGCACGTAGCTGATCTTGGTGCATCCCCTGAAGGCATCGTCGCGTATGGTTTCGCTGGCGATGTAGAATCTCCCTGTGGTGGTTATGGCGGAAAGCATCTCGTCGGTGTAGACGGTGGTGTCCGCATCGTCAATCGTGTAGTATTTCTTCATCCCTGGACCCGTAACGTATGCGGCTCCGTCGGATTCTTCAGTATCAATGTTCATCACGAAGAAGGCGGTGAATACTGTAAGTATCACCGCGATCATCGCTATGGTTTTGTTCATTATTGCATCACCCGATGCAAACCAAGTTCGATGGTTCGCATGAGGTACTGCATGAACGAGTATTAAGAGCGTGCACGCTTTATCTAGGGATTTTAGATTGAGACCACCGTTCAAAGACCAATCTTCGTGAAGAGAGATCTGTCCGCATCCATGGGGATGGTTGCATCGTATCCCACCTTCCATGTGGTCTTGCCGTGGGAGCTGGGGTCCAGCGACGATCCGGCCGCTCCGGGGATCTTGATGATCCTGTCGGCCTGCATCCTGGTAGCTACCGCCCATTCGACCTCGCGGTCGTTGAATATGTCGATGTCGTCATCCACTATGATCACGTTCTTCATGGAGGGGTGCCCTGTGAATGCGGCCATGATGGCGTTGACGCCGTCTCCCTCCTTGTTCTTCTTGATGGAGACGATCCCGTTCAGCCAACAGCATCCGCCTTCCGTGAGGCGGACGTTCTTAACCCTCGGAACTGCTTGCCTGACGGTCTTGAGGATCATAGGTTCCCTGGGGAGTCCCATGAGCATGAAGTGCTCGTATCCTCCCGGCAGGAGGAGATGGAAAACCGGGTCCTTCACAGTCCAGATCTTGTCTATCTCGATCACGGGCTGCTGCCTTTTGAAGTCGTAGGTTCCAGTGATGTCCACGAACGGTCCTTCAGATGTCTCCTCGAACGTTATCCTGCCTTCCATCACATAATCTGTATCGGCGGGCACGCAGATCCCGTTGTCGCATCTTCCCACTTTGAGAGGGGTGCCGTGGCCTTTGATGCACATCGCAGAAGCCACCTCCAATTCATCCGCTCCGAAGTCCATCGAGGTCGCGGCCGAAAGCAATACCTCTGCCTGAGCTCCGACGCATATGGAGATGTTCAGCTCCTCCTTGTTCTCCTTGGCCATGTTGAATATGGTGAAGAGATGCCTGGGAACGAGCCTGACAGCGATGTGTCTGGAATCCATTATCATCATCCTATGGAAGGACACGTTCTTCTTCCCCTTGTAATCCACGACGATAACTCCGGATGTGATGTAGCGCCCTCCGTCCTCGGGGAAGTACTTGGGGATGGGGAGTTTCATGAGGTCCACATCCGCGGCGCATTGGCGGAACGCAGGTTTGTCTATGATCTCGTACGGTTTCGGATTGGTTATCGCATCGAGAAGGTGATCGACGATACTGTCCTTGAGGATGTTCATGGCTTTGGCGATCTTCTCCCTGGTGGAGAATATGTTCCCTGCGGCCTTCCCGCCGTTCAGGTCCTCGAAGACACAGGTCCTGTTCTGATCCTCCATGAGCTTGGCGGAGACTTCCTTGGACTCCGATTCTATGTGCCCGCTGACTTTCACGACATCGCCGAACAGCGAATCCTTAACCGACATGTCCCTAGGCATGCCGTGGACAGATAAGAAATATGGGGTGTTCCCCGCCCGCATCATCTGACTTCCACTGAATCGTCGCGTTCCGTCTCATCCTCGTTCTGTTCCATCTCCTCTTCCTCGCTGACGACTCTCAGTTTGATGAAGAAGCCCTCCCTGCCGTACAGATATACGAATCTTCCCAGATCCTCATTGGAGTAGACGATGTTGCGTATCTCGAAACCGTTGCCGTAGGTGCTGTCGCTGGCCACGCGGTCGAAGGATACACGGATGAAGTTCTCTCCCCTCCAAACCTTGCTGGAACATCTGAAGACCTTCTTCTGATCCACGATCTCCGACACACCCTCGCTGACAAGAGGGCCGTCCTTGTAGAACTTCCAGGTGGCAGTGGTCTCTCCCAGCATCTCTTTGAGTGCGGACTCCCTGATGAATATGCTGGGCCGGGATACGGCGACGGCCTCGAGCGAACCGACACCGGTCTTCATCAGTTTGTTGACGGAGTCCTCTTTCACTGCAGGCTGTTGTAGGTAGTAGATGAATGTGGCGCAGAACACCAGCGCCAATAACTCCTCGGTGCATTCCTTCCACAGGTCCTGCCAGGGGACGGTAAGGTAGAGGGAGAATGCTATGTTCCCTATGCACAGGACTGCATGTATGGCCACCAGGATGGTTATCCTCCAGGCGCTGTGACGGGTGCCCATGCAGTATGATATGGCCGACATCAGCAGTATCGCGCAGTAGACCAGTGTTATCACGATATCCGTGATGGGACGGGAATATGGGGTTGTGAACAGCTTTATCAGAACGCACAGCGCCAGCGTCACGCTTGTTATGATGACGGCATACTTCGGCGGTTTCCTGGATGTCAGTATCACCAATATGCCTGCGGGGATCATGAGTGGATATCCGTGGATGGATAGGTTCTGGTCGAGAACCGAGATCAGCTTTATCAGGCTCAGCACACCGACGACTATCATCACAATCCCCAGAACGACCGTTACCGCTCTGGAGTAGAGGTTGAAGCCCTTGTTGGTCTGATGATCCTTCCAGGAATCTACAAAACTCATATCAATCCCTCACCCAGAGTGTCGCATCAGTCCCGTCCTTACCCACGAGGCGGACTTTGTTGTCAAGCATCTGTATCGTGTCGACAGCGAACCTGTTGGCGAACAGTATGCTTCCGGGCTGGTCGTGCACCGTGAAGAAAAGTCTGTCATCATTGTACCATTTCTGGACGGTGACATTGGCGTTCGTGCTGAATCCCTCAATGACGAAATGCAGCTCCGCTTCCACAGGCCCTCCGTTCCCGGGCTTCCACAGGGGAGACCTGCTGTCGACAAGCGCTCTGGCGGCATCGTGGGAGATGGCCGAACCGCGGTCGTACTGATGCTCGTTGCGGAAGGATTCCAGGGATTTGGAGTATTTCGCTAACTTCGTGGAAAATCTGATCGAATCGATATCCATCAGGCCGACTATGCACAGGTACATGCCTATGAGGCACAGCATTGCGGTGTAGTACACCCAGGGCTCGGTGATCCCATAGGGGATCATGAAGTATTCCAGTAGCAGGAACTCGTAAACGGCCATGATCATGGAGGTGGCCATCATCGATGTGCGTCTGATGACCTTCCCTATCAGGAAGGATACGCCTGTGATCATCATGTTGGCGGCCATTCCCATGAATATAAGGTTCATCGTGATGGTGAAGTCCGAATCGTCCCATGAGAAGACTACCAGCTTGGCATAGAACCTTTGGAACGCCAGCATCAGTGCGAAAATCCCGACCAGTCTGAACACATCCACCTTCCTGGTGAACAGGGCGATCACGGATACAATCAGCGTGATCCCGTAGGCGACGACTATGAAATCTCCGCCGTAAAGGTTGTAATTCAGCTGCAGGTAGATGTTCGCCACCGAGTAGACCAACATGCAGATAGCCATGGCCTTGATCAGTATCTTTGTATAGTAACGGCTAAGCGTGAAGAGGAAATTGCGCATCGCTTCGCCGTTTATCATCCCTTTAAGGATTGATGATTCGATAAAAAAAGTCTGCCATATGTCTATACAGCATGCTGGGAAGTCATATTGCCGTCTAATGCCGGACGGAAAATCTATCCTCAGAAGTTTTTAAACAGGTTTTATTCGCATGAAATAGAATTGCATGCAACCCAGACTGTTATGCGTTGGCCGTTTGGAGGATGCGAGTTGGATGAGAAATCCAATTAAATACTTTAAAAAGCAATTCAGTTTTCATGACTAACCTAGAAGTCTTACTCAAGGAGTACACAAGTATGGATCCTGCAGACCGCGGAGGATTCTTCCTCGCCAAGGTCCAGACTATCGACGGATACTGTCTCGCCCAGCCGATGCTCAGCGACATCCTGGAGGTTTTCCTCAAGAAGATCGCCTCCATCGACGGGATCCTCGATGTCAACGAGTTCGCTATGATGCAGGCACTGAACATGTACCACGGAGGGATGCCTTTCAAGGCAGAGCACTTCGCCGCTACGCTCGCACAGTTCGTGAAGGACGGTTCCCACTCCGAGATCGAGGAGGCACAGTTCGCAATGCTCCCCGACTACATGAAAGTGGATATCGTCATGTTCCTCATCGCATTCGCCTGCGTCGACGGAGAGCTCGCCATCGACGAGGAGGCTTGGCTCACCAGTCTCATCGGATGATACAAACTGGCCCTAACGGGCCTTTTATTCAATCGTTCTGAAAGTACTTTCTATTCGTGTCCAACGAACCGGCCGTTCTCCTTTTTCTCTAACAATATAAATAGGCCTATCGAATCGCGGAATTCATGTCCGACGAGATCGAGCAGACGATCAGGAAATACGCACTGCAGAACGCGGTGTTCTTCAAAGGTACAGCGAATCCGAAAGCCGTTGTTGGAAAGATTCTGGGCAGCTGCCCGGAGCTCAGGTCCAAGGCGGGAGAGATCACACCTCTCATCAATCAGATTGTGGAAGAGGTCAACCAGATGGGTCTCGAGGCCCAGACCAAGGCCCTGGAGGAGATGGATTCGTCCCTTCTCGTGAAGGAGAAGAAGGAGAGGAAGTACGAGCTTCCGGACCTGAAGAACGTCGACGGCAAAGTGGTGATGCGTATAGCTCCCGGACCGTCCGGACCTCTGCATATCGGTCACACACGCGTATCCATCCTCAACGACGAGTACGTCAAGAGATACGGCGGAGACCTGATCCTCAGGTTCGAGGATACCAATCCAGAGAAGATCGACCCCGATGCGTACGACATGATCCCTGAGGATCTGGACTGGCTCGGGGTGAAGTGCAACAAGCAGTACATCCAGTCGGACAGGTTCGAGATGTACTACGATTACACCAGGAAGCTCCTGGAGATGGGCCATGCATACGTCTGCACATGCAACGGGGACGACTGGAGGGCATTGAAGGAGAAGAAGCAGAAATGCCCCTGCCACGACCTTCCCGTCGAGACCCAATTGGACAGGTACGACAAGTTCCTTGCTGGTGACTACGCTGACGGTGAGGCTGTCGTCGTTGTGAAGACTGATATCTGCCACCCCAACCCGGCAGTCAGGGATTTCGTGGCCCTCAGGCTGGTAAGGCACCCCCACCCCCGTACCGGAGAGAAATACATCGCATACCCCATGATGAACCTCTCCGTCGCCATCGACGATCACGAGATGGGAATGACGCACGTCATCAGGGGAAAGGACCACCTCAACAACACGTTCAGGCAGGAGTACATCTTCGACTACTTCGGATGGAAGAAGCCCGAGTACTACCACTACGGTCTGGTCAATATCCCCGACACCGTCCTCAAGACCTCCATCATCAAGCAGAGCATCAGGGACGGGGAGTATACCGGATGGGATGACGTCAGGACCGGTACGGTAAGGGCGATGAAGAGACGCGGAATAAGGCCCGAGGCCATCAGGAGATACTGGGTGGAATCTGGTATCAAATCGGTCGACATAGAGTTCTCGTGGCCCAACCTCTACGGTATGAACAGGGACATCATCGATACCGATGCCAACAGGTACTTCTACGTTCAGGACCCCGTATCCTTCGACATCGAGGGCATCGACGAGATCAAAGGCGCAGCGCCCAAGCATCCCGACCACCCCGAGAGAGGGAACAGGGAGTATGATATCAAAGCGCCCAGGACGGTATGCCTCGCAGGAGAGGATTACAAGATCCTCGAGACCGACGGCCAGATCAGGCTTAAGGACCTGTGCAACGTCAAGTTCGGAAAGCCTGTGAAGTACAACGGCAACGACGTGTCCATCCTGAAGAAGGGCGTACGTGCGGTCCAGTGGGTCGCGGCCGACGGTATAAATGCCACGCTCATCATGCCCGACGGAAGCGTCCTCAAAGGAAAAGCGGAACCGGAGATCCTCAAAGAGAAGAACGACATGGTCCAGCTCGAGAGGATAGGATTCGTTAGGATTGAGAACAAGAACGATAAGTCCGTCGGCATGATATTCGCTCACCGCTGAATATCAATCTAATCAATGAGGGCCGTCAGGCCCTCCCTTCACATTCTGAAAGACTGATAATCGAACTTCCGCTCGGGGCAGTTCTCCTGACACTTCTGACAGCTGGTCCCCAGACAGAAACCTGTCCTTATGGTGAACTTACCATCATCCATGGTCAGGGCCTTCTCCGGACATCCCCTAACACATTTGCCGCACTGCGAGCAATCCCATGAGGACGTCATTACAGGGGAGATGTCCAGTATCTCCAACGATTCTCCGACATCGTGGATGTCGGTCTCGTATAGCTTGGTGATGTTGGTGGGCGTGGTCCTGTCGAGGTAGCCTTCCAGGCCGTACCTCTCCAGCCCTCTCCTGTAGCGGTTCAGGGGCATGCCGTCGTTCCAGTATCCGAACTCATAGGTATACAGGTCGCGGAAGGTGTCGCAGGATGCGAACATTATGTGGTCTGTTACCAGCTTCTTCCTGAGTCCCTCCAGCTCTCCAAGCATATCGGGGTCGAACGCGAGGTCCTTTGCCAATTCAAGAGATGTGTTCCCGACCTGCTTGATGTCTATGCTGTCCGGAGGCACCAGTCCGACGGCTTTCGCCTTCACCGGATCCACATACGTTCCCGACGCGCCTGCCATGTACATCTTCGTGATCTTCTCGGGTTCGACGCCTGCCATGATCATCAGCGTCAGATGCCCTGCCCTGATGGCTCCGAGGGCCTTCCCGGCCTCCTTGTAATCTTCGGTATCGAACCTCACCGTACGGGTCACCCTGACGGGATCGTTCTTTATCTTCGCATCCTCCACGCGTCCGTCCTCATGCAGCGCATACATCATGGCGACCACGCCGGTGCCTGTGATCCCGGTGGGGGCCACACCGGAGTTCCTGGAGATGTCGCTGCGTATGTTGAGCACGGGGCCGTCCTCAGGGATCAGCCTGCTGTTGAGGACCTTGGTCTGCCATCCCAGCGGTGTGCGGACCATGTCGCTCAGTGCCCCGGGTCCGGCTATCATCCCGTTGTGGATCTGCTGCCCCTCCATCGCAGGACCTGCCGATGCCGATCCGGTGTAGATCTTGTCCTTCACTTTCAGAGCCATCTCGGCGTTGGTCCCGTAGTCCGTGACCATGCACATGTCGTCGTCTAGGAATCCAGATTTCAGCATCATCGCCAGGGCATCCGCGCCTATCTCATGCTTCACGGCAGGAGGGATGATTATATCGATCCCGGGAAGGCCTACGATCGCACCATCGGCCACATGTCCCTTGCGGTCCTTCCTCTCTATGCCTTCGCTGATGATCTTGCTCTCCCCGGCGTATGCGAGGTCGCGGATGTCTATTCCCTCGAAAAGCGACAGCTGGATGGGGTTGCCGCACACGGCTATCCTGACCAGGTCCTTCGGCCCCAGTCTGTCGATTATGCTGCGGACGGCGTCCGCAAGGATCGAATGGGCGAGCTCCTGTCCGTATTGGATTGCGAAGGACATGTGGTCCATCACATTGCATCCGGGGATCGGGTTCCTCGATGTGATGCATGTGCGTACGACTTTCTTCTTCTCGAGATCGAGGAGCTGTCCTCTGATTCCGCTAGTGCCTATGTCCAATGCGATGGCTTCTCTGCCCATAGTATCCCTAAAAGAATGGGGCCTGGGGCCCCTGTTTCGTTTGTTCTCAGGACCTTATCTGTTCCCAGGTCTGTCCTTCCATGATCTTGGCCGCGGTGTGCACGGTCTCTAGAGGCGACTTGGTGTACAGCGAGTTCCTGAAGGTGTCCACGAACGCCTTGGAGACAGCTGCTCCTCCGCATGCAACGGACACTCCGGTCTTCTCCAGCTCCAGCAGGAGCGAGGTGTCCACGAGTCCGGGTTTGGTGGTGGACATCAGGGTCGATCCGCAGACCAGCTTCACGTTGTTCTCCTTCACGATCTCCAGGACCTTCTCCTTGGGGACATCCCTTCCGATATCGATCACCGTGTAACCGTTTGCCCTCAGGATGGCTGCGCAGATGTTCTTTCCGATGTCGTGCAGGTCTCCCTGCGCCACGAACGATGCGATGACACCCTTGCTGGGGACCTGTCCGATCTTGTCCTGACAGATCTTGATTCCAGCCTGCATGGCATCGTTAGACATCAGGATCTCGGGAACGAACGACAATCCCAGGTCGTACATCTCGCACTGCACGGTGATTCCGGGCATCAGTGCGTTGGTGACGACATCTACCGGATCCTTTCCGCTCTCCACGAGTGCTGTGACCGCCGGTACGACGACAGCCCTCTTTCCGTCGAGCACTCCCTGTGCGACCTTGCGGTACTCCGCATCGTTGGGGAAGAACTCCTCCTTGAGCTTCTCCGCGCTCTTAGCCTTCTTATCCGCTGGTGAGATGATGCCGAGCTCTATGGCCATTCCCTCGTTGACGAGCTTGTTGAACCTCACGGGGTCCTCCACGCGCATCTTCTCGACAAGCTGCATTGCTATATCCATCTGCATCAGAAAACACCTCCTTCGATAGGAACGTCACCAAGACTCTTCAGGTACTTCGCCTTGGCGCGTCCGTATGCTCTTACGCAGTCGTCGGCATCCGCAGCATCCGGTACAGGCGTGTCCTTGCATGCCTGCACATACGCCTTGAGGTTGGCCAGGGGGGTTCCGTTGGACACATCGCAGGCGGTTCCTACGACGTTGACTCCCTCGCGTATGCACTGCTGAGTCCTTGCGTAAACCTCCTCGGGGGTTCCGTTGGGCATCAGATCGATGACGTCCAGGCTTCCAAGGCAGGTCATCTCGTTTCCTAGTTCCTGCCTGACGAACCATGCCGGGGGAGCATCGAACGAGAAGCAGTCCATTCCGCTGGTCTTGATCAGAGGCAGAAGTTTCTCGGTGTGTCCGCACATGTGCAGGATCTTCGGTGCGCTGACAGCCCTTGCGAACTTCCTGTGGTAAGGCAGTACGAACTCCTCGTATGTCTCGGGCGAGATCAGGTCTCCCGATGCCGACGGGTCCGCGGGGAACAGGATGTGCGCTCCTGCCGCGACCTGCTGCCTTCCGTATTCGATACAGAAATCCGTCGCTGCCGCAATGGCCTCATGTGCCTTCTCGGGGTCGGTGACCGTCATCATCACCAGTTTCTCTACACCCATAATGTGTCCTGCGACCGTGAAGGGCGCTGTGATGACAGGGATGATCGGAAGGTCTCCGCAGTATCTGGTCCTCAGGATGTCTATCGCATCCAATACGACCTTGGCCCTGTCCTTCTCGTAGAACTTGTCGTCCCAGGTGATGTCCTTGGGGTTCGTGTATGCTGGTCCGGTGACAGGGGGCCTGTCCGGCTTGTTCCAGTCCAGTTTGCATCCCAGGACCTCAGCTTCCAGGGATATGTCGAACTGGGGCCTTGCAGCCTCTATTCCGCAGACCTCGTAGGGGGCAGCCGCCAGATCTGCCATCATCTTCGGGTCTCTGTGTGCTTTCGGCCATGAAGCGTTACACCACTCCATGAGTTCCTTTGTCGTCTGTGCCAACGGGTTCGCCGGAGGGACGTAGTCTACACGTCCTCCGAGTACTCCTGCTAGCGCGCGTCTTGCTGGTGTCATTTCTTGCATGACTTTTTTCCTCCTTTGTGATTGTACTACGTGTTGGGAGCGTATTTAAACCGATACTTGGATGGATGAACTATCCATAATTTCAGTCAAAATTTATATATCATATTGTTGAGAATATAAATAAAAACATTGTATTGCACACGATTTTATTGGATTAATTTAAATATTATCATTCCGATTTGTTCCGATTATTTCTTATTTATCGCCATCAGTATATTAAGGTATTTGTTGAAATACATAGAAAAACTATCAATATTTTTGAGACTGTCGTCAGTATGTGATTATCGAATAAGGGAAATGCGGATTTCCAGAGGAATCAGTTAAGATCCACGTAAACTGCAGATGCGAGGTCGTAGCTTAGCGCTATGAGGCTGTCGCCAATCTTTATCACTCTGTCGCCGCCGTCCATGAGGATGGATTCGATCCTGACGTCCCTTCCGGGTACGAAGCCGATGGTGCCGAGTCTCTTGATGACGTCGGGGTCTTCCGATTTGATGAAGCAGATTACTCCGCTCTTGTTCTTTGCCATCTTGTTCAGCTGAACTACGTTGGTGATTCCCTGACTGTAGCGTTTGCAGGGTTCGGAACAGCATTGGCAGTCCTCATCGACGGGATTGCCGACCATGTTGCAGATCTTGATACTGGTGCTGTCCGATATGGTATGCTCCATCTTGTGCGCCTCTTCATGCGCCTCCTGATGGTCCATCCCGAGACAGTTCACGAGAAGTTGTTCGATCACATGATGCTTCTTACGGACCTGCCTTGCGACGGCGAGACCTTCTTCGGACAGCCTGATGCCTTTGTACTTCTCATAGACGACAAGTCCTTCTGCCGCGAGAGTCTTGGTCATCTCGGTCACGCTGGCTGGGGAAACGCCCATGAAGTTGGCGAGCTCCGTGGTCTTCACATTCCTCTCTCCGTCGCTGAGTCTGAGGATGCTGATGAGGTAATCCTCGCGGTTGTCGGATGTCATTGAATAGCTAATGAAGATTAGCGATATAATAATAGCCCATAAAACGGACGGAATTAAGTTGGATTAATAGTATAATAGAAAAAGGACCTGCACCCAGACGGATGCAGGCTCCGGATAGTTTTATCCAGCTCAGAAGTCCACGAGGTCGTGGAACTTGTAGGCGGGTTCGCCTGCGTGGAAGCAGTACTGGATCGTGGCGAAGTCCTTCTTGAGCTCCTTCACATCCTCCTTGACCTTAGCTGGGTCCTCCTTCTTCTTGACGACCCTGGCGATGAGTTCGGCGACCTGCTTCATCTCGCTCTCCTTCATTCCGAGACGTGTCATCTCTTGCGATCCGAGCCTGAGTCCGGACGGATTGACTGAGCTGGTGTCCCTGGGGAGCATGTTCTTGTTACAGATTATATTGGCATCCTCGAGAAGCTGAGCGCAGAGCTTTCCTCCTCCGAATTCGGAAACGTCCACTGCAATCGCGTGGGACCTGGTGAATCCGAGATCGGGGCAGAGTACGGGGATTCCGAGCTCGTAGAGGGCCTGTCCGAGCGCACGGGAGTTTTTGCATGCCTGTGCGGCGTATTCCCTTCCGAAGACATCCATCTCCGCAAGGGTGATTCCCAGTGCCGCCATTGCATGGAGGTGGTGGCTGGATGTCACTCCGGGGAACGCGGCGTGCTGGAGCTTCTTCTCCTGCTCGTCGGTGAGGTTCTGTCCGAGGAGGATTCCGTGGTTGGGTCCGGGGAATGTCTTGTGCGTGGAGGCGGAGACGACGTTCACACCCTCCTTGAGGGGGTCGTGGAACTGCTTTCCGGCGATGAGTCCGAGGACGTGCGCGCAGTCCTCCCAGACAAGACATCCAATCTCGTTGAAGGTGTCCTGCAGCTCCTTGATCGGCGGAGGGAACAGGAATACCGACAGACCGAACTGTGCGATCTTTGGTTTGGCGGCCTTGAGGACCTTGATGGTTCCGTCGATGTCCAGGTTCATGTCGGACTCGTTCCAGGGGTAGTTCACCGAGTTGACTCCCCTCTGTCCGAATGCGCCGAACTCGCATGTGGAGATGTGCGCACCCTGGTCCAGAGCACATGTGGTGACGATGTCTCCGGGCTTGGCGAATGCCATGAGGACGGCCATGTTGGCAACGGTTCCCGAGATAGGCCTGAGGTCGGCGAAATCGCAGTCGAAGACCTTCTTGGCAAGTTCGATCGCTTTCAGCTCGACCTTGTCCACGTAGATGTTTCCCTGATAGTAGCGCTTTCCGGGAAGTCCCTCAGCGTACCTGTCTGCGAAGTCGGAGATAAGCATCTCCTTGGCTAACGGGCTCATGAGGTTCTCGGAAGCGATCATGGGGATGCACTCCTCGAACCACTTGTTATGGGCCTTAACGTTCTCTCTGATGAATTTTGCGTCCTCTACGGCCATTGTGATCATGTTCAGTATTGGCCAATCAATAAAAAGGGTTGCCCATCAACCGCCTGATGATGCGGTTTCGGTGCAATCGATTTCATCAGATTACCTTGCAGGTCGGTGTTCGGTTAGGTTCTCCTATGGTTCATGCATCCGTTTCGGCTGGAAAAACCTCCAATTAACCGGTGCAAACAGCTTGAATGCGGGACTCTGATTGTAGATTATATAAACGCAACCAGTTTTTAGGTAATTACAAATTTCTTATTATATACACGGGCAATCGTAAGTGCAAGTGTTCATATGGATTTCGAAAGCATTCTGGAGGATATCAGAAAAGGGAAACCGATCCTTGTCTACGACTTCGACGACAGGGAGAGGGAATGCGACATGACCGTCGCCACTCAGTTCGTCACACCCGAGGTAATCCAGAAGATGAGGAAGGAGGCGGGAGGCCTCATTTGCGTCACAACACCTTACTCAAGGGCTATGGAGCTCGGACTTCCGTTCATGTCCGATGTGTACTGGGATGATTGCGAGAAGTACCCTCTTCTCAGGGCAATGGCCCCAACCGACATCCCTTACGACAGGACAAAATCATCTTTCGGTCTCACAATTAACCACAGGAAGACCTACACCGGAATCACCGATAAGGATCGTGCGCTCACAGCCAGTGAATACGCCAAGACGATCTTCGCAGACAAGCCCATCGAGGAAGTGAAGAAGGATATCGGGACCAACTTCAGGGCTCCCGGCCACATCCATCTGCTCAACACGTCGGAGAAGATCCTCGAGAGCCGTTTCGGACATACCGAGCTGTGCACCGCCCTGATGTACATGGCAGGTGTCATGCCCTCGGCCACCATCTGCGAGATGATGGGCGACGACTTCGGTTCCAGGTCTAAATCCAGCGTAGCAGAGTATGCGGCCAAGGAAGGCATCCAGATCATCGACGGAGACGAGGTCATCGCCAAATGGAAAGAATTCAAGAAGGACCACCCGGAGCTCTGACATGGTAAAGGTAATGGCATCCGGAGTGTTCGATTTGATCCACCCCGGACACATCTCGTATCTGAATCAGGCCAAGGCCCTTGGGGATTATCTCGTAGTGGTCTTAGCCTGCGACAGCACCGTCAGGAAGAGGAAGCATGAGCCCGTCACGCCGGAGGCGATGAGGGCGAAGATCGTCGCATCACTCAAGCCTGTCGATGAGGTCATCATCGGGACCGACGGCGATATGTACGAGACCGTAAGGAAGGTGAAGCCGGACATCATAGTACTAGGGTTCGACCAGACATTCGATGAGAAGGCCATGGAGGCGGATCTGGACTCCAAAGGGCTGAAAGGCATAAGGGTGGTACGTGTCACTGAGTCGGCTGACGATCTCAATGCTACCAGACGCATCATAGCCAAGATAAAGGAGATGAGCTCCTAATGAAGATTATAGGCATAGCGGATACCACTTTCGCTAGGTATGATATGGGACATTCTGCCATAGACGAGCTGCAGCATGCCGGCACAGGTTTCAGGATCGTCAGGTACACCGTCCCTGGAGTCAAGGATCTTCCAGTCGCCTGCAAGAAGCTCATAGAGGAGCAGAACTGCGACATAGTCATGGCGCTGGGCATGCCCGGACCCATGCAGAAGGACAAGATGTGCGCCCACGAGGCATCAACCGGCCTCATCCGCGCTCAGCTTATGACGAACAAACACATCATAGAGGTCTTCGTCCATGAGGACGAGGCAAAGGACGATGCAGAGCTGGCATTCCTTGCAGACAGCAGGGCCAGGGAGCATGCGTTGAACGTTTACGACCTGCTGTTCCGCCCGGAGAGTCTCACCAAGAGGGCGGGAACAGGTCTCAGGCAGGGATTCGCCGATAAAGGTCCCGTAAGATACAGATGAGGTATTGAAATGAAAGCATACAAGATCGGAGCCGTTGTGGCAGAGTTCAACTACGAAGTGACATCCCTTATGCTCGAGAGGGCCAAAGCGGAGGCGGACTTCCTGGGTGTCAAAATCACCAAGGAGATCAAGGTCCCCGGATGCTTCGAGATCCCTATGGCGACCAAGAAGCTCCTCGAGGACAAGGACATCGATGCGGTCATCACGCTCGGTGCGGTCATCACAGGAGAGACCAAGCATGATGAGGTCGTCATCGCGCAGGCGTCAAGGAAGATTATGGATCTGGGCCTCGAGTACGGCAAACCCGTCGGCTTCGGAGTCACCGGGCCCGGGATGACTGAGCTCCAGGCAATGGACAGGATCGAGAAGGGCAGAGATGTCGTCGATGCTGTCGTGAAGATGCTCCAGAGGCTGGAGTGAATTTTAAACGAAGGGGGAGACCCCTTCATTTATTTCAGAAAGAGAAGATGTTTACATCCTGGGTTGGCGGCCTTCGCATACCGTGATCTTCACGATATCGATGACCGAAGACAGCGCCACGCCTGTCTGCATGGCGATGGCTACGCACCCTTTTCCGTGGAGATAGAGGTCCATAATGGTATGGATGTCGGAATTCTCTGTGTCCACGCTCTTAGGATTGAAGCGCCTGGGACCGTTCTGCCAGGAACGGGTCTTGCACTTTGGGCATCTCATAGGGGTCTTGGTGGTGCGCGAGAACCAGCTGTGTCCGCAGACCACGCAGCTGTACGATGTGGATTCGCCGTGCCAGTGATATGTACCGCAATGCGGGCATCTGGCAGGCATCTCGATACCGCTCGTCCATTCATGGCCGCATCTTCCGCAGCGTTTCTCGGTTAAGCTTTTCGTCTGCATATTACCCCTATTGGATTATACATCCAACATAGATTACCACTATAAAATATTAAGTGCACAGCATTTATGCTCTGGATATGGGGTTTTTAAATAAGACTTAATTTCTTGGCTATTTATATTGATAATAAATATGTGCAGCGATATGGGCACCCGATGGATGCTGTCTCTGTTCTGCTGATCGCAATCGGTCTCGCGATGGACGCCTTCGCCGTATCGGTCTGCAAGGGTCTGGCCATGCGCACACC
The DNA here is from genome assembly GCA_015063235.1 of Thermoplasmata archaeon. Classification (GTDB taxonomy): domain Archaea; phylum Thermoplasmatota; class Thermoplasmata; order Methanomassiliicoccales; family Methanomethylophilaceae; genus Methanoprimaticola. The sequence continues at coordinate 19,117 of SUSW01000030.1, read as the reverse complement.
CTCATTGAAGCAGATGCTTATCGTAGGGCTGTGGTTCGGAGCCTTCCAGGCCATAATGCCCATTATAGGCTACTATCTCGGAGAATCGTTCCATCAATACATCTCCCAATTCGACTATATCGTGGCTTTCATACTTCTTCTGCTTATCGGTCTGAATATGATTCGCGAGGCTTTAAGCAAGGAGGAGGATGGTCAGAGCGACGATATCGGTGTGAAAATAATGTTCCTTTTGGCCATAGCTACATCCATCGATGCATTGGCAGTGGGGATATCCTTCTCCATGGACAGAGTGGATGTGCTGATGCCTGCAGCGCTCATCGGAGTTGTTACACTGCTGATATCGGCGGCAGGTGTCAAACTGGGAAGCGTGGTCGGAGACAGGTACAGTTCCAAAGCGGAGATCCTGGGCGGGGTTATACTCATCCTTCTGGGGGTAAAGATCCTTCTGGAGCACTTACTCCAGTGACAGGTCCTCGCCAGTCTCGGACAGCAGTAGGTATTTCCTCGCATAATCATCGACGGCGGAGTCCAAGTCGAACTCCTCTTTGTCGGATAAGGAGAAGCGTCTGAGCGACTGGAGGATCGTATTGTCCCTAACAGACTTCATAAGCTGGTCGACCCAGTATTCCATCTCGAACATGTTCTCGTCATTCCAGTGCCTGAAAATACGGAGCAGATGATCATCGGAGAAGTTCTTGGACAGTTCCTCGTACCTGCCTATCAGAAGGGAGCACATGTGCAGCCTGAGGTTGTCATCCTCGATGTATGTCTCCGGGTTGTATCCTAAATCCTCCAGAATTTCCTCAACGATACCGCAGGTGGTCTTGAAGTTGCGCCCATACGCCAGGATCCTGTTCAGTACCTTGTTGATGGTAGGTTGGTACACATCGTCGTTGATGGTGAACTCCCCGGCCTGCAGGTCCATTCTGAAGTTCCTGTAGATGGTTATGTAAAAGATACCTTTGCAAGGTACGTCGGCCTTGATTCTGAATTCTGTGGCCAGAAGGTCGATGTACTCCGTAGGGTTGAAATCCATGAACTCGCGCTCTTTCATGAAGATGAGCTCGACGATCCTCTTGCAGACCGCTACGATATAGTAATCGATGAAACGGAGGTCGGTGATGAGATTGAGTCCTTTCCTCCAGTCGATCCCGGCCTTCCCTTCCTCGCCGAGGGTGGCATATACTATCCCGCGGAGGAAGTACATGTCCGCGTTCTCCTCCTGAGCATCATCTATTATGGCGTTGATCATCTTCAGCGCTTCCGCCGGCTTCTCCTCGGAAAGGCTGATGATATCGGAATACTCCTTCTCATACGGCTTGTTGATCAGGAATCCCTTGAAGTTCGATCTAGACCTGAGTGTGCGCTTACCGCATTCCTTGCAGACGTAATTGCCGTTGTCGTCCAGGTCGATATCTGCTCCGCAATACGGGCAGATTGATATGGTGAACGCCATAGCTCAGAAATCGGCGGACCGTTATAATAGAATATCGGGAGGATGTATCCTCCCATTGTAAAAATAAAGCTGTAAGCTTAATTCTATTACTGCATGGACGCTACGATGTCCTCGGCAAGTTTCTCCAGCTCCGGGAGCTGTTCGGGCCTCATGGAGGACTTGATCACGAATGTCTCTCCGACCTTGGTCATGTTCTTCATGGCGGACAGCCTCTCCTCGATGATCTTGGGGGACTGAGGGGCCCATGAGCCGTTTCCGATAACGGAGAACTTCCTGTTCTGCACCGTCATGATCTCCATATCCTCCAGCACCGCGGACATGGTGGGATGGAGATTGTTGTTGTACGTGGGGGCTGCCAGGACGATGTTCGAGAACCTGAAAGCATCTCCAACAACATAGGACGGATGGACCCTGGTGACATCGTGCATGGTCACGTTCTCGACACCCTTGGCTTTGAGCATCAGAGCGAGCTTATCGGCCACTGCGGCGGTGTTGCCGTACATGGAGGTGTATGCGATGACCACTCCCTTCTCCTCGGGCTCGTAGGTGCTCCAGAGGATGTACTTCTCCATGATGTATCCGATGTTCTCTCCCCTCCAGATGGGTCCGTGGAGAGGGCAGATCATGTCTATTGGGACGTTCTCGAGCTTGTTGAACACGGCCTGTACTTTGGATCCGTATTTTCCGACGATGTTGGCGTAGTATCTCCTCGCCTCATCCAGATAGTCCCTGTCGAAGTCAATTTCGTCAGAGTATAGCGCACCGGAGAGGGTCTTGAAGGTACCGAAGGCATCCGCTGAGAATAGTATCCTGTCCTTCTCGTCGTAGACGAACATCACCTCGGGCCAGTGGACCATGACCGCGAACACGAACTTCAGCGTGTGCTTTCCAAGGCAGAGGACGTCGCCTTCCTTCACCTCCAGCTTGTTGGCCGGTTTGAGCTGGTAGAAGTTGTCCAGCATGTCGAAGGTCTTGCTGTTCCCCACCACAATGACGTCGGGATAGGTCTCGATGACCTGAACGATGGCCGCTCCGTGGTCCGGCTCCATATGGTCGATCACCAGATAGTCCAGCTTCCTTCCGTCGAGGGCATGGCGCAGGTTCCTCCAGAACTTCGCGGAGATCGAGATGTCGCACGTGTCCAGAAGGCAGGTCTTCTCGTCCAGGATGACGTAGGAGTTGTACGAAACCCCTTCAGGGATGGGGAAAGAACCCTCGAACAGCCCCGCTGTCCTGTCGTCCCCGCCAATCCAGAAAATGTCCTCTTTGATCTTTATCTCGCTGTCCTTGGTGAATGCCATGGGTGCGAATAGCCTTGATATTAGAATTAGTTATCTAGGAAACTCGGCGAAGCTTCCATCCCATGGCTTATATCCCTGCTGCCGATTCATCAGTCATGATCTTCGTATTCTCGGGAACGGGAAATTCCTACCACGCCGCCAAGCGCATAGCCACTGCATTCCAGCAGGACATGGTCGAGATGGCCGCGGCCGTCAGATACAACCGCAGGTCCTACAACGCGGATTTCCAGTCGGTGGGATTCGTGTTCCCCGTGTACTTCCATGCAGTCCCTTCGATCGTGGAGGAGTTCCTGCAGACGGTCGAGGTGATCAGGCCCGGATACGTCTATTGCGTCACCACATGTGCGGGAGAATCCGGAGCGGCATGCGAGCAGCTCCAGGACATCCTCGGCAAGAGGCTGAAGGTGGATGCGTTCTTCGATGTCGAGATGCCGGAGAACGCCGTCTTCTATGAGGATGTGCCGGACAAGGAGGAGGCCAAGAGGATCAACGATGCCGCAGACATCTGTATCGACGGCATCATAGAGAGGATCAGGAACAAGGACAAGGGCGATTTCCGCACGATGGCATCCCACGCCGGATATGAGGAAGGCTGGGGGCAGTACATGGATTTCAGGAATACGGAGCCCTTCACCTACGACGACAGGTGCATAGAGTGCAGGATATGCGAGCACGTATGCCCGGAGCAGATCATCAAGGTATACCACCGCAAGCCCGTGTGGGACGAGATCCAGTGCTCCATGTGCATGAGCTGCATCAACATGTGCCCCAAACAGGCGCTGCAGTTCGGAGAGGTCACCAAGGACCGCGGAAGATACTTCCATCCGACCTACCATATGTGGAGCCTCGGTGTCAAACCGCCGTACAAGTACGAAGACTTCAAGAAGTATGATGAGGGTTACAGGTTCTGATATCATGGCAGCCATAGGCTTCACGACCACCACTAGCAGGATTAAGGAACAGTCGGAGACGGCCACGGCCAAGGGTCTGGAGGCCTACGGCGTATCGGTCATCGAGGACGGGGACGGAAAGCATGATGTCATCAAGGCCAGCAACGCCCAGCTACACCTGTTCATGCAGATGAAGAGGGGGAACATACAATCCATGATATTCCAAGAGCCGGAGCAGGTGGGGATCTTCATGGACAACATCATCGGATACTACGGCGAGGAGAAGGCCAGAAGGGTCATGGAGCCGGTTAGGTTCATCGCTGTATCCGGATGCGAAGGTGAGATGGGATCCCGCGGTTTGGAGGTGTTCTCATCCTTCGAAAGCTTCGAAGCGGCCCTCGACAGCCTGTGCTGACAGGGCTGGAAGCCGGAGAGCTAGTTATATATGCTATACGGCGATGACTTGCTAAGAGCACGAGAGTGTGAGCCCCCGAAGGGGCTCTGGTTCGTTATTATACGAACCATCTTAGCAGTTCGGACAATAGCCGGACCGCTTCCAGGACAAGGTAAGCTTTGGAACACTATTTCTTGTCCTGGGGGTTCTTCCTCATAGGTTCTCACCTCCGATTCAGTTCTCAGGACAGGACTCTGTCCAGCTACACAAGGGATGTCCTCACGTGCTGGACATCCTCCTTGCCTGGCAAACCGATACAATCTCTTCTGCAGTATAAGCATGAGCCCTTTATCTTAGCTTTTCAATTCTTAGGCTCTCGGAACTATCGTATGTTCGGTAAGCAAAGATGGTTGAGCGAGTTTTTAGAACATCGAACGTCAAGAAGTCCCTGTTCGTTATGATACGAACCATCTTAGCAGTTCGGACAATAGCCGGACCGCTTCCAGGACAAGGTAAGCTTTGGAACACTAGTTCTTGTCCTGGGGGTTCTTATGGAAATGTCGATTACGCGTTATATTTTTAATCAGTAGCACACATCCGACCCTTTAGGTTATACTATGGAAGTATACATCGTACAGTCGAAGGCGAACCTTATCGTCAGTTCGATAATGATGGTCATTATCGGTATCTTCTTTATCGTCGATAAGGATCTTGCACTCGACATCGGATTTATCGTGGCAGGAATCAGCCTTATCATCGTAGGTCTGGTCCCCATGATTCAGGCTAAGGATATGAATCTCTTCTGTGTGCTGCTGATCGTATTGGGATTGTTCCTCATACTGATCCCCAGTTTCTTCAGTGATGTCGCCAAGATCATCCTGGGAGTCGTCGCAATCCTCGTCGGAGGACTCATGACCCTCAACTCCTTCAAGGCAGAAGAGAAGAACCCCAAGATCATCGGTCTTCTCGTCGGAATCCTCATCATCGTTGCAGGAGTCTCCATCCTTCTGGATATGGACATTGCATTCCAGCTCTTCGGTGGAGTCATGCTCGTTGCAGGAATCCTGAACCTTATGACCCTTTACAGCATGAGGTAAACATATTAAGCCGGGTCTCCCGGCTTCATTCCCCTCGTTTTTCCAACTTTAAAAAGACATGGTTCTTGACAGTACCTTGACCCGAGACCGTTGAATTCAGTATCTGTTCAGTGCCTTATCTATTCATGATCTACAGGCTTTGACAGTTCGGATCCGGTTCTTCCAATCACACATAAAAAGGAATACATCCGGCCTGTTATCGGCCGGTAATATGTTTATCGCGTATGCAGACGCTTGTCGTTTATACTGTCGGGATCACTCCTCATCCTCTTCCGCATTCGGATCCGCATCGGAATTGCGGATCACGGCGGATTCAACTCTGTCATTGGGGATGGTGATGACCTCGCTCATGTCCTTGTTGGTGAACTCGGTGTACATGAGTTTGACCTTCTTGACGATGAAATCGTCACCGTTTATCTTCACATGGTCTCCTCTGCGGAAACGTTTCGTCAGCAGCAGCGAGATTCCGCTGAAGAACTGGGAAAGTACTCTCTGAGCACCCATCGTTATACCCAATGAGATCAGACCGGCACTTACTATTATGCCCTGTAGATTGAATCCGTACAGGTACATCAGCCACGCTGCGGCGAACACGCAGATTATGAGCTTTCCGAAGGTGCTGAATACCGGCATGAGGGAGGTGTCCAGGACAGAATCGTCCATTTTTTCGTATTCATACAGGAGGTTCTGCACAATGTAGATGTAGATCTTCCAGATGGCGAACGATGCCGTAATTATGACGAAGGTCATGGTGAGCCTGAATGCGAGGTCCAGGATGGAAGCATCCGCACCAAGTATGACCAATCCGGGATTGATCGTCACTATTCCGATGGACAGAACCACGAGCGAGGTAAAGATCTTCTCGAATTTCTTCTGATCATCGTGCACGGTCATACGGTTGAAGAAGTTCGCCAGCCTAGGTACGATAATTATGCAAGCCAGGTATGACAGTAAAATGTATGCGATCATAGACGCTATGAATGGCGTTATCGAGGTGTTGAAGGGCTCTGGAAGGTTGTTCTCTATGAAGCCGAAGAATTTGTTGTAGGATCCGTCCGAATCGTATTCTGAGATGACATTGACATTGAAATTGATGATTTCGGTAACGGAGACGTTATCCGGCAGTTCTGTAATCGTTATCCCCATCTTGAGATTCACGTCCTTCATCGAGTTGCAGGTCGGTACGACTGCTATGGAGAATGTCAGGCGGGTCATATCATGGGCCTTGACCATCGTCGTTCCCGGAACGGATGTGAACTGTACTTCGTCCGCGTAGGAACGGACCGTGAACTGGATGTCGAGGTCCTTGTCATATTTGTTGTATATGTACAATGACGATTCGACGTTCTGTCCGTTGGTCAGATCTATGTTCACATCCTGCTTGTGATCCGAATCGTAGTATCCGGCGATGACGATGCTGTAATCGTTCTGGCTGATCGCTTCGGTGCCTTCGGAGGCGATCGGAGCCATCATCGTAACCGTCATTAGGATTACCGCGATGGCGATTAGTTTTCTCTTATTCATGGGAGCATCAATTCAGTTCTTAGACAAAAAGATGATTGTGATTATGCCTATGGTGGAACGGCGATACCTGAAACTTCTTCAGGGGCCCGACGGATAGCGGTTGGCCACGGACCCCTTCTCCAAGTCCTGAGGGTCAAAGGGTTCCCGGGGCAATCCCTCGGAATGCAGGGGATTTGATAGATATATACGCGACGCGCGAGGCAGCCGGTTTGTTTGTTGTACCTATGACTGGCCGTCCCGGAAGAAAACAACATATGTTTCCGACATCGCGCCTAACGTTCGGTAAGGGAACCGCTGAATACCAATTATGTCTCAACGTTTGATGGAATTGACGATGGGAACAAGCGCTCCGGGGGAATCCGGAGACGCATGCCATCAGACAGGGGGAATAACATGGACTGCATAGAGGATTATCTTACGCATTTGGAGAGAAGGAACAGATCGCCTACCACCATAGAGCATTACAGATTCGTCATAGGCAGGTGCCTGGGCATCCTGGCCGAGAACGAGATGTCTATCAAACCGGAGGATATAGGGGAGGAATCCATCGCTCTGCTGATGTCGATCCTGGAAATGAGCGAGAACACCATGAAGAATACGATGAACATCATCGGCAGGTTCTGCGAATATCACACGGGAAGAAATCCTGTGAAGAGGATGGACATTCTTTGGAACAGGGATGAGGTCACGAGGAAGTTCATCGACAAGGACGAGTTCAACCGTCTGCTGGACGCGGCCGACCCGTCGGAGAGGATGGTCCTGATGCTGGGCGCATACATGGGATTGAGGAGGAAGGAGATCGGGGCGATAAGGCTGGGCGACATAGGGATCAACAGGATCAGGGTCTCGGGCAAAGGCCACGGGAGGAACGGATTGGTTGTTCAACAGCCGATGCCGGATCATATCAGGATCGAGATCGAGGGATATCTCAAATGGAGGCTGCAGTATGCAGAGGATGAGGAGGACCATCTGATCATCATGGTGTCCGAGCACGGAGCGATACCGATGTACAGGCATCTGCCGGCCATGTCGAACAGGATCTCAAGGCTGGGCAGGAGACTGGGCATCGAGGTGTCCTGTCATTCATTGAGGAGGCTGTACTGCTCCACATTGGCAGAGTGCGGATGCCCCCTTGAGACGATAAAGCATCTCATGAGGCACTCCGATATCAATACCACGCTTGAATGCTACATCAGGCCCAGCGGCCTGAGGACAGACGAATGGACGGAGATCTGCTGTGAGGAGCTGTCGGAGCATATCAACGACGATTCCGACGATTATACCGGCTTCGGATGGCTGGACAAGGTGCCTGTGATGGTTACACCTGAAGACGGCGGAGATGGTAAATTTCCTGAGACCAACAAAGAAGAAATCGAGGGCGGAGGGTACCCCGAAGTTATTAAATCCGAAGATTCGAACCATGTGACTAGTCACATGACCTTGACCGTTGCTTTTTCCTCAACATCAGCACCATTTCAGCGTATTTAACGGATTCCATGATTTTATCAAAAATGGTATTATTGATTATTATCGTAGAATTTTTGATGATTACATTTGAAATTATCGAATTTTCTACGATTTCACTAATTTTATTTTCGGATTTAATAACACGGCTTTGACTGTCAAGGAACCTCAGGATAGAGGCAGATCCATGCTTTCTGTCCGAATGGAATCTGACGATTCTATACACGAAAAGGTGAGAAAAATGAATACAAGATCAATCGCAATGATCGCCATCCTGGCGGTCGCAGCTGTCGCCATCGTAGGTGCAGGATTTGCAGCCTACTGGGGACAGACGACCGTTGAAGACAACGCGGTGAATGTTCAATATCTTTCTGTCGAAACCGATATGGCTTCGATACAGAAGGATCTGGAATTTAATACCACATATCATGTAGCAGACTCTGACGCACCTGTTCCCTACAAAAACAAAGCATATTTTGAGATCTCCCCATCCGGATCTAACTTTACCTACAATACTACAACTGAAAAAATGATGACAGTGCTCTCCGCCGCTACTGCATATGATATCAAGGCGCCCACGGACCTTACAGGAAAGTTCGACTTCCAGGTTACTATCGAAAATGTCAGCATCGGATCAAACGCTAGCCTCTGGCTTGGATTGGGGGCTACCAACAGTGCAGTCACATCTTACATTCAGTTCTTCCCGGTGACTAACAATGACAGCGGAACCAACACTTATGTTGCGATCATCCCTGCACCTGCACTGGACAAAGTTGATGCGACTGATCTCAGCAAGGGATACCACATCAAGGCAAATGAGAACTGCTACGCTACAGTGTATCTTGGAGAGGATACGATGGAAACTGCAGCGACCCCTACCAAGACGACTCTCGAACATGTTAATGATGCAAAATGTAACGTTTCCGGAGATATCGTATTCCAGGGAATCGTTACGCACATCGCCAAGACTGAAACAATCACTTCAGGCACCATCACATACGTAGCGAACGGTGACAAAGATGCATCTGGAACCGAATATGTCATTACGGATTTGATCAAGGACGGTGCGTTCGAGCTGTCCATAGCATACAAGAACGGAGCGAATGCAACCGCAAACACCGCTTCCCATAGTATCACGGGCGTCGCAAAGACCGGCACTGCTAATGGAAAGGTTATCGTTGCATTCTCTGCGAACGGCGGAGATGACGTCTTCTACAGAGCATACGACGTGACTGCGTGATGATTCGAATCAAACATATTACCGCCCTTCGGGGCGGACCCCACCATGGATGGGAGGAACGAAGAATGAAAACAAGCACAATGATCATCGCAACAATCGTTTGCGTAGCCGTCATGAGTATGGCTGTGGGGTATGCGTACTACAGCGGAGTAACTACCGTGGACGATAACAGCGTGGACACTCGTTATTCCATCCTGTACGTCTCGGATTCCACAGGAACGCAGGAATACCCTGTGTCGAATCTGTTCTCCAACATGCCCGACAGCGTCACGGCAGGCGAGACCTTCGACGCATCGTCGGACGGAGATACGCATTACTATTTGGCATACAGGGACACCGAAGAGCTCACCGGAACGCCCGCAGAGGAAGGAAGCGGCGTGGTGAGAGGAGACAGAACGATAATTGCGCTCCAGGTGACCCTTTCAGGATTATCGGATCTCAACGGATCCACAGTCACGCTGAGGATCGGAGGATCCTCGGCCACATCGGTCATATCGGACGGAGGATGCACCATAGTCGGCAACTCCTTCTCCACCGTCGCCTCCGAAGGCGACGAGAAGAGCTCCTTCATCGGAAGGATAGCTCTGATGATCACGCCCTACGCAACAAGGGACATCAACATATCATCGCCCGCCATAACCATGACGGCATATCACACCGATCTCACGGCCACTGGGATGCTGAAGGCATCATCCATGACCACCACGGGATCGTCCGGCTCATACGCCACCACGTCCAACATATCATACACCAACTCTCCCGCCACAGGCTCCGACCTCGCGGTACTGAAGCTGGAGGCCACATACGATTCCACCTGGTATGCAAGCGAAAGCTACAGGGGAATGGTCACTGCCATCCTGTACGATTCTATAAGGGGCACTTCGGTGTCGCAATCATGCTACATCGATTCAGAGAACAAATGGACGGTCACCCTCCCGGTGAAGCTCACCGGAGGAGCGTTCTACGGATCGCTGGAGATACAATCGATAGGTAAGGACTCATCGAGCACGAGCCCCCATCAGCTTTCGACCGGATCACCGGCAAGCATCACTCTGACGATGCTGGAGACCACCGAAGAGGTGTTATGATGAGAAGATCCGTCATCGCATCCTCGGCTCTGGTCATGCTACTTGTTGTAGCATCGCTCACATTCATCGTCCCGTCCGCCGATGCTCAAGAGAGTGATATCGGTACAGGGATATACCACGACGACGGCACAGCCTATACCGATGGCGATGTGCTGATCAATGGGTCTATTCAAGTCAACAATAAGGATGGAGTCTTTCTGATACCGGCGGACACTGTTATCCCGACGGACCCCTCTTACGTAAAAGTCCATTATCCCATCGACAAGAAATGCTACATAGGATTCGCCGTCACCGGCGCCCAGCAGTTCCTGCAGCACACAAAGGTAAAAGCCGAACTTTATTCGGACAAGGAGAGGACAACCCTCCTGGGAACATCGGTAGCCAACCTCACGGAGGATCTGGTGTTCTTCCAGACCGATGGAGAGAAAACAGAATTCCAGAGGGATACGAATTACTACATCGTTCTGAAGACGGCAGAATACTACGAGATGACCGACGTTCCGCGCGATCCCTCGGTCAGCATAATATTCGGAGCGGAGACAGACGGAGTCTACAAGCTTTCATTCGATCCCGACGGCGGAGAACCGATGCCTGAGAGCAGATATCTCGAAGCAGGCGCAGCATACGGGGAGCTCCCGACAGTCACCAAGACCGCCGCGGTATTCGCCGGATGGTACGACGGCGATACCAAGGTGGATGCAGATACCGTGATGGGCACCGAGGATGTCACGCTCAAGGCCCATTGGACGGATCAGCACCTCGTGACCTACGACAGCAACGGAGGAACGCCTTCCGAGATCCCCAGCAAATATATGACCGAAGGAGAGCCGATCGGCGATCTCCCTTCGGTGAGCAGGTCGGGATACGAGCTAATAGGATGGCATGATGGAACAGCATATGTCACCAAGGACACCCTGATGGGCACGACTGACATGAACCTCCAGGCGAAGTGGGAGGAGGAGCCCGGTCCGGGACCCGATTACAAGACATTCACATTGAAATACAACGCGAACGGCGGAAAGGACGCTCCGAGAACGCAGAGCTATACCAGCGAGGAGGCCGTTCATACTTTCATCGTTTCCGAAAAGGAGCCGACCAAGGACGGTAGCTCGTTCAAAGGCTGGGCTTTGACACCAACCGGAAGCCCCAGCTACTACGGAGGAAGCGAGATAATCGTGGCCGACACGACAACTCTCTACGCGGTGTGGGGCGAGGCCGAGAAGCATATGCTGTACTTCGACGGGAACGGAGGAACGCCTTCGGAAACGTCCAGGACGATAGCCGAAGGCTCACAGTATGGGACGCTCCCTTCCGCTGAGCGCGAGGACTACATCCTGAAGGGATGGTTCGACTCCCGCGAAGGTGGATCCGAGGTAACCTCATCCACACGGATGGGAAAGACGGATGTCACCATATATGCCCAGTGGGAATTCTCCGGAGAGGAGAAGGAGAAGCATGAGGATAGAAAACTCCCCGACGGCACGGTCATCGAGAAGGATACCATCGACAGGATATATCCCGACGGAAGGACGGAGCATATCGAAGAGACACTAGCCACGCATCCCGATTCCTCCACAGAGTACACATACGAGAGGATAATGGCCGATCCCGAAGGGAAGTTCATCACGAAGGAGGACAAGGCCGTCAACAAGAACGCATCCGGGGATGTCACGATGATATCATACGAAGTGACCGATCATCTCGATGATACGTCCGTGACAACGATCTACGATCCATCGGAGAAGACTCTGGATGCCGTTGTCGAATATGATGCCGTGACCGACGAGATAATCGAAAAGGTATTGTCGCAGGCCGGCTCCGGAAGGGAATTCCTGGAGACTCACGGTGTAAAGGCCGAGCCTACGCTAACCTTCGATGTGTCCAGCGCTCTGACCATAGGCTCGGACGCATTGGCATCGCTGTCCGATGAGGGCTACGGGCTGTATATCATCACGGATTCGGGAAGCATGTATCTCGATGAGAGCGTGATCTCTACAGCCGCATCGGCCGGAGAGGATACCGTCATCAGGATGGAGAGAGGCACCCCCGAGAACCTCACTCCTGAGCAGCTGAATGTCGTAGGCGACGGGTTCGCCGTCGTCGTGACGATGATGCGCGGCACGGAGCAGGTGCACGACATCGGAGGAAAGGCATCGATAGCCCTTGAACCGGGTTTGGAAGGAAACATCTTCGTTTATTACATTCAGGAGGACGGCTCCCACGAGATCGTGGAATCGTCCTATGATACGAAAACAGGGGAGGTGTCGTTCACCGTTACGCACTTCTCCGTATATCTGGCGACTGCGGAGGACATCGACAGCAAGGACGGCGGATTCCCATGGTGGATATTGATCGCCATCGCTGTGGTATTATGTCTGGTGATAACCGCACTGTATTTCAAAAGGAGGAACTGAAATGGATTCTCGTAATAAAGTGGAAGGAAGAACAAAAGTCTCCGATGACAGGGATGTGTCGAGCAGGGATGCTCAAACAAAGGGTGTGATGACTCCCCAGAAGGCTCTCATCGTTTCTATGACGGCGATTCTGGTGGTGTTTGCAGCTGCTTTCATCGTTATCGGAGAGGAGTCCGAGGCCGTGCCGGCCGAGGGATTGTCATATAATGTAACCAGCGGCACGCTCACGATCAGTTGCACTTCGAGCGGCACTATGCCGGACTACCTGCCGGGTGAGGCCCCTTGGTACGACCAGCGTGCCGATATAACCGCGATCACCATAGGTGCGGAAGAGGGACGTGCGATCACATCCATAGGAGCATATGCGTTCTACGGATTCACCAATGCAGGTTTCACTTCCTATCAGGTTCCGGCCAACATAACGGAGATAGGGAACGGAGCATTCGCAGGATGCAGCAATCTCGCCTCATTCACTGTCGCGACCGGGAACTCCTCTTTCGTGGCAGTGAATGATGTCCTATACACTTCGGATTATGCTACGCTGGTCGCATACCCCTGTGCAAAATCGGGCACCTCATTCGATGTCCCTACATCATCCCCTTTCTCCGCTGACACGCTCTCTTCGATCCAAGGCGGTGCCTTCGCAGGGGCCAAGAATCTGACAAAGTTTACCAACACCGGGCATAATGAGAACTTCTACATGGACTCCGATGCACTTTACTCGAAGGATAAGAGACTTCTGTATGCATACCCTGCAGCCAGAACAGCGGCTTCGTTCTCGATTCTGACTGGATGCCAGACGATATCCGCGGGAGCCATCATGGGTGGCAGCAATCTCACATCGATATCGATGCCCTTCACCGTTAACACGATTGGCGACCTCGCATTCTGCGGATGCACCGAAATAACCGTCTTGGATATCCCCTCAGCATGCAACTCCGTCAGCGTGTTCGCCTTTGACGGATGTACTGGACTGAAGGAGATAAATGTAGAACCCAGCAACCTTTCTTACTATTCTAAGGATGGTGTGCTTTTCAAGTATATCGGAAGCAAGGACACTCCTACGGGATTTATGCTGGTGAAGTATCCCTACGCCCATATGGGTGACGGGGTAAAAAGAACGGATACTACAGGTACAAAAATCTATATAATCCCGTACGGGACAACAGAGATTGGAGATTACGCATTCTTCGGTTCACCCCTCAAATATTGCACATTCACTGAAAGTCTTACCAGATTGGGCTACAGGGCATTCATGAATTCCTCGCTGGAAATGGTACAATTCAACCATGGTATGACGACCCTTGCAACGAAGGTCGGTTATGATAATGTGCCGAGATCGGAAACTTTCAAAGGGTGTGGACAGATGCTGATGGCCTCGATCACCAATAATCTAACCTCGGTTCCTGTAGATTCTTTCAGCGGATGCGCCAGACTTACTGTGATTGTCGTGGATTACCCGGATTCTTCCTCATTACAATCCGAACCATCGAGTGTTACATGCAGCGGAGGCTTTCCGGCATTTGCTGCGGACCAATATTATTCTTTCAGTTCTGCCAGCAGCGGTTATGTAAGACAAAGTGCCGCCCTCTCTTCTCTGACAGCTGGTACGGTATATTCACGTCTGGACCTGGGGAGTTCCCAATCCGACCTTTCTAGCTCGCAAGGTTGGGCATCATACCATTCACAGGCTACGATTCAGACTCATGAATGGTATGCTGATGCTTCTGGAAGGACAATCAAGTTTGGTCTCTATGCTGGTTTAGGGAACATGCTAGATTGTGGCAGCGATAGCTATGGTTTTTACGAACATAACAAACCTGCATATGTTATGATTCAGTACGGTATTACAGGTACCGGCCAAAAAATTTGCAGAGGTTCATCGATCGGTTACCTGTACATCCCCGAATCTGTTACATTTCTAGAAGATCAGCTCATGACCAGTAAAAATATCCCTGTTCTCTATTTACACAGAAATTTGGAAAGCATGGATGGCCCAGCTTCCTCAAGCGCGGTTCTTACTCCGTTTTACAAGGGTCAGAATATTGTTGAGATCGTCGTGTCTGATGATAATGACACGTTTGAATCCTATATGGGATGCTTATATGTGGATGGGTACAGATATTCCAGCTCCAGCGATCAAGTGAATACTATAGTGAAACCGGGAGCGTCGTTTGAAAGCTCTTCTTCTCTGCACAATAAGAATTCATTCATTGCTCCAGAATCATTGCGTGAATTGTATGTAACGAATCAAAATGGTCCGAGGTTGACGGCTCCCCTCATCCAATTAGGGAATGCGATACATCACCCTTACAGCGTAAATGGATATGGAGAGACGAGACCGACCCGTGTGCTCTCGATTGCAAACGTCTCAGACACTGGCATAGATACGTTCTCGCCATATCGCATTTATTTCAACTCCAAGAATAGCACCGTTATACTGCTCCCTGCAGATCAAGGCAATTTCCAATTCAGGAATGATGTTGAAGGCAATTGGTATACCTATAGTTTATCTGGAACGGAATGGACTGTGGATTCGAGTCGTGTAATCAGCACTTTGTCGCATCAATCAACGGACGGACTTTCCCGCACATTCTTATCCACACAAGGGGACCTTGCCATTCATCACGCCACCAATAAGGTTGGGGGTAGCTTCTGGTGGTTCATTCTTAACGAGGATACATTAGTCATCTTAGGCAATGATGTGGTCATCGATCATACAGCGTCAGCACCTTGGGCTTCTTACGCATCTTCTATCAAGTATCTCATGCTACAGCAGGGGATCACGGGTATAGGCGAAGGTGCATTCTCTGGGCTAGTCAATCTAACGGCTTTATGCATACCATACTCCTGCACCACAATCGGCAAATACGCGTTTAAGGACTGCGGGAGCGGGGTAACCAGTTCACCATATCTTGATTACGTGTTCATACCTGGCAACGTGACTTATCTGGACCCGCAGGCATTCGCAGGATGCACCTACCTGGAGAAACTGATTGTCTCAGACAGAAATGATCATTACACCGGTACTGAGGAGGGTGTTGTCCTTACAAAGGCGAATTCGGGTGCCAAGGTCATTCTATGCCCTGAAGGAAAGGCAGGATCTTACACCATCCCAGATAATGCTTCCACGGTGGGCGAACACGCTTTTGCCAACACAACCTTGACCTCCGTAGGATTTTCAAACACTGCCATTCTGGACGATTATGCTTTCTATGGTGGAGACATCAGCTCCGCTATATTGGGTTCCACCGTAAATATCGGGAATTACGTGTTCGCGGATTGCGGTAAATTGAATAGCATCATAGTAGGTGTCAATGTTAGAAATATCGGGTCGGGAGCATTCCCGGCTACCCTGGGATCATTCCAACTTGAGTCTGGTACCGGAGAGGGTGCCATCACATGGAAGACCGATTCGATCCCGGCGTCGGTACAATGGTATAAGGACTTCGTGGTTCCGATTGTTACAGGAGGTACTGTAGACTACAGCAGTGTGAGCAGAGGGCACATTTACTCCACCTCGGACCAGCTCCCTGACACATCATACGATATATCATATGGTTCGGATAAGACTCTGTATGCCGTCTACGTAAAAGAAAGCAAGTCATTAATCATCATAAGCAAGGACCCGACAGCAGTTACTCAACGGATGAAGGACTTTACAATCGATCCGGATGACAGAGGATGGAGTTCTTACTTGTCATCAATCGAACAAATATCATTCTACGCTCCAGCACTTGCCAATTTGGGAAACAATGTCTTCAACGGAATGACATCTGTTGAAAGCATCTCTTTACCAGACAATCTGAAGACCATCGGGAACAATGCATTCGCTAACAACAATCTGACAGGATCTATAGCGATTCCTGATTCTGTAACATCCATAGGGGCCAGTGCTTTTATCAGAAGCTCCAGCGCTTCATCAGGGACGATAGCGTCTCTGGTACTCGGCTCTTCCCTGAACAGTGTAGGGGACTATGCATTCGCAGGACACGGTGCGATCGGATCAGTGATAATCCTCGGTTCATCGGGAAATGTGACCTTCGGCTCTAATGTGTTCTCCACATTCGACGGTACTCCGACGTACACCGATATTGAGTTCAAACTGAACGGAGAAGGCGATGCTCAAGCAATCACTGAAAGTATACCTAAAAAGACAGTCTGGATAAAGTCCAGTTCCGGTGCCATATCTGTTGGATCAAGCATAGGGGCTTTCGTTAGCGAAGATGTCATGGTTGTTATTGGCTCTGGTGACTTCTATAATTATGAAGATTTGCAGTCTGCCGATAAAAGTGCGTGGGATGGATTGAGGATCACAACCATTGTGTTCGCGGGTATTAGCTCAATATCAACGGACCTGTTCACACAGGACGGGATCAAGAACCATCTTGTCTCGATCTCGTTCCCGGATACTTTGACATCCGTGGGTACGAACGCTTTCAAAGGATGCACCTATGTTTATAAAGTGGACCTGCCTGAATCGCTGATATCACTGGGATCTGGAGCCTTCGAGGGATGCACATCTCTGAAAACCGTATCTCTGAACGGAAATGCTTTCGCAGCCACTAAAGTATACATGAGGTCTAATGCATTTACAATGGGTGCCGACGCATTCAAGGATGCAGATATTCAGACACTAACTTCAAAGACGGATGTGGGCGAGTTCACTTTCATGGTCCCGGATGCATACAAGTTCATACAGGCTGGAAATCTGATGATCGTTCCCGTGACGAGCACAACGTTCCTGCCGATATGGGCCGATTCCGAAGGCAATTGGGTGACATCATTCGAAGATGGCAAGTCGTATACTCTAGGCAACCTTGCAGGTTATGAATCGAGCACCAACACCTACACAGCATCGCTGACGACTACGATGTGATCGCTTGGACCAACAACCTACTCAAACCGATGGGTGCCCAGCACCCATCCGTCTTAAAGACGGCCGCAGGGTGAGAAATAGTCCCCCTACCATCATCCTAGTGGCCGTCATCATCATAGTTCTCGCATCCATCTGCATGATCCATCTCAACGGATGGTCCCTGGATTTCACAGACAGGGACATCCGCATAATCGTCACCGACTCCATGGACGGCGAACTCACCGATTACGATATCCCCACGATAGAGAAGGATTCCCTGGTCATGGTCCGTCTCATCGGCGACGATGAGAAACCCGATCTGAAGACAGGCGACGTGATCCAATTCGATTACCACGGACTGCTCAACCATCATAGGATCGTATCCAACGACCCCGCTTCCGGGAAGGTGGTCACCAAAGGGGACAATGCCCTCGTATCCGAATCGGTGAAGTATGAAGATATCAGAGGAATAGTCGTGGGGAAGGACCACTTCCTCGGCATGATCATCTCTTTCGTCAAGGAATACTTCATCCTGATCATCTGCGCCATAGCAGTGCTCCTGATCATCTCGGAGATATACAGGATAATCAAGAAGGAGAGGTCCGCATGAACGGACGCAAGACGGAGATCCTGGAGCATCTGGATTCGGACGGAACTCTGAGTACCCTTATCGACATCCTATCCGATTCAGGCTCTGCCGACAGTCTGACCGATGACGAGCTGTCCGATGCGATCGGAGCCATCATCGTAACCGTCATCAGGATTACCGTGATGGCGATTAGTTTTCTCTTATTCATGGGAGCGTCAATTCAGTTCTTAGACAAAAAGATGATTGTGGTTGCGGATATCGTTGAGGCGCAATCGGCAGTCAGAGGAAAACCATTGCCGCACAGTTGCGATGCGTGAGGTATGAAGAAAGTATCTTCCGGCCCATAATGGGCCGGTAAGTTAGATCATTTCTGATCGTTTATCATGATGACATGCCGTGCAAACACCGTCTGAAATGAACCGTACGGCTGTTGCCCGAGATGAGATGATGGGGCAAACAGACGTTGGTTTTTTAAGGTCGATCGTTCACAAGATGACGTCAGGTCGATAAGCAGGCCAGTGCCATCGATCGAAGTATCCATCGATGGCCATGCCTGACCAGTTGTCACTTGATTGAATCACCATTTTCCGCGGTAAATACGTCCTGCTATTACTGCTACAGCCATGAGTATGCAGAATCCGATGAATATCGCTATCAGTTTGAACCCGTCGGAGGAGAACACATCACTGTTGACATCGAAATTGAATTCCAGGGTCTTCAGCGAGCTATCCGATGGAACGAGACGCACCTGATAATGTCCGTCAGCTAGATTGACCAGTACTTTCGAATCATTGGTGATCGT
>SUSW01000005.1 GCA_015063235.1 Thermoplasmata archaeon | reverse complement strand
CGATCTGAACGCGTCTGTGAACATACTCCGCCTTGGGTTGACCCGCAACCCTTCCCTTGCGACAACAGGGTGAACAGCCCCGCCCTCCAAAAGGGCAGGGGCACTGGCAGTTTGACGGATGTTCCGATGAGAAAATCTGTCGAACTCGGGTTTGATACCAAAATGAAATTGCCATTTCTGTAATCATATAAATATAGCTTATAAAGAAACAATATGTTGCCATAGAATCTAAATCAGACCCCTTTCATCATAGTGTTATCATGGACACCCATACAGCTGCAAAGGTCATCGACGCCATCCTGGACCACTTCGGACGCAGAGCATTCGAAGTAGTAGGCTACGATGGCAGCACACCGTATCAGGTCCTCGTGTCCACAATTCTTTCCCAGCAGACCACGGAGAGGAATTCGAGAAGGGCATCGGAACGGCTGTTCGCCGAGTGCTCCTGCCCTGCGGAGATCTACGAGATGGACCAGGGGAAGCTGGAAGAACTGATCTTCTGCTCCGGATACTACAGGCAGAAGGCGAGGAACATCAAAGCGGTCACAAAGACAATAGTCGAGGATTATGACGGAGAGGTCCCGGACGATCCGGATGAGCTGATGAAGCTGCCTTCGGTAGGGAAGAAGACCGCCGCATGCGTCATGAGATACGGCTTCGGGAAGCCTTCTGTTATTGTCGATACCCATATCAACAGGGTGTCGCAGAGATTGGGCATATCCGATTCCAGGAAGCCGGAGGTTACACAGAAAGCGATAGAGGATACCGTACCCCAGGACAGATGGGATAACATGGATTTCGCATTCATAACGCTGGGAAGGACGTACTGCCGTCCGTCATCCCCGGATTGCTGCGGATGTCCGGTATCCCAATACTGCAGATTCTGCCGGGATTCAGAGCGTCATAATCGATTTGGTTTTTGACACTATCAGAAATCATCCAGGCTGCGTACGTCTCTTCTCACGGATAGGAACGATTCCTGCTCGGCCTGGTAGACCTCATCGCCTTCGTTCAGATGTCCGATCAGCAGCGGGGAATCGCTGTCATGAAGCAGGTAGTTCTCCCTGGCCTTATCAGGATTGGAATTCGCGTAACAGTACCTGCATCCGTTCGGACACGTGCTGTACCATCCGATGTCCCTGCTCTCCATGCAGTGGCATCTCTTCCTCATACCCTTGTGCTTCAGATCCCTGAACCTGACGCCGTTGGCCCTGCCCAGAGCCTCCAGCGTCACGCATGCGCTGCTGGAGATCCCGTATCTTGAATAGTCCCCGTCGGAGACGCATATCTGTATCGGCAGATCGTTTTCAGAAGCTATCCTTCCCAGACCCTCTGCCATCCTCTGCTTCTCATCCCTTCTGAACGGTATGATCTCGGGCATGTTGAAAGGCACCTTGTCGTAATACTCGACGAAACTGAATATGCATCTGTCGACATATGGTGAAATCTGCTCCGCCATGTTACGGAATGTATCGAGATGGACGTCCATCGTGTATCTATCCGTCAGCAACACAGGATCGTATCTCCACACGACCCTCTGCTTTCCTACTATGGAGGATAATCTCTTCAGCGTATCGATGCTCTTCTCGATGGAAGGCACACCCGGCTCCACGTCCTCTCCGTAGGCGGTTATCGTGTAGAAGAAGTAGGTGTTGAAACGCTCCGTTATTTTATGCAGATCACTGAGAATCGGCGCATAGTTCTTGGAGCAGAACATGACGCAGTCAACCTTATCGGGAGTGAGATCGTAGCGTGCGACCCTGTTCGGGAACATGGGGTTGCGCGACAGCACATACCCTTCCTCGAACCTCTTCAGAAGCCACGGCGTGTAGTATTGGACTATGTCGGTCCTTCCGCCTGTGTTGATTATCATAACAATGCCGGGGATGTCCCCGGCTGAATGGTTTCACTGCTCGATGAGCACGAGCACGTCGCCGATCTGTATGGTCTCGACCGACTTTCCTTCGAGCATCAGGGCCTTCTCCAACTGGAAGAATTCCGCCGGTACGGACAGCTTCTCTCCGTCAGCCTCGATCTCGATCGCGCCTGCGGCGAGCTGCTCTGCTGCGGTCTTTACATCCATCGCGGCAAGACCTGATACGATCGCCTTGGCCTGTCCCTTGTATGCGGGTCCGAGCTTGGCATGCACCGGCTTGACGGCGATGACCTCCTCGGTCAGCTTGGCCTCGGCCTCGACCTTCACGTCCTTCGCCTTGGTGGTGTCCTTGAGGTCCTGCACGGAATTCTCGAGGAAACTGAGGTCCTTTCCGACGAACTCGATCATCGAGATCTCCTGGTTGAGCGGGATCTTCTTCTCTCCCTTCCATGCACGGATCTGTGCGATGACGTCTGCGAGCTTGTCTCCGTCCTTCTCGGCCTGCTCATCGATGAGGATGGGCTTAGGCCAGCATGTGAGGTGTATGGACTTTCCGCCGTCGATGGCCTTCAGGTGGGATTGGTACACCTCCTCGGAGATGTGGGGCATCATGGGGGCCAGGAGCTTCATACTTCCCAGCAGGACGTTGTATATCGTGTATCTTACAGCGTCGTCGTCCCTTCCCTTGACCATCTCGATGTAGTTGTCTGCGAGCTCATGCCAGATGAAGTCCTCGAGGACCCTCATCGCCTTATCGAACTCGTATACCTCCATGGAATCCGTTACTTCCTTCACGGTCTTGGAGTACTTGCTGAGGATCCACCTGTCGGAGAGCCTGAGCGTGTCACACTTCTCCGGCACATCGTGGATGAACTTCGATGCGAACATTCCGATGTTGTAAACCTTGTTACATATCTTGCTTCCGCGGATGACATCCTTCTCCCTGAACGCGGTGTCCATTCCGAGAGAGCATGTGGTGACATAATACCTCAAAGCATCGGCACCGTACTTCTCCAATATCGGGATGGGATCGATGACGTTACCGATCGATGAGTGCATCGGGGTTCCGTCGGGGGCCATGATGAATCCGTGGATCATGATGTTCTCCCAGGGGATCGAGTTCTCGATCTGGTCCGCCCTCAGGATGGAGTAGAAAGCCCATGTCCTGATGATGTCGTGGGACTGGGGCCTGAGGGACATGGGGAACAGCTTCTTGTGGAGCTCCTCGTCCCTTCCCCAGAATGTGTTGTACAATGATGATCCGGAGGAGTCCATCCATGTGTCGAACACATCGGTGCATCCGATGAGGTTGCCGCCGCACTTGGGGCACTTGTCCACCGGAGGCTTGTCCAATGTGGGATCGCAGTAGCACATCTCTTCTGTAGCACAGACTGCATGTCCGCACTTCTCGCACTCCCATACGGGGATGGGCGTTGCGAACACACGCTGCCTGCTGAGGACCCAATCCCAGCTGAGGGAGTTGGTCCAGTCCTG
>SUSW01000029.1 GCA_015063235.1 Thermoplasmata archaeon | reverse complement strand
GGTTAGGGTCTTGGTAAGGAATGTCAATGATTCGGACGATGTACCATAGACGCCGGTGAGGGAGCTGAGCCTGTAGCTGGTGCTGGTCGGGGTCGCGGTTATCGTGATCGTTTGACCAGCGACGGACTCGGAACTGCTCGACGAAGCGCTGCCGCCGGAGACGGAATCAACGGTTATCGTGTACTCCGGGACGGCCGCATCGGCCGTCATCACATAGGCCAGGCGGGCACCACGATAGTCGTTCGAATGGCTCACAGCGTTGTCGGAGCCCCAGGCGGACAGCCCGGCTCCGGAGCTGCTGCCGAAGGCGCCACCGACGATGAGGCAACCTACCTGTGCATTCGAAGTCCAAGCATCGTCATTCACCCCCGAACCGTCCGAAGCGGGTGTGACGGATGTACCTGTATAGGCAGATGGCATTCCCCAGACTTCCGAATCCATGTGCAGACCTGTTATCTTCGCCTGCGAGTATGATCCGGAAGCTCCTAGGACTATTTTCCCGGTAGTGGTCTGTAGTGTCGTCGACAGGCCTGTCGGGGACAGATAGTTGTTGGTGTACACATTGTTGTCAGTATTCACCACAACGTCATCGACATTCTCCCACAGCGAACCCCACGCATTCTCCAGAAGAAGTGATACCGAAGCCGTCGTAGAAGTCGTAGATGTTGTGACGAGCCATTGCTGTTTGGAACCATTCAGTGCAGTTCCGGTGACATTGGCCCCTGATCCGGAGGACTTACCGGCCCCTATCGCATACTGCGAATCCATCTGATCCATTATCGTTATGGACATAAGCTTGTACAGCGTCCATCCATAGTAGTTCCATAGACCGTATGTCCCGACCTTGTAGGAAGATGTGGGGTCCTGAACCACGCTCGAGTTGTTCCCCTGCGCGGCAGTCCTGAAGTTGGCTATGGTGGTGTTGTTCGTAGGGGTCTTGTCGGTCTGCGAGAGCAGGGATGTCGATGTATCCTTGTACGCCTCGTAGTATCCCAATGCGATATATGGGTATGTGGTGGTGTTCCCTTCCGAGTTGTCCCAGTCCTTGCCACCGGAAGATGCGAACATATGCGCGTATGCCACCATCTCCGAGGATGTCACCGCCGATGTGTAACTACCATCTGTGAACGCATGACCGCTCTGAGAGGAATCGAAGAAATTAGGATTGTTACTCATAAAGGTGTAATTGTATGTCCCCGTTCCATTGCTGGTGGTCATGGAATACCAATATACCGTAGGAATGACCAGCATGATGTTGTATATCCCGGGAGTGTATGTGGTCCCGCCGATGGTCTGCTGCAGGTAATAGGGATTCAGGACATAGGCCACTTTACCAATATCATTGGATATCCTCCTCTCTTTGGCATCATCGGTTGTATTGTCTGTGATGTTTATCGCTGCATAGAAACAATTGAATGGGCCCAAACCGTCGGTGAAGGTCCAGGCCGAATTGATTCCCGGAAATGTGGTATTCGTCCTCGCCTCATATGCCGAACCGTTCCATACCTCCACATCCGCTACTGTCATCCCATTGGATGACACCTTCAGGACATAGCCGTAATCGCTGCCTACCGGTACCGTGTGCATCGATTCCGTGGCATCGGATTGCGATGCAGGCATCACCGCGATCGACGATATCATCATCAGCACGACCGCGAATGCCGCGAACAGCGTTGTTCTTTTTTTCTCTCTTCCTTTCGTTCTCATTCTGTCGCTCCCTTCTTCTCTCTTCTTCTGTCCTCTATGAGGACGGGCACGATTGTAACGGATCTCAGATGTTTACCATCGCAATGTTTCAATACACCGCTATATGAATTCAGGACCCCAAGGTCTCTATCATCCAGACGGTAATCCGGATCCTTCGATTGTCTATTGGATATCCTTTTGACGGATCCTTTCATCCTCTTCTTGGTCGGCTTTTTAAGCAGTATGTGATCGGAGAATATCCTGTATCCCAGGAAAGGAATCCCTCTGGAATCTATAGGGAAAATCTGATAATTCCCTTTGAGTTCAAGACCAATGGCCGATAGTTCGTCCTTTATGATCCCTAGTATCCTTCTCAACCATTTCTTGGTATAACCAAGGATGCATCTGTCATCCATGAAGCTCACAAGATAGTGCACATGATGCCTTTCCTTCAGCTTGTGGTCCATGTCCGACAGATACAAGTTCGCCAGCATCGGCGAATACCTGTTCCCTATGGGGATCCCCGGATACGAGTATTCGTCAATCAGCTTGAACATTAGGTCTAGGAATCTCCTGTCCTTGAACACACGGAGCATCTTCTTCTTGAGAATCTCCTTGTCGATGGATGCGAAGAACTTCTTCACATCAACAATCAGCGCGTATCTTATCTTCGCGTCTTTCTGAATATACGAATGGACTTTCTTCACAGCATCATGGTATCCCATCCCCGGACGGGAGCCATAGGACTGATCGATGAGCTTGTTGTTCAAAGGCTCTTCTGCTACCAGACAGATGGCCCAATGCAGGATACGGTCTGGATTCAGCGGCAGATCGGCCACGAAACGCTGTTTACCTCTTTCAAGGATGTTGAACATCCTGTATTCCGATGACTTGTAAGTACCGTCGATCAAAGAGTCCCTGAGTTTCTTCAGATTGTTCTCGGAATCCTCTAAGAATTCCTGGACCTCCGTTCTGTTCTTTCTCGTCGAACAGGCTTTCTTAGCCGCTTCGCGGAGATTGTCCATCGAGACGATCCTGTCAAAAAGATCCCCGATACGAATCAAAGGCGTACCCCCCTAACAGACCTATGAACCTCGAACCTGTTCTTCGGCTGCGGACCGTTTCCCCACCTACCAAACAAGCGACTATGGTTTTTCTTTATCTTTTGCCAAGTGGCAAGGTCCAATCCGATAGGGATGTCATGTTCATTGTATTGAGTCTTCGAGGGATACGCCAGGCGGGCACCACGATTGTCGTTCGAATTGCTCACAGCGTTGTTGGAGTTCCAGGCGGACAGCCCGTCTCTGGAGCTGTTGTTGTAGTTGCCACCGACGATGAGGCAATCCGGACCCAAACCCGTGGGCACGGATTCGGAAGGACCTGAGCCGTCACTGCCAGTGTTACGATAAAACCCTATCGGAGTCTTTAAGGATGCTCCGCCCCCCCCCCCTCATACAAGTTCGGGGAGATCTTTGCGAATCTACCGTCGGCTGTCAGAGGGACATCACTGCAAGGAGGGCAGTCCCCCCCCCCCATAAAGGGTACGGCAAACTCGCGAACATCCATCCTATCCCTTCGGACTTCCGTCCCCCCGTTCGGCATAAAATATGCTGAGGGAAGGTACTTGGGCCTTACCAACCGTTAAGTCATCTTCATATTTAATTGTTCTTAGAATCATTTAACGGAAGTACATCCTCTCCCACCAACTCCTTTCCGTCCTCGCTGATTAGACGGTCGATGACGTAGCCATGTTTTCCGAGAGTTGTCATTCACATTCTACCACCCTCCGATATCGCCCGATCACCGGGGCCTTTCGGCCCCTTTTCCATGTCAGTAGTCCTCGGGACGGAGGATGGTCGTCACGGATCTGTCGTACTCGGTTATGATGTATATCTTCCCGAAATCGGTGTCGTATGAACTGAACAGCCTGTCGGAGACGCCTTCCTATCTCTCCGTCTCCAGAGCATCGTCGTTCATCTGCTTGTCCTCGTCGCAGAGATCTCCCCAATTTCCACTCATATGCTTTTCCAGACAATTCCGGACGGTATCGGCCGCCGTTTGATCCAGGCATATCAATTCCCTGATGCCTTCGGTCATCATTATCGGTCCGGTCTCGAAGAGGCTCACGAGCTCACCTCCTCCGTTGAAACGATCGTTCTTCCGTTCTCGGGCAGAATTATCGATTCCGACCCGTCCTTCCAAGTGAATCTCGGTACGGTGATCTCCTCGCAATCCCTCTCGATGATTGCCTCCATGTACGGTTTGTCCACGATCTTAACGATGTTGTAAGGTCTGTTCTTGCAATCGGTGTAGAACTTCCCTATCTCGAAAGGCCTTGCAGCAATGCCATTCTCCTTCCTCTTCGATATCTCGTAATGGTAGTTCCATGAGATGTCGGTGATCCTCTTCCCATGGAATCTGAGAGCTTCCATCATATCCGTTCCCAGCTGCTGTGCCTCCGGCTGGCAGGCATCAAGTTCTTTCAGGAATTCCCATCTGTCATAGCAGTTCTGTTCCTGTCCTTTGAAGTACTTCCTGGCGACGACCTTCCAACCGTTAAGGATGTACATCCCGTTATCCCAATTGTCGCAGTCCAGTTCTTCCAGCTTCCCGATCCCCAGGGAGTTCCCGTCCGCTCCCATGAAGTTCCCGATCACCTGGCAGAGTCTGGAGTACCCGTAGTCGCTCCTGTCCGGAGCTGCGAATCCTCTCAGATCGCAGTATTCGAGGAACGCCCCTACTGAATCCGCTCCTCCGCTCCAGTGGAGATAGATCCCGAGGCCTTCCCTGGCCATGTCCTTCTCGGTGGTGATCACTGCGCGGTTCCCCATCAGATCACCCCCGACATCTTCGCTTCGGCCATCCACACCGCGTACTCTTCGTATTCAGAAGTGCTCATCAGTATGTCCAGCACTTCTTTCCTGTCAGCGAACATCCCTCTGAAGGGCTCGTCCGGACACATGATCACAGGCTTCCTCTTGGAATGCCTTATGGTGGCGACGATCTCAGGCACGGACATCCTGTTCTTTCCATCGGTCTTCCTGATGACCAGCCTGTATCCGGTGTACTGGTCCTGATCGACCCTGATGTTCTCGCTGTTCAGGACAGCGATCTGCCAATCCTGCATTCAGGCCGCCTCCTTCATTTTGATGAGTTCCTGGGCCTTCCTGATCCCCGCAGGCTCCAGGAAGTAGCATCTCCTGAGCTGCCTGATCGGATGGTCCTCCCTGTACGAGTGCTTCCTCTCATAGTAGATCAGGTTCTTCCTCTCCAGCTTCTGCAGCTCGATCGCCACTTGGGCCCTCCTGATCCCTATCGCTTCGGCGATCCCGTCCTGATTGGTCCCAAAGGGCATCTGGTATACGTTCCCGGTCCCGAGGTACCCGTACAGATGTACGAGGATCTGTTCCTGTCTGGTCGTCATCAGCAGCACCTCCCGAATGCTCCTGCCCTGTAGTTCCCGTCCTCGTCGAGGGGATACCAGTACGGATCATCCTCGACCATCATCCCGTGTGCGGAGTTGCCGCACTCCCTGATCCATGCCGCAAGGTACCCGATGCCACCGTAATCCTGGGCATCGAGCATCCTCTGAAGATCGTTCCTGTCCCATCCGTACTCCACGATCTCCAGGATGTCCTCGAGCAGGAGCCTCTCTATGTTCGCCTCCCCTTTGAGGACCTTCAAATCGTTTCCGAAGCCGTTTCCTAAGGAGTTTATCTTGTTTCCGGGCATGTTCTCTCTGAACATCTTCTATTCAACCCTGGGCTTTTCTTCGAAACCCAAGGCAGAGTGACCGAAGACCTGCGGAGATGTGATTTCAGCTCAAACAGGAAGAAGGGAGCGAAAGAACAATCCCGCAGGGCAAGATGGACGAAGGGTGGAGAAGAAAAAGCACGGGGTCATCTTCTTTTACAGTCATTATCAGTCCTCTCATATTCCCTTATCACTTTATCACATCAAGGAAAAGTCAATGGTTTTCCAAACAAACAGTTCCTAACCCTTTCAGATTCACCTGGACGGATCGGTTTCATTTACTACTATTCCGATCATCCAGGCTATCGAGCGGTCGTTATTATATACCTTAAAATTTTAAATGAAACGTAAGGCTGACCGTTTCATATCTCCGTTCGAGCCTCACACCATCTGAGGAGTATCGGAAATCCAATCGGACAAGCATCCTGCATGTGAAACGGTATGTACAGATAGGATCGGAGAAGTGTACTCATATGCGCTCGAGGGAATATGTGAAGGGTCACAAGGTCAAGAACATCACGATAGCGATAGCTGTGCTGATGTTGATGACCATGGCCGTATCGATAGTCGATACCGAAGAGACCGAAGGGGCCAGCGTTCCTCTTCCCATACAATCCGGCGTATATTCCAGCAGTGAGACCACATGGTTACTGACCAAGGACGGTAGACTGTACGGGTGCGGCCACAACCAATATGGGCAGCAGGGTAGCGGTGACACATCCGATGTGAATGTGTTCACCCAGCGCATGCCCGGGCTCACCATCGCAAGCGTTTATTGTTCCAATAAAACAACGTGGTTCATCACCACCGAAGGGAAACTGTACGGATGCGGATATGGAAATGATGGACAGCAGGGTAGCGGTGACACATCCGATGTGAATGTGTTCACCCAGCGCATGCCCGGGCTCACCATCGCAAGCGTTTATTGTTCCAATAAAACAACGTGGTTCATCACCACCGAAGGGAAACTGTACGGATGCGGATCCGATGATGCTGGGCAGCAGGGTAATGGTAAGAACGATGTCAAGGAGTCAACGTTCACCCAGAAATTCTATGATCCCGATGCGAAGAACAATCCGATATCCGGGATAGTAAGCTTCTCGTGTTCCTCAGACACGACATGGTTCGTCACGACCGATGGGTATCTGTACGGATGCGGATCAAACGGGTTTGGACAGCAGGGAGACAACGATGATCTTGGACGGTGGGTAGAGACGTTCACCAGAAAATCCTATAATCCCTATAGCGGCGTGTTTAAAACGATCGAGAATGCAAAGAGTGTTGCTTGTTCCTCTTACACGACATGGTGCGTGACGACCGACGGGGTATTGTACGGTTGCGGTGACAATCAGGGTACCGCGACTAGTTCGAGCAAGAATAGGTTCGCGCAATGGTATTATGATTCAGAAGGCAAAAATCCGATAGAGAATGTTGAAAGTGTCTATTGCTCCAAGTCTACGACATGGATCATCACGACAGACGGGAAGCTGTACGGGTGCGGAGATGGAACTTATGGACAGCAGGGAAGCGGAAATACAGACCCTGTGAAGAGATTCACCCCGCGCATGCCTGATCTCACCGTTAAGAGCGTTTACTGCTCCAACCGTGCTACCTGGTTCGTCACAACGGATGGGAAGCTGTACGGGTGCGGATATGGAATATGCGGACAGCAGGGTAGCGGTGACACATCCGATGTGAATGTGTTCACCCAGCGCATGCCCGAGCTCACCATCGCAAGTGTCGCCAGTTCTAATTTCACTACATGGTTCGTCACATCTGACGGGGAACTGTACGGGTGCGGATCCGGATACTATGGACAGCAAGGCAACGGTGGAACAGACAATGTCAACGTCTTCACCAGCAAGATGCTTGTGTCTCCCACTCCGTCCAATTCAACACCAGAACCCACCCCTGGACCTACTCCTGAACCGAACCTTGTTGAGAATGGGGACACGACGATCTCGGATGACGGGTCCGAAGTAAGCGGAAGTGACATCGACAGCATGATCCCGATCGCAGCGGGAAGCGCGATAGCAGCGATCGTCATGATAGGGGCAGCAGCCGTTTACCTCAGGAGACATTGAAACATTCTGCCCGTGTGGGAAAGCACGGGCTCTTTCATCACCCCTTTTTCTCATCGGATCTATGACTATCTTCTTTCCCGGGTCATGAATCCAAATGATCGCAAGCAGCAGCTTACACACCGAAGAGTGTGGAATCCGATCAAACGGTCCGCTATCGCAACGATTCTTAGAGGCGAGTTGGCTCAGACGGCAGCCTCTCCACCATCTTCTGTTGACCACCTTCTGCTCTCAGTGAAACCAGTCTCCCTCATCCTGTATTGATATATTATATTGTAAAAGGACAGCTGCGACAGCTTCCTGTCCAGCTTCAGGAACCTGCTCCTGGTCATCCTCCTCGTATGCAAATTCTCGCTGTTCAGTACAGCGATCTGCCAATCCTGCATTCGCGCTTGCAGGATGATATCAAAAAAGCGGGTGAAGCGCAAGACCGATAGGCCCCTGCAAGTTCAAGCGAAGGGTCATACAGCCCAGGTGGAGTGCATCTTTTTCGAGACAAAACTTGTGATTCCTCATCTGTCACCCATACGAGGGCCGTATGGCCCTCTTTGGGTTCATCAGATGAACGTGACCATCTGGTTCAGGGTTCCATCGGCGTTCTTCCGGATGTACTTGAATCCCAACCTCTCATAATACGGGATGAGTTCGTCATGGCAGTCCAGACGGACCATCCTGCATCCGACTATCCTCTTGGACTCAAGCAACTCCCTTATCGCCATCCCTACCAATGTCTCGCCGAATCCCTTCGGTGCGTCCGGGGATCTTGACAGTTGTCCCAAGAGATACGACTGCGCGACATCGTTCTTCATGTCGATGTTCATCCTGTGCCGTATCTTCTCGCTTATCTCTTTGGTGCTATCGTCATCGCTGTCGAACATGGCACATTTGATCCCGATCGTGACATAACCGAGTATGTTCATGTCCGTATCCACTGCGATGTACGTTCTGGAGATGTCCCTTTTCTCCATCTCGATCGCTTTGTTGTGCAGATACGATTCGGTGGCCGAATCGAACACGCCCTTGTATCTTTTCAGACTCTGGGCGACCTTCTCCTCTCCGAATCTTATGATAAGTTCTGTCAGCGGGATGATCTCGTAGTCGACTCCGTCCAAAATATCAGTCCCTCTTCGAGTGCTTCTCCACGAATCTCTTCATGGATTCCTCGTCGGCGTATACGAACTTCACATTGTGATCGATCTTCGCATGCGGTTCCTCTTCCAGGAACGCCAAGAAATTCTCCAACGCCTCGGGCGTATCGATGATCATATCCTCGTAGAATGATTCCGTTGCCATCTCAGGACCTCCTTGAAGGTATCAAGCACCCGTTCGGTTTTAAAGTTTCTCTTTTCATTTTCATTTTATCCATATCTCCTTTCATGAGGATCATAGGGCCTCTCCGAGACCCAAGCATGCGATTAAAAAGACCGGATGCACGAAGCTTCCTATGACAGTGGGAAGCCCGATGATACGGTCTGATGCATGCAAGGGGCGAGGAGGGCCCGTTCCGACCATGATCACTGCTAGCTGTTATCCTTCGCCCTGGGTTCAATCGGCCGCCATCGATGCCCCCGGATATTTCCAGCCGTTGCTGAACATGTCCGTTCCCGATCCCATATACATGTAGACCAGCCCTTCCAATCCCATTCTCTCCAGGTCGGACTCCATCCTCGCGAACCTCCTCAGAGGTATCCTGTTTCCGAGGATGGTCTTCTTCGGCACGAATATCATATGCTCCGGATCGTATGGCGTCCCGCCTATAGCGTACGCCTCGAAGATCTCCCCTCTTACGTTCTCGAAGCATCTCTCCTTGAATCTGTAGACCCCCGGATTGTCCAGTTCCAATGCTGTCCCCGTGATGCGTTGCCTGTAATGGCAGTCCACATGGAACACCCTTCCATCGTATCTGAAAGTAAGATCGGGTCTGACGCATTGGTTCCCGTACTCCCATCTCCTCTCCTCGCGGGTCCTGACCCCATGCAGAGGAACGCAGAATCTGCTTAGTTCCTCGAACATGCATATCTCGAAATCGATCCCCAATCCTGCAGTGTAATCACACATATCTCTCATTCTCCTTGTGTTTCGTTCTTGGGATGCGTCCGTCACTACGGTCACAGAGCAGCAAGGTCTCCGGAAATCTGTAGCAACGTTCGCGGGAGAATGATCCTCACGTTGAGTATTAAAAAACTGGATGTTGCAGTCAATATGTGCAACGATGCGGCATATCGCATCGTTCCATGATAAAAATAGGATAAGGTTTTCAAAGATCCTTTTCCGGATCCGAAGGATTCTCGGGCGGCTGCACCTCGGCCAGCTCGCCGACCGCCTTCTCCAACAGCACAGCGATGGACTGCCCCTCCACCGTCAGGTACAGGTGCATGGTGTTGTGACGGGACGGTTTCACACCGATCAGCCCGACGGCTATCAGCTCCTGTATACGGTTGAACCTGGTGCGGTTCCCCCTGGTCCTCAGATTGAGGAGTTCGCTCTTGGAGATACCGGGATTCCTGAGAACATCGATTAATATCGCCACCGTATAGGGCGAATCCAGCAACTCCAAGGCCGTGTCCCTGTCCATCTAGATCACTCGTTCTATGGAAAACAGTTTGTGATTATGCATAATCTGTATCTTTATTTAACCTTGATTGGTAAGTATTCCAGCATTTTAAAGAGCTCATACATCCCCGATATCGGCGATTTGCACTTTTGCTAATCTATTTATATTCTCATAGTTTTATGTTGTTTGCAATTCTATGAGGCGAAGTCCTTTAGGATTGGAACGAAAGAAAAAGGAGAGAAAGATATGAGCGTTTATCCGTTCAGGGACAAGATAGGAGAATACCTCCTGACCAGGAAAGGCGTGATCTCGGATGTGACCTGGGCCAACCAGGACCGCAGACTGAGACGGATGGACCGCGAGTTGATCGCCTTGAAGGAGCAGGGTATGATAAGTACCATGGCTCCTTCGAAGATGACTCCGGAGGACGTCAAGACCTTCATCCTCTTCCGCAAGGCGAAGAAGGTGGGGGCCTCGGACCTAAGCCACGACATCACGCTCCTGGAGCAGTTCCTCACCTATTCGGGGAACTACGCGGTGCAGGTATGCCTCCAGAAGAACACGGGTCTCAAGCCGAAGGACAATTCCCATCAGCGTCTGGACCCACTTCCGATGGAGATCTACCGCACCATCCTGGCCAGGTCCAAGGAGATAGACTACGGGGATTTCCCGACCGTCCGCGCCTATGCGATGGTACTGCTGTACATAGGTACCGGCGCCAGGAACAAGGAGATCCGCTTCTGCAGAAGGGACGAGCTCAACGACAAGTCGTGGCTGATCCATTTCACCCACGTCAAGGGCGAGGACACCTACGGGAGACCGAGGAACGTCCCCATCCCCGAGGAGATCCGTCCCATGATGTCCGAGTACCTGTACCACAGGGATGTGTGGCTGGCGGCACATAACAAGACCTCCGAGATGCTGTTCTTCCAGCTCGGCGGCGAGTGCTCCACGCTGTCATCGAACTCCATCAGGAAGATCAAGAAGAAGGTGGAGGATCAGATCGGACACAAGTTCGAGCTCCGCGACTGCCGCAGGGCATTCGGTCAGACGTACAAGGACCGCGGCCTCGAGATGGAGAAGATCTCCAGGCTCATGGGCCACAGCTCCACCCGCGTCACCGAGCTGTACTACTGCGGCGTATCGGAGAACGACGCGATAGACGGCGCAAGGAAGCTCTGGTGATTTGAGATGTCCGAGGGAACCGTTGCAAAGCTTGCCGTTACGGCAATAAGCTACCCCATTCCAGCTGCGGCTCTCTCCGATCCGAAATCACCTCAGGTCGACCTTTCCGGACCCGTTCCGGACACACTCATACCTAAAATACAGTTTTGCAATAACTCTATTTCTATCTCTTCGATTTCGGATAAAAAGGGGCACTTCATCCCTTCCGAAACTATGGTCAATAGTTTTGCTCCTGAGCAGGAGCACTACTTTTTTGATCTGGGTGAGGAAAATTTAGTGCTCCAGACGGGATTCGAACCCGTGTGTCAGCCTCGAAAGGGCTGAATGATTGGCCGCTACACTACTGGAGCTCAAGCATGACCATCACGAACTCCTTTATAACTATTATCATCAGACGAACTGTTAATCGGTTCATGATATAAGGGCGATATCCAGTATTATTCGACACATCTGCAATATGCGCCCAAGACGCGTATAACGCTGCTTCTGATCGATTCGTACACCGTACTATCGATTATGTTCAGGATAATCATCGGTTACCATGCATACCCTTTTATAAGCTATTATAATGTGATGGGTTATTGGAAGGAGAAACATGAGCGACAATGAACCGCTTGAAATGCCTGATGAGGACGTAACACGTGTACGTCTGCCCAACATCAAAGAAGCAGAAATGTTCGGGATAGCGGATCAGCTGCTCGGCGCATCCAAGATCAAAGTCATGTGCGAGGGCGGAGTATCCCGCGTAGGACGCATCCCAGGAAAAATCAAGAAGAGGATGTGGATCAGGGAAGGCGACCTGCTGATCATATCTGTCTGGGATTTCCAGCCTGACAAATGCGATATCAGATTCAGATACACAAAGACACAGGCGGTCAACCTCAGCAAGAGGAACAAGGTTCCCAAGAACCTGGACATTTTCTGATCGGGTGAATCCACATGTCCTCTTACGAGGAGGCTTACGCGTACCTGGAGAGGCGCGTGGATGCCCTCAAAACCAACAAGACGGGCGACGAGAAGCAGACCGATGCAGAGGTCTTTGACAAGAAGACTCTGATGACGATCTACGACTTCATGACCAGCGGATACGTCGATTCCGTCCATTATCCGATCTCCACCGGCAAAGAGGGGAACGTGTTCTACGCCACCGACGAAGACGGAGAGCCCATGGCCCTCAAGATATTCAGGACATCCACATCCACGTTCAAGAGGGTGGCGAAATACGTCGAAGGGGACCCCAGATTCAGAGGAGTCACCGGAAACCGCTGGAAACTGATCTATGCTTGGGTCAACAAGGAATTCAAGAACCTGGACAGATACAATCAGGCAGGAATCCCTGTTCCCGAGCCTATAACATTCAGCCAAAACTGTCTCCTGATGGAATACATCGGAGACGAAACCGGTCCGGCACCGCAGCTCAAGGACGTATTGCTCGAGGATCCGGATGAGACTTACGATGATGTACTGTCATTCATAATCGAGGGATGGCAGGAAGCGCATCTAGTACATGGAGATCTGAGCGAATACAACATCCTTATGATGGACGGCGAACCGATAATGATCGATGTAGGTCAGGCGATGACCCGCGACCATTACAATGCCAAGGAGCTGCTGGCCAGGGACATCCACAACATAAACGCGTTCTTCAGGAAGAGGGGCGCGGACGTCCTCACGGATGAGGAAGTGATGGAAGAAACGATTAACGGTGACAACGAGGAGGAAGAACAGTGAGATCCATAAGAATTCCAGCCGACAGGGTCGGTACACTCATCGGTAAGAACGGAGAGACGAAGAAGGTCCTCCAGGACATCTCGGGTATCAAGATTGACATAGACACGGAGGAAGGAGAGGTCATAATCCACGACGATGTGGAGCTCGAGGATCCTCTGATGCCGCTTAAACTCATGGACATAGTCAAAGCTGTGGGCAGGGGATTCAACCCCGACAAGGCCATGAGACTTTTCGATGATGATGAGTACTTCGAGCTCATCGATGTGAAGGAGGCCATAGGCGACCGCTCCAGCCAGATGCCTCGGGTGAGAGGCAGGCTCATAGGCAAGAACGGGAAAACCCGCAAACTAATCGAGGAGCTTACCGGATGCGATATGGTCATCTATGGGAACACAGTGGGATTGATAGGCAATTCCGTTAGTCTCCCTGTGGCCAAACACGCCTGCGAGCTGCTGATCAACGGAAGCGAACATGCCACCGTATACCATTATCTGGAAAGCCAACGCCCTATGCTGAGAATCACCGAGATGGGATTCGACCTCTGAGGCGATATCATGGATGAATGGGTACCAGAGAACCTTGATACGGTAGCAGAGATAGCCCGCACCGGAGTCTGCGACCACTGCCTCGGACGCATGTTCGGCAAGCTTGGGACTGGAATGACCAATGACCTTCGCGGGAGGATCCTACGCAGCAAACTCAAGGAGCTGGGCATAGATGCCCAGGCTGAGGAGTTCTGTCCACTGTGCGAGAACGTCTTCGACATGATGGACAGATTCGCAGAGGCTGCTGCAGAGAGTATCAACGAAGTGGAATCCGACAACTTCCTCATAGGCACAAGGATCGAACCCGAGATAATCGAGAGGGAGAAGGAGATCAAGGAGAGATATAACCTCGAGAACTCCGAGACGATCAAGGCTGAGCTCAACCGTGAAATCGGTAAACTGGCACTTCCCATGATCCACCGCCCCGTGGAGTTCAAGAATCCCCAGGTCGTAGCTCTTGTAGACACCCGTTTCGCCGATGTCACTCTGGACATCTCTCCTATCTTCATAGCCGGAAG
Organism: Thermoplasmata archaeon; assembly: GCA_015063235.1. Lineage (GTDB taxonomy): Archaea > Thermoplasmatota > Thermoplasmata > Methanomassiliicoccales > Methanomethylophilaceae > Methanoprimaticola. Next base: position 7,159 of record SUSW01000029.1, on the reverse strand, counting down.
GTACAACAAGTACAGCAGGGAAATCCCCCAGACCATCTGGCCCTGCAGGGTCTGCCACGGCAAGGGATGCGACCACTGCAACGGCAAAGGCAAGATGTACCCCACATCCGTTCAGGAGATAATCGGGGACATCGCTTTGGAGATGGCCGAGGGCCAGGAACACTTCTTCCACGGCATGGGACGCGAAGACATCGACGCCTGCATGCTGGGAGAAGGAAGGCCGTTCGTACTGGAGATCAGCCAGCCCCGCAAAAGGTACATAGACCTCGATGAGCTGGAAAGAAGGGCCAATCAGACCGACATGGCCGGATTCAATAGCCTGAAGTTCGTGCAGCGCGAAGCCGTAGAGCGTTACAAAGCAGCGGCATCAGACAAAGTATATCACGTGCACGTTAAAGCCGAGGGTAAAGTTAATAAAGAGGAGTTAGTTAGGGTTGCCCAATCGTTCAAGGACGTCACTATAGACCAGAGGACTCCACACAGGGTCGAGCACAGACGTGCGGACCTCGTGAGGAAAAGGAAGATCCACTGGTGTGAGGCGGAATGGATCTCCGACGATTCCTTCGATCTCGACCTAGAGACCGATTCAGGAACATACGTCAAGGAGTTCGTATCCGGCGACGAGGGCAGGAGCATACCCAGCTTCTCTGAGAGGCTCGGGATCCAATGCAAGGTCCAAACCCTCGACGTGATGGCGATCCAATTCGAAGAACAATGAAGGGATAAGCAATGCAGGCATCCAGCGGAACAAGGACAAAGACCCGCAACAAACTGAAGAAGTCAGTCAGGGCACGCGGACTCTCACCCATCACAAAAGGTTTCCAGACCTTCGAGGCAGGAGAGAAAGTCAACATCGTAATCGACCCCAGCATACACAAGGGAATGCCCTTCTCCAGATTCCACGGACTCACCGGAGTCGTCGTCGGAGAGAGGGGAGCAGCCTATGAGGTCTCAGTAAAGGACGGAAACAAGACCAAAATGGTCGTTGCACGCCCCGAGCACCTTGTCAGGAACGTCGACAACTGAAGGTATTGAAATGACTGAGCGCTACGTCACACTCGCAGAAGTTAGGGACCTCTTAGAAGAGGTGGCCGAGAGCAGGAAGGGAACAGCAGGATTGCTCGAGGACGAGGATGTCCTCCTCGCATCACAGAAAGCGGCACTTGACCACGCGCAGAAAGTCTCAACGATTTCCCTCGAAGACGCTAACAAGATTGTCGAAGAAGTTAGCCAGATCGAGGAAGTTACAGATGCCATTGCTGTGAAGATCGCGGACATCCTCCCGAGATATCCGGATGATGTCCGTGCCATCTTCTCCAAGGAGAGGATCAATCTCAGCAATGACCAAATAAACCAGATCATAGAGATCGTGGAAAAGTACATCTGAACATGGGGGCATGCCTGTGGAAGAGTACGCATATATTCTAGATTATCTGCCTCAGGGCGTACCCTCGGCAGGATTCGGCAAAAAGGAGCCGGTGTGCTACGCCATCGGTGAAATGGAATTCAAGCTGTTTGAGCTTGTAGCCAAATCCAATGCTGTCGTGAGCATCGGCGAGAGAACCTTCATCGGAAAGGACTCCGAGACGCAGAAGCGCGACATCATCGACCACGTCAAGCGCCGTATCACATACAACGATCTCACATCGAATGCCATCTCCGAACTGGAATTCGTCGTGACGGACATTGTCAAGAACGACCAGACGAGATTCATCGACTTCATCAACAAGGCGGAGGCCATCAGCATGCGCAAGCACTCACTGGAGGAGCTCCCCGGGCTTGGGAAGAAATCCCTCAACATAATCCTCGACGAAAGGAAAAAAGGCAGTTTCAAGGATTTTGATGATCTCGCGGCAAGGACAGGCATCAAGGCGCCCGAGAAGCTTGTAGTGGCCCGCATCCTTCTGGAGATTGAGGATCCCGACAGGAAGCACTACCTCTTCATATCCAGATGAACGAGACAAGCAGGCTCATAGCCGACACCGGCATCGTCCCGAAGAAGAGCAAGGGACAGAATTTCCTGATTGACGACCGTGTGGCCGACAGGCACATCGGTTACGCCGGGATCGACAGCGGAGATAGAGTTCTTGAGGTCGGACCCGGTCTGGGGATCCTTACCAAAAGGCTCATCGAGGTCTCCGATAACGTCACCTGCATAGAGATTGACGATATCCTTGCGGATTACATCACACAGACCTACGGCGACAGAGTGAAACTGATCCACGCGGATGCAGTGAAAGAACCTTTCCCGGAATTCGACGTGTTCGTCAGCAACCTCCCCTACAGCGTCTCGACACCCATCATATTCAAGCTCCTGGAATACGACTTCAGGACAGCCGTGGTCATGGTCCAGAAGGAGTTCGCGGACCGTATGGTCGCAATGGTGGGCAGCCCCGATTATTCCAGACTGACTGTGAACCTGTTCTACAAGGCTAAGTGCGAGATCATGGAGACTGTGCCAGCATCAAGGTTCAATCCGCGTCCCAAAGTGGATTCCGCATTGGTAAAGATCACCCCTCGGGAGGCTCCGTTCAAAGTCCTCGACGAAAAGACATTCTTCAAAGTTGTCGAAGTGACTTTCAACCACCGCAGGAAGAAGATCGGGACATCCCTCAAATCCGCAAGACTGATGGAGTCCGGCGATGACGTCCCGTACATCGACGAAAGGGTCGAGAAGCTCACCCCTGCCCAGATAGGCGAGCTTGCCGATGCAGTCTACAGGCTTAAGCACTGATTCAGCTGGATTCTTTTCATCGGATCAGTTGGCCACCCAAAGCACATTTATCCAGAATGTCATTCACAGGCCGATAGCATGCAGATTGGAATAGTAGGGAAACCGAACGTTGGTAAATCGACATTCTTCGGAGCGGCCACAATGGCTCCTGTCGAGATAGCCAACTATCCCTTCACCACCATAGAACCCAACAAAGGTGTGGCACACGTCCGTACCCCATGCCCATGCAAGGACCTCGGCGTCACATGCACACCGCACAACTCATTATGTATCAACGGAACCAGAATGGTCCCGGTGGAACTCCTGGACGTCGCCGGACTGGTCCCTGACGCATGGCAGGGAAAGGGACTCGGAAATCAGTTCCTGGATGACCTGAGGCAGGCCGACGCTCTGATCAACGTCATAGACGTGAGCGGTTCCACGGACATAGAGGGGCTTCCAGGAGATGTCGGTTCGCACGACCCCACAGAGGATATAACGTTCCTCAGGAAGGAAATCGAGTACTGGATGAGGGAGATTCTCAAGAACGGATTTAACAAGATGGCCAGAGCCTCCAGGATGACCGGCCAGAAGCCGGAACAGATCATTCAGGACAGACTAGCAGGCCTGAACGTCACGGAGGCCCAGGTCAAAAAGGCTCTGAGCACCGTCCAAATGCCAGAGGACATCGTCAACTGGACGGACGACGACCTGCTGAATCTTTGCATAAGCATCAGGGAGCAGTCCAAACCCATGATTGCAGCGATGAACAAAGCCGACATTGCTCCGGAAGGCAACATCGAGAAGGTAGAAGCGATCAACGATATCTGCGTGGTCACCATGGCCGAGACTGAACTGGCACTGAAGAAGGCTGCTGCTGCAGGACTGGTCGACTACACGCCCGGGGACAGTACATTCACCATCAAGGACGGAGTGAAGCTGAACGACGGCCAGAAGAAGGCCCTGGACTACATGAAGGCCAACATGGAGAAGTACGGGGGCACCGGAGTTCAGAGATGCCTCGAGGATGCGGCTTTCAAGATGCTCGACCTCATCACCGTATATCCTGTGGAGGATGAGAACAAGTACACTGACCACTTCGGGCGCGTACTTCCAGACGCATTCCTGCTGCCACGCGGTTCCACAGCGAGGGACCTCGCATACAAGGTCCATTCGGATCTGGGAGACAAATTCATACGTGCGGTCAACGCACGCACTAAACGCACAGTGGGTGCGGATTACATCCTTCAGGACGGGGATGTAATAAGGATCGTAGCTAACAAGTGATACCATGGAGACTTGGGACGTCAGGATAATCAGCGCCTCATCCGCGCAGGACGGGGACGAACCGGTGATCGAGCTGTTCGGAAAGACCAGCAACAGGGAATCAATCACCATCCTGGCGTACGGCTTCAGACCTTACCTCTTCGCAGTCGATCCGAAACCGGAACTTGAAGAGATGGTTAAGGATGATCCGGAAGTAATCTCCTTCGAACACGACAAGCTCCTCTACAAGTCAGAGATGCATGACGTCCTCAGGGTCACCATAAAGAGCCCCTGGAAGCTTTCCGATTTCAGGAACAGGTTCCAAAGGAAGGGGTACAGAGTGCTGTCGGCAGACATCTCGTTCCAGCACCGCTTCTTCTACGACAAGGATATGGGATCATGCATAAGGGTCACTGGGGAAAGAATTGAAAGACCGTACTTCACCAAGATAGTGGCGAAGATGGATTCCTTCGAAAACATAGATTCCTTCGACCCGGGATTGAAGATACTGTCTTTCGATATCGAGAACTCCATTGAGCACGAATTCATCTACACCATATGCTCCGTTATAAAGGACGGGGACGAGATGCGCAACTGCAAAGCCCTGGTCGGAACGGAGAAGGAAATCATCGAGGGCTTCGCAGACCTCATCAGATCGGAGGATCCGGACGTCATCACCGGATACAACATCGACAACTATGATATCAGGAAGATCTCCGAGCGCGCCAAGGCCAACAGGATGAAGGATGCACTGCCGTGGGGGAGGGACGGCGGGCAGCCCAGGCTAGTCAGCGAGAGGTTCTGGAGAGTGAAAGGGCGCCTGATATGCGATGCATGGTGGGCCGTGAAGAGACAGCTCAGACCCAAACAGGAGACCCTCAATGCAGTTTCGATGATGCTTCTGGGAGAGCAGAAGCTCGATGTGGATCCCAAGTACATGGATTCCGAATGGGCCAATGACAGGGAGAAGGTCATCAGATATTGCTTCAAGGATGCAGAGCTGGCGCTGCGCATTCTGTTGGAGGTAGGCACCGTGCGCAAGGACATGGATCTGGCCGCTGTGTCTAAGCTGACCATCGAGGATGTCATGACGTCGGGATCGTCACAGCTTGCCGATTCATTGCTGATACGTGCGGCCGACAGGAGCAAGGTAGCCGTTCCCCAGATGGGGGCAAGGATAGCAGGGGCCGACCAGATCGAAGGAGGATACGTTCACAGCATGAAGCCCGGCCTGTACCATTGGGTATGCGTCGAGGACTTCAAATCCATGTACCCTTCGCTCATCATCGCGAAGAACATCTGCTTCACCACATTGTGCGAGGACGGAGAGATCGTGAGCCCGTCCGGAGCAAGATTCATGTCAAAGGAAAGAAGGGAGGGTCTGCTGCCGAGGATCCTCGAGGACCTGATGGCCGAGAGGGACAGGATAAAGAAGCTGATGAAGGTTACCAAGGACCCTCATGAGTACAGCTATCTCGATGGTCTGCAGGCTGCAGTGAAAGTGCTTATGAACACATTCTACGGAGTGTTCGCTTCCACATTCTACAGATTCACCGACAAGAGTATCGGGGCCGCCATCACTGCGTTCGCCAGGGCGAATACGATAGGGATCATCAACCAGGTGGAATCCGAAGGGATCCATGTCATCTATTCCGATACTGATTCCATCTTCATGCAGTCTCCCGTGCACAATCTGGAAGGTTCGGTTGAATTCGGAAACAAAATGGCCGAAAGATTCTCCGTCGAAGGCGGAACCCTTGAGTTCGAGAAGCTTCTCGAACCTATGTTCACCCACGGAATGAAGAAGAGATACGTGGGAAGAATAGTCTGGCCTCAGGCCACAGACGAACTCCTCATGAGAGGGTATGAAACGAGGAGGTCCGATTCGTTCGACCTTCAGAGCGAGATGCTCACTCAGCTGTTCGAGATGATCCTCGACGAAAAGAACGATGAGGCCCTGGCGATGGTGAAGAGCACCATCCAGAACGTCAAGAACGGGAATGTCGATGCTTCCAAACTCGTGATATCCAAATCATGCAAGGGCCTAGATGCCTATGAGAATCCAGACAGGATGGCAAACGTACAGGCTGCGAAGAAGATGATCGCCATGGGATACGATTTCATCCCCGGTATGAAGATATCATGGATAGTCACCGATGCCAAGGCCACTCCTCAGAAGGTTGAACCCTACATCAGCGGAGCGGAGTTCAAGGGCAGACCGGATTACAAGTATTATGCAGAGCGTCTGTCCAACACCGCCTCGAGGATAACCGAGGTATTCGGATGGGAAGAGAAGGATCTGCTGATGGGCAATCAGCAGGCGACGCTGTTCGGCGGAAAATTTGACTCGGGGGATGCTCCGAAGAAGAAGGCCGTTGCCGAACAGAAACCCAAACCCAAGATGAAGAGCCTGGACGACTTCTTCTGACCGGCGGTTCCTGCTTCTCGGAATCCTCTGGCCGTCATGCTGAATAAAGAGTCGGATATGCACTTCCCCATCCGGTCCCGTAAATCATTATGTACACGTCCATAGATACAGTTGCGAGTGAGGAAATGGGGAAACTCCAACAGATAAACATGCCCAACGGCGACACGTACGCGGGCGAGATCGAATACGACAACTTCAACGGACAGGGCATCTACACATTCGCATCGGGTGCCAAATACGAGGGACAGTTCAGGGACGGTATGTTCAACGGCAACGGAGTATACACATGTTCCAGCGGCGACCGCTATGTAGGACAGTTCGTCAACAACATGTTCGAAGGCGTCGGCATATACACCAAAGCGAACGGAGAGAAGTACGAGGGACAGTTCAGGGAGAACATGTACCACGGAAAAGGCGTCATATCATATCCCAACGGGGAGAAGGATGAGGCCGATTTCAAATTCGGAAAGGCTCAGGGCATCGGCTACCACACATTCCCGGACGGGGACAGGGTAGAGGTCGAGTTCGTCGACGGAAAATTCAAGTATTGAACCGACAGAATTCGGTCTCGGTTTGGGTAACACTATTTCATAATTCGTGTTACCCACTTTGTTATTATTCAGGACCACATCACAGCACTGCGTCCGCGTTCCCCTCGAACGCGGCCATGAGAGCGTCGTACGCCCTCACTTTGTGCTTTGCCGCCGTACCTATGTACGACATCACGTCCAGGTAGCCCTGCGCCCCGTCCG
>SUSW01000028.1 GCA_015063235.1 Thermoplasmata archaeon | reverse complement strand
CTCCGGGGATATCTCCGTAGGACCTACCCATCCTTCCTCCGATACCTTCGATCATAACTTCGTCGTGCTCATCAATGAAGTTGATTGCACCGTCTCCGACAGCGAAAGCTGTGATCTGACGGCCGTTCTTGATGAGCTGGACTTTAACGCACTTACGGATAGCGGAGTTGGGCTGCTTAGCCTCGATTCCGACTTTCTCAAGTACGATTCCACGACCCTGGGCGGATCCCTCGAGAGGATCGGACTTCTCCCTGAGCTTCAGGACCCTCTTCTTGTATCCCCTGTCTAACCAGCGGAACTTCTGACGGTCCGACTTCATTTTTCTTGCGGTATACAAACCATTTCCCATTGTTTCACCTTCAAGAATCTCTTCGATTCAAATGATCGTGAACGCCCATTGCATACTCTATAGAGTACTCTGAGCAATGTGCGTAGCCTCAATTCATATTTAAAAAATTGTACAGGTACGTTACTATAATAATAAAGGATGGGGGGATGGCCCCCTCCGTTTCATGCGAAATCGTTGAATGCCTTCTGAATCATCTCGAACGTCACGCCCTTCAGCTCGGGATTCATCCTGACGATCCTCTCATGCCATGCCTTTAAAGCAGGTATGTCCGGTTTGCCGTCCTTGAACAGGTCGTCCGGGAGAGGGATGCGTTTCGTACTTGATACGTACATCCACTTGTCGCCCATGGCATCCCTGAGAAGGAAAGGCAGCTGGCGGACCGGCACCCTGATGGATTTCAGAGGCTGACCCTTGTAGAGCTCGACAACCTCAGCTTCAATGACATCCTGAGGCGCTGGCACAATATTATTGTCATGACTGATCCTGACCTCTTCGACAGACTTGTCTATCTTATAGAGACGACAGACGCAGTCATTGACCGACGGGTCTATCTCTGCGATTATGTTGCCGTCCTCGTACTTCGCTTTGATCCTCACAGGGTTCTTGATCGTCATGAACTTCCTGTTGGGGAATGAGTTGACGGTTAGGTAAAGGCAATATGTGGAAGTGGGTGTTGAAATCACCTTGTCGCGGATCGGTTCGAGATCGACTTCATAGGTCTCCCCTTCCCATTCCGGCGTGACATCCTCCTTCTTGCCTGTGACGCCTCCGAAGAACAGGGCCTTCTTCCTGGCTCCCTTGATCCTGATGACCATCTTCTCGCTCTTGAGGTCCGTGACGTTGACATCCACTACTGCGAACGGCTGGGGTCCGCTGCCGATATCGTAGGTCACGTACGGTACGCACCATACGAGATCGAACTTCATCCCGTTGTATTCGAAAGTATAGGCATCATCCTGCGACACGTCGCGGACACCCTCCTGCCCGAGCAGGCTGTACTTGACCGTGAGATCATCTGTGATGTCCCCTTTACCGGAGTACTGACACTGCATTCCCGGCACTATAAAATAAGCGGATTCGGAAAGCTTCTTGGCGCCCTTCTCGAGAGTGACCGTCACCGGTCCGACATATTCTCCGGTGTCTATGTACATCTGAGGCGATGCGGGGACGTTCATTATCTCCCCGTCCTTTCCGACCGCACGGATGATGCACTCCGAATGCTCGCATCCCGTGACCGTAACAGAGGCCACAGGCTTGCTGACATACAGCGGGTACCTTATTCCTTCGTAAACCGCATCTGCATCCGCGGACGGCTGCGAAAGGGACATCTCCCCCTTGACAGTGACCCTTTTAGCGGGCTTCTTCTTGGGCTCCTCGGGTACAGGCTCCTCTGACTTCTCCGGCTGTGACTCGGGCTCAGCCTCCATCACGGTACCGTTCTCGTCGACTTTGATGTTGCCTGAGATCTGGATATTGACCTTGTAAACGGCCAGTCCGTTCCTGACGGTACTCTCCAACACCTCTGACTTAAACAGCTTCAGCGGGGCACCCACTCTTGTGACCGCTGTAACCTCACCAATAGGCCTGACTACGGGCGAGCCTACGCTGTTGTAGAACGTAATTGGGCGGGGCTTGTTTATGTAAGCCTTCTCACCATCGATGGTGATGGTGAAATCATCCATGGGAGTGACTTCTGCGGGAGTAAGATCCAATGTCGCGGGACGGGTGACTCTGCCACCTTTCTGCTTAACCGATTCCAGGCGGTTCATGGGGACGACTCTGTCGCCGCATTCCACAGCCACATCGAAACGGTCGTTCTCCTGACCTTCGTATCTGGGCACATACAGCAGGAACTTTCCGTTGTTGAAATTGATCTTGGGCGTAGCACCGATGAATCCGCGAGAGCCCTTCGGCTTGTCCGCATAGGTCTTCTGAGCGGCGGCCTTCCTGTCCTCGGCCCTCTCCGCCTTCTTCTTGGATTCTGAAAAGAACTCTTCAAAACTCATATCGGATATTCCCTTTTGATCGCCCATCTTATCACTCGCGCGCACATAGCGCTACTCAATATAATAGTTAATTATCCAATAGTTGCATATTATTAACTTTTTTTGATGTTCTCAGAATTTGTAAACTTCAGCTTCTGGCACAGATGCTGAATCCCCTGATTGCCGTTGCAGAGACGCCGGATTTGCGGTCATCGAAAATAGAAAATATGGCTGCTGCCGGCATCTTCCGTCGACACATGAACCCTTTTTGCACGCGTGTGCGCGCATAAAACTTTATTAATAAGAGCAAGATAGCCGAACTCAGGTGTATATTATGGCCGGTGACGATGATTACTTTGCATTACTGGACAGAGCTAAGATTGCCTGTCCCGAGACGATTGAGAACCACGAAAGGTTCGAACTTCCCGAAATGGATGTCCTCCAGGAAGGAAAGATCACTGTGTTAAGGAACTTCATCGATATCACCGATAAGCTGAGAAGGGACCCACAGCACCTCCTGCAGTTCATGCTCAAGGAGCTGGGAACCCCCGGAAACATAGAAGGAAGAAGGGCAGTCTTCAAAGCCAAGATCAGCCCCCAGCAGATCAACGACAAGATTCAGATGTACACCGAAACCTATGTTATCTGTTCCGAATGCGGACTCCCCGACACCAAGATGGTGAAAGACGGAAGGACACTCATGCTTGAATGCGAGGCATGCGGTGCACGCAGGCCCATCACCGTCAGGAAATCCGTGAAAGCCGACACGGCCAACACCATCAGGGAAGGGGACATCATCGAGATCACGATTACGGACGTCGGAAAGAAAGGGGACGGAGTCGGGAAGATCTTCGACTACCTTGTTGTCGTCCCTGGCACTGTTAAAGGTGCGACCGTGCACGCTAAGATCACCAAGATCTCGGCCAAGACCGCATTCGCAATGCCCACTACCGAACCCTGTACACGCTGATGAAATACTACGTGGAATCGTACGGCTGTACGATGAACTACGGCGAAGGCCGCAGGCTCTCCCGCGACATGGCCTCTATGGGTTACTCAGAAGCCCTGTGCGCAGATGATGCAGACATCGTCATCCTTAACACATGCACAGTGGTGGAGACCACCGAGAAGAAGATGCTGGCAAGGATCTCCGAACTCAAGAAGATGAAGAAGGAGATCATTGTGACAGGATGCATGGCAAAGGTACAGCCCAAGAGAATTGAGATCAGGCTACCCGATTCTGTAATCCTTCCGCCTTCCGATTATCACCAATTCGCACAGATCGTAATGGACAGATACGGACTTGCGGGACCGCCCCTGCAGACAATCCAGGGTACGGAGGCTATATTGCCTATAGCCCAGGGATGCCTCGGGAATTGCAGCTACTGCATCACCAAATTCGCCCGCGGCAGACTCCTCAGCTACGAACCGGAGACGCTTGTAAAGGACTTCGATTCATTCGTGAGGGAAGGAGCAAAAGAGATCCTCCTTACGGCACAGGATACCGCCTGCTACGGCTTTGACATCGGGACAGACCTCCCGACGATTCTCAGTTCGATGCTGCGCACAGAGGGTGATTACAGAGTCAGGATCGGAATGATGAATCCCAACCACCTGAAGAAGATCGTAGACGGCCTCATAAGATGCATGGATGATGATAGGGTCTACAGATTCCTCCATATCCCTGTACAGAGCGGAAGCAATGCTATCCTGAGGAACATGCACAGGGGATATACCGCAGAGAGCTTCCTGGAGCTAGTGGATGTGCTCCGCCAGAACATTCCGGAGATCAGTATAGCCACGGACATAATCACTGGATTTCCCGGTGAGACTGATGAGGATCATGAGCTCACCAAAGAACTGGTCAAAACACTTCGTGCGGATACCCTGAACATCACCAGATTCTCTTCCAGACCCGGTACTGAGGCCGCGTCCATGGAACTACTTCACGGGCGCATCCTGAAGGAAAGATCCACAGAACTCACCGACCTGAAGAACAAGGTCGAATATGATGTTAACAAAAGGCTGATCGGTAGCAGATTCAGGGCCTTGGCCACTGAAACAGGGAAAGAGGGTACCATAGTCCGCACCGGATACTACAGGCCAGTCGTCATCAGAGAGGACATTCCTCTGGGAACTTTCGTCGATGTGGAGATCACCGATTGCAGATCCACATACCTTTTCGGACAAAGGTTGTAATAAGAATAATCCATGTCCAGCATTATAGTCCCGTAGTGTAGTGGTCAATCATGCCGGCCTTTGGAGCCGGCGACTCCGGTTCGAACCCGGACGGGACTACCAACTTGTCTTACATTTATGTCAGTGTGATCTGCAGAACAGTATCAGCGGCTCCAATTTTGATTCGTCGTAGAAACTGCCTCCAGCCATCATGGCATCGAACAAAGGCTTGGTATGGCTGTTCAATCCCTGAAGCTTGTAGAAAGCGCAAAGAAAGCAGAACAACAACTTACTGCCCAATCCGGTCTTCTTCTTATCTATCCACCCCGGAAGGTGATAGAATGGAACCTTGATATCATTGGAGTCCTTGATCTTATTCCACCCTTTCTTTGGATTATCATCCAATGCTACAGCAGCGACTGCGATAACCTTGCGATGATCGACCTTGTCGAAACCCACCAGAACAGGCCCTCTGATCCAGCCGATGAAAACAATAGGCTCTTCGCGATTGTAATCATCCTTCACGGAGAATGAAGCAAAACCGGTACGCTCCGATAAGGCATGAGCATAACGTTCAGATGAGCCGGTTTTAGAAGAGTAGACTATAATCGTCATAAAAATCACAGTATAAAATGAAGTGACGTTCGATGCTACGTTTAGTGCATGGTAAGCTGCCAAGGAATTGCGGGAAATCCTAAACGAATTTCCTTGCAATTGGTACGCGTTATATTTGAGAGGGATGGGGTAAACCCCATCCCTGCGTAGGAGGTGATCCATCTGCAGGTTCCCCTACAGATACCTTGTTACGACTTAACCTTCCTTGCTAAATCTCAGTTCGAAGACCCTAATCAGGAGCCACCTCACTGAAACCCAACTCGGATGGTTTGACG
>SUSW01000027.1 GCA_015063235.1 Thermoplasmata archaeon | reverse complement strand
TCTGATGGATGAAATTGAAACTGGCAGTTTACCATGTTTCACCGCTGTCCCGTTGAACGGCACACTCTTGTTCGAATATCCCGTCTAACGGAACATTCGTAGCATCGAACGTCAGAATTCATGAGAGCACGACAGGATGGTGTTTCCCGTCGGAGATCATGATTCTCCATGATTGCGGTCATTTCGAACCGCGCATTCCCCTGTATATTGCCCAAGTATATAAGCCTATCAGATAGGCCTCCATGGTCAAATACATGGATCGTGAATTGACCGTGCTGACGACTCTGGGAGTCGACCTCACGTCGCATCGCGCAACCCCGTGTAATCTGAGGGAGTATATAAGAATTCCGACTGGACTTCTTCCCCCTCGATCTCCGGGATCGAATATCATCGCAACTCATCCAGATACCCCGTGACAGGGGTGCTCCGCTTCATTGCGTAACCCCCTGTACATTAGTCTATTATTTAATTTTAACCGCCTAGGATTTTTCGCCTATCTAATCCGAAGAATAGAGGATTGGAATAAAGATTGGAAACCCGGAGAATACAATATTCATATTCTATTTATTATACATATAAGAAACAGCGATTCTCGGGACGATATAGCAGCATAATCCCTTCAACACTCGGTCGCTTCCGAACACGAGAGTACGTATGCCTAGAAGACGCCGCAATACTCTCCAAGAAGGCAAGCAGAAGGGTCGGCCGGATGCGACAGACGGTCCTCGAAACGGCTGCAATCTGACATCCAAACCTTTATTATGATTATATCATTCAAGGGAATGCAAGTGGAGGTGGCCCAGCCCGGTAAGGCGCCAGCCTGCTAAGCTAGTGCGCTATGCGCTCGCGTGTTCAAATCACGTCCTCCACGCCATTGTCTTCTCGGAAATAATCGAATGGGGGCCCCTATGGAATCCAGATGCCTTCAAGAATCCGCCGATCTGGAGGATCAGGCCCGCAGGAACTTCGAAGTGAAGAAATGCCCCAAGTGGGAGATCTTCAAGGACAAAGCCGATCAGTTCAGATTCAGGCTCGTAGCCGCGAACGGCGAGATCATCCTGGCAGCGTCCGAAGGCTACACCAGGAAGTTCAATGCGAAGAAGGGAATAAGGGCCGTCCTGAACAACATAGACTCCGAGATCGAGATCAAAAAGGCGGAGTGAACGGTTTACAACCTGAGTAACACGTTTTATTGATTCGTGTTACTGAAAACCATTTCGATATCCGGGATTATCCTTTTCGCAACTCTGTTCATCAACAGCTCAGCGCTTCCTCAGATAATTGACGGTCAGCAGCACCACCAGTACCGACAGGATGACGGTAACTATGGTCCAGACCGGCAGATCGTTCTCATCTTCCGCCGATAGGCAATCCATAACGTATGCAAGACGTACCCCTACCTTATCCGATCCTGAATTTGGATCCGTGAACGTTAAGGATGCTGCGCCGTTTTTCGCATATGCCTTATCGTAACACCCGCCGGCGACAGGTACTCCGTCGCTCCAGACAACAACGTCGCCGTGACTGCGGAAATCCGTGCTGTTGTCATCCGTGTCCGAACTCGGAATGTCCCAAAGACCTCCCGCAGACAGTGTGGACTCTATCCATCCCTTCCCGGTGATCCCCGTGACCTCTGCTACGAAACCCTGCGATCCGATGTCACCTCCTCCGAGCGTGTTCCCTGCGTAGAGCTTCATTCCTTTGACATACGCATCGCCGATCAAATCTCCGACATTCCCCCAGGTGTTCTCCAGGAACAGCTTGGTACCTGTGGTCCTGATCGCTATGGAGTTCGGAGGGTTCCTGAGGGTCCCGAAATACGGCGATGCGGGATCGGTCGTACCGGCCTCTAGCTGGGCCGGGATCTCATACTGGTCGTCATTGAATCCGAATCCTACCATCTGCGAGGAATTCATAGAACCCATGACCGAATAGGACATCATCTTGTAGAGCGTCCATTGATAGAGGTTCCAGACCTGATAGGCACCCTGTCCGTAGGATCTGTTGTTCGCTGCCTGCTCGGAGAATGTGCTTAAGCTGCATGACACCTCCGGCACTCTTCCGCTCTGGGAAACCAATACGGCATCAGCACCCGTTCCCAGGACAGATGATTCGTACACTCCCAGCGCAATATAGGGATGGACCGATTCCTTTCCTTCGGAGTCCTTCAGGGTATGTGCGTATGCTGTCATCCCTGAGACCGACAATCCCTCGCATGAGTATTCAGGAGAATCCGACATGTACAGGGTACCGTCAACCTCTTTCCAGTATACCGCCGGGATCACCAGCATGACGTTGTACAGATCGGTGGTGAAGACCGTGCCTGCAGCCGTCTCTTTCAGATCATACGGATTCAGTACATAGGCCACAGTGCCCGCCTTCGAACTAAGTCTCTTCTCCAGCCTGTCATCGTTGTTGATTCCGTCTTCTAGATTTATCGCGGCATAGAAGGAATTGAAAGGTCCGAGACCGGTGACCGGATCGAAATCCCAGAATCTGTTCACATCGTAATCGGGATTCCCGGTTGAGGTCATGCTTGCATCCGGCCCGTCCGCTGCGACCGGTCCTGCAGGGGACATAGGAGTGGGAGCGCCGTTCACGACATGCGACTCGGCCACACGCAATCCCAAAGGTTCGGAATCGTCGGTTATCAGACTGTAAAGGTATCCGTTCCCATCGGGTATCGGAACGGTCTTCACCTTCTTCTCAGAACCGTCCAGCTTGGTCTTGATATACTCGTACATCAGCTGCATACCTGCAGCATTCGGATGAAGCGAAGGAGAGAACTTCTCGTATCTTCCGCCGGCATCCACATAGTAGCTGGCGGCCTCCCTGGAATACCTTGCGGGCATGCCGCATTTTGACAGGTCGATGCACTTGACATCACCGCCTCCGTTGTATTCGTCCTTGAAATAATCGCAGATTCCGCTCAGCTGGGCGTTAAGGGTATCTCTCCAGTAGATCCCTCCGAGATGCTCCGAATACATCTGGCTTGGTTCCGCGAACGGAAGAAGACATATGATCTCCAGCGGACGGTCGCTGCCGTAATAGTCGGTTATCCTCTTCAGCATCAGAGTGTATGCCTGCATGAGACTGTCGTAGGAATCCCTCCATGTGCCGTCAGGATTCTTATCCGTATCCAGATACCCTCTGATGTCTTCCTCGGAAGCGGTTCCCATCTCGAAATTCTTGATATTGAGGTAATCGTTGGTCCCGATGAGGATCAGGACGACATCCGGCATAACACCGCCTTCATGCAGGGTATGGGTAATCTCCACATTGGCCCTGGGCTTACCGTATCTGATGTCATATCCGCAGCAGGTTCCAGATACCGCGTGGTTCACCAGCTTCTCGGCACCCCAGTCATCGATGAGCTTCGCCCACCAGAAATCATCGACGGTCATACCCGAATCCGGGAAGACCTCCTCATAGGCCTTGTCATCGGACAGGCTGTCGCCTATTATACTGACCTTCATTCCGGAACGGTCCTGTGCCGAGGCCGATGCATCATCCGTCATAACAACGGCGGAGAAAAGCAAAGCCGTTGCTATCAATGATATGGCGATTAAAGGCCGCAGGTGCTCTTCGATCCACATTTCAGCTCCGATCGCTTCTTGGCCTTCATCTGCGCAAGAAGCGCCACAAAGACCTCGGTAAGCCTATCGGATATCTCCTCGGGAGTATATGTGCATAATCCGTTGATGCACATCGTCGCTATCCCATGAGTGTAGATCCACATGTGCTGGAACAGTCTTGCGGCATCATCCTTATCCATGCCGTACGGACCTTCGATGGCATCCGAGATGTTGCAGACTTCGTTGAACGATTCCACCATGGACGGGACCGTAAGCGATTCCTTCGGCTTGCTCATGAAGAGGAGACGGAACAGCTGCGGCTCATCCTGTGCGAACATGATGTACGCCTTTCCGACGCCTTTGAACGGGATCTCTTCCTGAAGGCCCCTCGCCGTGTATTGGGAGTCCAGCTCGATAGCCTTCTTGACGACCTCGTCCTTCAGCTCCTCCATATTGGTGAAGACCGTGAAGATGGGTCTGGCAGAGCTGCCCAACCTGTTGCCCAGTTCCCTGGCGGTCAGGGCATCCATACCCTCCTCCCTTACGAGGGCGAAAGCCGCGTCGACTATCTCTTCCTTCGTGAATTTGGCCTTTGGAGGCATGATACACCTATCTAAATCATACGTTATAAAACAACTGTTTTAATACAACTGTTTATTACTATCGAATAAAGCAATCCATAGTAGAAAAAGGAGGCTGAAGATGGACAAGGCGATCTATGTTGATTCATTGTGCAAGTCTTACGGGGACTTCCCCGCAGTCAAAGGGATCTCCTTCGATGTGGAGGAGGGATCGTTCTTCGCATTCCTCGGACCCAACGGTGCTGGCAAATCCACGACCATATCCATGCTGTGCTCGCTGCTGCCGAAGAACTCGGGAACGATAACGATTTTCGGAAAGGACCCTGAAGAGGCCAGAGCAGAGATAGGCATGGTGTTTCAGGACAACAAACTGGATGACAGGCTCACGGTCCGCGAGAACCTGGAGGTTCGCGGATCGCTGTATGGGTTCGGCAAGGAAGAACTGGCCAGCAGGGTGGAGATAGCCTTGGAGAAATCGGGCTCGCAGGAATTCGCCGACCGTCAATACTCCAAACTGTCCGGCGGGCAGAAAAGGAGGGCCGAGATCGCAAGGGCCATCATCCATGATCCCAAGATCCTTCTTCTCGACGAACCTACCGCCGGGCTCGACCCCCAGACAAGGAAGCTGATCTGGAATAACATCTACGATCTCAAGAGGGGCGGAATGACTGTATTCCTCACCACCCATTACATGGAAGAGGCGGCGGATGCTGATGATATTGTCATAATCAGCAACGGTGAGATCGTGGCACACGGTACTCCGGCGGTCCTCAAAGAGAAGTATAGTTCTGATTATATCGAGATCCTGCCGAAGAACGCCGAATACCTGAAGGCGGAATTGGACAGAGAAGGTCTGGAGTACACCGTCCGTTCGGATGTGCTGAGGATCCCTATCGACGACACCAAGAAAGCGATCCCGATAGTGAACCGTTTCGAGGACCAGATAGAATCGTTCGAGGTCCGCACCGGCACTCTCGACGATGCTTTCATCAACATCACGGGAGGTATCGAAGAATGAACGGGGTCGTAGCGCTGGCCAAGAGGAATGCGCTGTGCTTCTTCAGAGATAGGGCATCGGTCTTCTTCTCGCTGATGGCGGTCCTCATCGTGCTTCTTCTGTACCTGCTGTTCCTCAGGAACCTCCTCATCGAGAGCATGCTGGACGGAGGACTTGAATTCGCATCCGAGGATCAGGTATCCAATCTTATCGACTCCTGGGTACTGGCCGGTATCCTCGCCATCGTATCCGTGACGTCATCGGCAGGCTCCCTACAGTGCATGGTGGAGGACAAGGTCTCCGGAAAGGATCTTGACTTCAAGATCACCCGTATGAAACCGTGGCAGATCACCACCAGCTACATCCTCAGCACGGCCTTCGTTGGACTAGTCATGAGCGTCATCACGCTGGTCATAGCCTTGGTGTTCCTGTTCGCGACCGGATGCATAATGGAGACGTCGTCCATCATCATGTGCGCCGTGCTCGTGATTCCGTCCACGCTGTCCGGATCGATAATCATATTCGGCCTGGTGTCCTTCCTCAAAAGTCAGGGAGCATTCTCCGGATTCTTCTCGGTCCTGAGCACACTGATCGGATTCCTTACCGGGATCTACATGCCTCTCGGCAACCTCCCTGCAGCGATCCAGGTGATCGGTACTCTGATGCCCGCCACGCAGATGGCAGCACTGTTCCGTAACTACCTGTGCTCCGGATCTCTGAAGGATGTGTTCGGACCCTACGACACATCAGAGTTCAGGCAGGAGATGGGATTCGACCTGAGCATAGGAGGATTCGAGTTCACACCTGAGATCTCTATAATCTATGTGATAGCAGTGACCGCCGTATTCTTCTGCATAGCCGTCTTCATGATGAAGAGAAAATGATACTGCTCGATCCATAAATTGTTTAAGCGGGCCGAGGCCCGCTGTTGTTTTACTGTTCTGCCGTTTCCGTAACAGGTTCAGGCGCCGGCTCCGGTCTGATCCTGATGAACCTCTCCACAGGCGTGACGATGATGCGGCCGTCCCCGGGTTTGCCGGTCTGGGCCGACCTGATTATGACGTCTATGGCCATATCCACCTTCTCATCCTCAAGAACGACCTCCACCTTTGTCTTCTCGAGCTCATCGATGATTATCTCTCCAGCTCTGGTAGTGAACCTCAATCCTGCCTGACTGCCTCTTCCGTAAACGTGTGTGATCGTCATCCCATTGATTCCTGCCTGTCTGAGATTATCCTTGACCGCCTGACACATCTCAGGACGTACAACTGCCGTTATCAGCTTCATCTCTCCACCTCACATGTATGCATTCTCACCGTGTTCGATCAGATCCTGACCGACCATCTCCTCTTCCTCGGTTACACGGACCCTCATCACCTTCGACAGACACCAGATGATGCAGTACGATACGGTGAAGCAGAACACCAGCGTCCCTATGATTGCTGCCACCTGTCCCACGAAGAGGTCGGCCGAACCGTAGATCAGTCCCTCCACCCCTCCGGTGTACTCGCCTATCGCGAACAATCCGGTGGCCAGGGCGCCCCATATCCCTCCGACTCCGTGGACGGCGAAGACATCGAGAGCATCATCGATCCTGGTCTTTCCTCTGAAGAATCTCACCGAGAAGAAGCACAGCACTCCTGCCACCGCTCCGATGATCATACTCTCCCACACTCCGACGTAAGCCGCTCCGGGAGTTATGCCCACAAGCCCGGCGATGGATCCTGCGATCATACCGAGCACACCGACACGTCCTACGACCATGTACTGCACTGCCATCCAAGCCATCATTCCGCACGCTGCTGAAAGCATGGTCATGAGGATGGCACGTACGGCTACACCATCGGCTGCGAGACCGGAACCTCCGTTGAATCCGATCCACCCGAACCAGAGCAGTGCACATCCTAGGAACGAAAGCGGAATGTTGTGCGCTCTGGAGTTACGGACCCTTTCGCTTCTGCGTCCGGCAAACATAACGAGAGCAATACCCGTGATTCCTGCACATATATGAACTACCGTACCTCCTGCGAAATCTAGGACCGTAAGATACTTATCGAAAAGCCCTCCGCCCCAGACCCAGTGAGCCATCGGTGCATAGACCAGAACGGACCAGATCGCCAGGAACCATATCATGGCGGTGTATCTGATACGCTCAGCACATGCTCCGAGTACGATCCCTGCCGTGATCATGGCGAACATGCACTGAAAGACCGCGAACTGCATCTCCGAGATTCCCGAGATGCTGTTCTCGCTGACCCCCTCCATGAATATGTGATCGAGGTTTCCGATAATTGCGCCGTCACCGCTGAATGACAGGGAATATCCGACAGATATCCAGGATATCGTCATGACCCCTATAGCTATCAACGTCTGTGTAATGATCGAGGACATACTCTGTTTTCTCAGCATGCCTCCGTAAAAGAATGCGACACCGGGCACCATAATGAATACCAAGGCGGAACATACGAGGATCCAGGAGATGCTCCCGGTATCCTCCGCCGCCTCCGCCGATTCACCCGATACTGCCTGGGCGCCTGCCATGGATATAGCCAATACGGTCAACGCCACGATTGCTGCAAGCAGCAACATGTACCTCTTCATCGTCGTCATACGTTCACTCCCTCCGGACCGTTCCGGACCGAGGCTAATCTAAAGCATTGTGTATTTGAAAGGATTAGGTATTACCCAACAGTGGGTTTTAAGTTCTGACGGATATCGGTCAAATCAGCACAGAACGGACACCGATTGTAAAATATGGGACAAATTCAAACGATGTGTACGATATTGCACGGTTTTTCTGTCCACCAGATTCCGTACGGACAGTTATCGGTACGAGCTAACCGCCCGTGCAGTTGAAATATGAACTCCATCATTACATATAGAGCCTGAAAGGCTGAAGGGTGCTCAGATGGACAAGGAGATGATCGCGTGGATAGTGTTCACAGTCATCGCATTATCGCTTGTCATCCTGGATCTCGTCCTCCACCGCAAGCCGGAGCATATTCCCGTGAAACGCGCGCTCTTGGAAACGGCCATATGGGTCGCTGCGGCGCTTGGATACGGTGCATTCATCTTCGTCCTGTTGGGTAGCGATATGGGAATGGCGTTCATCACCGGCTATATCATGGAGGAATCGCTGAGCATAGACAACCTGTTCGTCTTCATCGTCATTTTCAGCATGTTCGCCATACCCGACGAATACCAGCATAAGGCCCTGTTCTACGGGATATTTGGAGCCGTCATCTTCCGTCTGATCTTCATGCTGATCGGAGTGCAGCTCATGCAGTTCCACTTCGTGATGTATATTTTCGGAATCCTTCTTGCATACGCCGCGTTCAAGACCATGTTCGCAAAGGATAAGGAAGAAGAGCACAGCAAGATTGCAGTGTTCCTGAGCAAACATATAAGGTCGTCCCCCACACTCGACAGCGACAAATTGTTCACGAGGATAGACGGCAAACTGGTGGCGACACCTCTGCTGATATGCATATTAGTCATAGAATTCTCAGATGTCATATTCGCTCTGGATTCGGTCCCGGCCGTCCTGGCGGTATCCAGCCACCTTCTGATCGTATACTCATCCAACATCTTCGCGATACTTGGGCTCAGATCGCTCTACTTCGCGATAAAGGGAGGACTCGGCTCTCTGAGATTCCTCAAATACGGTCTCGGAATCATCCTGATGTTCATCGCAGCCAAACTTCTGCTCGTAGATGTCATAGAGGTACCGATCTCAGTATCACTGGCATTCATCGTCGTCACACTGCTGATAACCATCGTAGCATCGATTGTCTGGAAGGAACCACGTTCTGAACCCAAATGAGAATCTTGCTCAACGGTTAAGTATGGACTGTCCGATTACAACACATGAAGTTTCTGTTGATCACGGACCTGCATCAGCACAAGTCCGCAATTGATTGGATTAATGAGGAAATCGAGAAAAACAAGGTGGACTTCGTCATCCATCTGGGAGACGTCACCGACATGGGGACGTGCAAGGATGCTGTGTCGCTGCTGTCAGCAATAAAATCCAAAGTGTATGTCATACCCGGCAACTGCGATCCCAGGGATATGCCCGAAAAAATCAGCGATGTTGCCGTCAACATGCACGGAAAGAGGACGACCATCGAGGGCATGGAACTGGTCGGGATGGGTGGAGGGAACCCCAGTCCGTTCGGCACTCCTTTCGAGCTGAGCGAGGACGAGCTCTACAACGGGCTCAAACCCATCTCCTCCGAAGGAATGATTCTCATGACACATGCACCGTCCTACGGGATCCTGGACGAGATCCCCGGAGGCATCCACGTAGGAAGCAAAGGTATCAGGAAGATAGTGGATGAATACAGCCCCATCCTCGCCATGTCCGGACACATCCATGAGGCCATAGGATGCAAGGTCATAGACGGAACTACATTCGTCAATCCCGGACCTGCAAAGGATGGCTACAGCGCAGTCGTGACCATCGTCGACGGAAAGGTCGACGTCAAGATGCTCTGTCACGAAAGCTTCTTCTGGTGAACCTTCAGAGGAACGCGGCCATAACCTGTGTATAGCCTACGTCGTGCATGTTCAGGCCGATCGGTCTGAATCCGCGACCCTTATACAGTGAGATGGCCGCACTGTTCCTCGGGTTCACTTCCAGCACCGCACGCCTGCACCCTTTTTCCCTTCCGTACTCCAGCATATAATCCAGAGCGTCGCCGCCGATGTGGTGATGGCGATAATCTGGATCCACATAGATCTTGCTGACCTCCAGATCCGTCCCCTAGACGCCGGCGGATATGAGTCCTGCCCTTTCGCCGTCGATCAGAATATAGGCGAAGAAGTGTCCATCCGCCATATCCCTGCGGATTTTGTCCGGACCGACCCATGCATCGAAGATACTCTCGGCACGATTCCTTCCGCCGGGTACAATCGGAGCATAGGTATCCACCCACATCTGGTGAACATAGTCCGAGATTTCCTCGGCATCCTCCGGCAAAAGGAACTCCAGCTCCATGCTACTGGATTGGATAGGGGAACTAAAAAGTACGCGCACGTACTGTAAGCTTAACAAGGCTTAGCAGGCCCTTTCTGGATAATCTTTATATAGAGAACTATAATTAGAGGGCTCGATTACTATGGCACTTTGGCAGGGTAAATCCAACAAAAAGCCCACTGGAGGCAGACTCGTCCCCAGTCAGGGAAAGAGAAAATTCGAGATCAGCAGAGAGAAGCAGTTCACCAGACTCGGAGGACAGAGTCTCAAGCAGTATCGCGGAATGGGCGGAAGTGTCAAGGTTGGTATGCTCAGCGCAGAGTACGCAAATGTCATGGACAAGAAGACCAACAAGGTCACAAAGGCAAAGATCCTGACAGTTAAATCAAATCCTTCAGACCCCAACTACGTTCAGCGTAACATCATGAACAAAGGGGCCACCATCTCCACAGAGATTGGAGATGCCATCATCACATCCAGGCCTGGCCAGGATGGAGCAATTAACGCAGTGCTCATTGAGTAATCACATTGACACAAACTTCTTACCTGCCCCTTCGGGGGCATTGATTCTTCTAACTATTAAAGGAAAATAATTATTATATCCTCTTCATTGCCACAACCATGACTTACGATCCGGATATTGCAGTAACGGTCTGGCCGGAATACTTCGATATCAAACTGACAAGAGCTCAGGGCAGAAGGCTTCCTAAGAACCTATGTGTTGAGAACCCAAGCCTTGATCTCATCGCCAAAGGTGCAATGATGCTCGATCTCGAATACGAGATCCTGGAGAACATGTCATATCCCAAATTCCCCCGTGCAAAGCACGGATGCGTACGTGTAGAGAGATCGGAATTGCCCAAGACCATTCTCCTGCCTGAGATCGCTAAGGTCCTCATCGAAAACCAATGAAGGTGATTTCGGATGATTACAGGACTGGATTCAAGAGTGATTGATGCAAACTCGGAAGCGCTGGGGATACCGGTCGCTACATTGATGGATAATGCAGGAAAGGTCGTTTCCAACTATCTCAAAGAACATTATCCACAATCAAGGATACTTTTCGTCTGCGGCCCCGGCAACAACGGAGGGGACGGCTTCGCCGCCGCGCTCCTGATGGACCCGGAGAATGTCACCGTCGCTCTTCTCAAGAAATCCAGCACCATCCATTCAGATATAGCCAAACAGAGATACTCCAAGCTCGAATGCAGAGTCGAACAGTACGATTCCGCACTTCTCAACGAAGCGGATGTCATCGTGGACTGCGCACTCGGGACCGGGGTCAGAGGCAACATAAAGGACCCCTACAGGACATTCATACTCGAGGCCAACGCCTCTGGATTGCCGATCGTGTCGGTGGACACACCTTCAGGACTCGGATCCGATATCACCATCGTTCCCGAGACCACAATCACATTCCATGACGTCAAGGTCGGAATGAACGATGACAACTGCGGTAACATACTCGTCGCCGACGTAGGTATACCCGTAGATGCCATGAAGTTCATCGGGCCCGGGGACGTCCTCAGATATCCCGCGCCCGAGGATAACAGCCACAAGGGCGAGAACGGCAGACTCATGATCATAGCAGGCGGACCTTACTTCGGAGCACCGGCCATGTGTTCGATGGCGGCACTCCGTACCGGAGCGGATATCGTCAGGCTGTACACGCCCTCGAACGTTGCACAGGCGATTTCCACATACTGCCCCGTACTGATGATCACACCCCTTCCGGGCGACCACCTGACATCTGAGTCGGTGGATATGCTGCTCCAGGATTCCTTAGGATATGATGCGGTCCTCATCGGACCCGGAATCGGAAAGGATCCTGATACCATGCTCGCGGTCAAGGAATTCGTAAGGAAATGCAAGATCCCGATGGTCATAGACGCTGATGCTCTTTCAGCAGTAATCGGCATGGAGATCCTCACACCGGCGGTCATCACGCCCCACAAGGGAGAATTCCGCAAACTGGATTCGCAGTTCGAGGGACCTGAGGCTTTGGCCAGGGCGATGAACGTAACGCTTCTCCTTAAGGGTCATGTGGATACCATCACCGATGGCAATGCCACCAGGTACAACAGAGCGGGAACTCCTGCGATGACCGGTGCCGGAACAGGCGATGTCCTTTCAGGTTCTGTGGCCGCACTTCTCTCCAAGGGAATGAACACCATGGGAGCAGCATCTCTGGGAGCATTCCTTACCGGTAAAGCCGGAGAGTACGCTTACAAGGACAAATCCTACGGCCTCATCGCCACGGATCTGATCGAAGAGATCCCGCATGTCCTCAGGGATAACCTGGAGTGAAGATGGATCTTCAGCCGGCCTACGGCATACCAGCTCTCAAAGCGGATAACATAATGATTATCTGCGACCTTCATATCGGAGTGGAATCCCATCTGAGATCGAAGGGATTCCATCTCACTTCCCACACATCGGATATGCATCAGGCCATCCTCGATGCGGCGGATGACTTCATCGACAGGTTGATCGTAATTGGAGATGTGAAGGATTCCGTACCAGGTTCCACAAAGCAGGAGTATGCGGAGATACCTGATTTCTTCGAGAGCCTTTTCGAACGCTTCGACACTATCGATGTGGTGCGTGGGAACCATGATACTATGATCGAGGAGTTCCTTCCTCCAAGGGTCCGCATAAGGCCAGCTACGGGCATCAGGATCAACGAGATCGGGATGGCACACGGGCATACCTGGCCATCTCCAGAAGTCATGGATTGTGAGACTCTGATCCTAGGCCATAACCATCCTGCAGTGATGTTCAGGGACGGTGTCGGAAGACAAATGACCGAACCCTGTTGGTTCAGAGGATCGTTCTGCAAAGAATCGGATGACAGATATCCTGTATTGCCGAAGAAATTCATCGTCATACCTGCGTTCAACAGGATGCTTGGAGGATCGCCGGTGAACGTTGAAGGCGAGGAATTGCTGGGCCCAATCCTGAACAGCGACATGCTCGACCTCGACAACGCCAACCTGTACCTTTTGGACGGAGTCAACATCGGGAAGCGCTCCGACAATATGATCAATGGCAGAGAGAACACCAGGTTCAAACCCAGTCCCAAGACGCGTGCAAAATACTCTTGAACCGTTCGACCACATTTTTTATCCGTTCATGGTCATCCGTTATCGATAAAAATGAAAACGATCACGATCGTTGGAATAACAGCGGTTTGTGTGGTGGCCGTTCTGTTGGGAGCATTCCTGCTCACTCAGAATGATAGCAAAGCTCCGAATCCGAGCGACTCGTCTGACTTCGTGCTGTTGAGCGACGCCGTACCAGATGCTATACTGGAGATACGCTATTACTCCACGTACAACTTCGTCGGGGACCGCATCGACGGCTATGAACAGCCTGTCGCTTTGCTTACGAAGGAAGCGGCCAAAGCATTGCGCGAGGTCAGCGACGAGCTTGTCCAGAAAGGATACAGGCTCAAGATCTACGATGCGTACCGTCCGCAGATAGCCGTGGATCATTTTGTAAGATGGGCGAAGGATATCGATGACACCAGAATGAAGGAGTACTTCTATCCGGAATTGGATAAGAGCCAACTTTTCCCGCAAGGTTACATCATGGAGAAATCCGGACACACCAGGGGAAGCACTGTGGACCTTACCTTGTTCGATATGAGCACAGGCAAGGAATTGGATATGGGCGGGTCATTCGATTACTTCGGCGAACTTAGCCACCCAGATTATCCGTATATCACCGAGAAACAACATGCCAACCGCATGCTGCTAAGAGAAGCCATGATCTCGCATGGATTCAATCCCCTCACTGAGGAGTGGTGGCATTTCACATTGAAAGATGAACCTTTTCCTGATACATATTTCACATTCCCTGTGAGCGAAGAATCCGTCAAGGGATGAACAATCAAACAGCCTGCGCCAAGTAGCAGGCATTCCATATCTATAACGCTATATACTGTCGGTAATAGCAAAAAAATCAAAAGTAAAAAGATGGGAGGGGGTTGCCCTCCCGGTTTTCATACTCAGTTGCGAGTGATCGTGTCGTAGACGGTTCCGTCAGCGTTCTTGATGACCGCTGTCAGAGGCATCTGACCGGGCAAGCTGTGGGTTGCACAGGAGTTGCAGGGGTCGTATGCCCTGAATGCCATCTCAACCATGTTCAGGAGACCAGGGGAGACCTCGAAATTGTGGATGAGTCCCTTGGCGACCTTGGCAACGTCCATACAGATAGGTCCGTTGTTGTTGGTTGTTCCGACGACCATGTTACAGGCAGTGACGATTCCATTCTCGTCGCAGGTGTAGTCGTGTGTGAGGGTTCCTCTGGGAGCCTCAACGCATCCTACTCCGCGTCCGCCGGCCTGGATGTCCTTCTGCTTGATGTCGTCGTGTGTGAGCAGATCGCTCTGTGCGTCCTCGAGACACTTCTCTGCGCAGCAGAGCAGCTCGATCACTCTTGCCCAGTGGGTAACGAGTGTGTGCTGGCAAGGTCCGTTGACTCCGGCATCCTTGAGGATTCCCTTGTACTTGACGAACTCTTCCTGTGCGAGAGGTGTGGGCATCTCCTTTGCGACGTTGAGCCTTGAAAGGGGTGTTGCCCTGTAGAGACCGCTGTCAGGTCCGTCGACGAGTCCCTTGTATCCAGGTTTCTTCAGGTAGGGGAACTTCTCGTAGGACCAGGGCTCGCTTGCCTCGGCGATGTTGTCGAGGTAATCGTAGGGGTCGTACATGCAGTAGTCGTTGCCCTTCTGGTCAACAACCTTGACTTTTCCGTCGTGGATCTCGAACTGTCCCTTCTCGTTGACGAGTCCCATGTGGTAGGTCTCGTGGTAGTAGAGATCGGGGTTGAGGACGATGTCCATGTAGTCCTTGTTGGCAAGGACTACATCGTTGAAGACCTTCATGGTTGTCTTGGCGAACTCGACCATTCCCTCGGCGTAGCCGATGATCTCCTTCTGCTCTTCCTTGCTGATCGCCTTTGTGACTCCACCGGGGACTCCCATCACGGGGTGAGTGGGCTTTCCTCCGATGATAGCCTGGATCAGCTGGGCCTCCTTACGGGTCTTGAGGACCGCTCCTCCGAGCTCGAGACCGACACGGCCTACGACTCCGAGAACGTTCCTCTCTGCTGCGGGAGCAGCAGGTCCGCAGACGAAATCGGGTGCAGCGAGAGCGTAGAAGTGAGCGATGTGACTGTGCACGAAGTGTGCGTTGTAGAATGTGTCCCTGATGTGGAACGCAGTCTCTGTGGGCTTCGTGTTGTAGCATCCGTCGATTGCCTTTGTGGATGCGAGGTGGTGTGCTCCGGGGCACACACCGCACAGCCTTGCTGTGATCTGGTTGAGCTCTGTTACTTTCCTTCCGATGCAGAATCTCTCGAATCCCCTCAGCTCAGGGACCTGCCAGTATGCGTTCTGCACATCTCCCTTGTCATCGAGGAAGATCTCGATCTTTCCGTGTCCCTCGAGACGTGTGATGGGGTCAACGGTCACTTTGTTTCCGGTGACCTTCTGCTTGTCATCCCAAATGATTGGTCCTGCCATTTTACTGACCTCCTTCTACAACTGCTTTCTTAATCAATGACTTACCGAGAGTGAATGCGTAGAAGTATCCAAGGGGATCCTTGACTTCTGACATGATCTTGATGATCTCATCCTCTCCGATAATTCCGTCGTCCTCACGGATGGGGAACATGGAAGCGATTGCAGTGAAGACACTGGCTCCCTGCTCCTGAACATCTGCTGTGGGTCCGTAGCATCCACGGCAGGGCTGACCTACCTTGGTACACCTTGCACCGCATCCTCCAACGGTCGCGGGTCCGAGACACAGGATTCCCTGGTCCATCAGACATACGTCAGGCTTGACGTCGATCTCGTGGGGTTCGTAGATGTGTGTGATTCTTGCGTTCTCTTTGTGCCTGGGGCACTCCTCACAGAGGGTCTTGGTTGTGATACCGATCTCTGTCCCCTTGGGCGGGAGGGGTACTCCGTTGTATGCGAAGTCAGCAACTGCCTTCAGCAATTGGCTGATAGACTCCTGGAGAGGAGGGCATCCGGGGACGTAGTAGTCCACATCGATAACCTGGTCCAGTGTCTTGACGGTGTCGAAGAGAACGGGAAGCGTGAGTTCTCCCTCAGGTGCCTGGAATGACTTCTGGGGAAGGACAGGTGCGCCGCTGTGGTACTCGTTCTGGAATGCTGCGGACGAAGGAGTCTTGGTGTAGACATAATCCAAGATCTCCTTTGACTCTCCGGGGACGAGGTTGGCAAGTGCGGGGCTTCCTCCGAAGCATGCGCAGGTTCCGTAGGAGACGACGACCTTGGACTTCTTCCTGAGGAGCTTGACCATGTGTTCGTTCTCTGTGTTCCTGACTGCTCCCGAGATGATGGAGACGAGGATCTCTCCGTCTTCCATTGCCTCGATGTCCTTCTCCTTTCCGTCGGCTGCGATAGGCCACATTACGATGTCTGCCATGTCACCTATGGTAAGGATCCTCTCGTTCGTGTCGAGGAGTGAAACGTCGCATCCTCCACAGGCTGCTGCCCAGTAGATGGCGAGCTTGAACTTTCCTCCTGGAGGTGCTCCAGGAAGAAGCTCTCCGAGGTCTGCTGCGGGAAGACCGATTGTCTCGACCTCTCCGTTCGCGCAGTTGCAGGGCTTTGCATCTGCTTTAACTGCTGCGGATGTGGCCTTTGCAGGTGCTGCCTTGGGTGCTGCTTCCTTGGCCTCTTTCTTGTCTTTCTTGAATAACTTGTCAAAGAATCCCATTTCACTCTGCCTCCTTCTTGAGAGGTGTGGGTCCGAGAGCCTTGATCGTATCGACGAAGTTGACGATCGTTGTCTGGAATTTCTCTCCCTCTGAAGCGGAAACCCACTCCAGCTTGAGCCTCTTGGGGTCGAATCCGTACTGCTCGAGGATCATCCTGAGGAGTGCGATTCTTCTCCT
>SUSW01000026.1 GCA_015063235.1 Thermoplasmata archaeon | reverse complement strand
GTGGGGGGGGGGGGGGGGGGATCACTTCTCCCACCATCCTTGTTATTTGACGACTTCGATCGCGTCGTTCTAACTCATTAAAAATCTTTTTAAAACCTACACCTTCAATCTTTCCATTTTTGTCGCAATGCAATACAGGATACAGGTATTTTTTGAATGCTTCACTTTTTTCCCTGTCGGCATCGATATAAATTCCATCTGCCACATAATTCAATGCATAATTGGAAATTAAATCTGCAATCTGTAATTCTGCCCAATCGTGTGACAAGCCACCTAAAATATGTGGTACAATGGTGCAGTTGAGCTTCTTATGATCATGCGGATTCGTATATGATCCCGTTATAGCACTAAAATCAGCTAATTCATTATTATCAGAAAGATCCCAGACCAGCAAGTTAAGCATGTCTTTAGTTCTTTTATAATTTAGAGAAATCGATATGCGTTCTAATAGCAACTCCCTGGCAATATCCTTAGCTTGCAATCCATTTTTAACATTGGAAGCTGTAAACTTTTTTTCTAATCTCTTTATCGCAGGTGACATATTAGAAGCGGTCACAAAAACAATCATATTGTACCTTAATATCAGATCGGAAATATCTTTAGCAACAGACATCTTGTCAACTCCAGGATTTAAATGATTCCTAGAAATGTCCGTCCCTTTCAGTTCTCTATTATAGAGTCTCATATTTTTCTTTGTTATAGCGTGTAATTCTTCCGTTATTTTCTAATGATTGTCCAAACTTGATAATACTCCAACAGTCACCCAATAATTGACCTTTCCTTTACTCTTTGAACCACTGCCGGATTCATCCATGAAAACGATGTTACACTCCATTTTGTCAATCTTCTAAATCTTGATTAGAAACATCACAAATATATATCGTGTGATGGAATGACTATATGGAGGAGGGAGAACGGGTTTCACCTGTTAGGCCCTGCTCCGTATTATTCTGTTTCTACTGTTAAATTCGATAAGAATAGACTCTGTTCGTGACATATACAATTATCAGGATCAGATTCTTGAAGCCATATCAAGATGGGTCGAGTAAACATATTTCCCCCGTAAAAACGGGGGAATACTTTTTTCAATACAACTATGAAATGTTTTCCAGAGATTCAAAGTGATTTTTCCCATTGTTTTACTGTAGTAGAATAGGATCCTTTGAATAGCAAGGGGTGCCGGCCCTTCGGGCCGGCTGGAAGATGATTGATAAAGGTGTTTACTGGCCCGTGTACAGTACCCAGATGATGAGGAAGACTCCGATCATGAGCATGCTGTAAGCGACTATCCAGACGATATTGAAGGCCTTCTTGAACTTCTTCGGGTCCTCCGTTATCTCCTCGTAGCGCTCCTCCAGCGATTTCATGATCTTCGCCTCATCATGCCTTCTTCAGGTGCTTGAGCCTTGTGGTGTTCTCTCTTTCCATCTCTTCGAGACTGAATTTGATGAACCTTTCGGACTCCTGGAGCTCGGGAATGATCTTGAACTCGAGTGCGTTGACTCTCCTCTTGGTCTTCTCGATCTCATCCAGCAGTTTCTTCATGGTGGTCTCGACCTCTGCGGCGCGGACGATCGTCTCGAGCAGTTTCTCGAATGCGATCGAAGCGGCCTCGATGTAGGCCGAGGTGGAGATGACTCCGTATCCCTTCTCAGTCATGAGGACGTGGATGTGGTCCGCCTCCACCTTGGGAACGACCATTCCCATGATGCTCTTGCTGGTTACATTGACCTGCGGGTCTGCCTTGAGGGCATATGCCGCGGATTTCACGGCGACCTCTCCCTCTACCGCACGGGCTATGGTGATGGTGCGCATGGCGTACTCGTAATCCGAGCTGACGCCGGCACGCATCTGCCTGGCCTTCTCCAGGATGTCGAAGAACTCGATGATGAGACCGTCTCTCTTCATCTTCAGGACCTTGTGACCGCCTTGGGTCAGTTTGATCCTGCTCTTCAGCTGGAGCAGTACCGAACGGTTGGGGGTGACATCGTGTGCTCCCACGGATATCAAGCCTTCTTGGGCAGGTACTTGTCGATGTACTTACGGCTGATCCTTGTGATCTGGTCCAGATCGAGGGCGGTGAATAGCTCCCAACCGAGGTCGAGGGTCTGCTCGATGGAACGGTCCTCCTCGGCTCCCTGCCTGACGAAGCGGTCCTCGAACAGGTCAGCGAACTCCAGGAGCTTCCTGTCCTTTGCGGACAGCGAGTCCTTTCCGACGATGGCGACCAGTCCACGGAGGTCCTTACCCTCTGCGTATGCCGCATAGAGCTGATCGGAGACTCCCTTGTGGTCCTCACGGGTCCTTCCCTCTCCGGTTCCTCCTCCCATCAGACGGCTGAGGGATGATGAAACGTTGACCGGGGGATAGATACCGTTCCTGTGGAGGTCCATCGACAGAACGATCTGTCCCTCTGTGATGTATCCGGACAGGTCGGGGATCGGGTGGGTGATGTCTCCTCCGGGCATGGACAGGATGGGGATCTGTGTGATGGATCCTTTCTTTCCCTTGATCCTTCCGGCACGCTCGTACAGCTGTGCCAGGTCGGTGTACATGTAACCGGGGTATCCACGCCTTCCGGGCACCTCTTCACGAGCTGCTCCGATCTGACGCAGTGCCTCACAGTAGTTGGTGATATCGGTCATGATGACCAGAACCTGCATACCGAGGTCGAATGCCATGTACTCTGCGGTGGTGAGTCCGAGACGGGGTGTCAGGGTACGCTCTACAGCAGGGTCATCTGCCAGGTTGAGGAAGACGACAGCGTTCTTCAGGGCTCCGGTTCTCTCGAACTCCTTCATGAACATCTGCTTCTCTTCGTTGGTGATACCCATTGCGATGAACACGACAGCGAACTCCTCGTTCTCTCCGCGGACCTTTGCCTGACGAGCGATCTGAAGAGCGATCTCGTTGTGGGGAAGTCCCGATGCGGAGAAGATAGGCAGCTTCTGACCCCTGACCAGGGTGTTCATTCCGTCGATTGTGGAGATACCTGTCTGGATGAAATCAGAAGGTGAGTCCCTTGCCCACGGGTTGATAGCCGCTCCGTTGATCTCGAGCTCCTTCTCGGGAACGATGGGTGCTCCGCCGTCGAGGGGCTGTCCGGATCCTGAAAGGATACGTCCGAGCATGTCCTTGGACACGGGCATCTTCATTGTCTCGCCGAGGAACCTGACTGATGCGTCCCTGTCGATTCCCGATGTTCCCTCGAACACCTGGACGACGACGACCTCATCGGATGAGTCCAGAACCTGTCCTCTCCTGGTGGATCCGTCAGAGAGCCTGATGTTGACCATTTCCTTGTATCCGACGGGCTCTGTCTTCTTCACGTAGATGAGAGGTCCGGCGATCTGGGAGACGGTCTTGTACTCTTTGCTGATGTTTGCTTCTGCCATTGGAATCACGCTCCGAGCTCCATGAACTGCTTGTCCATGTCTGCGTCTACTGCCTCGAGCTCCTGGTCGACGTTAGGCTCGTACTTTGACTGGTTGAACCTTGTCCTGACGGGGAGGTATGCGATCTTGTCGACGGGTGCTCCTGCCTGAAGTGCCTTCTCAGAGAGATCGGAGTACTTCTTGATCAGTGTGAGCATCTTGTACTGCCTCGAGAGGGGGCAGTAACAGTCGACGGGGTCGTATGCGTTCTGCTGGAGGAAGATCTCACGGATCATCTTTGCGACCTCGAGTGTGATCTTCTGCTCGTCGGGCAGCGAATCGGATCCGACCATCTGGACGACATCCTGCAGCTCTGCCTCTTTCTGGAGGGTCTTCATTGCCCAGGCCTTCAGTGCGGGGAAGTCCTCTGCGACATTGGCCTTGAACCAGTCGACCAGCTGCCTGTCGTACATGGTGTACGATGTCAGCCAGTTGATTGTGGGGAAGTGCCTCCTCTCACGGAGCTTGGTATCCAGTGCCCAGAAGACACGGACGATACGGAGTGTGTTCTGAGTGACAGGCTCCGAAAGGTCTCCTCCGGGGGGTGAGACCGCTCCGATGACGGAAACGGATCCGTCCGCTCCGCACAGGACCTTTGCACGTGCTGCACGCTCGTAGAACTCGGAGAGACGTCCTGCAAGGTATGCGGGGTATCCCTCTTCTCCGGGCATCTCTTCCAACCTTGATGAGATCTCACGCATGGCCTCTGCCCACCTGGAGGTGGAGTCTGCCATCAGTGCGACATTGTATCCCATGTCCCTGAAGTACTCTGCGATGGTCATTCCAGTGTAAACTGAAGCCTCACGAGCTGCCACAGGCATGTTGGAGGTGTTCGCGATAAGGACTGTCCTCTTCATCAGCTTCATTCCGGTCCTGGGGTCCTCGAGTTCGGGGAACTCTGTAAGAACCTCGGTCATCTCGTTTCCGCGCTCTCCGCATCCGATGTATACGACGATCTCGGCATCCGAGTACTTTGCCAGTGACTGCTGTGTGACGGTCTTTCCGGTTCCGAATGCTCCGGGGATAGCTGCTGCTCCTCCCTTTGCGAGGGGGAACATAGTGTCCAGGACACGGAGTCCGGTGACCAGGGGGATATCGGGCTGATACTTCTCCTGGACAGGCCTGGGGTTACGTACAGGCCAGTACTGCATCATGCAGACGTCCTTTCCGTCAATGACGGCGACGGTCTCATCGATGGTGAACTGACCGCTCTTGATGGAGTCGACCTTTCCCTTCAGTCCGATGGGGACCATGATCTTGTGCTCGATGGGTCCTTCCTGGACGACACCGATGACCATTCCCTGGGAGACCTCGTCTCCCTGTGCGACTGTGGGTTTGAACTCCCATTTCTTCTCGTGATCCAATCCAGGTGCGGAGACTCCACGGTAGATGAAGTCCCCCATCTTCTCCCTCAGAACGGGGAGAGGCCTCTGAATTCCGTCGTAAACGGATTCCAAAAGTCCAGGACCGAGCTCAACGGACAGGGGCTTTCCTGTGTTTGTGACAGGCTCTCCCGGCTTGACGTTGTCTGTGTCCTCATAAACCTGGATGATGGAGTACTCGCCGACGATTTTAATGACCTCTCCCATCAGCTGCTCTTTTCCAACGTGTACGACATCGTACATCTTGGGCGAGATTCCTGTGGCGGTCACGACAGGTCCGGCGACCCTGTAAATTACACCTTCAGTGCTCATTCAATCATCCTCATTCTTGTATAAATCTACGCCAATCGCCCTCTTAACCTTCTCACGGAGATCGTCATCGGATCCGCCTACTGCCACTACGACGGGCTGGATGGAGTCCATGACCCTGTGCCTAAGGTTGTTTGGGAGATTGTCGAGGTCCTTCGCATCAACTGCGAGGATACCGATTGTTGGCTGGGATATTGCCTCCAGCATTTTCTCTTGATAGTTTTCGGGGTTTGCTACGAATACGCGCCTAATTCCGGCGAGCCTGAATCCAAGTGTGAATTCCTCACTTCCCAATACTGCGATTTCCATCAGATCACCAACAGTTCTTTGATTGTTTCCCTGTCGATTCCGCTCTCGATTCCCCTTGCGATCGTCCTGATGTTCCTCGCCTCGTTCTCCATGTTGATCATGTAGTCGACGACGGGAAGGACTGACAGCGGGTACTGTGAGGAGAATTTCTTGGCGACGTGGAGCTCGTGCTTCTTGGTGTTCTGGAATATCTTGCAGATATCCATATCTTCGCTCTCCACATCTTCTTTCACATCCTCGTAGAAATCGAGCTGTGCGAGATCTGCGAACGTATCTGTGACATTCTCAGCATCGGCGAGCTGTTTGGCGAGCTTCATATCCACTTGCTTTCCGCCGGGGATTATGTACTCCATGACAGCGTCTCCGTTGATTCCCTCCGATTTCAGCTTCATGATGGTTTCGACATTCTTGATGTCGACCGTCTCCCTGATGTAGTCCGAGAACATACGTGTGGGGATGCTGGTGGTGGGGATTACCTTGAGAAGTCTCTCATAATGATACTTGTCTATGAAATCCTCTATCTTACCGAGGTTACCGTTTTCATGGTATTCATGAAGTACCTCGGGAGGTATTGTCAAGGATTCAGTTTTCTCGAATGCCGCGATGATCTCATCTGTAGATTCAAGTGCGATCAATTTGTCCAGTGCTTCGGCGCCCATAGATCCGGCAGGTACGAGATCGTCCTTGATCTGCTCTGCCGGAAGACCGTACGATTTACCGCGCAAGATGACCTTTATGTTCCAATTGTCCCACTTCTGCAGGTATGCAGCGAGGACCGTGTGCAGCTCACCCTGGGATCCGTCCAAGAGCTTCTTGAACGTGGATGCCATGTTAGCGTATGTTGCACGCTCGACGAGATCAATTCCTCTTACCCTTTCTCCGATTTCCGAGATCTCCTTGGAGTATCCGGCCTCTGAAACGAAATGGACGAGTTCTGTCACATTGAGCTGGAGCATCTTGTTGTAATCATCTTCCTTTATCAATTGCGATTTCATCGCTTTCGCTTTGGTTGCGGTGTATGCGTAGTTGCCCTTTGCTTTACTGCGCCCGAACATGTTCTTCACCCGAAGAGAATGTCGGACACATCTTTGATGCCGCGGTCCCAAACGGTGCGGAGGAGTGCGGAGTACTGCATGTCGATCTCGATAGTACCGTCCTCGCTCTGGAGGATGAGTCCTGCGACGATCCTGCTGTCCTTCTCCACCGACTTAACTCCGAGATCGTCAGCCGAGAAATCATCTTTCTCGGACATGAGGGCCTTGGGGTTAGGGATGATTGTCTTCGCGTAGGTGACCATGTTCTTGTACTGTGCCAGTTTTACATCTGCCGGCGCAGTCTCAAGCTCCTGGAGCGTCTCGTTGAAGACCTGGGAGAGGATCTCCTTCTTCTTCGCAAGGACGATCTTCTTGCTCTCCAGCTCTGCACTGGAGGCTTCCTGACGGTCCATGCGGTCGATAGTGTCCGCGAGCCTCTTGCCTTCGCTTTCTTTTAACTCGGCGATCTTGGCATCTGTCTCTTTCTGGATGCGAGCGACTTCCTCGGCTGTCTGAGCCTGGATCTGCCTCTCCTTCTCCTCAGAGATTGCCCTGATCTCCGCAGTTACGTTGTCTAGTGCCATGAGATTACCTCGTTCTCTGAGGAATTCACATACCAGGCAATACGAAACATGCGAGAATAGCGATAACCAGTCCGAAGATAACGATTGTTTCAGGAAGCACCATGAACATCAGTGCTTTTCCGAGCATCTTGGGGTCCTCTGTGATTGCTCCCACTGCTGCTGCTCCGATGTCCTTCTGGGCCATACCGGTACCGATACCGGCGAGTCCAACTGCGAGTCCTGCTCCAATTGCGATAAATCCTAATGCTGTGTCGACCATTTTTATGCCTCTTTTACATTTTTATCAGAAAAGGTTTTGATGCGTTTGAATTTGAGGGGGTTGAATTCTACTCCGTCTCCCTCATAGAACCTGATCATGAACTCGACCAGCTGCAACCTTAATGCGTGCAGTCCTCCTGAAAGGATGGCCAATGTCCAAATCATCAGCTGGAGTACGCAGAATACCACCAAAGCGAGAATAATCATTATGATTCCGTTATTCGTCGTGATTGTTGGGTCTGGGCTGATTCCAGCGAACATTCCGAGCGCGATGTAGTTGAATGCCAGTGCCATTCCGGCCTTGGACATACCGATCGCGACCAGACGAGTGTATGAAAGTATGATTCCGAAGGTATCGGGCAGCTCCACGAGGATCTGCATCGCACCTTCCGCCTTCGCCAAGATTATGCTTCCGATTACGATGAACACCGCACCTGCTCCGAGGATAGCCATAAGCGTCTCATTGGAGAAATGCCAGTTGATGCTGATGTCCAATCCGAGATAGGTCAAGGGCTCTACGAGCTCTCCGTTCATGATGAGCATGAATCCCAGTCCGAATCCCAGCAGGACGACTCCGATGAAGATGAGGAACTGTCCTCCCTTCTCAAGGAATCCGTGCTTGAATCCGTGCTGTACCGTCTTGTTGTAGATTGCGACGATGTAACCGATTGCCAGGTGTATGATACCAACGTACACAGACAATCTCAGCAGCATTCCAACGTATTCTGCATCGATCTTTCCGACTCCGTGTCCGTTCATCAAGAAAGCTCCGAAGAAGTTGTGAAGGTTATCCAGGTGGAGGAGTCCAGCCCATGTATAGGTGACGGCTCCTTCCGTATATTCACCAACAAAGTGCATTCCTAAGGCCTCTCCGAAGAAGAAGAAACCGAAAATGAATGCCCATATTCCTCCGAAGAACAGAACTGTTGCGATTGCGCGCCAGTCCGGGTTCTTGGCGAACTTGAGTCCGTATGCTCCAAGGATGATGAAGGGGATGGCGTATCCTACGTCTCCGACCATGAATCCGAAGAACAGCGGGAGGAAGATCGCGATAAGCACCGTGGGGTCTACCTCGTTGTACTTGGGAATCGACATCATCTTTGTCGGATATTCGAAAAGCTTGCTAATCTTGCCGTGCCTCATCTTAGTAGGCGCGGTCTTGAATCTGTCTTCAGCCTCATCGGAGTCGTGCTGCTTCCTGGAACGCTCCTCCTCGATCTCTACAAAGGTTCCCGGTACCTTGCTCTCGATGGTCTGCTTGACCATCTCCGCATCGGCTGCAGGCACCCATGCATCGATAACGAAGGTGTAGTCCGTTGTAGCGATCCTGATAGGGAGCGTTCCCTTCTCAACATCCACTGCAAGCACTTCGTCATATGCCCTGAGGCTGTGTTTGTGTTTCTCAAAAAGTTCCTCCAGTTCCTTCTGGACTACTTCCATGTCCTTGTTGGCGGCATCCAGCTCGCTGTTCACCGCTGCAAGGTTCTCATTCACGGATCCTGTGCCCTCGGGCACGGACAATTCCGAGAATCCACATTCGGAAAGGATGGACTGGGCCTGAGGCTTGTCATCGTTCTTCACGAAGACGGCAACGATGTTGCCCTCCTTCTTGTTCAGGCTGATGAACACCTCACCTACACCGGCCAAGGCCTGTGTGGGATCCTTCTCGATACGACCGACGATTGATGATATGCTCCTGTAACCGGAATACATGTCAAGGTCGATCGGTAGTCTTGCAAGGAGCTCGAGACTCTTCTTCTTTGCGTTTAAATCGGTGATTCTCTGATTGAGATCATTCCTTCTATCGACGACGGCTAAAACCTCCGCCTCGATAGCTTCGACGCTGTCAGATGTTATCTGGCTCCTGATTTCACTCTCTGAAATCGACTGAGTCTTGGTGTGCTTGTTAATACCAAGTTCCTTCGACAACCCGCGTACCTTCAGCAGCCTCTCTGTGGCCACTGAGTTGTTGGGGCGGGGTGTTCCGAGGGTGAAACCCTCATCCGCGTCGACGGTATGATCGATCAGGTGGATGTTCTCAAGGTCGTACAAGACGTTGGTCGTCTCGTCGATGCTTGAATTAGCACCCACAATCACAATCCTACTCATCGACTCAGGCAGAAACATTCAAAATCCTCTCAACTTCGTTTTTAAGGAATTCTTTCGCTTCGCCTTTCTTTGCATTGGAAGAGGAATCGATTTTCTCGGCTTCCTTCCTGCCCTCCACGAGCTTTGACTCGTGTTCCTGGACAAGTTTGTTCTTCTCCGCTGCAACTGCGGATTCGTAAGAGCTGCGCATCTGAGCTTCAGCGTCCTGAATCTTCTTCACAGAATCTCTGCGGGCTTCTGCGAGAGCTGCTTTCTGCGACTCCTCGGCCTTTGCGACCTTGGCGTCAGCTTCCGCTTCCGCTTGTTTTATCTCCGTAAGTATTTCAGTCCGGCTCAAATTTACACTCCCCGACTTGTGGCTCGCATTCCCTTGATATTATAAAAGTATGC
This sequence comes from Thermoplasmata archaeon, assembly GCA_015063235.1. GTDB lineage: Archaea > Thermoplasmatota > Thermoplasmata > Methanomassiliicoccales > Methanomethylophilaceae > Methanoprimaticola. The sequence continues at coordinate 21,356 of SUSW01000026.1, read as the reverse complement.
CCCATCCTATATTATTATAAGAGACGGGAGTCTGGACCGAGCTTATTTTATAGGGGTGGTCAGACCTTTTTCTGAGGCTTGTACTCACGGAGTTTTATACCCGCCTCGTCCAAGAGCTGTTTGGAAAGATCGTCGGAATAACCTTCGCTGTAGATGATCTCCCTGATACCTGCATTGATGAGGATCTTGGCACACATGGAGCAGGGATAGGTCGTCGTATAGATCGAAGCACCGTCGACGCTCACTCCGAAATAGGCTGCCTGGGTCACTGCATTCTGTTCGGCATGGACGCCTCTGCAGAGCTCGTGCCTCGTACCGGAGGGGACGTTCATCTGCACCCTTATGCAGCCCAGTTCCTCGCAGTGCCTCGTACCTTTCGGAGAACCGTTGTAACCGGTGGAAAGCACCCTTTTGTCCTTGACGATGACTGCTCCTACCTTCCTTCTGAGACAGGTGGAACGGGAGGACACCAATTGGGCCATCTCCATGAAATATTCGTCATTGCTGGGTCTTTCCATGGCCACCTAATCTCCCTGATGTTATATGTATCTACCCTAGGATTAGGGAAACATCCATCCAACCGCTATAAGGATATTAGTTAACCGTTGTTAACTAAATTTTATCTAGGTCAGACTTCAATTCAATGTCTAATACCATGCAGATCAGAGGATACTCGTTCGTCGGAACGGATACGAACCATATGGTCATCGACGAGACCCCTCAGGGAGACGATGGGGATGGACTGTCTGTAATGTATCCCGTGATAGGTATATTGGCCGCCGTCTTCGTAGGGATGCTTGTCATGGACATCTTCAGAAGGAGAGCGGAATGATGCCTGTTCTTGCATAAAAACGCCTGATAGGGTTTAATATTTTCAAAAACTACCCGACCGTGTGAGCAGAGGAAGCAAGATTTTACTCTCGGTGGTCGGGGTTTTCATCCTCATAGTCCTAGGAGGCTTCCTCTATGTCAATGCGAATTCCGGTCTGGATTCCTCTCTCAGCGTGATAATGTCGTCAAGCATGCAGCATGACAACGACATGTCGCAGATCGGGAAGATCGATACCGGAGATGTGATGATCATCAAGAGTCCCGACAGAGTCAGCATCCACAGCTATGTGGAGGGTACCCAGGACGGATACAGGTCCTTCGGGGATTACGGCAGCGTCATAATCTACGACCGCGGGGACGATGTCAATCCGGTCATCCACCGTGCGATAGTCTGGCTGGACTACAACGGCAGAGGCACTTGGAGCATTCCGTCTTTGGCCGGATACAAAGGACTGTGGTCCTGTACGTCTGGTTCGGATTACATGAACATGTCCGGTACGCTCATATTCACCGACATCACACAGTCGGCCAAGACCGTCAGCATCAATCTCGATTCGCTGAAAAAGCAGAGCGGATACCTCACGATGGGAGACAATCCCGTAACGAACAAATATTTCGACCAGGGAGCAGGAATCATCGATCATCCCATCGGTAATGACGAGATCAAAGCGGTCGCCGTCTATGAGATCCCATGGATGGGGGTCATCAAGGTGTACATGACGGACGGAAAGAGATCTTACCTCGAGCATGTGCCGAACTCCATCTACAGCCTGGTAATGCTATTCGTCATGATTTTCCTGATAATCTACTGCTGCGACTTCTACCACACTCATAAGACAGTCAGGACGAAAGAGAAGGAACTGGAAGAGATACTGTACGGTTGAGGAAGACCCCCACCCCTCCATTTCCACTGGAACTCCTGAAAAGGGTATGTGTGATTTTCAGATGAGAGTCGTCTGCTTCGGAGGCTTGTAATTCTCCAATTCCTTGAACAGTTCATCGGATTTCAGAAGGTTAATGATGTTCATGGGGGCACTGAGCTCTATCTCTTTGGTGCGTCCTGCCCTGCCGAAGGATTTAACCCTCGCATGCACGATACCCAGCATATCCAATTCCGAGATGAGGTCCGCGACCCTTCTCTGTGTGATGACAGATGTTCCCGTGACCTCACAGAGGTATTTGTAAGTGGAATAGACGTCTCCGGTGATCATAACGTTCTTACCGTCCTCAGTGTTTTTGATGATGCTCATCAGAACCATCTTCGATTGAGCGTTAAGGGTCTTCACCACTTCCGATACAGCATCCATTTCGATCTTGTTCTTCGCTGATTTGACATGAGCTTCGGTGATCGAGGTATCTCCGTTCCTTTCAGCGATATCTGCGGACATCCTGAGAAGATGCAGTGCTCTTCTTGCATCTCCTCCTTCCTGAGCCGTAATCGCTGCGCAGTACGGGATGACGCCTTCTCCAAGGATCCCGTCTTCGAAAGCCTCCTTAGCTCTGTCGTAAAGGATATCTTGAAGCTGGGTGACATTGTAAGGAGGGAAGACGATCTTCTCTTCTGTTAGTCTGCTTTTGATCCTGGGACCGAGGAAATCGGTGAACTTCGTGTTGTTCGTGATTCCTATGATCGCGACTGTCGAATTCTGAAGCTTGTCGTTTATCGAAGTGAGATAGTAGAAGATATCGTCTCCGTTCTTCTGGAAGGATCTGTCGATTTCGTCGAGAACGATGATGAATATCTTGTTCTTCTCGTCTATGTATGAAGTCAGTTCTGAAAGGATCTTTTCTGAACTCCATCCGGTGAAAGGGATGTTCCTTGCAGGATCTGAGATGATTTGATTCGCTATGTTGTAAAGGATTCCGTAAGGCGTATCCACGATCTCGCAGTTGATCATGATGAAACTACATTTCTCCTCTTCCGGATCGGCCTTCTTCAGTTCCTTTCCGATATAGGTCATCACGGCTGTCTTTCCGGTTCCTGTTTTTCCGATAATGAGGATGTTCGACGGTTTGTCGTTGTTCAGGGATGGAGCGATGATCTCTGCGATTTCATTGATCTTGTCGTCCCTGTGCGGCAGGTTCTCTGGGATGTATGAGGACTGAAGGATCTTCTTGTTCTTGACCAGACTGTTCCTTTTGTCAAGATACTGTGTGAATATGTTCGGTTCCGTCATTTTTCTGTCTCCACTCGACCTACCGGTACTCTCTTTTCTTTCCTCTGTAAGCTGCATGTTGATTATAAAGGTTTGGAGAGGCGGTGTATAGAATAGTTCATTACACGGTTTTCATCGGAAAAACGATGAAAAAAATGAGTAACACGAATTTCGGATTTTTATGTATCCTTTCCGGTTCCGCGTCGATGTATAGTTTTATATCTAATCATCAATAACACCAACCATTCAGAGGTAATCTCATGAAAGGCTGGATCACAATCGGACTCTGCATCGCCGGTATACTCGGTTTCATCGGACTGCTTTGTCTCATCAACATGTTTGCGTAAACAAGGGGTACACACCCTTTTCCTTTTCCAGTGGAAATGGAGGGGTGGGGGTGTCTCTCCGATTAACTGCAATAGCTATCCTTTTATTCGATATCATAGGGTCTGCCTTAGGTATGCCCGTTGAATCAATACATCGTCATCGGAACTGTCGTCATAATAATGGCTGTAACTTACGCCTATTTTGCGGATGAGGACAATATCGAATATGAGTATTCTGGGATTGTCCGTGATATCTCCTCATCTGCCAACGGGTATACCTTCTATATCGATACTTCCGAAGGGGATATGAAATGCTACTATCCCGAAAAGCCTGTCAAATACGGCCATTACAGGATCAAAGGCAGCCTGTCGAGTGACGGCAGCATCTATTTCGTGGAATGGATGCAATCTATGGATGTCACTGATGATGGTTAATATAAGTAAGGTAATCGCGGGGTTATGTTCGTAGCAGTGGACGATACCGATTCGATGAAGGGTAACTGTACCACGTTCCTTGCTACGGAGATAATAAGAGAATTCTCAGATCTGGATCTCATCGGGAATCCGAGGCTTGTACGTCTGAATCCGGCTACCCCTTGGAAGACCAGGGGGAACGGCTCTCTTGTGATGAGGTTCGGGAAAGGTACCGGGAAGAAGCGTTTCATCGGTATGATCGGGGATAGGAAAATTTACTGCTATGACAGGTGCACATCATATGAGCCAGATTCTGAAAAGATGAAGGAGAGGATAATCCCTCACATACTAGCGCATCATGAAGATGATGCGGATCCAGGTCTGCTGATCTCAAGGGTAAAACCTTCCCAGGAATTCTATTGGAACGGTGTCAGGACCATCATGGACCGCAGGGTCATCGATAAGGAGATTGAGAGGATAGGAGGCACAACCTTCGAGATCGGATGCGGCAGGGGCCTCATCGGATGCACATGCGGTATGGCATGGAGGCCCAGGGATACTACCTTCGAACTGCTGTCGTACAGGCCTTCGTCCAGATGGGGAACGGAGCGTGTGTTCGATCCCTCTACAATCGAATATGTGGAGCATAACTATCCGACTACATTCAACAGCTGGGAGGACAGGATGAGGAAGGTAGCCATGGTACCATCCACCCCATGCCCGGTGATGTATGGATTAAGAGGGGATTCCGAGGAGGATCTGATAGAAGCCTCTGCTAAGATTTCTACCGAGCCGATCGAGAGATGGATGGTTTTCCTGACGAATCAGGGAACTGATGACCATCTCATCAGCGATCCGAGGGAATTGGTACCGAACCAGTCGTATATCTTGGAGGGAACGGTGGCCTCTCAGCCGTATCATATCCCCGGAGGGCATGTGCTCATCGATATTGAGACCAGATTTGGGACAGTCACATGCGCCGCATATGAGCCGTCCAAAGAGTTCCGTTACACGCTGGACTGGCTGGACCCCGGCGATCACATTGAGGTTCTGGGGGAGTTAAGGGACGAACCCCGTACGCTGAACATCGAGAAGATCCATGTGATATCCACTGCGGATGAATACAGGAAGGTATCCAATCCCGTATGTCCCGGATGCGGCAGGACGATGAAATCTAAAGGTGCGGGACAGCCGTACAAGTGCAGGGAATGCCACACATCTTCCGACGAACCGGTGTTGGAACAGGTCAGAAGGCAGATCGTCCCCGGATGGTACGAACCTCCCACCGCTGCGAGGAGGCATCTTTCCAAACCGCTGAAGAGGATGAGTTTGGAACAGCCCGTTGAATTCGTCAATGGTCGTAATTAAACAACGTCAATCTTTAATACTCCGCGCTTATAGAATGGTCCATAGGTCATATCCATGGACGAAGTAGTGATTCTCAGTGCGGTAAGAACGCCCATAGGAAAATACGGAAAGACGCTTACAGGCATAAAGGCTACCGATCTCGGTGCGATGGTCGTCAAGGAGGCTGTCAGCAGGGCAGGTCTCCAGCCCACGGACATCGAGGAATGCATAATGGGAAACGTCATTAGTGCAGGTCTGGGGCAGAATCCCGCAAGACAGGCTGCAATCGGAGCCGGACTTCCCGAGGAGATAGGATCGTTCACAGTGAACGCTGTATGCGGATCCGGAATGAAGGCAGCGATGCTCGCATCAGATGCCATCAAGGCAGGCGAATACAACGTCCTCGCGGTCGGAGGAATGGAGAGCATGTCCAACGCCCCGTACATCATGAACGGAGCGAGATGGGGATACAGGATGAACGATCAGAAGGTCGTCGATGCGATGGTCCATGACGGACTCTGGGATATTTTCAACGACCAGCACATGGGATTCACCGGTGAGATCGTTGCAGAGAGGTTCAACGTCACAAGGGAGGACGCAGACCAGCTCTCTGTGGAGTCCCACCAGAAGGCCGCAGCAGCCATCAAGGCAGGTAAGATCAAGAAGGAGATCCTTCCGGTCACCATCCCCTCGAAGAAGGGAGATATCATATTCGACACAGATGAGGGAGTCAGGGAGGATTCCTCGATGGAATCCCTCGGAAAGCTCAAACCCGTGTTCAAGAAAGACGGAATCGTCACCGCCGGAAACTCATCTCAGCTCAGCGACGGTGCCGCTTCATTGGTCGTCGCATCGAGGAAATGGGCCGAGGAGCACGGATGCAAGCCTCTTGCCACCATCGAGGCTTACGGAGAGAGGGGTGTGAAGCCGGAATACATCATGGAAGCCCCCATTCCGACGACAAGGCACGTCCTGAAGAAAGCAGGGATGACCATAGACGATATCGACCTTTTCGAGCACAACGAGGCATTCGCTTCCGCTTCATGCGCGGTGAAGAAGGATCTCAACGTTCCTGATGAGATATTCAATGTCAACGGAGGTGCGGTCGCACTCGGACACCCCATCGGATGCTCTGGAGCACGTGTCCTCACCACGCTCCTCTACGCACTCCAGGACCGCAACAAGGATGTCGGTCTCGGAACCCTCTGTCTCGGCGGAGGTAATGCGGTGACGATGATCATCCGCAGGTGCTGAAACCTTTCAAGATGGGGGCGACCCCATCATCTCTTTAGTCAATCAACGTCCAGTTCCCTTGAACTGTTTATATGCCTGAACATCGATTTTTGATTCATGTACAAGAGTATCCTTGTAGCGGTTGACGGCAGCGAAGCAAATAAATTAGCTGTGAATACGGCGATAGACATCGCCAAGATGCAGAACACTTCGCTTACAGCGATATGCGTTTTCGATCTCGGCAGCTATTCCACGTTCAAATACGGGATGACCGTCGATATGCCCTACATGCAGGAGATGATCGAGGATGCTCTGAAGTATGTCAAGGAAGCATCTGCGGCAGCGGGGATCGAGGTAAAGACAATATCCAAGCTGGGCAAGCCTGCGGACAGCATCATCGAAGAGGCGAAGAACCATGATCTCCTGATCTGCGGAACCCATGGACGCACCGGATTCTCCCGTGCCCTGCTGGGATCGGTCGCCGAGAGGGTCGTAAGGATGGCCCCCTGTCCTGTACTGGTAGTGCGCCAGCAGAACTGAGGCTACCGTTCTATATCCTAGCAGGGATTACCCTCGTCTATGGGCAGCATCCTGTACCGCTACGGTTCGCGCTATTACATCAACATGACCAACAGGTGTCCCTGCAGATGCATATTCTGTGTCAGGGACTCCACGCCCACGCTGGGTGATGCGGACAGCCTATGGCTGGACAGGGAGCCTACGGTGGATGAGATCAAGGATGCGCTTCTGAATACCGACCTGTCATGCACCGACGAGATTGTCTTCTGCGGTTACGGCGAACCCACGGAGAGGTTCGACGACCTCCTGGTGATAGCGGATTTCATAAGGAATGTGCTTCACAAGAGGGTCAGGCTGGACACAAACGGGTTGGGATCCCTGATTAACGGCAGGGATATCGTTCCGGAACTGGCCAAGGCGGTGGATTCCGTCTCCATAAGCCTCAATGCCAAGGATGAGGACGAGTATCTGGAAGTCACCAGGAGCAGGTTCGGCCCCGGCTCCTATGATGCGCTGATCCGGTTCATCAAGGAGTGCAGGGAATCCATTGGTTCGGTCACGGTATCTATCGTCGGAGGTTACATAAGCCAGGCCTCCGAGGAGGAGTGTGCCAGGATAGCCGATTCGCTGAACGTGGCGTTCAGGATCAGGTAATGGGAGATAGGGATCGGAACAATTCCGGAGGTTTCTTCTCTCCCAATATCGTCTGACCGTCTATCAGCGCTATACCGTTTTCTTCCGCATATTCTTCGAGTTCTTCATCGAATCCGAGAGCAGAGAATAATGCGAAGGATACGTTCTCCCTGAGACCTGCACTGTTGGCTCTCGACTTCAGCGTGTTCATGGTACCGAACCCCATCGGTCTTCTGCTGAATTTGCATTCTCCTACAATGGTGCGGATCGTACGGCCGTTATCAGCAATCTTGGCTACTATATCTATATCCGTGTCCTCTCCGTCGATGCGTCCCCACCACTGTCCTCTTTCCAGCACAGGGTAATTTGAATCTAGCCATTCGCCGCAGAGCGATTCGAATACATGTCCTATGTGAGAGCTGATGTCGTTCTCCAACGTATAGTACAAAGCATCCGGTGATCTGGAGTTGTCTATGGATCTCATGTTCGGTGACAGGACCTTATAATGGAAGGCTATGAAAGGGTCCTTGATGGAATAGACCGGTTTCTTTGGAGCTCCGGCCATCGGCATTCTGCGTTCAAGTATCCCTACGAATTCCAGATCATCTAGTATTCTCTTGCATTCCGCACGGTCTATGTGCATCTTTTCTGCTATCTCGGACTGTCTGACAGAGCCGTCCGCTATGCATCTGACAGCTCCGGTGTATTCCCTCTTGCCGTTGAATTCCTGCAGGATGACGTTAGGTGCGTCGTTCCTCCAGGAATCTATGTGTCCCAGGAATCTGCTCTTGACCAGTTCGGAGAATGATGAGCTGTCCTTTATCCTGTGATACATGGGGATGCCCCCGACTGTACAGTACCATCTGAGTGAGGTCTCGTCGTCCATTTCCGGGTGGAGTTTACGGCATGCTTCCGGGGAGAGCCCCTTGACCTGAAGGGTATGTTCGAACCTACCGTAGAGAGGGCGGTCTGAGTTCTCGGTCTCCCTGCGCATGACGGATATCGCCGATCCGCATATCACGAACATGCAGTCTGTGTTCTTTAGCACCCTATCGATGGATTTCTGGATGACGGACGATGCCTGAGGTGCGGATCTCAGCAGATAGGGAAGCTCATCTATGATCAGGAGGGTGTGTTCCTCTCTGCATATGTCCTCAATCATCTCCATAAGATGTGTAAGGTCCTTCGCCTGGGGAATCTCTTTTTCGAGGAATTTGGAAACATCAAGGGAGAGCGATGAAAGATTCTCATAATAGGAGCCTTCGATACCTTGGAGGTACAGTGCCCTCTTGCCTTCCATGAACCTGTTGAGGATGGTGGATTTTCCGATCCTTCTGCGACCCCATACGGTGCATGTGATGAATCCTTTTTGGTTCCAAAGGTCCTCTAGGAATGCGATTTCCTCCTCTCTTCCGATGAAATCCGTCTCTGACATGATATGTACCAGTATGAAAATTGATTATTTATCAATTTCTAGAAGAATTGATTTTTTATCAATTAATTTTTTAATTGAAAAATTTTCAATTAATTTGCATGAATCGTTTTAATCCCGCTGATGCATTCTTTCCAGTATGACGAACGAGCCTTCCGGGGAGATCATCCGCTGTGCCGACGGTAAGTACAGGTGGGTGTACGAGAAGAGTCTCTTCAGGGATCCTTCGATACTTTTGCTGGTGCTCAAGGTCCTCGGGATAACCGTATTGATAATCTGGGCATTCTACATGATAGTCCTGTTCATGGATTCCGCATCGCCGGAGGATATGTGGGAGGCCACGAAGTTCAATCTGCTGATGTTTCTAGTCATAATGGCATTGGGATGTCTGGGATACTTTCTGTACGCTGCGATCATGGGAGGGAAGTACTGCGTGGTGTTCACTATGGATGAGAAGGGTGTGAAACATGCGCAGCACAAGGCCCAGGTCAAGAAGGCGACGCTGCTATCGGAACTGACGGTTCTAGCTGGCGTCATGGCTAAGAATCCTTCGGCAGTAGGCGTCGGAATGAATTCATCATGTACAGAGATGTATACGAAGTTCTCCGCGGTTTCTGAGATCAGAGTGGATAGAAAACACGAGACCATCCGCATCGGCGGGAACCTAGTCTATGTGAAGGATGAGGACTTCGACTTCGTTCTCGGATATATCAAGGAGCACTGTCCTAAGGCGACGGTGAGATAAGAGTGAATCAGACCTTGCGTGCGATAATCAGAATTTCTTTCGCCTTTTCGTCAATCGCATCCAGTTCCATCGGCCATTTACCGGCTTGGACATATCTCGATAGTTCGATTTTGAAGCCTATGGATGTCACCATATCTCTGATCTCATCCATTGTGAATCTCCTGTCCCTGATGACATACTCTCCCGGTAATGGGCCTTCTTCGGAGAACTGTTCTTTCCTATACACCAGTCTGTGGACGTCGTCTACAAGGTAATACTCCGGTTTGAAGATGTTGCCGGTGGATTGCATTATATCGGACGCTGGGAGTTCATAGAGCCTTTCGGGATTCTCTTCAACGTTCAGAATGTTTCCATCCAATGCATTCGCTATCGTGAGCTCGAGATTCATCACTGATAGCACCAGATACCCTCCTGGATTGCAGCATTCGTAGAGATTCTTCAGTACGATCCTATTATCCTCATCGTTTGGATAGGAACCTATTACATCATAGAGACAAAGGATGACATCGAACGAACCTTTCAGAGGTTGTTTGAGATCCAGTATCTCGAATCTGACATTTTTGTAAATTGATTTTTTCCTGGCATTATCTATGTTCGATGAGGAGAAGTCTACTCCGAGCACATCGGCCTGGGAACATGTCCTACCTATCTCGATCGAATGTCTTCCGTGCCCGCATCCAGCGTCGAGTACTTTCTTTCCGGAGAATCCTCCTATGTATTCTCCTATGAACAGGATTTCCTCTGGTGCGTGCTTAGCCCATGAATGCTTACCCATGTCCATGCGGCCGTAGGCTTCTTTGAGGACTTCTTCTGAAAATGAGACTATCCTTTTTAGTTCATCAATGAAATCGCTGTCGAATGGTTGATCCTTGAACGTGAAAGCTATCCATTCTTCTCCGGAATCCAATTCTCCCAATAACCAATCTGTTTCATCGTTGAGTATTCTGTTCTCGTTCAGTTTCTTAGCATCAACGTAGAAATTCGTGTTAGCTTTGGATGTAGTTTCATTTATGATAAGATCCTGCACGTATGGAACCTTATCGCAGATTTTTTTGACAAGCCTTTGATGCTTCATGATTTCCTTGGGATCGGCATGACGGATGGTGGCTCTTTCCAGAGTCCTTACTGTATATGGATTTGTGGTTGCCAATCCCCAGGCACAGTCGTTGGAAAATCCCCAAATTGAATAAAGCAGTTTACTTGCTATCCCTTGCCGACGGTAGTTCTTATTCACCACTAACTGAAGAACCCATGTGTATATCCCCTCATCAAGTCTCTCACGGATGTAGAATGCTTGACCGATTATATCGTTACCATCCTTTGCAAGTGCGACACGATAGTGCTTCTTGATGTATTTGTCCGCATAATATTTGGAAGACATCCTTATCTGTTTACCGCCTTTTCCTCCAGGAGCATCCATGCTATAGATACCGTAATTGTTAGAGAACAGGATTGAACACTGCTCCAATTCCTCCGGAGTCAACTTTTCTGTTGGTTTTGACAGATAGGTTATCGATGACATGATAGCACGTTATCTGATGTGTTTTGAAACATCTGCTTTTGCAGATGGTCATTTTACGGGCAATATGTGTGAAGTATTGATGGATATAACCATGTTTCGAGGCTGGTATCAGCAGCCATCTTCTTTGATGAACACCGGGCATTTGTGGCGATATACGCACCAGTCGCACAGCCTGGAGGGATTGGGGGACCAGTCCTCGTTGGTCTCGATCTCATGGATCTCTCTCAGGACCTTATCCATCAGGATATCGAGCTCGAAATTGGATCTCGTTGATTCTACATCTTTGTTGAATTTAAGCATGTGCCAAACGAGTTTTACCTTCTTGTCTTTCCCGTATCTTTCCCTGACCCACCTGGCGTACATCGCGAGCTGTCTGTCGGTGTCCGCATCGTATTGGGATTTCATTCTGCCGCCGGTCTTGTAGTCGCATACGTAGAATGTGTCTCCTTTGAATGCGAACCTGTCGATCCTGACGGACCATGTGTTCCCGTCCGGGAGCTGCAGAAGCTCATCGGTCTCGATCCCGGCGATGCTCTGCTGGTCGAAGGGGTGGAAGCGGTTGTAGTAGTCCGTTATGCACTGCACTCCCATATCATGCTGCTCGTAGTCGTCGTAGCGGGAGCTGTTTATGATGTATTCATGCCATCTGCCGTCCCAGTTCTCATTGTAGAATTGTATGAGCTCGTCCAGCGTGTCCAGTTTGTCGTTCTGGAGGTCCGTGTACAGCTTCTCCAGCGCTTCATGCACACGCGATCCCATGTAGGCCTCTATGGTCTCGTACGGGGAGTCGTAGCCCTCGTTGTAATGGAGGTTGTACGCGAACCTGCAGTTCTCGTACTGTGTGAGTTTGGAGTTGGAGTAGTTGGTCATCTGCGTTACGGAGTATGAGAACGGGATATAATTACTGCTGGTTGTAATGGATGTAATGTTGAGTAACACGAATTTTTAGTTCGTGTTACTCAGTTTGGACCGCATAGCTCACGATGTGGGCTGCGACACGGATCAGATCGCAGGAACCATCTTATGGAACAGGTTCAGGATCCAGTCGATGATATCCGACAGTACGTCCATGACCCTGTCCAGGAAACTTCCGGAACCATCCTCGGAGTCGCCTCCGAGATTCTCCAATTCCCCTTCCTGGAACACAGCCGTCTCGACGAGGTTCCAATCCGCGTCGAAGGACTCCGTCCATCCGCAGAACGTCAGTCCGTCCGGATGAACGGGGGTCAGGCCGCTGTAAGCGGGGAGGTCCCTTGCAGGAACGTTCTCGTCGTTCTGCAGAACAGTGCCGTCGTAGTTGACCCATGTGCATTTGACTGTCCTATCGATGTCCACGTATGTGAACTGCGCAGAATCTCCGCCGGATTCGTCTAGCTTTCCGTCGGCAGAGTTCCCTTTAGAGGATACCAGACATGACACCTTCTCACAGGGAATGCGGCCTACTGTTTTCTGATTGCTACCGAGGTTGAACGCATTCGCACCGATGCTCTCGACCTTCCAATCATCATCGTATACTATCTCCTTCAGTCCGGTGCAGCCGAGGAACGCATTCTCGCCGATCGTTTTCAGAGATGTGATATCTATGTGTGTCAGTGCTGAGCATCCCATGAAGGCCTGTTCGTCCACAGAGGTGACAGAGGATGGGATGTTGATCTCCTTTAGTGAAGTGCACCGGGCGAATGCGTCGCCGTTTATCCTGAAGACCGTATCGGGGATGACGAAGCTCTGCAGCGATGAGCATCCGCAGAACGCCATTACGCCGATGGTCTGCACGGGTCCGTCGATTGATATGCTCTTAAGCGATGAGCAGTGGTAGAAGGAATAGGGCGCGATGCTCTCGACCAATTCGGGAATCGATATGTATTCCAGAGAGGAACATCCGAAGAATGCCGAACGCTCTATCCTGCTGACACTGTCCGGTATGACGAATCCGCTGAGCGACGTGCAGCTTGTGAAGGCATCTTCGGAGATGATGGACAGCCCCGATCCCTGAAGATCGACCGTCCTCAGTCTGGAGCATTCCTGGAATGCCGATTTACCTATCTCCGTGACGGATCCAGGAATGACGACCGATCTAATCTGGGAGCACTGGTAGAATGCGCCTTCACCGATCGATGTAACGCCGTCCTTGATGACCACCTTGGTCACCTCTCTGAAGGCACGGTCGTACTCCCATGTGGGGCGCTCCAGAAGCGGATAGGTGTAGGAATAGTCCTTCATATCGCCGGATTCTGCTGAAGGGGCTCTGCTGAGCGTCAGTGTACGGTCGTCTATGGACCATCTGATGTTGCCGTCCATGGGAGTGATCTTGTATTCGAAGGAAGTGTACCCGCTGGACATCTCATCGAGCTTGCCGCGGGCTATGTTGAGATCGGAGTAGACTATGCAGCTCACAGGGCTGTCCTTCTCGCCCAAGTTGAATACATCGTCGCAGTACTCATCGCGGCCCCATTCTTCGCCGGTGAACGCTATCTCTCTGACGGATGTGCAGCCGGTGAAGGCTTCAGGCCCATATCTATGCAGATCGGCTCCGATCGTTATGGTGACTATGTTCTTGCATCCGTAGAAAGCGTATGCGCCGATGTCGTAGACTCCTTCCTTCACGACGATGTTGGTGACATTAGACCAGCCGTCGGCGCTCTCCCACGGAGGGCGCTGTTCATAGAAGTCGTCCATGATTCCTATTGCCTTCCAAAGGGGTTTCTTGACAGTCAGAGTGTTACCATCGATCTTCCATCCGATGTCGTAGTAGTAAGACCATCCGGTCTCGTCCTCCGCCTCTTCGTAGGTGAGTGTTGTCCACTTTCCGCAACAACCATCGAGCTTGCCGTCGGCGATGTTACCGACCGAATACACCTTACAGGACACATCCTTGTACAAGGAGCTGAAGGAGAATGCGTCGCGGCCTATGCTGGTGATTCCCCATTCGTTTCCTGTGAAACATAATGTTTTCATCGATGTGCACTCGCTGAACACGCGTTCTCCTATGGTCGTTACGGTAGACGGCATCATGACGAACCATAGCGAATTGCAGCGAGTGAAGGCATATTTTGTGATGTTGGTGACGGAATCGGGGATGGTCACAGTCTCGAGCTGCTTGCAGTCCTTGAATGCATACAACCCAATGGATGTGACGGTGTTGGGAATGGATATCGATTCGATAGCTGATCCGTCGAAAGCGTAGTCGCCGATGGTGGTCACTTCGGGTTCGATAATAACGTTTCTCACCCAGTTCCATCCGGCACCGCGCACCCATTCCGGATCGGTGTTGTAACTGTAGTTGTTCATCACACCGTTATTGGCAGAAGGGTTCTTGCTGAGGATGAGCACGTCGTCCTCGGTGATCTTCCAGTCGATGTTCCCTTCCGTTCCTTGGGATTGGATTGCGGTTTCGGCATCGGATGCCTGCTGATCGGCGATGATGACGACAGCGGACAGCATGACGGCTAACGTCACTGCGAATGCGATCTTGCGTATGTATTCGGGATGGGACGACATCTTGATTCACCTCGGGAGATACGGCAACGTAGGTTGTCCTCTGTTGGTATGTTTTTCTTTTAAATATAATGATTACTAGGGAAAACTCGGTCGGTGTGGAAACAGGATTCCGATGGTTTCAACAGTTATCATTCGAGTAGAAAGAAGGTCAGTGGTGTAGTTTTTTAGAATTGATATCGGTGAGTCGGAGTGAATGAGGACGGGGCTCATGCCCCGTCGGTTTAGTTCACGCTTTACGGCGGTTGTAGAACCAGATGCCTCCTGCGATGCAGGCGACGACCGCAACGATGATCGGGATCCACCACCAGTCGAATCCCGATGACGATCCCGATGCCTTCTCGAACACAGCCTTGACAGTCACGTCCTCGTCGGGCATGACGAAGCTTCCCTCGGTCACGGTGACCTGTTGGGATTCCCATTTGACGAACTTCCATCCGTCCGAAGGAGTCGCGGTCAGTTTGACGGTCGTGCCGGGGCTGCAGGAGTATGTTGATGCCTCCACAGAGCCCTCTCCGGTCTTCTCCAGGGTCACGTTCCTGAGTACGTAGTCGGCCGCCGCGAAGTAGTCGGAGAAGTGGCTCAGCTTGGCGGTGACATAACCGTTGCTCCAGTTGCCTCCGATCAGTTCCACATTACCTTCGTCGCTGACGTAGTAGATCTTTACATCCGTAGGCTCCTCCTCTTCCTTGAGCTCGTAAGGCATGGATATCTTGACCTCGCCGTCGAAGGTCGTCATGGTCTTTCCGTTGACTACCGCGAAGATATCGTAGACGGTGTTGTCCCCTGCTGCTCTGCGCTGCTCCGGAGTGATAGATGAATCGTCGGCTTCCTCGAACACTACATTGAAGGCGGATGCGGTCTTCAGGACATCTGCGATGACCTTGCTGTCGAAGGATATCGATCCTGCATCTCCCAACACCGTGATGGCCAGGGTGTTGCCGCTGGATACTCCTTCGAAGCTGATCGACGCTCCCTTTGAGGATCCGGACTCGGTGGTGGAGTCGACTACGATGTTCATCTTGTCGTTAGCGTCCACATCCAGCGATTTGGCTGCGGATGCGGCTGCTTCCTTAGCTTCGTTGAGATCCTCCAACGTGATGGTCTTCGTGGCATCGGATGAGATGAGTGCGGTGGTGTCGATGACAGTCTTTCCGTCGGCATCGGTCACTACGGACACGGTAGCGGTGGTATCGTCGGAGACGGACACGCTCGCATACGATTCGGTCTTTCCGTTGGCGTTGTAATGTATCGCGACATTCACATCCTTGCCGTCCTGTTCGTCGGTGTACGTCTCGGTGACGTTACCAGTATCGTCGATATCCGTGGATGCATTCTTCTTGTATTCGAAGGATGCGGATATGCTGTGATCTGAGTTCACAGATGTGAAGGTGTAGATACCCTTCTTGCCTACGGAGGTTCCGTCGACGATGACATCGGATATGACGTAGTCGTCGTCACCGGTGATGGCGAATATCGCATCCGCTCCGTAATCCACAGTCCTCGGCCCGGTGATGGTCCCGTGGCTGCCCTGCGTCACCGTTATGGTGAACGTCGTCACGGTGTACACGTAGGTGATAGTGTTCTTGGACTCGTCGGATGATATGACGATGGTCTTGGTCTCCTTGGGCGGGATGTATCCCGTCACAGGGATGATGTCGGGTGTGACCTTGCTTCCGAATTCCGCTGTTCCTCTGTACGAGGGTGCGATGGTCTTTCCGCTGGCGTCCTGATAGTTGACGTTGTATGCGTAGTAGTTGATCTTCTCCTCCCACAGGGTGGTGAAGGATTTGTCGCCCTTGTCGGTAGATGTTATCGATGTCACGATGGTCTTGCTCTTATCGCTTGACAGGTACCATCCGAGGAAGGTCACGGTGTATCCGTCCTTCGCATACGCGTTGATGTCGGATGCGGAAGGCAGCGATGTGCCGACGCCCTCGGTGTATTTGGATGGTGCGACGTATCCTTCCTTCCATGAGCCTCCTCCGAGACTGTATGAGATGGAGTATGTCTTCTCGCCCTGCTTCTTGAAGTTAGCGGTGACATCCATATCGGACTTCACGGTGGATGATGTGATTCCGCTCCAAGAGTCGAACTCGTATCCGTCGGAAGGCGTGGCCGTGATCATGGTGGATCCGATCCTGAGCATATTGAGAGCCGCGGATATGGATGTTCCGGAATCGACGGTGACGGAGCCCTTGCTGACGGATCCGCCAGTGCCTGCGGTGATGGTCACGGTGTACTTCGTGGTAGGTGCCGGAGTGGCATTCCATTTGGCCTTGAAGGCAATGTCGGATGTTCCCATGGTCATCTCGTATCCGGGCTGGTACGTCTGTCCACCGTAGGTCCATCCTCCGAAGGTGTATCCGGACTTGGTACCGGAATAGGACGCCACCTTGAAGGTCTGGCCTTCGATGACGTCTTCCTGTACGGGCGCGGCCGCTGAGCCTCCGTTCGCATCGTAGGTGACATGATGCTTCACGACGGCAGGGGTCCATTTGGCGTAGAGCGTGGTGTTCGCTGTGACCGTGTCGGTTTCGAAGTTCCATACGTTTGTGCATCCTGCTTCCTTGAACCATCCTCCGAATGCATATCCTGATGCCGAGGGATCATCGGGTTTCACCACCTTCGCACCGCTGTCCACCGACTGGTTGTCAGGAGCGGTCCCGTGTCCCTGCACATCGAACGTCACTTGGAATTGGATCTTCAGAATACCTGCGACATAGTTCACATGGTAGTTGCCCTGTTCGGCATCTCCGGAGGGGGTGATCGTATACGTTCCCGCATCCTCTCCTGCTTCACGGGCCAGCTGGTAAACGAGGGCATCCTGACCGAACAGTCCGGTGACTGTGGCCGTTAATTCGGGATCGTCGGCGCCCACGATCTTCGTCTTGTCGTCAGCGGTGACCGTTGCTGTTGCTTTTTCGATGCTCCATGGGATGTTCTTCGTGGTCACGTCGCAATTCGCGTCCCAGCAGTATCCGTCCTTGGGAGTGGCCTTAGCATCGTAGTTTCCCACAGCGGTCTTCTGTGCGTCGATGAAGGTTATCTTGTCGGTTTCATATGGTGTTACTCCGGTCTGCTCCTCTCCGTTGTATGTCAGTGCCTGGCCGTGAGGCTCCGTGACGATGGTGAGCATTACGGCACTTACTGTGATGTTTGCGATGATATCTCCAGTTCCGGTCACAGGAGTGTCGTCTATAGTGAAACTCTTGAACGCGTATCCCTGTTTGGGGACGATTGTCAGTTCTGTTTGGAAATTGGTACCGGTTATCGTCATCGTGCTACCGTTGACCGTCCATGTTCCGTTAGTCACCTGGAATTGTTCCTTAGGTGTTATGGAACCGCCGGTAGGTTCTGAAATTGTGACGGTGCAGGGAGTAGGATCGCCCCACTGGGCATACAGGCTAAGCGTTCCCCCAGGGGATGTCAGGAGTGCAGATACGTCGGCACAGTTAGCATAGCTCTCGCCGGTTCCATCCTGTGCGGTGTTCCATCCTGTGAATATCTTGCCTGTTTTCTTGAATGCGTTGGCGGTGAGTGTCTTAGTGGCGTCAGTGTATTTGATTGTCTGATCAGCCATCTCTCCCGATGTGCTACCGTTGCCGTAGAATGTTACGGTCAGCTTGTTCTCGGACCATATGGCGTACAGTTTCACCGTGGCATCCTTAACCGGGGTCAGGTTGTTTACGTTCTGTCCATCGGTGTACTGTGCTGTTGTTGCTGTGGAATCGGTGTTCCAACCGATGAATGTGTATCCTGTTCTGGCGAATGCGTTTGTAGTCAGGTCCTGTGCGGTACCGTAGGTGAACGTCTGATCAGCCATTTCTCCCGATGTGCTACCGTTGTCTTCGAAGTGAACCGTATAATGGTTTGCCGTCCATTGGGCATAGAGTGTTATGCTCGAGGTAATGGTGATCGATTGACCATCCGTATACTCCGTTCCTCCACCGCCCTGATTCGTGCTCCATTTGGTGAAGGAGTAACCTGTTCTGGCGAATGCGTTGGCAGTTAGGTTCTGTTCTACTCCTGAAGTGAATGACTGAGGCATCATGGAACCCGAGGTGCTACCGTTGCCGTCGAATGTCACAGTTGGTCCGGTAGCGAACAATTTCGCTTCTGTATTGGAATCCAATGAAACGGCGTAAGCGGGGTCATCGCTCTTGAAGAAAGTTTTTGGGTCGTCGTTGTTGTATGTCGAGTATCCGTCGGTGAATATGCCTGAGGACTCCATGGAGATTCCGATATCGGCACCTTTGGTCAAGGCATTGGTAATCTTTATCTTCACTCCCTGTGAGAGGTATATGTTGTCAGACTTGTTCGATACGAGATTGCCAGAGATTACAGGCAAGCCTTCTATGCTAAATGTACCATGGTCAATGAAGACTCCTCCACCATTTGACGATGATCTGTTTCCGGAGATGGTTCCGCCATACATGTTGAAGGCCCCTCCATCGATATCGACTCCTCCGCCGCCGCGTTGACTGTCGGAGTTGGTGTTGCCCGATATGGTGCCTCCGTACATGTTGAACGTACCGGAAACTTCCAATCCTTTACCCATCCATGTTTCTGTATTGTTATCCGTCGTCTTACTGTAATGGGTTATCTTCCCTGTGGATGGGTTGCTGCAGTCATACAGATTCAATGCACGTTCATTACCGACACTGATAACCGGAACATTATCCGTATCTGTGTCCTGTTTCATGGTGATGGATTTACCGTTAAGGCAGAGGTTCGTGGTTCCGCTGGGCACGGCCCATGTGGAAGTCAAGGTTACATCAACGTCGAGATAATAGCTTCCTGCCGAGTCTGGCAGGTTGGAAATCTTCATGAACGCTATACCGTCATAGATCAGATGATCCTTATCTCCTGAGATCAGTTTGGCTTCGGTAGGGCTGTCACCCATCCATGTTATTCCTTTGTTCTTGTCGTCGCTGAAGAACCAACAGGCAGGATCGCAGCTGTTACCTTTGGTCTTGTAACCTGTGGTAAGGTCTCCTGCATTTCCTGTGGTGATACCTATCCTAGCACCGTTGGTGATCGGACCGTTGATTGTGATATTCTTACTATCTGGCAGGAAGACATTGCTGGGTGTCTTTTGTTCCCCTGGTTTGAAATTGCACGATATCACAGGTGAGCCTTGTATCGAAAGTGTATCTGATTCGGAGACACGAACTCCGCCCCCATAACTGGACGCAGAGTTGTTAGATATGGTACCTCCGCTCATGTTGAAGGTACCGAAGACGTATACCCCTCCCCCGCTTTCTGTAGCAGTGTTATTAGATACGGTACCTCCGTACATATTGAACACATCATTTTCATCGAAGTCAGTGGTGAAAACCCCGGCCCCATCTGTGGCTGTGTTCTTAGAAATGGTACCGTCGTACATATTGAACGTACCATTGTTGTAGACTCCGCCCCCATTAGTTGTGGCTGTGTTCTTAGAAATGGTACCTCCGCTCATTTTGAACGTGCCATTAATTGTATTAAAAACCCCGCCTCCGTTGTTTGCGTTGTTATTGGAGATGGTACCTCCGCTCATTTTGAACGTATCCTTGTTGTATACCCCGCCGCCTCCTCCCATTACTTCGGTTGCGGTGTTCTTAGAAATGGTACCGCCGTCCATGCTGAATGTACCTTCGTTGTAGACTCCGCCCCCATTAGTTGTTGCAGTGTTTTGAGAGATGGTACCGCCGTCCATGCTGAATGTACCTTCGTTGTAGACTCCGCCCCCATCCACTTTAGCGGTATTGCTAGATATCGTACCTCCGTACATTTTGAATGTACCTTCGTTGCAGACGTATACCCCGCCACCTAAATCGGAACTGTTACCCGAGATAGTGCCACCGTACATGTTGAATGCACCGAGGACATGTACACCTAATCCCTTCCATGTTACTGTAACGTCACCGGTTTTCTCGCTATAGTGGGTTATCTTTCCTGAGGATGGATCGCTACAATCATACAGATTCAATGTATTTCCGCTGCCAATGGTGATTACGGCGATATCGGACGTTTTATCGCTCTGATGCATGGTGATAGAATGGCCGTTCAGACAGAGGTCCGTTGCTCCGCTGGGCACGTTCCATGAAGAAGTCAAGGTTACATCATTGGCGAGATAATAGCTTCCCTCTTTATCTGGAAGACTTGTTGAGGATGTCCATTCGATGAATGTTATGTTGTCATGCGTGTGTCCATCAGCATCCGTAGATCCAGAATTCAGGATGAAGAATCCGGCCGATGCGATCAGCACCAGGGCTAAGGCCAAGGTCAGGATCGCCGTTCTTCCGGCATGGTCCCGTTCCCTTGACTTATGTGTATCTGATTGAGTTGCATCCATTATATCTACCAGAGGGAACGAATTATCAGATATTTATTCCAGCATCTTGGTTCCGATTGTCTGGTAGATATCAATCGCGGATCATACGGCGGTTGTGCATATAATTAGCGAAGATGGCTCCTTCCGTTTTGTACATTCACTGAATATCCGACCGTAAACGATAAGTAATCATTGACGGTTAGTGAGTCTTGCCTATAATACGTCATAATCTACAACGATTATATCGACCAACCCTTTCGGGCTGGAGATAGGTATTCCTGTGGTTTCGGTGAGATCCCGGACAGGTAGGTACGTTGTACGGGCATCCGCCCGTAGGTCCGAGTCTCCGCAAGGAGACGACGATGAGCGCCAACCATCACCACT
>SUSW01000004.1 GCA_015063235.1 Thermoplasmata archaeon | reverse complement strand
GAGCTCTCTTCCTAGGGCCGAATGCCCTAGATCCTTTCTGTGGACGTCTTCTTTGTGGCATATTTTCACATACCTGCGAGGGTCTCTTCGCTAACCTCGCGATTTATCAGACGAACGTCTTAATGTTCCGACCGTGACGCCATATTCGCTTCAAGAAGCATTTGCATACGAAGCAGACGTGGGTTGCAACAGCATTGCCCGGTGCGTCTGGTCGGACACTATTATGTCCAATCCAAAAAGTCGTATAGGTATGTTATATTTAAAGTTGTCCCTCGCGTCCTTTATTATAATAGAAGCGCGAGGGCATGCGTGAAGTCGTTTCAAAGGGTGCCTTCCTTCGCCTTCTTCTGAGCCCTCTTCATACGGGCCTTCGCATCGAATCCCGTAGCCTGCTCAGTGAACACGTTAAGCTTCCTCTTGCTGTCGAGGATCTCCTCGTCGGTCATCGGGCCGTCCCTGTTCTTGGTGGTGATGTCGAGCTTGTCCTTGCCCAGTATGGTGACCCTGATCTCCTCGAGAACACCATAGGACGAGACGAATACCTCACCCTGCTTCTTGACGTTGCCGAAAGTCTTTGCCATCATAAGACCCAGAGCGTCTCCATCGATCTTCTTGAACCAACCTTTCTTGATGTCGTAATCCATCCATTCACATCCTCAAAACTAATTCGTTTTCGAAGTCCCTGTCGAGATCCGCAGGGGAACCGAGTAAAGTCTCCGAGCGCCTGTAGGACTCCCATTTCGATATGCATTTGCAGGTAACGTCCAAATCCTTGACGTCCTGCGAGTAACTGAATCTCTCCACCGCATCCAATGCCTTCTGGTCGCATTCTCCGCAGTTGTGCACCCCTCTCATGGCCCCTCCGCCCGACGGCGAGGACATCAGACGTGCGTGGACCGTACCAGATAACTGTCTGAACACTTCGATCAGCGACCAGATCCACGGGGATCTAAACTCCCCCCTCTTCCAAAGACGCTCCACATAAGTCGCTCTCTGTACATTCAGAGGGTTGATCGATATCTCGTCGGAGAACGGATCAGCGAACCTGGCAGACCTTACGGCATCCTCTATGGCCATCTCCTCTGTCATGAACGGCGGTTTCAGAAGCAGATACGTCCTGACTCCGAGCCCGTTGCTCTTGAGAAGCTCTCCGGCCCTTTTGATATCGTCCGGTGTAAATCCCTTGTGAACCGATTTCTCCAAGACCTCTGGGGAGGAGCTCTCCAGACCCAGTGCCACAGTGACGTTCTTCGGAAGTGTGCTGACGGCTTCTTGGGTTATGAACTCAGGACGGCTTTCGAAAAGTATGCGGTCGCAACCCTTGAACGCCTCGAGGAACCTTTCCCTGACTGGTGCCGGGACCTCGTTCTCATCGAGGAAGCTCCCGGAGGTGTAAATCTTCACAAAAGGCTCGCCCTTGTACCTGGACAGAGCTTGTTCCAGCTGTTTGAGAAGATCCTCCTCGGTCACGTTAAGCAGCGAAGCTTCCCTGTAGCCACACATGGTGCAGCCTCCGTGCTTCACCCAACAGCATCCGTTGGTGCGCATAATAACTACCATGGCCTTGACTTTAGAACCATTGACCATATCATCCTCTTTCCAGAGGGCCTCCAGTTCCGACGGCGATCTCTTCTCTTTCATCTGGGTACCGTACCCGCGTATAGCCTTGGCTGATTAAAAATCCTCGGAAATCTTCCGACAAAAACCGGACTATATAAGTTCTTAAGAACTTTATCGGATAAACCCTGCAGACTGATACATTATATCATCCATTTCATCATGTGCCAGATATCCAAATGATTCGGATGGCTACCGTTCATTTCGTGTAATAAGTTTAATAACGGAGTCGTAGAATAAAGGAACGGAGAGAGCCTAATGGCTAAGAAGATAATTGTAATCGGTTCTGGAGCCGCCGGTATGACGGCTGCTTCGACCGCGAGGTCCAAAGACCCTGAATGCGACATCACTGTGTTCACACAGGACGAGGATGTCGCATACTCGCCCTGTGCGATTCCCTGGGGAATCGAGGGGAAGAGCAAATGGACAGAGATCGTCATGCACGAGCCCGAGTTCTACAAAAAGGAACGCGGAATCAAAGTATTGACCAAGACGACCGTCGAGTCCGTGGACGATGCTGCCAAGACCGTCACCGCGAACGGAAAAGCATACACATATGACTCTTTGATAATCGCCACCGGCGGAAAGGTGTTCATACCTCCGATCGAGGGTACCGGACTCAACAACGTATTCATCGTGAGGACAGTCAGGGACGGGAAGAACATCCAAGAGACACTCAAAACTGCAAAGAGCGTCGTCATCGGCGGAGCCGGTGTCATAGGCCTCGAACTGGCCGTGTCACTCAGGAACATGGGTAAAGACGTAGTCGTCATCGAGATGATGAATCAGGTCATACCCCGTATCGCCGACAAGGACATGGCAGACAACATCCAGGCTCACCTCGAGGAAATGGGGATTAAGTTCGTCATGAGGTCGCCCATCCAATCAGTTAACGGAACGGATAAAGTTGAAAGCGTCACGGCTGATGGGAAGACTTACCCCTGCGACATCATGATCTTCGCAACTGGGGTCCGTGCCAACCTCGACATCCCCAAAGCATTAGGATTCGACATTGGACAGCTGGGGGCACTCATCGTATCGCCTACACTCCAACCCTACAAGAGGGGGAGACTCGTCCCGGACATATATGTCGCAGGAGATCTGGTGCAATGCGAATCCGCCATCATGAATGGGGCTACCATGAGTCAGCTCGGTTCTACTGCCGTCAAGCAGGGGGCCATAGCCGGAAACAATGCGGTTTGCGGTGAGAAGAGGATATTCGGACCTGTGGCCAGTCCATGGGTGAGCTTCATCGGAGAGAAACAGATTGCAGGCACCGGGTTATCGCAGGGACTCGCTTCATGGTACGGTATCGACGTTGTCGAGGGTAAGGCAGTAGGGCTGACGCGTGCAAGGTACTACCCCGGCGGAAAGGAGCTTATTGTCAAAGTCCTGGCGGAGAAGAAATCCCATAGGATCATCGGAGCACAGATCATTGCTGGCGAAGAAGCCACCGGCCGTATCGACTGGCTGACTTCCGCTGCCATTAACGGAACAACAGCAGAGGATTTCCTCATCAGGTCCGAGAACGCGTACTGTCCCCCCACCTCGATGGTGAAAGACGTCGTGATCTCTGCCGTCGAAGACCTCTGCAGGAATCTCGCACAGTGATAACGTGGATTACGCAGAGTACAAAGAGCTGTACGACAGCCTCAGACGCCCTTCGGATATAGAAGCTCACCTGGGACGCTATGACAGCAGACTGCTGGATACGCTGTACACGCAGAAAACCAGCAGGGACGTCAAGAAAAGGTTCTACGTAGTCAAGCAGAATGCACCCCGTATGCTGAAGGAATGGAGGAATGGCAAGACCATCATGGAACTGTCCAACAAATACAAGTTCCCGCCCATCCTCACGGCGATGTTCATATTCCTCGAAGACGGAACCTCCAAGAAAGACTTCTGGGCATCTATCAACGATCCCGATTCCCTAGAGAGTCCCGAGGTAGCGGATGAGATACGCGAGGCCATCGAGAATGATATCGTATACTCTCCAGCGGCCAATGACAGACAGAGGGAGAGAGGAATCTGGGGAGAGGATCTAGCACATCAGTGGCTGGACGGTCAAGGCATCACATACCGCACCGAGAACGACCTGCGTGATACTGAGTTCACCAAGACTCCGGATTGTCTCCTGGATGAACCCGTCCTCTACAACGGTAAGAAGATCTTCTGGGTAGAGAGCAAGGCCTCCTTCGGAGATAATACGGAGTTCAAATACAACTCACGTAAGCAGCTGATACCCTACACCAAACTCTTCGGACCTGGCCTGGTAGTCTACTGGGTAGGCTGCCTGGACGATCTTGAATGTCCCGAGGACGTCTACGTTTCAGACATCTCGGTCCTTAATGTAAAACTCGAAAGAATCGAGGAAGGGCAGGAGTGATCCTGCCCCCCCCTCTTTTTATGGAATTACTGGTTCTCAGAACGGAGCTCGCCTAGGAGAGCCTCCCTCTCAGCGAACGCGTCATGCTTGTGTATCGATTCCTCTGAATCGCTCATGACATCGACGTAGACATCATCTGGCAGTTCTGGGAATTTCTTCACAAAGTTATCGAGGATGGATCTAACAACATCCTCTACGAACTTTGTGTTATTGTGGGCGTTGATAATGACCTGTCCCTCATCCGGCCTCTTCAGAAGCTCGAAAGTTGGTGACGAAAATGAATCTTCTACCAGATCTATGAGCTTATCCGCCTCGATGACAATGTCCTCAGGCATGTAGACGCAAATTGAGCTGACATTCCTCTGATTGTGTGTCATGACAGGGTGCTGGCACTTTATATCCAGCATCTCACTAACCGTCTGCTGTCCGCAGGGGCAGGCTGTCATTCCGACTACCTCCACTCCGATCATCTTGGTAAGATCGCCTTCGCGTTCGATATGAGCTCCGGACAGGAGCGTATAGGATTCGAACGTATCCTTTCCCAACGGAGTCTTGGAAGCACGGAAATACTCTGCCTCGATGTTGACCTGGGCTTCGAGAGCGTACTCGTGACGGACGAGGAGCCTTCTGCATATCTCAGCAGCCACATCCTCGATAGCGGTGATGGGTTTCTCCACCGACTCGAATACTATCTCATTGAGGACCTCTACGTTCCTCGACATGTGGGATCCTTTCTGATCCCCGGGAAGATCGACGAAGATGTCTATGCTGCAGTTCAATGTATTATTGAGAGTACCGTTGATTCCTTGCCTTTGGACAACGATAGGCTTGCGCACACCTTTCACGCCCACGCGGGAAAGCCTGTATTGCGAATCGCCCTTTCCATATTGAAGGTCACATTTCAGCGTCATTAGATGAGCGAACACGAAACTACTTTAAAAGCCTGTATGCCTACAACCAAAATGGTTAGTAAATGCTATGCGGAATAGATGAGGCAGGCAGGGGGCCCGTTATGGGACCCCTCGTTGTAGGAACAGTGTATTCCAAAGACGATGAGGGCCTAATAGGTATAGGGGTGAAGGATTCTAAGAAACTCACTCCCAAGATGCGCGAAAGGATGTACGACGAAATTACCTCCTCTGTAGACCATTGGGACATCTGCGTGATGTCTGCAGCTGATTTGGATGCAAATATGAAGAAGAAGACCCTGAACGAGATTGAGATGGGTATGTTCGCCGAGCTTGCTAGGAAATGGGACTGTGACACCGTGATCGTCGACTGTCCGGAGGTCAATGAATCATCCTTCGAATATCGCCTCAGCCTACTTATCGGAAAGGATGTGGAAGTTATCGCAAGAAATAAAGCCGATGACACATACCCGATAGTGTCGGCAGCATCCATCGTAGCGAAAGTTAACAGAGATCGCATGATGGAAGATATCTGCGAAGAATTCGGAATGGATGTCGGAAGCGGATATCCGAGCGACCACTACACGATGGACTTCATCAAAGAGTGGATCGAAAAGAACGGTAACACACCGCCCCATGTACGCACGTCATGGGAACCCATCAAGCAATTGATGATGATCAGGAAGAACACAAAAATCGACGATTGGTGACAAAATGAGTATGCAGCCCCAGATTCAGGAATTGATTGACAAATTTCACAGAAAGATGGAGAAAGATCCCAACATGAAGAAAGAGATTGAACCTCTGACCAAGACCATCAACATCGATCTGGGATCCGAGACGTACTCAATGAAGCTCAAAAACGCTCAGATGTATGACTTCGTACCGATGCTCCTCCAGGAAGCGGACATCACACTCATCACCACACCGGAGAACATGCAGGCCCTCATGGACGGAACACTCAGGCCCATGAGAGCATTTGTCCTCAAAAAGATCCAG
This sequence comes from Thermoplasmata archaeon, assembly GCA_015063235.1. Lineage (GTDB taxonomy): Archaea > Thermoplasmatota > Thermoplasmata > Methanomassiliicoccales > Methanomethylophilaceae > Methanoprimaticola. Next base: position 70,199 of record SUSW01000004.1, on the reverse strand, counting down.
ATCAAGGGTAAGATCGATGATCTATTATTCCTTAAGAAATTCTTCTGATCATATTATTTCTGGCCGTTAGTCCGAACGGCCAGATTACTTCTTCTAAATCTTTTTATAATAGACCCTCATAGGCAGAATCATAGCGAGGTGGGGTAGCCAGGATATCCCGTCGGGCTCATAACCCGGAGATCGGTCGTTCAAATCGACTCCTCGCTACCATCTTTCTTTCAAATAATATCTAAAGAATGTCGAGTAACAGTTTAATAATTTAATTGTGTACAATTAAATTGCAAACAATAGGTGGTTAAAATGGGAATTTACGATTATACCGTCAAGGACACTAAGGGCCAAGAAATTAGCCTCTCGGAGTACAAAGGAAAGGTACTTTTAATAGTCAACACCGCGACTGGATGCGGTTTCACCCCCCAATATGAGGGTCTTCAGAAACTTTACGACACCTATCAGAAGGACGGATTTGAGATCCTCGATTTCCCTTGCAACCAATTCGGGAATCAGGCCCCAGGATCGGATGATGAAATCGTTGAGTTCTGCCAGATGAAATACAACACTACCTTCAAACAGTTCTCAAAGATTGAGGTCAACGGAGATAATGAGTCTCCACTGTACACCTATCTCAAAAGCCAGAAGAGCGGCGCTCTTGGAAAGAAGATCAAATGGAACTTCACCAAATTCCTGGTTGACCGTGAAGGAAATGTTGTGGACCGCTTCGGACCCAGCGAAAAGCCGGAAAAAATAGAATCCGATATCAAGAAATTGCTTTAAGAACAACCGGACCGGGTTTCCCCGGTCCAATATTAATTGGTTAATTCACAAAAGACTCTTAGCTTCTTCTGCGTCGATATCCAATGCCTTGAGCATATACTGGAGCGCTTTCTTGGCATAGGGTGCACGGGCCTTAGGATCCTCCATTATCTCCCCGTACTGCGCCATGACATTGTTGAAATACTCTATGGCGAACTCTGAATAGAGGGATGATGATAGGGACTCATCAATCTCAGCCGCCTCACAGTATGCCTTCTCAGCCTCATCATACTTCTGAATGGAGATACAGAATGCCCCGTATGCCTGGTAGTAATCGGGACGCTCGGGATCCAGCTCCATAGCCTTCCTGTAAGCCTCCATTATCTCCTCATTGTCTGCCTTGGCTCCGAACATACCAGATGCGTAGTTACCGCATTCTGCCTTGCAGAACCAGCATTCAGCATTGTCTGGATACTCCACGACCAGTTTTTTGAAAGCTGAATATGCCTTCTTAAAATCACCGTCGTTCATAGCTTTCGTTGCTGCGAGAATCTGTTTCTCGGGATTATCTGATGCTGCCATAAAGGGTTCTAGCGTGCATGAATAATAAAGGTCTTTCGGGCTTTGAACCGGTTTTCTTGCTAATGTTCATACAGAATCCGTGCCATGCTTTTAAACCAGTATAACGATTCTTTATTATGGAGACTTGGGAAAGCGTTTCATTGCTTCGCGAATTCGAAGCGTATAAGTTCAAAAAGGTCCACGTCCCGGAATACGACGAGAACGCATATCAGATCGCGTTCCGGAAGTGTAAGGAGAACAAGTGCGGGACATATGACACGAACTGGGGATGCAACCCGGGTGCGAAGAGGGATGTGAAGGAGTTTCTGGCGCAGCAGGATTTCGTTATCATCGTAGCACGCACATTCGAGGCCGATTACAAGGACAATGAACTCCTGGATAACATTACCATGGACATTCAACGCACATTCCGCAAATTCATCATCGAACTGAGGGACAACAACGTCGACTGTACCGGTTTCCTTGACGGCCCCTGCAGATACTGCGGCGTATGCGCATATCCGGAACCGTGCAGATTCCCCGATATGATGATCCAATCGGTTTCCACACTGGGCCTGAACCTCACCAAATGGTTCGAGGAGTTCGGAGAGCCATTCGAATTCCATGAAGGCAGATTCACCCTGTACGGCATGGTATTCGTCCGCGCGGGCGCGTAAGCTTTTATTAATACGCCCCCGATAGACCGACGAAGGTCTAGAGATGGATGTGAAGACCGTACAAGACGTGGCGAAGTTCGCCCACCTGGAACTCACGGATGAGGAACTGGAGACATACTGCAAAGACCTGGGGGACATCCTCAGCTACTTCGAGCTTCTGAACGAAGCTCCCGGATGCGACGAGCGCGGAGTCAATCCGATCAAGGTCGAGGACATCTGCAGGGAAGACGAGCCGAAGATTGAATACGATGCAGACGAGCTCCTCAGAGATATGGACACCTACGAAAGATACGTCAGGGGGCCCAGACTGTCATGAGCATGAACGACACTCTCAGAGATCTCAAAAAGATCAACGACAAGTACCAGATGTTCCACGCCATGACCGACGATGACGACTGCGGGGGCGCTTCATTCCTGTTCTCAGCCAAGGACAATCTCACATCCAAGGACATGGAGACCTGTGCGGGATCGAGGATCCTGGAAGGATACCATCCGGTATTCGATGCCACATCCATTGAAAAGCTCAGAAAAATCGGAGGAAAACTGATAGGGAAGACCAACATGGATGAGTTCGGATTCGGAACGTTCTCCACCAACTCGGGATTTGAGATTCCCAGAAACCCCTATGACTTGGATAGAGCCTGCGGAGGTTCGTCCGGAGGTTCCGCCTGTGCGGCTTCAGTCATAGACGACCACATCTCATTGGGAGTCTCCACCGGAGGATCCATCTGCTGTCCCGCATCGTTCTGCGGGGTATACGGAATCGCTCCCACATACGGACGGGTATCCAGGCACGGCCTCATTGATTATGGAAACTCACTGGATAAGATCGGAGTCCTATCACAGAAAGCTTCAGACCTGAAGAAGTACATAGAGGTCATAGCTGGCAGGGATGAGAGAGACCCCACGTCCATGGTCCAGCCCGAATTAAAGACGGCGTACAGGAAAATGAAATCGGTCGCTGTACCCAAAGAAGGCATCGAAGGTCTGTCCAAGGAAGTCGATTCTGCATTCAGATCCGCGTTGGAGGACCTGAAGTCCATGGGGGTGGATGTGGACTATATCGACATGCCGTCTCTGAAATACGCCATGCCCGCATACTACATACTCGCCACATCAGAGGCGTCCACGAACCTCGCCAGATACGTCGGTATGAGATACGGGCATCAGGAAGGTGACCATTCGCTCAAGTTCGATGATTACTTCACGGCCGTCCGTTCCAAATACTTCGGGGACGAGGCCAAGAGGAGGATCCTACTGGGAACATATGCCCGTATGGCGGGATTCGGAGGAAGGCACTACGCCAAGGCCAGAGAAGTAAGGCAGGTCGTCATCAACGACTACAAGAACGTCCTGAAGGACCACGATGCTGTCCTGGCGCCTACAATGCCGTTCACAGCACCGAAGTTCTCGGACATCTCCAAGATGTCCGCTCTTGATTCCTATAAAGCGGACTACCTCACGATCCCCGCCAACATCGCCGGAACTCCGCATCTGTCGGTACCTTGCGGATACGACTCCGATGGAATGCCTGTCGGGATGCAGTTTGTAGCGGACCACTGGCATGAGGATGTCCTGTTCTCCATAGCGGAGGATTGGGAGAAGCAGTTCGACCTGAAGAGACCGGAGGTGTCGATATGAAGATCGGATTGGAATGCCATGTGCAGCTCCCGACCAAATCGAAAATGTTCTGCTCCTGCCCCACAGAGGACTGTGAATACCCGAACACATACGTGTGCCCCACCTGTCTCGGTATGCCTGGATCCAGGCCCGTGCTGAACAAGCAGGTACTTGTATACGGCATCATGATCGCAAAGATGCTCAACTGCAGGATCAATGACACCACATGGTTCGCAAGGAAGACCTATTTCTACCCCGACATGTCAAAGAGCGTTCAGATCACGCAGTACGACAACCCCATCGGCGAGGAGGGAGTGTACTACCTCGACGGCAAGAAGCCCATCAGGATCACACGCATCCACATCGAGGAGGATCCGGGTAAGACCAAGAGGACCGCCGATCTGACATCGCTGGTAGATTACAACAGGTCCGGGATCCCCCTGGCGGAGATAGTCACGGAACCGGACATCGCGACCCCTGCGGAAGCGAGACAGTTCCTCACACAGATGATCGGAGACATAAGGCACCTTCTCAATATCCCCGATGACCTCGAGTGGGTCGTGAAATGCGACTGCAACATCTCAGTCGGAACCGAGAGGGTCGAGATCAAGAACGTCAACGGTATGAAGCATGCCGAGAAGGCGCTGCATGCAGAGATGATCAGACAGATCGCCATGATCAAGGCGAAGAAGAAGATCCTAAGGGAGACCAGGAGGTACGACCCCGAAAGGGATGTGACTATCGGAGTTAGGGTGAAGGAGTTCGAGGATCAATATGGATACATCGATGAGCCCGACCTGGGAATCTACCACATCAAGGATCTCGCCGATTCCATCAAGATCGCAGAGAGTCCTCAGAACATGATCCTGAGGATGACCTCCCAGTACAAGATCGATCAGAAGATGGCGAAACAGCTGGTGAACACTTCGATGGACCTTGCTGGTCTGTTCGAAGATGTTGCGAAGGAATTCGATACCGCCGCCGCAATCAAATGGGTCGGCGGACCTATTAGCTCCAACTGGCGCACCATGGAGGAAAGGGATGCTGAAATCGACCTCATGAAGCTCAAGGGATTCATCAGGGAATACACCAACGGAAAGATCACTGATACGCAGTGCGCCATCGAGATCAAGTCCTATATGACTGGCGTGGATGCATCCGCGGCTCAGGAAGACTCCGCAGGACTGGAGACTCTGATCAACGGATTCCTTGACCAGAATCCGAAGATCGTCGCCGATTATCAGAAGAATGACAAAGCAGCGAACCAGGTCATCGGATACGTCATGAGGCAGACCGGAGGGAAGTATTCCTCCGCAGAGGTTGTGGAAACCGCCAAGAAGCTCATCGAAGCAAGATTCTGAAACTTTGCGGGGAATACCCCGCATCTTATCATCTTATGATAACCGATATATCGGTTCTATAACGATTCGCTCTCATGCAATTCGAAGATGTAATCGGTTCAAGATACTCAGTCAGGAAATACAGCGACAAGCCTGTCGAGGACGAGGTACTCCGGAAAATCCTTGAAGCAGGAAGATTGGCTCCCACCGCCAAGAACATGCAGGGACAGCACGTCTATGTTGTGAAGTCTCCCGAAGCAAGGGCCAAGTTCAAGGACGAATGGGCGATGACATTCAACGCCCCTGTAGTACTGATTATCTCAATGAAACATGACCTGGAATGGATCAGTCACTTCTCCAAACTCAACCGCGGAGAAACTGATGCGGCAATCATCACAGATGAGATGATGCTCCAGGCGCACGCCTTGGGACTCGGAACATGCTGGGTGGGCTGGTTCGATCCTCAGAAAGTCAAAGAGGCGTTCAACCTTCCGGATGACGAGACGGTGTACAACCTGCTTCCTCTCGGATACATCGCAGATGACTGTAAGCCCGGCCCGATGCACTCGTCCAGAAAACCGCTGAGCGCGACCGTAACCTTCCTGTGAAGGACAGATCCGGACCCCTTCTTGACAGATTCCGATTGTTAGAATTCTGTTACCGAGAGAAAACGGAAGCACAAACAACCGGATGACTCAACGGACGTCAGGTCAAAAGCCATGCTCATGGTGAACTATGGCCGTGACTGAGTCGATAGAAGCTGAGAAATCCGATGACGTCAGTTGCCTGTGATAGAATCGATTACGCGATCTATCTCGTCCGATGTCATTCCTACATATTTGTGGAGAAATCTGTGTACGTCTTTGTACGGGTCAAAAGCTGCAGTGTCCACACCCCTGTAGTCGAAATCGGTCATATCGGTTAAAGGGTCCGTGACCAGAAAGAAGAATACATCTATGGTCATACGCTCGATTGTCTCGTATTCCTCACTACCCTTTTCGATACCGTAGAGGTTCACGAACGATTGCATATAATCCTCGCGTATCCCCATAGAATTCAATAGAATTCGACATCCTGTTTGCTTATCGTAATCATAATTGAGTTCTGATTGAGCGCGACTTTCGCCTCATCGGCTATCTTGTGGGCCTTGTCCTTGTCTATTTCAGCTATAATGTAGACAAGCGATTTCTCATAGACAACATTACCATCATCCACCCACCCCCCGTTGGCAAGATAGCGGGTGAACCCATCTGCATACTTGACCACGATGGCATCCACAATTCCTGCCGCGTAATCCGGATCATAATCCTCATGAGTGACAGAATCGTTGAGGCCGATGTACAAAGTGTAAGTATCCTCTCCTGACACCTTATCATTATTCGATATAGTAACCGCTGCGACTGCTAAGATAGCCACTATAGCCACGATTATTATCGCGATTACAGCGTTCTTATTGTCCATGAAAATAAAGTCAGATGCAGGTATAAAATTCATAGCGTATGTCATTATATCTCGCTACATAACTTTTCAATCATGGACAATGCATTCCTGCATCCGCTAATCATGCTTTCTGCGGCTTTGATAGGCCTGGCGGCAGGGGTGTTGTTTGACTGCAGTTGGGCGACGAATCTCATTGAGCCGTTTCTTATGATTATGCTGTTCATAGTGTTTATGTGCGTCAGCCTGAAAGATATCGGTAAATCATTCTCCAACAAGCGTTTCACAGCTATAGCCATACTGATCAACTTTGTCTGGACACCTGTATTCGCTATCATCCTAGGGCTTTTCTTTGATAATATCGACATCAGGATCGGCCTGCTCATGCTCCTGGTTACGCCCTGCACCGATTGGTATCTGGTCTTCACTGCTACCGCAAAAGGAAATGTACCTCTTAGTAGCGCTCTGCTTCCTCTGAATCTGATACTGCAGATAGTCCTCATGCCCGTCTATCTCATACTGTTCTTTAACACACAAATAGACCTGAACATCGGCCAGCTACTATTGAGCATGGCATTCGTACTCGTCATCCCGATAGCTGTATCTTTGATTCTGAAATTGATAGCAGAAAAACTGAAAACAGTAAGGAGATTCAACTCTGCCGTGACATCCAATGGGGATAATCTGCAGCTGTTCTTTCTGTGTCTGGCCATCATGGCCATGTTCGCATCCCAGGCCGATGAACTGATGGACAATCTGGACCTATTCGTGATGTTAATTGCGCCGCTGCTTTTTTTCTTCGTAGTGAACTACGCCGTGTCCGCTGCGGTCTCAAAGATTCAGAGGTACGATTACAAGGATACGACTTCCCTGATCTTTACAACGATGGCCCGCAACTCACCTCTGTCCCTTGCAATTGCGGTAGCGGCCTTCCCAGAGGCCACATTGCTGTTGCTAGTGCTGGTGATAGCACCGCTGATAGAGCTGCCTGTTCTGTCGATAACCGCGGGGTACAGGCTGAAAAAATTGGATAAAGGGGCATAAGCCCCTGAAATGTTTGAATCACTCTTCTGGCTGATCTTCGTACTCTGAAAGATCCAGATCCTCGCCGGCCAGGGAGATGATCTGAAGCTCCTCGAGTTTGTCATCGTCCACCTTGGATGGCGACCCGTCAAGAAGCGATACTGCCCTCTTGTTCTTAGGGAATGCGATGACGTCCCTGATGGATTCCTTGTTCAGCAGGATAGCGCAGATTCTGTCGATACCGATGGCGATACCTCCGTGGGGCGGTGCACCGTAGCTGAGCATCTCCACGAAGTACCCGAAGTTCCTCTGTATCCTTTCGTCATCCAGACCGAGCTTGTGGAAGACCTCGATCTGTTTCTCGGCGTTGTGGATACGCAGAGAACCAGAACCCAGCTCGTTCCCGTTGAGACAGAGGTCGAAACAGGCTCCTCCGACATAATCATCGTCGAGATCGTTCTCGGGCAAAACGAACGGATGATGGAACGCATCGTACTTTCCGGATACCGGGTCGATCTCGAACATGGGGCACTGATCCATCCAGAAGAACTGGAACTCGTTCTCAGGAACAAGACCGAGATCCTCTGCGATCTTCTTCCTCAGGAACCCTCCTCCTTCGTATGTGGCCTTCCAAGGTCCTGCAATGATGAACAGCAAATCGCCTTCCTCAGCACCCATTGTCTTCTTGATATTCTCAAGGATCTCGGGTGTGAAGTACTTGACGATGTTCGACTCCAGCTTACCGTCCACACATCTCATCCACGTGAGTCCTCCGAGACCCACCTTCTTGGCGTACGCGATGTAGCGGTCCACATCGTTCCTTCCGATCTTATCCCCAGCAACGTCCGCCTTCAGATTGAGTCCTGCGACTATGCCGCCGTTGGCCAGGATGTTCTGGAAGATCTTGTAGGGTGCATCTTTGACGACCTCTGTGAGTTTCGTGAATTCCAACCCATACCTCATGTCGGGCTTATCGGAACCGAACCTCTCCATGGCATCGCGGTAAGCGATGTGGGGGAAGGGAGTCTTGAGCTCCTTTCCGTAGAGACCTTTCCAGATGTATGCCATGAGGCCTTCCATCATGTCCTGTATGTCCTTCATATCTACGAATGACATCTCAAGGTCCAGCTGTGTGAACTCCGGCTGACGGTCTTTACGGGAATCCTCGTCACGGAAGCACCTTGCGACCTGATAATAACGATCCATGGATGCGACCATCAGCATCTGCTTGAACTGCTGAGGCGATTGGGGCAGCGCATAGAATGTTCCGGGGTGTACCCTTGAAGGCACGATATAATCTCTGGCTCCCTCCGGCGTGGACCTTCCCAGAATGGGGGTCTCGATCTCGAGGAATCCGTTCTGCTCCAGATACTGCCTCGCCAGGTGGACTAGCTTGCTCCTGAAGACCATGGCCTCGATCATCTCGGTCCTTCTGAGGTCGAGATATCTGTATTTCAGCCTTGTGTCCTCATTGGGAAGCACGCCTTCCTTTTGGTCCCCGATTTCGAACGGGGGGAGCGCACAGGTGTTAAGAAGCTCAGCGCCTGTGATAAGCACCTCGATCTGTCCGGTGGGGTTCCTGGCATCCTCTGTACCTTCGACCCTATTCCTAACGATTCCGTCGATGGAGATGACACACTCGCGAGTGAATGTGTTGATCACGTCTGCGAGCTGTTTTGCGTCTGTCCCTGCAGGAAGGTCCTCGGGGTCGAAAACGACCTGGGTAATCCCGTACCTATCGGCGAGGTCGATGAATTGGACTCCGCCGTGGTCCCTGGAAAACCTGACCCATCCCTGTAGGCATACCTTCTTCCCGATATCGGAAACCCTAAGTTCACCACAGGTGTTCGTTCTTCTCATAAGAGCGCCTCTATATTCGCACGCTATATTAAGGACCTATAAAAATAGAATGACGACATGTGTACCGCTTCTGCGATACTGAATACCGAGGATGCATCAGACTTATCTACGGACTAACACATCGGCAGACCGATACGATGACCGATGAGATCTTCAGACATGACGGATACATTTTCGATTTCGAGGCGCATGTCGTCTCAGTGGAGGGTGACGATGTCATCCTCGACTGCACAGCGTTCTACCCAGGCGGGGGAGGACAGGTCTGCGATACGGGTATGATCCGTGACTTCAGGGTCACCGAGGTGCATTACAACAAGGACGGAGATATAGTCCACAAGGTCCCCGGGAACAACCTGAAACCCGGCGATCTGATCTGGTGCGCCGTGGATTGGGACAGACGCTACGACCTCATGCAGGGGCATACAGGAGAGCATCTTTTATTCGGTTCCCTCCAGAGACAGTGCCCCGAGCTTACCATTGTAAAGATCTTCATCTCCCCTGAGACCAAGTACGTCATCGTAGACAGGGACCTGACATGGGAGCAGATTAAAGCTGCCGAAGACTTCGCCAATAAAGCGATACAGGACAACCTTCCTATCACCCATAGCATAATGGACAGAGATGACCCGGAACTGGAGAAAGTGAGGATAAAGCTTGAAAGGATCGGAGAGGACGAGGAGATAACAGTCGTTGCCATCGGAGACATAGACTACTCTGCCTGCAGCGGAGTGCATGTCATGGAAACGTCCGAACTCGGGATGCTCCTTGTGGATCGGAAGGTCAAGGCCGGTAAGGACGGGTATGAGATACACTTCAAGATCGGCGAAGCGGCCAAATCCTCAGCTGTTGCACTATCGAACATCGCGTTAGAGATCATCGATAGCATCGGATGCAAGAACGAGGATGCGGCCAAGGCCGTCTCGAACATGAAACAGGAATTGGAACTTAAGAACAGGCTCCTGAAAGATGCTACCAAATCCTTAGTCTCCAACCTCCGGCCAAGGAAGGTCGGGGATACGGACGTTTATTCAGCTGTCCTCCCCGGAGCGGACAGGAACGTTATGAACGACAAAATGGAATCCATAAGGTCCAGTGGCGGCGTGGCTGCGTTCGTGTCAGTCTCGGAGACGCTGTCTGTCATGCTGGCATCGGGAAACAGCAAAGTGAACTGCAGGAGCCTGCTGTCCGATGTTCTAGCCCAATTCGGTGGAAGAGGCGGAGGAAAGGACGGCTTCGCTCAGGGCGGCGTCCCGGACGCATCCAAAGCTACTGAGGTGCTGAATGCCCTCGTATCGGCGGTCGAAAAGGCGTTGATTTAAAATAAAGAGCAGAGGATGAGGAGAGCATGGGCGGAATGAAGATCAACCCTCGCCAGATGCAGAAGGCCATGAAACAGATGGGAATCAAGCAAACGGATATCCCCGACGTCGTAGAGGTGATCATCAGGACGAAAGACAAGGAGATCGTTCTAAAAGGTGCCGACGTCGCCTGTGTGGAGATGGGCGGGACTAAGAATTATCAAATCACCGGTCCCGAGATCATCAGACCGATATCCGCCGACGGAACCGTGTCGGAAGAGCCGGCTGTAGAATTTGCTTCATCAGACATCGACCTCGTGATGTCACAGACCGGATGCGACAGGGCTAAAGCCATCGAAGCATTGACAGCTGTAAACGGCCAGCCCGCAGAGGCGATTCTCAAGATCATGACGGAGTGAAAACAATGTGTCTAGCAATTCCCGGTAAGATCGTCAAGATTGAAGGCGAAATGGCCGATGTCGATTTCGGCGGAGTCACAAGGAAAGCCAACATGTCGATGGTCGATGCAGAGGTCGGTATGTGGGCGGTCGTCCACGCAGGTTTCGCGATTCAGATCATGGATGAGGAGGATGCTCAGGAGACCATAAGGCTCTGGAACGAAGTTCTCGACAGCGACAGGAACACATTCTGCTGATCAATCCATATCATAATCCAATTCGAACGCCTCAAGAATGCGCACATGCGTATCGCTCAGGTGTGTCTGAAGAGTCTTCTTCATACCGGGCACCTTCACAGTTTTTACGTTGGAGAGCTCGGTGACCATCTCTTTATAAGACATCGATTTGTTCAGCTTCTTAGAGTTCATGACATTCTCCGTCTCCAGCCTGATGATCAAAGCTATGAACTGAACAAATATGCGGCTGAGATGGTTATTGTCTGTAAACAGGTTGAAAGTTGAATTATCATAATCATTGAACATATTCTCGAACATCGCCGTGATCTTATCCCTCTGGAGGAACGGAACCATCGCAGTCGAGGGATTGCGTGTGAAATTGGAAACGATTGCCGTGTATCCGAGGTATTCATTATAATGGAGGATAGCCTCGCTATTGTGCTCGACCGTGGTCTTCCCATTCTCTTCCCTGATTATCAGATACTTGTCATACAGATGCTGATGGGATTCCTCCATACGGTCCATCTCAACCTCATATTTGCACAGATTGATGAGTGAGATGAACGATGACAGGTCTCCGACAGCCTTGTTCGGATCAAAGAACACATGTGTGTAGAATCTTCTTGAATTGATGTGTTGCATAAAGGTCTCGATGAACAGCGGTGTACCTAGGAGGGTCCTGAAATTCTCCGGATTGGTCATCGAAGGCTGTGCTTTATTTATTATAGCACTCACAAACTCGTTTTCAGGACGCATACGCACGATGAGGTTGCTATTTGCATAAGCGATAAGAGACGGATCAACAACATCCCCTGCTTCCTCGTCCAGGAAGGATGACAACCTGCTGAAACTGGCCGGATTGATGTCATAATCGCCCAGCTTACGACCTGTAGCCATGTTGGAGGTCTGATAGCAGATCGGGATGTTGTCCCTTGTCGAAAAATAAATGTCCATCTTGATACGGTTGCTCTGATTGCTCAGAGGGATATTGAATTCCTTCGTAAAATTGGCCGTATTATAATTGAATTCCTGATAGTTGATAGAGGTAACATACGTCTCATCAGGCTGAAGACGCAACTTCCATAATGTGAAAAACAAGGATATACCGTTATCAGAGAGTGCACCGAGAAGCTCGCTCACCACCATGCTGGTAAGGACGGTGTTGGAAGGAATGGAGTTCTCCTCGGACCACTGCTTACAGAACTGAAGCTCCTTTTCTGTCGCCGCCAGATAGTATGCCACGGAAAGTATCTTCTTCCAATGATCGGGGAATGAAAGCGACAGAGCCTCCTTGAGCCTTATGCTTTCAACTATCTTGTCATACACATCGCACAGATAATGGGATTTAACTACAGGACATTCTTTGGCCTTGTTCGCCCTGTTAGGTACGATCTGCCCGGTTTCGGGGTCGACATGACCTATGCATTTCCTCTTGTTAACACATTTCTTCTTCTCTGGATCCCACATGGATTCGTTAAGATAGGCATAGACCGTATTGGACTTACGATTTCTTAGGTAAACGATGGATGACATCCAACATGTATAATAAAATAGTTATACATATACATATCCAATTATACATAGGAGCGATAATGTACATAAATGTACATCAATGTACATTTTTGTAAATAGCCAGAATTAAATGTTGATGCAATCAATATAATGCGATGGATGAATATTATAGCCATGGATGTAATTAGTAATCTTTTTAAATGTTATAATTTGAACTACGAAATTACAATTTGAGACCTGTTATAAACTTCACTACTCTTCATTTCAATTACCTACTAAAGGTGGTAAAGTGTTAAGCAAGGAAGGAGCAGATTTCACAGTTGTGCTCAAGCGTTACGACATCGAACAGCAGGTTTCGATGACGCCTGAGGAAATGGCAAAGAAACTTCTGCCTGAAGACGAGATCTTCAGAAAGGTTGCAGAAGAAGTTCTCTATATGAGATTCAAGACAGTAGGACCTACAGTCATGGAAGCACTGAAGGTCAGGGACCCTCTCGATGTTATCAACCAGGGTCTTGTAACAGGAATGGAAGCCGTGGCGAAGCTGTATGCAGAGCACGTTTACTACCTTCCGGAGATCATGATGGCTGCGAAGACCATGGAAATTGGAATCGCAATCGCCGAGAAGATGGTTCCCGGAGGAAGAGAGAGCAAGGGAACAGTCGTCATGCACGCTGCAGAGGGAGATCCTCACGACATCGGAAAGAACATCGCTGCCGTTATGGTCAGATCCTCAGGATATGATGTAGTAGATATGGGACGTGATGTGCCTATCGCTGACTTCATCGCAAAGGTGGAAGAGGTCAAACCCCTGTTCGCCAGCGGTACTGCACTCATGACCACCACCATGTCCGCATTCCCCGCCGAGGCAAAAATCCTCCAGGAGAAGGGAATCAACATCCCGCTCATGGGATGCGGAGGTGCGGTCAACAGGGAGTACGCTAACTCCTACGACCTCGGAATCTATTCCGAGAAAGCTCCTCAGACCCCCTTGATCGCAGAGAAGATCAGGCAGGGATACACTTGGCAGCAGATCAGAGAAGAATGGGACAGCATTGTAGGAGGTCAGTGAGATGGCAGTAGAGAGATACACAAAAATGGCATACGATTGCGCGGACGACATGGTATTCGGTTTCTCCAAGAAACCCGTTACATACGGATTCGGCCTCAAGATCGGTGCAGGATACGTCATCCCTGAGATCAACTACGCCCCCAGGCCCGGAACCGAGAAGGACCCTGAAAGGCTCAGAAAGGAATACGTCGACTATATCACAAAGGACATCCTCGACAGAGCCACAACCGTAGGATTCCCCAACGTCCAGCTGGAGACCGAGTGGGTCTCGCAGATGAACCAGGCCAGACTCTCAGCACCTGTCGTAGCAGGTCAGCAGGAGATGTGCGAGAAGTACCACGAGGAGTTCGGACTCAACTGCGGTACCAGGCAGACCATCCCCGATCAGCGTGAGGCCGACCACGGACTCAGGCCCGGAATGGACAGCGCCCACTCCTATCCCGAGAAGCTCTTCGAATGCGCAGACATTGCATGCGAGAACGGATGCAACAACCTCTCCATCGAATCTGTCGGAGGAAAGGAATTCGCAGACTACGCCGTCACCAACGGAGATATCGTCGCGTTCCTGTTCGGAGTAGGCTACCTCGGATCCATCGATATGACTTGGCTCTGGGAGCAGCTCGTTGACATCGCAAAGAAGAACCACTGCGTTGCAGGAGGAGACACCAACTGTTCCGGTGCAAACGTTTCCATGTTCATGGCTGGCGGAATGAGGGACCAGGATGTCCAGAGGACATTCTCAGCAGTCACCCGTGCCATCTCAGCCGCAAGGACCCTTTGTGCCTGGGAATGCGGTGCAGTCGGACCCGACAAGGACTGCGGATACGAAGGACCCATCGTAAAGGCCATCGCAGGAAAGCCCACCACCCAGGAGGGAAAGAACTGCCAGTGCGCACACTGCGATCTCCAGGGTAACCTCATCGCACAGTGCTGCGACCTCTGGTCCAACGAATCTGTCGAGTACCACCCTGAGTTCGGAGGAACATCAGTACAGTGCTGGTTCGGATCGATCGGATATGAGGCATCACTGATGAACACCGCCATCCAGCTCAAGCAGGAAAAGATCCTCAGAGACCTGTACATGTACTCAGACAGGTACAGAGGCCCCGAGGCATACATCCTGGCATATGACCATGCTTACGAAATCGGAAAGGCCATCGCCGAGAACGGAGACAACCTCTACCTCAGGGCGAAGGCAGCCGGACTCAAGGCGACCGAGATCCTTCTCAAGGGTTACGAATCCAAGGATCTTGGACTCACCACCAAGCAGTTGGAGACACTCCAGGACATCAACAAGAAGCTTACAGCACTCCCGGATGAGGAGGACAAGTTCTTCGAGTGGGCTGTCAAGGAGTACAAGGACATCGTCCCCAACTTCAACATGAAGAACTACGGACTCTGAAACATCATTCCTCCGTCCTCCCGAAAGGGAGGACAACCCTTTCATCGGGCCCTACTTTAGCCATTACTCCGACGCCCGATGAGGAGGCTCCTGCCCTCCATGGGAGCCTCCACTCTTTTTTCAGGCAGTGTGCCAGCATTTGATATGAATGATGCTGTCAAAATACATCTTTTATATGTCATCTGCGTGCCCTTAAATAACTAGGTGCTGCCGTATGGATGCTGAAATTAAGAAGAGTCTTCCCGGATTATTCCTTCTGTCTTTCAGTACATACATTGTTTGCGTACCGGCAGCTTTCACCCAGATCATCTCGATGGATCTTATGCTGGATCTGAACTCGTTCCCAAGCAACATGTATGCCTGGACATTCCCTGCGTTCGTCGCCGGAGAGTGTGCATCAATGGGACTGTGCGCCGGAATCCTGGACAGATACGGCAGAAAGAAACCGTATCTCATCGGTTCAATCCTGTTCATAGCAGCATCTATAGCATGCGCCCTTTCCACTGAAATGATGCCGTTCATCATTTTCAGAGCAATAGAAGGATTCGGAGCTGGAATCATCATAGTCACTTGCATTGCCCAGATTTTCTTCAACGTCAGGAATCCCGAAATGCGTTACATGGCCAACGGAATCATGTCTTTGGGTTTCGGAACCGGGATGCTCACAGGAATCTTCGCTGGAAGAGCCATCATGGGAGTCATCGATTGGCCTGTCGCTTTCTGGATCTTCGCTGTATTCCAAGCCCTCGTAACGTATCCCGCATTGAACATCCTGGACCCGGGGGAGAAAAGTGATTTGAAATTCAACCCTTTGGCCGTCATTACCCTCACATTGTGGGCAGGATTGGTGGTCTTCTACATCCAGAAATTGTATCTGGATTGGGACCTCGGCATGCCTGTCGCTCAGCTGACCCTTGCGATCATCGTCTTTCTGCTACTCGTCTTCATCTTGGTCGAGGTTCGGAGGCATGATTCGATATTCCATCGGCGGGTTAGGAACGGTAAACTAACCGCGGCATCGCTAATCTTCATCGTTCTGCTGGGGGTCATAGATATGGGGGCCGTGGGATTCATGGTGAAGATCGCCTTCTTCACATACGGCATGTCCCCTCTCGAAGCGGCCCCGTTCTTCCTGATCCTTGTGGCCGGAGCGGCCACCACCGCCATAGCTGCGTCGAAACTCATCGCTAAGACCGGACATAGGATTTGGCTTATCCTGACCACAATACTGTCGCCCGCAGCGCTGCTGTCGATGGTATTCGTCACGGAGGACGACCCGTCATTCCTTTACGGACTCCACTTATTCGTCCTTGGTTTGGCCATCGGATGCCTCGTGTCCATGCTGAACGCAACGATCCAGAACAGGACCACACATCACAACAACGGTGCCATAATGTCATTCGCTATCATGACACGTACCATAGCCCTTTGGCTCGGGTACAACTTCTACCAGCTAATGGCCGATGTCTACATGGAGGAAAGAATCGGGGCCACGATCGACCATTGGAATTCCATCATACCGATACAGCTGCCTTCAGACAGCAGTATCGCAAACATGCTCGTCACCCCTCTGAGCGATCTTTTGAAGGCGATTCCGGGGCTGACCGATCAGATAGCAACATATTTCGCAGAAGGAGTCGGCGTGGGATTCACATACGGTGCGATAGCATTCGTCATAATAGCTGTGCCGACCGTAATATTCCTGGTAGGGAGGGAGAAGCTGATATGAAAGGCCACATACTGCTGACCGCATTCGCTCTGCTCGTGCTGACAGGTGCGTTCACCGCCCTTACGGACTCCTCGTACGCCGATGTGGCTGAAGAGTACGACGACCATATAAGGATAGCCGGCGATTACACCCTTTCCGAAGACAGGACCTTCGGGGACAAAACAGAGATCACCATATTGGGAAAGACCACCATCAATCTATCCACGTACACCCTTGATTTCGGTAACGAATCCAAGATAATCATCATCGGATCCCTGGTCGTGAACTCCGACAACGGAAGTATGGTCATCGGAGAGAAAACATCACTCGTCATGATAGGCATGGCGATACCCGGATTCGATGAGAGGATCACTTACACCTTCGACGGAGAACTGTTGTTCGACAAGGATCTGATAAGATCCGGAGAAACAGGAATCAGATACCAGCCGCACGGCCAGGACCCTGCACTTCACATAAGCTGGGCGAACACCACGATGGCCGTATGCGATCCAGCCGTGTCCATAGGCATCGTCAGCGAAGGATTGCTGGAAAAGGGCATTGAGGCGAAGGTAAGGTTCTCAACGGCGGATATCCATATCGACAACATTGAAGAGGAGGTTCTGATCTCCACCGAGGACACCCACGTTGAGACCGACAAAGACATGGAGGCCCTGGACATATTGATCATGTTCCAAGAACAACCCGTCGTCCAATCCGTGGTGATAAAGAAAGTCGAAACCGTCGACAGATATCAGGAGACGGGTGTCAAGACAGTATCCACCTTTGATGATATCGGCCCCACCAAGATCACCATGGACGAAAACAAGATCCAGACCGTCTCTACCCACGTTTCGAAGATGACCTCCGAGAGGTATACTGGGGAAGAGCTGAAATACCGTGAGTATTCAAATGATATAACGGTCACTTTCGAGGCAGATCCGAGCGTTCTGATCGCCCTCATAATGCCCACCGGCGGCGACGGAAAGGTGCTTACCGATATCCTCAGATACATGGAGGTTACAATCGAATCTGTCGACATATACGATTACGATGATCAGGAGGAGAAACATCTGGGAGACATCGTCATAAAGGTAGACCACACCGATACCGAGGCGAGCATCATCACGATGACCATGGTCGATGTGGAGAACCAGGATAGCTATGATATCACGGCGTCCCAGGTCAGTTTCGACTCATTCGATATGAGCAAGAATCTCGTGATCAACACAGACATGTTCGCCGAGCATGTGAGTATAAACAAGGATTCTCAGACTGAACCCTACGACATAACCATGGAGTCCGTGTCCGTGAAGGCGAGCAACCTCGACCTTAAAGCGCTTTACAGCATATACTGCAGGACAGGGACCTTGGAAATACAGCAACTTCTGGACAACTGTGACAGACTGGAGATCGGATTCGGGCTCTTGGAGTATGATGAGGACGAGGAAGGCGGTGCCGATGTGACGGTCCATAACGGGCTGGGGCTCCTGTGCGTCGATACAAGGGGGCAGAATACGGGAACATTCAGCTTCTCGGACCTGAAGGCGTCAGTCGCCCGGGAAAGCGATCTCATTGAGATGGGACTGCAAAGCACCAGGCTGTATGTGGAATCCGAGGGATCCCTGACGGAATGCCTGAATGCCTTCACCAAGGGCATCAACTTCACTACGGATGCCCATTCGCAAATACAGCTCACCAACGACGGCATAGACATGAAGTACACCCGTGACAAAAACACGATAGAGGTCCAAACAGGAAAGGTTAGTCCATCGAGCACATCGCTTTCGGTCGTGGCCTCCATAGACCATTCGACTTATCAGAACGCAACGATGTTCAAATTCGATATCTCGTCGATCGGTTACAACATAAACATCCTGTTCCACAACGAATATGACGATCCTGAAGGAACCAGCGACATAGCTGTACACACGACTGACCTGACCGGTTCCGTTGATTTCACATTCGGAGATTCGATATCGTTCAAGGCCGACCTGAATACTCCCTGGTCCATGGACTTCAACTACTACGACATAGAATTCCAGGCCGAGGGCAAGGATATGGTCCTGGGTGTGAACCACTCCAACCTCATCATCGACGGATACGATTACACTCAGCAGGGGTTCTTCGATATGTTCAAGTGCCTCAGTGAGAATAACTTTACCCTAAGCTGCAGGATATCGTTCTCCGAGGAACATATCACCATATACAAGGAACAGCGCACTATCCTCTATGACCAGTATGATGATGTGGAATTGGACATCAGAGAGCTGTTTGTGGATCTGGTGCTCAAGGAGCACAGGAACGTCTCCCTAGACAAACTGCACCTTTCCCTTGTCTATTCGAACGGATCGGTCCTGGACAGGACGGTCAGACATCTGGATGTCTTCAAGGACCTGTCAGACCAGGATAACTCGAGACCGTATCTCGAAGATTTCGCAACGTATATGACCGTGACATTAGCGGTGATTTCCGCGGCGATGATCTTGGCTATAATAGGATTGCGTATCAGGAATCCAGAGATGTTCAAGTTCCGCGAATGATGACTGGGCCAACCATTATATACTAAGCTGATATGCGAGATATTGGTATGACGGCCATAGCGGAGGAGTCACACCCGGTCCCATTCCGAACCCGGCAGTAAAGCCCTCCCGCGTACCTGTCTGTACTGTATTGCGCAAGCGTACGGGAACTCAGGCACGCTGTCAACCACTTCTATTCTCTATTATCATCATCGGTCACATTCGACAATCGGCGACCGCCTAGTTTATTATAAACAGAACATATGGCCAGAACGATGATTCTTATCAAGCTAGGCGGAAGCGTCATCACGGACAAATCCCAATACAAGAAATTCAACCGGGAGCAGACCTCCAGACTATGTCAGGAGATCGCTGCTTCGGGAAAAGGGACGATGATCGTGCACGGCGCCGGCTCCTTCGGACATGTGGTCGCCAAACAGTATGCGCTTCAGTCCGGACTGCAGGACTTCAGACAGATCCCTGCAGTAGCAAGAGTCCAGCACGATACGAGGGAGCTCAGCCTGCTGGTCACAGAAGAGCTCATGAAGGTCGGCATCCCTGCTGTATCTGTCCCTCCAGGGTCCTGTTTCGTCATGGACAACGGAAGGCTCGTGGTGAAAGACGATGAAGCTTTGAAAGGGCTCACTCACATCGGAGTCATGCCGGTCATGTTCGGAGATGTTGTGGCCGACCGCAGCAAGGGATTCAGCATATGTTCCGGCGACCAGGCGATGGAGGTCCTAGCTAGGAAGTTCAGACCCAAGACCATAGTTTTCGTATCAGATGTGGATGGGCTGTTCACAGCGGATCCGAAGAAAGACCCGGATGCGAAGCTCATTGAACATGTGGATAAGAGTATGCTCAACAGCATAGATTCAGAGCTTTCCGTAGCCGATGTCACAGGAGGTATCCGCGGAAAGATTGAGGAGATGCTTCAGATGTGCGGAGACAGCGGAGAATGCGTACTACTGAACGGTACGGTACCGGGCAGATTGGAATCCTTCCTCAAGGGAGAGGATGTTGTCTGCACCAGAGTTAAAGTGTGATAAGATGGCCATCAGGGACAGGAAAGCGGACCACATCAGGATTTGCATGAACGAACGCGTAGCACCGGGCTACTGCTATTGGGATGATATCAGATTCGTCCATAACGCACTTCCGGAGATCGACTACGATTACATCGACATGAGCTGCACACTTTTCGGTCGGAAGCTAAGCGCACCGATTATGGTCACAGCCATCACCGGTGGATTCTCCGGGGCCAAGAAAATCAATTCCAACATAGCTGAGGCCTGTGCAGAACTCGGTCTCGGAATGGGTATCGGTAGCGAGCGTGCAGGCGTGTCCGGTGTCGCTGCTGAGAGCTATTCCATTGTGAAGGACTTCGATGTGCCTCTGATGATAGGCAACATCGGTGCGGTCCAGCTCATTCCCCAGAAAAGCGGGAAAATATTCACTGACGAGATGATCGACAAAGCTGTGGAACTCATCGACGCCGATGTGCTTGCCATACACCTCAATCCTCTCCAAGAGGCCGTACAGCCCGAAGGGGACATGAACTTCGACGGATGCTACGAAGCTATCCGTAACATAGCCAGAAGGGCACCCGTTATGGTCAAGGAGACCGGGGCGGGGATTTCAGAACAGGTTGCAGACAGGCTCAAGGGAATCGGAGTGCAGGGATTGGACATCTCAGGAATGGGCGGTACCAGCTTCTCTGCCGTGGAGTTCTACAGGGCCATAGCCGAAGAGAACAGGATCAGATCCAGCATCGGAGACACATTCTTCGACTGGGGGATTCCGGCACCGGTATCATTGGCACAATGCAAGAACTGCGGACTCCCGCTAATAGCATCGGGAGGCATACTAGACGGAATACATGTGGCGGCCTCCATATCCATGGGCGCTACCGCAGCGGGAGTGGCTAACGTCATCCTAAAGGAAGCCTCGGAATCCGCAGACGCGGTGAAGGAAAAACTCACGATAATCATGGAGGAGCTGAAGACAGCGATGCTCCTCACAGGTTCCAAAGACCTGAAACAGCTTTCTAAGGCCAGATATGTAGTTCTGGGTGAAACAAAGGAATGGATGGAACAATTATGATTGATGCAAAGGAATATCTCAAAAAGATGTCCGCAGAACTTGACGGACCCATAAAGAGCTACATCGGCGATGAGGAACCCAAGGTCCTGATGGATGCTTCCAAACAGTATCCGTATGCCGGAGGAAAGAGGATGCGCCCCGCCATGGCAGTCGCATGCTGCAGGGCCGTGGGAGGCAATGGCTCCAAAGCAGTCCCCTTGGCTGTGGCAGTCGAGTACATCCATAACTTCACGCTGATCCACGACGACCTCATGGACGAGGACGAGAAGCGCAGGGGGATGACCACAATCCATGTGGGCTACGGTCCCGCTACTGCCATCCTCGCAGGGGATGCATTGTTCGCCAAAGCATTCCAGATCATCGCCGACCTGGACATACCGAGTGAGAAGATGAGGGCAGTGCTCCAGTACGTTACGAAAGCGGTTTGGGACCTGGCCCGCGGACAGCAGATGGATATCAACAATGAGGGCAACATCGTATCGGAAGAGGTCTATCTCGAGACCATCAAGCTGAAGACCAGCGTCCTCTTCGCAGCTGCCGCTGCAGGAGGAGCCATCGTCGGAGGAGCGACTCCCGAACAGGTCAAGGCCATCAACGAATATGCGATAGAACTCGGACTTGGATTCCAGATGTATGATGATTACCTCGGAGTCGCCGGAGATTCCTCAAAGACAGGTAAGTCGGTCGGAAATGATATCCGCAAGGGGAAATGCACATGCATGGTCACCCACACCATATCCGTGTTGAAGGACCAGAAGCTGCTGGATGAGTTCAAATCCATCCTGGGCAACATGGATGCCACTGATGAGCAGTGCGCGCGCGCCAGACAGATCATGGAAGACGCAGGGTCCATACAATATAATCTGGACCTCGCCAAGAAGAAGGTGGAGAACGCCATATCAAAGATATCTTTCCTCCCTGAGAGCGAGGACAAGGAATTCATGATCGCATTGGCGAAATATGCGGTCGACAGGGACGTCTGAATCAGATATCTGATATCCCGTTCTCAGTAATGCGGTACATGGCAGCCCTCCCTTCGGGGAGGCTCCTGTGCTTCATAATGACTGCAGCGCGCCTGCCTTCAGTCCTCTTATCCAGCCGAATTATGGTTTTGGCGTTGTGATGCAACGCATGTCCTCCGAGAAATTCAACACCGCCGTTCATGATGTTTGAGTAGACCTGCGAGGTTATCATCACGGCGATATCGTACTGCCTGGCCATATTCAGCAACGACTCGGTTTGCCTGATAAAATCGTTCCTAACATAGCTGTCCTCGTAATTGAGACGGTAGAACATCGTGAGCGAATCGATTATGACCAAAGATATCGTTCCCTTGGCCGCCAGCTTCTCCACCTTGTCGATACGGTCGGACTGCTCAGAAAAGCTGTGGACCTCGAATATCAGAAGGTTCTTGATGAAATCCTCATGGTTCGCAAACACCTGTGCCAAACGTTCGCTCGAGAGCCCCTCCGAATCTATGTATGCAACCTTTGCACCGTTGATCGCGACGTTGCGTGCCAACTGGAGACATACGTTGGTCTTGCCGGCACCGGCCTCTCCATAGATCAGGGTGACGCTGCCCTTCTCGATTCCGCCTCCCAAAAGACGGTCAACCTGAGAGCATCCCAATGGTATCCTATCCACGGACCTGTATCGTCAGCAGTTGTTAAAATAATGTGTGAACAGGGGGGGGAATATCCCCCTGAAAGAGTTTCATTCGTTCTTCTTGTCCTCGGACGAGGATTCCTTCACAGGTTTGACATCATCTATGCTGTAGTCTACCCCATCCTGATATTGCTCCCCTTTCTTCATGTAATAGGGGACCGCCAATATCAGCATCAATCCAGAGATTATCAAGACGATGACAAGGATAGCTATTCCGATGACTATGATGACGTTGACTGTCGTCTGTAGGATATCGGGATTTGTCAACGCCCACACGATGAGGCCGATGATGGCCACTGCGGCGACAACCAGCAGGAGTATTCCGAGACCGGACTTCGTCGTGCTCGCTGTCTTCATATTTGTTGCATCTGCCATATTATCACATTCAGCTGTTATTGGAAGGTAAGTATGGGATCAGAGCATTGGCCAGATCGCTGAGGGTCATGGATTGGATTACCACCTTTCCGGGACCCTTAAGGGTTGTGACGAACAGACCTTCTCCTCCGAAGAGCGATGTCTTGATTCCTCCAGCAGCTGCGATATCGTAGCTGACGGATTCCTCCCAAGCAACGGCATTGGCTGTTGAAACCTTGTATACTTCGCCCTCTTTCAGCTCGACCACATTGAGATCTCCGCATGCGCTGACGAATGCCATACCCTTTCCGGAGAGTTTCTGAAGAATCAGACCCTCTCCTCCGAACAAGACTGCCCCGAGTTTCTTCTGGAACGCCATGTCCAGATTGACCGATGGCTCTGCTCCGAGATATCCGGTCTTCTGAACGATCCAATTGCCTTTTCCTACATCGATGTCGAGAATCTTTCCGGGAACACTTCCTCCCAATCCCACTACACCAGTACTGTTCTCAGGCTTGTATTTCACAAGAAACAGGGATGAACCAGAGAGGGTACGCTTGAGACCGGACATGAATCCGCCTGTCATCACAGCCTCCATCCTCATGTTTCCTGTCATATACGCCATCGCCCCTGCAACGGAGTGGAACTCCTCTCCAGGGCTCAGTTCGACGTTGACGAACTGTAGATTATCTCCAGTGATAGTATATTTCATTTATATCGGAATAGGAATTCCCATTCAACGAATTAAAGGTATTGGAATAATGTCTTGCGAAAATGCAATCCAGGGTGCAGAGGCGATTGTGACCGAGGAAACTTTCCTAGGACACAGGGCGCTCATGAAATACAGACCGGCTAAAACATACAGATTGCCGGAACTGGATACACATATTAGGAGCACACGTACGAAGAACGAGGCCAAGATCATGCATGATGCCAGAGCCGCCGGGGTGAGGACACCGTGCATCTACGATATCGACCTCTCCAAGTGCTCCATTGTGATGGAGTTCATAGAAGGAAAGTCTGTAAAGGACGTCCTCAACCATTGTCCTGAAAGAGCGGACGAGATCTGTGAGAAGATCGGACAGGTGATAGCCAGGATGCATTCCGCAGGGATATGCCACGGGGACCTGACCACTTCCAATATGATCCTGGAGAATGACGGGATCTGCCTGATAGACTTCTCCATGGGCTGCACCAAAGCCGATCTGGAGTACATAGGTGTGGATCTGAGGCTCCTTGAAAGGGCATTCAGTTCTGCACATGTGGGGCTGGAACCATCATTCTCCAAACTAATGAACACATATTACTCCAACGTCTCCAACGCCAAACAGGTAAGGAAGAAGCTGGAAGACATCAAAAACAGGGCGAGATACACATGAAGCTGAAAGTGATAACTTCCAATCCGGGAAAGGTCGCGGAATATCAGAAGGCATTCGACGAACTCGGAATCGAGATGGAGCACTACAGACTTCCCTATGACGAGGTACAGACATCGGATCTGGAAGAGGTCGTCAACAAGGGGATGGATGAGATCATCGCCAAAGGTGTCAGGGATTTCATAGTGGACGATACCGGACTGTTCATCGATTCCCTCAAAGGATTCCCGGGAGTCTGGTCGGCCTATGCTCAGAAGACCATCGGAAACAAAGGGATACTGAAGCTGATGGATGGTGTGGAGGATCGCGGTGCGGAATTCAGATGCTGCATAGGATGCGACCTAGACGGCAAACGCCTCGTAGTCGTCGGAGTATGTCGCGGAGTCATCACCGAAGAGGCCAAAGGGACCGACGGATTCGGATATGATCCGATCTTCTCCCCGGACGGGAAGCTCACATTCGCTGAGATGTCCGTTGAAGACAAGAACAGGATATCCCACCGCGGGAATGCGGTACGGCATCTCATCGAAGAATTGAAGACGATCTAAGTAACACGAAATAGCAAATAGTGTTACCAAAGAACTTCCTGAAAAATTGGGTTTTGTTAAAGAGTTTCAGAAGCTACCGAACTGGACCACTGCAATACAGACACCGAGTGCCAGTGCGAGGTAGATAAGGTATATTCCGGCAAGGGACTTGAACTCTATGAGCTCAGGGTGGAGTCCCATCATCGAAGTGACCTTCTTAATCGTGAACATGACTCCGAAGGAGATCGCTGTAGCAACAATCGACATGAGATACCATCCGTCGTTCACTATGGGGTTCACGTTGATCAGGATGCCGCCGACGATTCCGACTATGATGGCCATGACCACGGCAACCCCGAAGATCTTGGTGGAATACATCTCCTTGAGGATGAACTCCCTCTCGTTGAACTCGGTAGGAGTGAACTCGTACTCCTCTTCGGGTTCTTCGATTATGCGTCTCTTCTTCTTTGCCATCGCGACCGCATCCTTACTTCTACACTTAAAGCTTTTGGGCTTCTCCGAACTTATTCTTCGAATACTTCAAAGCCTCTATAACAGGCAGAGGCTCTCCGAGCAGGAATGTCTCCAGGGCCCCTCCGCCGGTGCTGACGTATGAGAAACGGTCCGCAAGATCGAACTTCTCCGCTGCACCGCCGGTATGTCCTCCTCCGATGACCGACTGCCCTCCGCTGTCCACCATAGCAGACATGAGAATGCGTGTGCCTATGGCAAAATCAGGCTTCTCGATCATTCCCGCAGGCCCGGACATGAAGGAGGTCCTGGATGCCTTGATAACCTTGGCGAACTTCTCTGCAGTCGCATCCCCGATGTCCAGTGCTGGCTCCTTTGTAGGCATGTCTCCGATATTGACGGAGACGCGCTTGCCGTCCCTCTCGACTGCGACATCCACAGGCAGGAGGATGCGCTGACCGTACTTGGCCATGACGTCCTTGGCCGCCTGGAGGTTCTCGGGGGTGAGCTCCTCTGCGAGGATCTGCGAGCTGGCCTCTCCGATATCGACACCTCTTGCGAGAAGGAAAGCGTTGCCGGCGAGACCCGTAAGGATGACCGTATCGGCTGTATTGTTGCCCAATACACGGTCGATCATGATTGAAACATCTCCGAACTTGGCCCCTCCGAGTATGAAGACAGAGGGCCTGCGCGGATTCTCGAAGATGGATTTCAATGCTGACATCTCCTTGGCCATAAGCCTTCCGGATGCCGAGGGCACCTTCGGTGAAAATCCGACGAGCGAGCATTGGGACCTATGGGATGCCCCGAATGCATCGCAAACGTAGTAATCGATGAGCGGAACGAGCTTCTTGACGATCTCCCCTTCGGAGTGGAATTGCATATCGCCCTTGGCGGTCTCGCTGTCCAATCCCCTGACGTTACCGAGAAGAAGTGCCTCTCCGGGCTTGAGCGCCTTGATCGCGTTGACCGCATCATCGCCGAGCACATCATCGACGTACTTCACAGGAGCGTTGAGATGTTTGGAAAGCCGATCCGCGTGCTGCTCCAGGTTGATGAAATCCCATTTGCCCTTTCTGCTCTGGTGTGCCAGTATGACCAGTTTGGCATTCTTTCCGAGTAGTTCCCTGACCGTCGGGACGACCCTTCTGATCCTGGAATCGTTAACGATCTTCAGCGTGTTCTTGTCTAGCGGGCAGTTGATATCCACCCTCAGGAGGACCGTCTTGCCTCTGTAGTTGAAATCCTCGAGAGTGTTGAAGTCCTTGGACATCTTCCGACCTTCACTGGATTCCCATGGCCTTGTTAGTCTTGGCCTGAGAGACTGAACCGTCCTGCTCCATCTTGCACATGGACCTTATGCAGTCGATGTTCTCGGGGATCACATCGGACTCCTGATGGACCGCCTGGTAGTAATACAGGGTATTGCCGACGACTTTGACACCGTCCTCCCACACGACGATCTCGTACATGTCCGACCTATCACGACCGAGGTCTCTGGCGAGCTCCATCACCTGGGCGGTCGTCTTGATACCGTCCTTGCTCTTGACAAGCCTGACACGAGGTGCGTTCCTGAATATCTCGAGGATCTCCTCTGTTGTCGTCTCGGTGGCGAGCTGAAGTACGACGGTGTGAAGGTGCATCAGGGTTGTGGATGCCTTCACTGCCATCGTGTTAATGTTGAGCCAGGGCATAATGCTCTGAACATCGGGCCCGTGGTGGGTGGGGAGCTTGACAGAAGGTTCCAATCCGTTGATCGGCCCATTCTTGCTGTCCCCGGGATCTGCTGCGCGTCTCACGATGGTGACGAAAGCGTTGTTGATCTTGAATTTCTTATCGATAGGGTTCAGGGTCCTGAGCAGTCCGGTGGTGTTGCATGATACCACACGCGAGAGCTGAGCGCCCCACGACTCGGAGTAGTTGGCAGTCGAGTTGAACGATATGCCTGTGAGAGCGTGGTCCTCTCCTCCCTGGAAAATGGCCTTGACTCCTGCAGCCTGGTATTTGGCCTTGTATTCCTCTCCGACGTTACCGGGAGTGCAATCGACCATGATGTCGACGCTCTTGAGAAGGTCGTCGATGGTGCCGTTGATCTTGATTCCGGCATCGTTGAAGGCTCCGACATTCTCAGCTGGAACGTACAATCCGTATCCCTTTGCCAAAGCTGACTTGGCCTCGAATGACGGCCTGGTCTTGGTCACACCGACCAATTCCATATCGTCCTGAAGCTTGACTGCTGCTGCGACTCTCTTTCCGATGGTTCCGTAACCGTTGACTCCAACCCTGATTTTAGTCATGATTTACCCATTCCGAGGATGGCCCCGGCCCATAATAAACTAGCGGTCTTCAAAGTGCAGCAGACTTCTGCCTGCCATCATCCTTTTTAGTCATGAGGCCAATCAACACCCCGAATTACCTGCTTTGCGGGGGGTGAAAATGATGGACGCGGATCTGGTGGAATTATCGGTGCTGGCTGAGATAGTGCCCTCCAAGGAGGACATGGACAGGCTCAACGGCATAGCGTCCCGTCTGATTGCCAAGGTAAGAGGCTACTTCAGGGATAACGGCCTCGACGTGGATGTGAGGCTAGCCGGGTCGTTCGCCAAAGGAAGCTATCTGGCCGATCAGGATTTCGACCTCTTCATGCTCTTCCCGACGAACATGCCCCGCAAAGAGATGGAGAACATCGGTCTGAAGGCAGGAAAAGACCTCATTAACGGCCAGCTAGTCTATTCGGAGCACCCGTATACCACAGGATACTTCGAAGGGATCGAGACTGACATGGTCCCCTGCTACCATCTGAAATCCACAGAACACATAGTCACCGCTGTGGACCGCACGCCGTTCCACACCGAATACATGAACTCCCATCTGACAACAGAACAGAAGGATCAGGTCCGCCTGCTGAAGAAGTTCATGAAAGGCATCGGAGCCTACGGCGCCGAACAGGATTCTAGAGGATTCTCTGGATACATGTGCGAGGTCCTGATAGTCAAGTACGGAACGTTCAGGAAGGTCCTGGAGGCCTGCCTGAAATGGAAGAAGGGGGAGACGATCGCAGTAGAGAAGCCGGGCCCTCGCATGAAGTCCGCCCTGGTCGTATACGATCCTGTAGACCCCAAAAGGAACGCAGCGTCCTCAGTCCATGAGGATACTCTGGCACTGTTCCAGAGGGCGGCAAAAGCATACCTGGAGAATCCAGATATAAGATTCTTTTTCCCCCGTAAGCGTACCCCGCTGGACCCGGGAGAGCTGGAATGGATCTGCGCCAGGAAGAAGACCAAGCTCGTCTCGGTAATGTTCGATAAACCGCAGAACGTGGTCGAAGACAACCTTCAGGCACAGCTGTGGAGGACACAGTACGCGTTGGAGAAGAAGTTCGCAGAGTTCGAATTCAAGGTCGTCAGCGCAGTACACATGCTGGACGACTACAGGATGACGGTGGTCTTCGAGCTGGAGAACGATATCCTTTCAGAGAATCACAAGCACAGAGGACCGCCGGTCAAGGTCAAGAAGGCCTCCGAGGACTTCAAAAGGCACTGGAAGGACAACCCTGCAGGAGAACCCTTCGAGGAGGACGGCTTCTGGTATGTGATATCTCCCAGGCACTTCCGCACCGCCACGGAGTTCCTGGAGAAGGAGACCGAACTGGCCGGGATCGGAAGGAATGTGGATCCCGATACCAAGGTCATATACGATCACATCCAGACCCTGAACGCTGTGGACCCTGGACTGCTTACGGATCTTCTCGACCCCAAAGACCCCTGGACAATATGACGAATCGGCCCAACCTTAGCAATCAGCGACATAAGGATGCGATTTAATCATCACCAGACCTTTTCTCACACTGCCAGTTGTCAAAAAACTGACATTTATTCAAAGGCCATTAAATAAAAAGAAATCAATTACTTACTTTGTCCTCTCGGAGAGGCGACTGGAGGGATTTCTTGAAGATTCCGTGTGTAGAACAACATGACTCCTCCGACTGCGGAGTTGCCTGCGTTGTCAGCATAGCCGCTTTCTACGGCAAGCACGTCACCATCGCCGAATTGAGAGACATTATGGGTACCGACGCATACGGTACCAGTATAGAAGGGCTAAACAAGGGACTCCAAGCCCTGCAATTCGATTCAAGGCCCATCTACATCAGTTCTGAATCATTCGCCAATGATGATTTCACATTACCGGCGATTGCCAGGCTCGTCCGCCCAGACGGTACCGCCCACTACGTAGCGGTCTACAAGATCAAGAACAAAAAAGTCCATTATATGGATCCGGACACCGGAAAAGTAGTGAAGAAGACCGTAGACGAGTTCAACGAGGACTTCGATGGCGGCCTCATAATGATGATCCCGAAGGAGGAATTCATCAAGACAAGGGAAAAGGACAGGACGCTGTTCGGAACCTTCGTCAAGATGATGAAGGCTCACAAAGGCCTGTTCATCATGGCCATCATCATGTCGATTCTGATCACTCTATTCGGAATCATATCAGCGCTGTTCAACAAGGTCCTGGTGGATGAGATCATCCCCTATCAGGAGGACCACCAGCTGCTGCTCTTCGGTATCGTTCTTATCATAGTGGTCTGCACCAACATACTGGTGTCCGCCTTCAGGGCGCATATGGTCCTCTACCTCTCGCAGAAGGTAGACATCCCGCTGATGCTGGGATACTTCGACCACGTTCTGAAACTGCCTATCAGATTTTTCGAATCCAGGAGGACGGGAGATATCGTCACAAGATTCCAGGATGCAGGAACAGTCAAGGATGTTCTGACCAACACTGCTCTGACTGTCGTGATAGACGCTGCGATGGTGATCATAGTCGGAATTGTATTGGCCAATCAGTCCATAGATCTGTTCTGGATCGTGCTGGTCATGGCCATCCTCAGCGGTGTGCTTATGTTCGTCTTCAAGGCACCGTACAAGAGCCTTAACAAGAAATCCATGGAACAGAACGCAAGGCTCAACTCCCAGGTAATCGAGACGCTGAACAACATCTCCACGATAAAGACCAACGTCTCCGAGGAGCACTCGATGGAGAAGATCGAGACGGAATTCATCAACTCGTTGCATGTGCAGTTCAAAGGAGGAGTGCTCAACAACATACAGTCCTCCCTATCAGGTGCGATTACCAATCTTGGAAATCTAGCGCTCGTCCTTTTCGGAGGATATCTGACGATCAAAGGAAATATCTCGCTGGGTACCCTCATGGCGTTCACCTCCCTCGCAGGATACTTCATCGACCCTATCGGGAGGCTCATCGGAATGCAGCTGAGCATCCAGGAAGCGGACATCTCGCTGAAGCGTCTGTCCGAGATATATGATGTCGACGAGGAGACCGAGATAGAGGACGGAAAGGACCTGCAGGAGGAACCGATAGAGGATATCGAAGTAAACGACGTGACATTCGCATACGGTACCAGAGACCCTGTCCTCCAAGGAGTGAGCATACACATCGGCAAAGGAGAGAAGGTTGCCATAGTAGGAAGGTCCGGATGCGGTAAGACCACCCTTTCGAAACTGATACTCAAGTTCTACAGCCCTCAAACGGGAGTGGTCAAGATCAACGGTCGCAACATCGAAGAGATTGATTCGTTCTCCCTGAGGAGGCGCATAGGCTGCGTACCGCAGGACATCAGGACATTCAGCGGCTCCCTGCGCGAGAACCTGCTCCTCGGCCAATATTCAAGCAAAGAGGAGATGGACAGGGCGTGCGAGATCGCGGGGTGTACAGAATTCATAAGAAGGCTTCCGGCAGGATACGACACGTTCCTTGACGAGACCGGAGGTGGACTCTCAGGAGGAGAGAAGCAGAGGCTCATCCTGGCAAGAGCGATACTCAGGAACCCCGATTTCCTGATAATGGACGAGGCCACCAGCAATATGGACTACGTCACCGAGAAGACCACGTTCGATTTGATCTTCAAGAAACTGGCCGACTGCCCCATGCTGATCATAGCACACAGGCTGAGCACCATACGCAACTGCGACAGGATATACATGATGGAGTCGGGAAAGGTCGTCGAATCCGGAACGCATGACGAACTCCTGGCCCTCCACGGCGCATACTACGAGCTATGGTCCACCCAAACCGGCGAATTCGACTACAAGGATGAGGAACCGAAGGAAACGGGGATACTCGAGAAAGAGGACACCCCGGAAAACACCGGACTCATGGAGAAAGACGATTCAGGTCCAAAGGACTCGAATGTAAACCCCTTAGAAAATGAAGGAGTGATAAGATATGAATGAGATAAAAATCGCAGAGAACAAGAACGTGACATTCAGCAATGTCATCTCGAGAATGCTTGAGGGCGTAGACGAGGAGACCATCCAGAAATCCGCCAAGATGTTCGAGTCCTACCTCAAGAAGGAGAACCTGAAACCGTACGGACCCGTCATCGTACGCGACACCACGAAACAAATCGGCAAGGAACAGACCCATGACTCGGAGATGCTGATCCAGCTGAAGGAGAAACCCGAATCCGTCCCCAACCCATACAGTGTGGAAGCAGAGATCAGACTGGAGAACTGCCTCATGGCAAGATACAACGGACCGATCGACAAGCTGATCCTCGCATACTCCAAGATGCAGATCTACGCATTCGAGCACGATTTGACTCTCGGGCCTGTTTACTACACGGTCCTGACACCGTCCGAAGAAGGAGACGACTTCGTAGCGGACATCTTCAACGAGGTACTCTGATGGCAACGATGGGGGATTACAAACTGAAGGGGCTTAAGACCAGCCGCCTGTACTACATGCGCAATCCCCCGAAGTTCATTCATATCACCGTGCTGATCATCATCATGATCATAGCAGGTGCGTTGATCTGGTCGACCACCGCCGTGAAAGCGGAGGAGGTGGAGAACCCCGGCATCGTTGTGGATTCCGGAGTGAAATCCATCTCCAACGATGTGGCAGGAACGATCATCGAAGTCGATGCCAGAGAAGGTGACTTCGTATCCAAGGGGGACATCCTGTTCATAATGGATTCATCCGTGCAGGAAGCCGAACGCAGGAATTACGAGAACACGTTGAAACATTACGACAACAGGCTGTCCCTCATAACGGAGTTCATGGACACGGTCGAGAACGACAGACCCAATCCGTTCATCAATCTGGGCGATGAGAGGGAGTTCTACGAGATGATGAAATCTTACGAGAACGAGCTCGAACAGGCATCGAACGCGGATCAGAAGGAATCCGTTCGGATGAAGTATCTGAACAACGCGTACACCCAGAAGATCAATCTGGAAAAGGATATCAACAACGGGGAGATGTATCAGGCGCTGTACGATTTGGACAACAAGAAAGCAATATACATAGGTAGACTGCTGGATTCTGTTGGGGGAGGCTCACCGAGTGGGAATCCTTTCTCAGATTACGGCGACGATTTAGAATGGCATAATCTCTACGATACCATGTACAATAACTGGTATAAAGCCGGCGAAGTACTACCCGTAGATTCAAGAGCATACTACCAAACATCAATCATAAGGGACTTCTACAACACATGGTTAAATCAGAAGCTCAGTATCGAGAGGAATCTGGAGCAGTATAATCCGTACATAATCCTGGGCAATGAATCGAAGAACCGTTTGGCATACGTCGAAGAGATGATCGGTGCTATGAACAGAGGCAATGAATCGAACCCGTTCAAACAGAACTCGACAGACCCGCTCGAGATCGAATACTACGACCTGTTCAACCAGTATCTGGAAGAGGCCAACCAATCCAATCTTGAAAACAAACATGAGGCTGTGAAACTGAAGTATCTATCTGCCATCAGGACGGAGAGCAACAACGCCAGCGATCAGATCGTCCAGCTGAAGGCACAGATCGCATCCAGCGAGGCCAATATCGCCAAATACACCATCAGGGCGGCTGAGACAGGCGTGGTGCACTATGATACGGAGGTCGAGGTCGGATCTTACATTCAGACAGGAACGGCTGTCGGGAGCCTAAACAGCGGCTCCGATAAACAATTAGAGCTGGCCGTCTCCGCTCACGACAGGGCAAGGATGGCCGTCGGACAAGAATGCAGGTTCACAGTGGACGGCCTTCTGCAAACAGAATTCGGTTGCATTAAAGGAAGGATCTACTCCATCGCGAACGATGCCACAGTAACAAAGGATGGATCATTCTTCAAGGTCAAGGTAGCCTTCGAAGATCAGGCTCTAGTAGACGACAAAGGCAATATGATTGAGATAATCAACGGAATGTCTGTCAAGACTTGGACTGTGTACGAGAGGAACACGTATATGCAGTACTTCCTCGACAACTTAGGATTCTGATGGAAAGCTGATGACGATGAATGGAACGAAACCGCTGAAGAAAAACCTCGAGAGAGGAAGAAATGAGGGGTCGTACCAGGCATCTTTAACGAAACACAGGTCCGCCACCATCAGAATAGCCTTTGCCATAGCATTCATCGTTGTCATATCCTCGATGATGGCAACCTTTGAATCCGATAAAGCTGACGGAGAAGACCCTGGAGGGGAATGCGGCGGCGGCCTCAATTGGCAATATGATTCCAAAAACAGTACACTAAAGATAACCAAAACAGACAGCACTGATTTCACTGGGGTAATGTATGATTACACTGATAATAACCCCAGTCCGTGGATCGGATTTAAAAAAGTGGTAATGAAGACAGAGATTACCGGCTACATCACCCATATCGGTAACTATGCATTCTACAATCTAACTGCTCTGAACGATATCATAATAAAAGACCTCAAGGGGGATATAACAACACCGAATCTGAAGTCTATCGGCGATCATGCCTTCGACGGATGCAAAAAACTGGATACCATAGAATTTGGTGACACTAAAAAAACTATAGAAGACTTCTCCAATCTCATCTCAATAGGAGACTATGCGTTCAATAAATGCAAATTCACCGGTAACTTGACTATCCCAAACAGTGTCACGAGCATAGGGAACTATGCATTCAACGAATGCGACTTCACCGGTAACTTGACTATCCCAAACAGTGTCACGAACATAGGAAGCCATGCATTCAACGAATGCGACTTCACCGGTAACTTGACTATCCCAAACAGTGTCACGAACATAGGAAGCCATGCATTCAACGAATGCGACTTCAATGGGTCTCTGACCCTGGGCAGCAGTATTACGAAGGTAGGGGAATACGCTTTCAATGGATGCAGATTTACTAGCAATCTTACAATTCCAGATAGTGTCACGACCATCGGGGACTATGCATTCAACGAATGCGGCTTCAATGGGTCTCTGACCCTGGGCAGCAGTATTACGAAGATGGGAGCGTACGCCTTCAAGGAATGCAAATTCACCGGCGACTTGACTATTCCAAACAACGTCGAAACCATCGGGGACCATGCATTCAACGAATGCGCCTTTGATGGATCCCTGACTCTATGTACTTCTGCCGAAGATAGCAAAATAAAATATATCGGAGAGTATGCATTCAGTGGATGCCCACTCACCGGCGACTTAGCTATTCCAAACAACGTCGAAACCATCGGGGACTATGCGTTCAATGGATGTTTTACCCAAGAAGCCACTGATCGGAAACTAACCCTATCAAACAATCTGACAACTATAGGGAACTATGCGTTCAATAAATGCAAATTCACCGGTAACTTGACTATCCCAAACAGTGTCACGAGCATAGGGAACTATGCATTCAACGAATGCGACTTCACCGGTAACTTGACTATCCCAAACAGTGTCACGATCATAGGAAGCCATGCATTCAACGAATGCGGCTTCAATGGGTATCTGACCCTGGGCAGCAATATTACGAGGATAGGAGGATACTCATTCTGTGGATGCGAATTCACCGGTTCCTTAACTATCCCGAATAAAGTCCCAATCGTCGGGGACCATGCATTCGATGGATGCAGATTCGATGGGTCTCTGACCCTGGGCAGCAGTATTACGAAGGTAGGGGAATACGCATTCTATGAATGCAAATTCACCGGCAACTTGACTATTCCAAACAACGTCGAAACCATCGCGGACCATGCATTCAATGGATGTTTTACCCAAGAAGGACCCACTGATTGGAAACTAACCCTATCAAACAATCTGACAACTATAGGAAACAATGCATTCTATGGATGCAAATTCACCGGCAACTTGACTGTCCCGAATAAAGTCACAATAATCGGAGACTATGCATTCCATGGATGCAGATTCGATGGGTCTCTGACCTTGGGTAGCAATATTACGAGTATAGGAGTGTACGCCTTCAAGGAATGCAAATTCACCGGCAACTTAAATGTTCCGAATAAAATCACGACCATTGAAGATCATACATTCGATGGATGCAAATTCACCGGCAACTTGACTATCCTAGATAGTGTCACGACCATCGGGAATTACGCATTCAGCGAATGCGACTTTAATGGGTCTCTGACCTTGGGTAGCAGTATTACGAAGGTAGGGGAATACGCTTTCAATGGATGCAGATTCACTAGCAATCTTACAATTCCAGATAGTGTCACGACCATCGGGAAACATGCATACAAGGATTGTAAGTTCAATAAACTCATAATCCCGAGTAGCATCTACAATTTTGGCGAATATCCATTCGAGGGGTGCGTCTTTTCGGGAGGTCTTGAAATTGATAAGGATACAAAGAAGATCTACGACACAGAATTCGGACATGCGACATTCGGCGGCCGCTTGATTATTCCGGATAAGGTGCAGTTCATCGGAAGTTCTGCTTTCGAAGGAAGCACATTCTCGGGGAAATCTGGAAATAAACACATAATTGCTGACAGCGTTGAGGTTATTGGGAATAATGCATTCAAGTCATGCTCCCTGAAAAATGGCAGCAATGGTACCGGTGAGCTTCAAATATCTAGAAATCTGGTGACTATCGGAGAAAAGGCCTTTTTCGGAAGCGATATTAACGTCGAGGAGCTTATATTCAGCCCAAGATTCAAAACACAAGGCAGTAATGCCTTTGCCAAAGACGAAAACGGACTACAACCGATAATCAAAAAATTAGTTGTAATGAATATTGATGTTAGTAAGGACGATATAAAGTTTGAAGGTTACAAGATACTCGATGATAAGGACCCAGCAGAGGAGATAACAGACCTCTCCAGTGACGATTTCAAGAAGCACTACTTTGAAAAAGGAGACGTATCTGAAGATGACAGAATTATTCTGAATCGTAAAGGCGATGTCGACGGGAACATAGTCACCTATTTTAGGAATGGCGGATCGGAACCCGAACCGATTGGTGGCTATTACTACAAAGGACAGGACATCCTGATTGCCAAGTATGAAGGTACCAAAGAAGGCTACAGCTTCTTAGGATGGCTATACAACGATACGCCAATCCAACCTGGTATAACCGTAAAAATGGGCGATGATCCGATAGAATTCAAAGCCTTGTGGATAAAAAAGCTCAAGGTCATCTATGATGTCAACGGCGGTTCAACTAAAGGACCGGAGACAAAAGAATACGCCAGAATGACGACTGTGACGGTCGAAGGTTATTCAGGGACGATATATGGATACCAATTCGAAGGCTGGACCTGGGACGGGAAGACCTACACTCCAGGCGAAAGCATAACAGTAGGCGATTCCGATATTGTACTGATAGCAAAATGGGCAGCAGTACACAAAGTGACCTATGACGTCGACGGCGGTTCCGGCACCGCACCTTCACAGGAAGATGTATTGGAGGGAGCAACATTCGAAGTCAAGAGCTATTCCGGAACGAAGACCGGATACCAGTTCGATGGATGGATCTCCGACGGTAAGATCTACCAAGCCGGAGACATCATCACGATGGACAAGAAGGATGTGGCCCTCTTGGCAGTTTGGACGGCCACACATAGTGTAACGTACGATCTGAACGGGGGCACAGGTACCGCCCCTACCCAAGAGGATGTGGCCGAAGGGGATACATTCACGGTCAAAGCATGCACTGCTACGATGGAGGGCTATTCTTTCAACGGCTGGTCGTACGACCGCCTCACTTTCTTCGAAGGCGACATCATCACGATGGAACTCGATGACATCGTACTCAAAGCGGTTTGGAAGAAAGGACAGCCTATGCATCATGTAACTTACGACCTCAGAGGCGGATCCGGAGAAGCACCGATACAGGCCGACGTGCAAGAGGGAGACACATTCACGGTGAAGATGTACACGGGGACGAAGGAAGGCTACACATTCGGCGGATGGGAGTATGGAATTAGGATATATGAAATGGGTTCAACGATCAAAATGGGCTCCCATGATATAGTCCTGAAAGCATTCTGGTTGTCTGATACGCCTGGGGAACAGGACGGGAGATCGAAAATTATCATGATCGCCGCAGCTGTTATCGGCAGCGTTGCCGCTGCGGGGATCGGAGCAGTATTGTTCATAAGAAAATCTTGATGAGTGTGATTGCATGGAACGGTATTGTACTGAGAATCCTGAACAAAATATGCCGATCGGGTATGCTAAGAATACAGCAACTGATTGCGCACACGAGAAAAACAGAAACCAGTCAAAACTCAGCCATGGTCATGATAGGGAGAGAGAACAATGAGCGGATTGATAGTTAGAAGAGAAAAGAGCAGACCGCCCGATATTTGGACGAAGACTATCGGCCGCAGATATAGAGGTGAGCTACCATACCGCCTCATAGGCATCACATTACTGCTGGCATTCATAACAGTATCATCAAGCATGGTGATGGATGGAAAATCGGTCGATGCCGAACCTCCATCATCAGGCGACTGCGGAGGCGGTCTGGAATGGAAGTATAATGGATCGGGTACGATTACGATAACCATAAAAGATACTAGCTATACGGGGTATATGACTGACTTCACTGCTGGTTCCAGTCCGTGGAACGCCTATGCAGACCAAATAACGTTGGTAGAGATCACCGGCTACACGGCCCGTATCGGGGACTATGCCTTTTATAATCTGACCAAACTGATTGAAGTCCATATAACAGACCTCGAGAAGATAACAACACCGAATCTAGTGTCTATCGGTGATCATGCCTTCGACGGATGCAAAAGTTTGAACAAAATAGATTGCAGTCCGGACTCAATAATAGAGGGCTTCTCCAATCTCATCTCAATAGGAGACTATGCATTCTATGGATGCAACTTCATTGACAACATGAAAATTCCAGATAGAGTCAGGAGCATCGGGAGCCATGCATTCGAGGGATGCTTTCAGTCCACATCTACCTACTGGAGACACGTAGATCTGTCTGCCGATCTAGAAACTATCGGGGACTATGCATTCTATGGATGCAAATTCCATAATAGTTTAACTATTACAAGTAAGGTCGAAACCATCGGGAGCCATGCATTCGATGGATGCAGATTCGGATACAGTCTGTACCTAACTGATGCTAACAATCTAACTACTATCGGGGACTATGCATTCTATGAATGCGAATTCGGGGGCGGCTTAACTATTCCGAGTAAAGTCAAAACCATAGGGGACTATGCGTTTACTAGTTGGAATGTTACTGAGTATTATGCCCAACCACTAAACATATCTAAGGCTGACAGTCTAACCACCATCGGGAACTATGCGTTCAGCGGGGGCAAATTCAATGGCAATTTAAACTTGCCAGGTAGTGTCACAACCATCGGGGACCATGCATTCAGCGGGTGCACATTCGATGGCAATTTAAACTTGCTAGGTAGTGTCACGACCATCGGGGACTATGCATTCAGCGGGTGCAAATTCACCGGCAACTTAACTATCCCGAGTAAAGTCAAGAGCATCGGAGATTATACCTTCAGCGGGTGCAAATTCACCGGCGACTTAACTATCCCAGACACAGTCGAAACCATAGGGGACTATGCATTCAGCGAATGCTATCAGTCCGATAGTACAGTCACATGGAAACTGACCCTATCAAACAATCTGACAACTATAGGAAACAATGCATTCTATAAATGCAAATTCACTGGTGCATTAATTATTCCAGATAAAGTCGAAACCATAGGGGACTCTGCATTCAATGGATGCGACTTCGATAAATCCCTGACCCTATGTACTTCTGCCGAAGATAGCAAACTAAAATATATCGGAGAGTATGCATTCAATGGATGCAAATTCAGTGAAGGCGGCTTAACTATTCCTAGTACAGTCACGACCATCGGGAAATATACATTCAGCGGGTGCAAATTCACCGGCGCCTTAACTATCCCAAACACAGTCGAAACCATAGGGGACTATGCATTCAGCGAATGCGCCTTCGATGGATCCCTGACCCTATGTACTTCTGCCGAAGATAGCAAAATAAAATATATCGGAGAGTATGCATTCAATGGATGCCCATTCACCGGCAACTTAACTATTCCGAGTAAAGTCACGAGCATCGGAGATTATACCTTCTATGGATGCAAATTCACTGGTGCATTAATTATTCCAGATAAAGTCACGAGCATAGGGAGCTATGCATTCAATGGATGCCCATTCACCGGCAACTTAACTATTCCGAGTAAAGTCACGAGCATAGGGAGCTATGCATTCAGCGAATGCGCCTTCGATGGATCCCTGACCCTGACGGACAGTATTACGAACATTGGGGAATATGCATTCTACAAATGCGGATTCATAAACTCACTGACCCTCCCTCACGATTTGACATCAATAAACAAGGGTGTATTCAAAGAATGTAATTTCACCGGCCCCCTTTATATCCCGAATGGAGTGAAAAATATCGATGATGAGGCATTCCTAAAATGCGATTTCGATGGGACACTCTATCTCCCGAACGATCTCATGAGCATCGGATCGGAAGCTTTTAATTATTGCAGTTTCACAGGATCGTTGCATATACCTGCCGGCATAACAGAAATCAAAAATAGAACGTTCGCCGAATGTAAGTTTACAGGTCCCTTGACTATTCCCGAAGGAGTGACATACATAGGCGATTTTGCGTTCGAAGGTTATAAGTGCAAGGAATGCGACCTGATACTTCCAAACAGCCTCTTGACCTTAGGGGACAGATCGTTCTTTGGTTGCGAATTCAATAAACTCTTCTTTCCAAACGGAACCATTAACAAAACAAGCGGTGAGTCTCCGTTCCACAATTGTATTTTCAAGGGCGGTCTGGAGTTTGGCGAGAACGTCAATAGTATACCGAGAGGTATGTTCGGTCATATTACATTCGGAGGATGTCTTGTAATACCGGACCATGTGCGTACCCTCGGCCATTATGCGTTCACCGGAAGTACGTTCGAAGGCGAACCTGGAAAGAATCACATCATTTCCGATAATGTGAATTTTATCGGAGATGGATGCTTCCAAGATTGTTGGATGAAAGATGGATATGGAGGTTTGGGACATTTGCAGCTGTCCAGGAACGTAACCTTTTTTGGAGAGTTTGCATTCTTTTCTTCCCATTTGTTGATCGATGAGATAATACTCGCCCCAGGTGTTGTTTTTGAGGGCGATGGTTATACCAGGCAGTTCTTCCAAGGGCCGGGCATCGATAAGATGGTGGTGATGACCACCTCCCTACCAGACGATTTTTACTTTAGCGTTCCGACATTGTATATGTATGATGGACAAACGCCGATCAATAATCTCAACAGTGATGAGGTCTACCTACACATTTTTACAAGCATTGATGGTCGTTTAACACAAAGAGATCCCATAATAACGCATACTGTTTCATACAACACCGACGGCGGCTCCAAATCTGGACTCCGTGACTCTCAATATTATGAAGGGGAGACGATAACGCTTGCCGCATATGGCGGCACCAAAGAAGGATATAGCTTCGCCGCATGGACCTATAACAACGAGATATATCTGCCCGGTGAAAAATGCAAAATGGGTACCGGCCCCATAGAGTTCAAGGCCGTATGGGAGCCGGCTTACAAAGTCATCTATTACGTGAACGGCGGTTCAACGAAAGGACCTGAAACCGAACAGTACAAACCGGGAACGATAGTTACAGTGCAAGGATACAACGGCTCCAAATCAGGATGTTCCTTCAACGGATGGAACTGGAACGGGAATATCTACCGCGAGGGCGATCAGATAACGATCTCGGACAGGAACGTCGTCCTGAGTGCCAACTGGGCACCTATGTACAAAGTGACATATGATATAAACGGCGGCTCCGGCACCGCACCTACACAGGAGGATCTGCTGGAAGGATCAACATTCACGGTCAAGAGCTATTCCGGAACGAAGACCGGATACCAGTTCGATGGATGGATCTCTAACGGTAAGATCTACCAAGCCGGGGACACCGCCAAGATGGGCAAGAAAGACATTACCCTCATGGCCGTATGGACGAGGCTCCACAGAGTGACGTACGAACTCAACGGCGGTGAAGGAGATGTGCCCAAGCAGTCCGATGTCGCAGAGGGATACACGTTCACAGTCAAGGCATGCACGGCTACGATGGAAGGTCATGTGTTCAAAGGATGGTCATATGACCGCCTGCTGTTCCAAGAAGGCGACATCATCACGATGGAACTCGATGACATCGTACTCAAAGCCACCTGGGAGAAGGGGATGTGTACGCACAAGGTCACATACGACCTGCAGGGAGGCTCCGGAGAAGCGCCGATACAGGCCGATGTACCCGAAGGCAGCACGTTCATCGTCAAAGCCTACTCAGGGACCAAGGAGGGCTACAAGTTCGGCGGATGGCTCTACGATTCCAAGGTATACATGATGGGTGCAACAATCAAAATGGGTACCGAGGACATAGTACTGCAGGCCGTCTGGAACTCCGGCGAACCTGAGGACGATGACAGCAGTATAAGGATGATTCTGATGATCGCAGGGGCTGCGGTAGGCGGCCTTGCTGTCATAGGAGGAGTCGCGTTCATATTCCTGAGGAGGTTTTGAACGAAACAGATCCGAGAATTGAAGATGCTGAAACGGTTGCAATCATTCCAAACATCTGATAACAAACCTTTTAAGCAACAAAGAAAATGGAAAGAGCAACGGCATATCGGGAGGAATACAAATGGACAACGCGAACATCGTAATGAAAATGCCGACGAGTTACGTCGATATGAATGCGGCCGAGCTGAAGTTCGACGGCGGCTGGAGCTGGAAAACATTCGGCAAGGTGGCATTGATAGTCGGAGCCGTTGCAGCGGTAGGCGGTTTAACTGTCCTCCTTTCTGGCGCAATACTGGGAGCTGGGGCTGCTGCAGGAGGATTTGCCGCAGCAAGTGCCTTGGCGACATCCCAAACGCTGGTGACCGCAGGCCTCTGGACCTTAGGTGCCGGAGCAGCTGCCATGGTAGGCGGTGGCGTTTCCCTCGGTGTTTCGAACGCGAACAATTAAACGATCCATTCGGAGGGCTGAAACGATTCGGCCCTCCACAATTACTTCTCGGTAGACCCGCATCTGTGGAGATCAATTATCGCTAGGATTAGGATGGAAACGTAGAGATGTTTTCTTTTATCCGCTCTTCCAGTCCCGCATATTACGATATCCAAAGAAACGCCTAATAAGGATTGGACTAGGTTTCAACTTGATAATCAATCCGCTTCATCAAAACTTCTTAGAGCCGGAACTGTCAGAGAATCAACCTTTTATAATCGAGTCGGAATCGGAGTAATGCTGTGGGCCTATGGGCTAGCTTGGTATACTTGTGGCTTTGGGAGCCATTGACCCCGGTTCAAATCCGGGTAGGCCCACTCATCGTAATTCAAATCCACATTGGATTGGTAAACCCATCTCAAATTCAGACGGCCGAGGCTCAACCCTAAATCTTAATAATAATCGTTTAGACTGAACTCGTCCAATCTAT
This sequence comes from Thermoplasmata archaeon, assembly GCA_015063235.1. Lineage (GTDB taxonomy): Archaea > Thermoplasmatota > Thermoplasmata > Methanomassiliicoccales > Methanomethylophilaceae > Methanoprimaticola. The sequence goes on along the minus strand of SUSW01000004.1, from coordinate 26,522 downwards.
AATGCTGCAATCAGACATGGATACACCATGAAGGTATTCGGAATCCGGTAAAGACTGAGGACAGCGGACATTATCAAAGACATCCTCATCCCGGATGCCGTCTTTGCGCATATACTCAGCCGAATGGAGCAACGTCTACCCGTCTGCCCCTATAGAACTGGAGTCCACAAAAGTTTGTGGATGGAATCCAAGGATTCCATCCATGTATGCTGGGCACACATAAAAGGCGGGGATCGCCCCGCCGGTAGAATCGTTTCACGCTTTGCGGCTGTTGTAGAACCAGAAGCCTCCTACGATGCAGGCGATGACCGCAACGATGATCAGGATCCACCACCAGTCGAATCCTGGTGAAGATTCCGATGCCTTCTCGAACACAGCCTTGACGGTCACGTCCTCGTCGGGCATGACGAAGCTTCCGTCGTTCACGGTCACCTGCTGCGACTCCCACTTGACGAACTTCCATCCGTCCGAAGGAGTCGCAGTCAATTTGACTGTCGTGCCGGGGCTGCAGGAGTATGTTGATGCCTCCACGGAGCCCTCTCCGGTCTTCTCCAGGGTCACGTTCCTGAGTACGTAGTCGGCAGCTGCGAAGTAGTCGGAGAAGTGGCTCAGCTTGGCGGTGACGTAACCGTTGCTCCAGTTGCCTCCGATCAGTTCCACATTACCTTCGTCGCTGACGTAGTAGATCTTGACGTCCGTAGGCTCCTCCTCTTCCTTGAGCTCGTAAGGCATGGATATCTTGACCTCGCCGTCGAAGGTCGTCATGGTCTTTCCGTTGACTACCGCGAAGATATCGTAGACGGTGTTGTCCCCCGCGGCCCTGCGTTGCTCCGGAGTGATCGACGAATCGTCGGCTTCCTCGAACACTACATTGAATGCGGATGCGGTCTTCAGGACATCTGCGATGACCTTGCTGTCGAAGGATATCGATCCTGCATCTCCGATAACGGTGATGGCCAGGGTGTTGTCGCTTGATACTCCTTCGAAGCTGATCGATGCCCCCTTCGATGACCCGGCCTCGGTGGTGGAGTCGACTACGATGTTCATCCTGTCGTTAGCGTCCACATCCAGCGATTTGGCTGCGGATGCGGCGGCCTCCTTCACATTGTTGAGATCGCTCAGCGTGATGGTCGCTCCTGTGTCCGAGGAGATCATCGCGGTGGTGTCCACGACGGTCTTTCCGTGGGTATCCGTTATCACGGACACGACCGAATTGATGTCCTCGGAGACGGAAACGCTTGCATACGATTCGGTCTTTCCGTTGGCGTTGTAATGTATCGCGACCCTGACACCCTTGCCGTCCTGCTCTTCGGTGTACATCTCGATGACGTTACCCACATCATCGATCACCGTCTCTGCATCCTTCTTGTATTCGAATGCAGCGGATATGCTGTGATCAGAGGTCACCGATGCGAATGTGTATACTCCCTTCTTCCCCACGGATTCCCCGTCGACTGTGACGTCGGATACGATGTAGTCGTCGTCACCGATGATGGCGAATATTGCATCAGATCCGTATTCGACCGTTGAAGGTCCTGTGATGGTACCATGATCTCCGGAGGATACTGTAATGGTGAAGGTTATCACTGTGTAGACGTAAGTGACTGTGTTCTTGGACACGTTGGATGATATGGTGATCGTCTTCGTCTCTTTGGGCGGGACGTATCCCGGCACCGATATGATCTCGGGCGTAACCTTCGTTCCGAACTTCGCGGTTCCTTCGTATGATGGAGCGACATTCCTTCCGGCGGCGTCCTGATATTTTACTGTATATGCGTAACTGTTCACAGTCTCCTCCCAGAGGGCGGTGAAGGATTTGTCACCGCTGTCAGTTGGTGTCACTGACGAAACGATAGTCTTGCTCTTATCCCCTGTCAGGTACCATCCGAGGAAAGATACGGTGTATCCGTCCTTCTTGTAGGGTACGATATCGGATGATGAAGGTAGAAACATTCCGACACCTTCGATGTATTGAGCCGGTGCGGTATATCCCTCCTTCCAGGAACCCTTCTCCAGGCTGTAGGATATAGTCCATGACATCCCCCCCTCCTTGCTGAAGATCGCGGTGACGTTCATATCCGATGTCACGGTGGAGTATGTGACTCCGGACCAGAATTTGAACTCGCACCCGTCGTTGGGCGTAGCAACCACTGTGTCGGAACCTACCCTTAGCATGTTGTTCGCCGAGGTTATCATGGTGCCGGAATCAACTGTCACGGAACCTTTGCTGACAGTTCCTCCCTCTCCTGCGGAGATAGTTACGGTGTACTTGATAGGCACAATCCATTTGGCCTTGAAGACCATGTCGGATGTTCCCATGGTCGCCTGGTCTCCGGGCTGGTATGTCTGGCCACCGCAGGTCCATCCATCGAAGACGTAGCCTGGCTTAGTGCCTGAATAGCCCGCCACTGTGAATTTATGATTTTCCTCAACATCTTCCTGCACGGGAGCGTCCGCGGACCCTCCGTCGACATCATAGGTGACCTTATGCTTTACAACGTCCCATTTGGCGTAGAGTGTGGTTTGCGTTTTCAAAGGGATGTCGATATTGAAGTGCCATTCATTCGTACAGTCGGATTCCTTGAACCATCCTTCGAAAATAAAACCTGGTGCTGTGGGTTTTTCAGGCTCAGGGATTTTGTAACCAAGAACGAACGGCCATATCGTTGGAGGAGCGATACCGTGTCCCTTTGCATCGAATGTCACGGTGCCTGTTTGCCGATATGCATTGTCATAACATTTGTAGGTATTTCCTCTGAATTCTCTGTGATTCCCATCATAGAAGTCAACCTGGTGGTCGCCGTTGATGAAATCCATTTTTTTGAACGCGTCTGTTCCGACTTCTTTGGCTTGCAACCCTCCACCTTCGAATGTTATGAAGTCGAGACAACCTTCCCTCTCAGTATAGAATCCTTTATAACCAAAGTATAGAACTGATGCAGGTATTACCACTTCTTTCAGGGTGGAGTTCTCGAATGCATAGGGCCCTATTCTGTTAACACCGAATATGATCCTATATTTTTCATCGCTCTTTCCAAGAGGATACTGGATCACTTCATAAATGGTGCCGTCATCATAGTATAACACTCCGTCTACGTCCGTATTGAATACTTCATTGCCCTCACTCACGGTTATATTGGTCAGTTTGGCACAGTTGGCGAACGAACCGGCCCCGACACGATCCAGATTCTTCGGGACGTTTATCGCTGTCAGCTCTAAGCAACCATATATTGCATGATCTCCGATTTCTTCTATCGAATCTGTCAGCTGCAAGTCTACGAGTTTTATACATTCGTAGAAAGCAAACGACCCTATCTTCTTGACACCATCATTTACAACTATTTTTGTAACAGATGATCTTTCATCATGCCAAGGAGGCTTAGGATTAGAATTCCCCGAATCATAGCTGTAATCATCCATTTTTCCGTTTCCGTCTTTATCGGTTTTTTCTATGGTGAGCGTATGGTCAATCAGAGTCGCGGTGAGCCCTCCTCCGCAGCCCCAGCTCGATCCCCATTGCGCATAGAGGGTGAGGTCGCTGTCTGTTAGCGTCACCGATTCTCCATCAGCATATGAGGTACCGGTCCCATCGGCATTAGTGGTCCATTTGATAAAATCAGAACCTGATTTCGTGAAAGTATTTACTGAAAGATTCTGAGCCACGCCCTTCGTGAATACCTGAGGGTCCATAGTTCCTTCACCGCCGTTGGAATTGAATGTCACCTTGAATTTAGTTTGGGCACCACCGGTCAACTCCGCTTCCGTCACAATGGAATCCCAGCTAACGTTGTAAGAGTTATTGTCTGGCTTGAAAAAATCGGATGGAGAGGTATTGTTGTAATTACTGTATCTGTAAGTGAATACGCCTGCGGTCTGCATAGAGATACCGATAATGGCATCCCCGGTCAATACACCTTCGATCACGATTTTCATATTGTCGGGCAGATAGACATTGCTGGGCGTGCTCGGATCTCCTGTTTTTGAATTGTCCGATATCACAGGAGATCCCTTTATAGAGAATGTACCGCTATTGTAGACTCCGCCTCCATCTGTTGTAGTGCTGTTTCCTGATACAGTACCGCCGTACATGTTGAATGTACCGCTATTGTAGACTCCGCCTCCATTTGTAGCGGTGTTATTAAAAATGGTACCTCCGCTCATGTTGAAGGTTTTGTAATTACAGACTCCGCCTCCATTTGTAGCGGTGTTATTAGAAATGGTACCTCCGCTCATGTTGAACGTGCCATCAATTGTATTAAAAACCCCGCCTCCATTTGTAGCGGTGTTATTAGAAATGGTACCGCCGTACATGTTGAACGTACCATGGTTGTACACCCCACCGCCTCCTCCTCCTTCCGTTACTTCGGTTGCGGTGTTCTCAGAAATGGTACCGCCGTACATGTTGAACGTACCGTTCGTATAGGTGTAAACTCCACCGCCTGTCCCTGTGGTATTGCCGGATATGTTACCGCCGTACATGTTGAACGTACCTTCAACTTCCAATCCGCCACCTATCCATGTTTCCGTATTGTTATCCGTCGTCTCACTGTAGTGGGTTATCTTCCCTGTGGATGGATTGCTACAGTCATACAGATTCAATGCACTTTCATTACCGACTCTGATAACCGGAACATAATCTGCGATCTGTTTCATGGTGATCGAGTGGCCGTTCAGACAGAGGTTCACGGTTCCGCTGGGCACGGCCCATGTGGAAGTCAAGATGACATCTGCGGTTAGGTACCAGTTCCCTGCTTCAGTAGGAAGTGCTCCTGTGGCCGCAAGACGGATCATCTTCGTAACCGAGGTCCCGGCGTAGATGAAGCCCTTCAGATTCTCTACGTTTGCTGCCAGAGAGGTGGTCCCATCGGTGTCGTAGAAGGCGTGCGAATGAAATGCCTTTTCATGTATCGTGGTCAATCCATTGCCAAATGAAATTTGAAGTAGATCCGTGCAATTGATGAACGCACTATCGCCAATGGATGTGACGGAATCGGGTATGGTCAGACTCGTGAACCCGGAGCAACCTTCGAAAGCGTAATCGCCGATGGAGGTCACTCCTGAATCGATTGTGAGTGTCTGGATATTCGCTCTGTAGGAGTACCATGGTGCACCTCCCGACTGATAATCCTACATCTTCCCTGAGTAGGTACCAGTGCTGGTGAAGACTATATCGAGCGTCTTCGTACTCTCGGTGTATGTATATGTGACTCCATCCCCGCATTCACCGGACGCATCCGCATTAGATTCCTCAGGAACCCACGTGAGAAATCCAGCCGATGCGATCAGCATCAGAGCCAAGACCGTGGTCAGGAGCGCCGTCCTTCCGCTACGGGTCCCTCTCCCCGACCTGCATACTTCATGAGGAGCTTTATCCATTGTATCTACACTGAATAGTGAGTTATTTAATATAAAATCCAACACACGTTTTCATTTTTCGAGCAGGCATTTCTGCACTGGCTTCTTTCCGATTCGAACCTGATTCACTTCGGTTTGCTTATTATATATCATTCAATTAATCACGAGCCGTGAAGCTCAACATACATCCGTTTTGGATGGCTGTTACGGCCGCGGTTCTCATCGGTTCACTGAACCTGTTCTCTAAGAATCTGCTGGAAGCAGGCTTCACCCCGCTGGATGTGAGCATATGCCGCGAAGGGGTTACCGCTGCTGTGTTCTTCGTAATCCTGCTGCTCACGGACCGTTCCGCGTTCAGGATACGTCTGCGCGACCTATGGATATTCGTTCTCTTCGCGCTGTTCAACGTACTGTCTAACTTTTTCCTGTTCAATGCTCAGGACCTCATCCCCCTGGGTACGGCAGCAGTGCTCGAGCTCACCAACCCTTACTTCATCATGATATTCGCATTCTTCCTATTCGGGGACAAGGTTACTAAGAGAAAACTTCTGGCAGCCGTCATAGAGTTCCTCGGATGCATCTTCATCATCGGAGTACTGGAGGATCCAGGAAGCATATCGGTGATGGGAGTCATATTCGGACTGCTGTCGGGAGTGACGTTGGCAGCTTTCACTCTGGGCAGCAGGTGCGTCGAGAAGCTGAATTACAGCGAGAACACGACCATGTTCTATTTCTTCTTCCTGAGCTCCGTACTCCTGGTACCCTTCGCCGACTTCGGACATTTATCCGGCATACTGTCTGACAACGTGGACCTCTGGGCCTACATGCTCATGATGGGAGTACTGGGCACGCTGATCCCCAACTATCTGGTCATCATCGCTGTGAGACGCATGGACCCGGCCGTCCTGACCATGATAATCACATCGAGCATTGTCCTGTCCACCGTGTACGGTGTAGTATTCTTCGGAGACAAACTGGACCTGATGATCATCATAGGAATCGTCATGGTCCTGGTAGCTCTGGTCATACTGGACCCTCCCAGACTGGTCCTGGAATGGTGGGACAGGAAGTTCGGGAAATCCTCCGACGATGAGGGCTGACCCTCAGGCCTTGTCCTTCGGCAGCTCCAGCTTTCCCTCTTTGAATGCCTTGCATCTGTCGTTAGCTAGGATGAAATCGTAGAACACCGCGAGATACATTATTATGAGCTCTACATAGACGGCTGCCACTCCGATCCACATGAACAGGAAGGGCAGGACCATCAGTCCGAACTGACCTATCTTAGCAAACCAGTTGTGGAATGTGTAGAAACTCCCGGTAACATAGCGTACCCAGAAGAACGGAATCGCCTTGAGGATTAAACAAACGGCTCCTGCGATTATTATCCACATCTCCAGATTCATCCAGGGGACAATTAGGAAGAAGAACGCTAAAAGATAGACAAGATCGGCGTAGCTATCGAGCTTCCTCCCCAGCTCTGACTCCGCACCTATCGCCCTGGCCAGGTTACCGTCGATCATATCTGTGACGAACGCGAGAACATACACCACCTGGAACGGCACGCTCATGACAGGTATGAAGAAAAGAGCGACCGACATCACTATCCTGGACAGCGAAAGGTAGTTCGGTATGTTCTTGTTCATGCTCTGTCAATCTGTCTGGCTACTTATAGTACTTTTGAACAGCCTGCCGTTCCGCATGGATCGTTTCCTGACCTTATCTCATTAGATTTTATACGGTCAAGTCCATAATGGTCCGACGGATCTGAAAGGTTCTGTATTTGCAGGGTGGGCCTATGCTGGAAGGGATGAGCAGAGAGAAGAAGATAGAGTTGTACCTGGCTCTGGCTCTCGCATTCACATTCATCTGCTACCTCATAGGAGTGTTCATCCTCTACGAAATGACAGGAATCGAATCGGAAGTCATGCGCGACCGCTATTGGAAGGATGTCGTTCCGCTATTCGAAGGGAAGATACCGATCATGGAGTATCCACCGTTCGCCTTGATCTTCATGGCGATACCCGGGCTTTTCACTTACTGGACCCACTCGGCGTTCATCTACAACATCGGATTCGTCGTCGAGATATACATCTTCACCATCATCGGCTTGGAACTCTTCAGGCTCATAGCGGAACGTTACGGTGTGAGTCAGATCAAGGTCATGCTCCTTTACAGCGTATTCATCGTTCTGATGCTGCCATTTGTCGCGGACCGCTATGACATAATCCCTGCGATCCTGTGCCTGGGGGCGTTCTATCTGTTCATCACAAAACACTACATCTGGACTTTCGTATTGCTGGCGCTGGGTGCACTGACCAAGGTATACCCAGCGTTTCTTATGCTTCCGTTCATGATGCTATTCCTCATCAAAAGGGATTGGAAGAGCATGTTCCAGGGAGCTGCCGTCTTCATTATAACAGCAGCTGCCGTCATACTGCCGTTCTATCTGATAGAGCCCGAATCGGTGATTCACTTCATCACATACAACTCCGACCGTCCTCTGGAAGTCGGTTCTGTCGTCGCTACGCTGATCTATCCGTTCTCGATGATAGGAATGATAGACGTCTCGATACTGCCGTGGACCGACCCTGGATCCTACGGTTCTGACGACCTCATCGGACCGATTCCCGATGCCATCGCCGGCATCATGTCATACGTGATGGCGGCGTTCACATTGGCTGCGGTGCTCTTCTACGGATTCATCAGGAACAAGAGGGGAAGGAATGATGAGGCCCTGTTCCTCATGGTATCGGGGTCGCTGATGGTCGTTATGGCGCTGATCGTATTCGGGAAAGTATTCTCTTCGCAATATCTCCTGTGGGCAATGCCTCTGTTCCTTCTAGCGATTATGATGTGCCCAGACCATAAGTTCTCCAACAAGCTTGCCATAGTGCTATTGGCCATATTCATCTTCACGGAGATCAACTGCGGATACATCTATGCATATCTCAACGGTGGCACCAACATCAACGACCTCTGCATGATCCTGATGCTGCTGCGCAACCTGGTGGTCGTCTACGCGATGTACATGGTAGGCAGGAAGATGTGGGAAGTCTACAGGGACGGATTCTCAGGAAAGGATCTTGAGAATTGTTTTGATGATTATTGTTGACTAATCAATCAAATTATGCAACGGTTCGTGGCAATTATATACCTATCATGTACATTTTAATTTCACGGATCGGACGGTAGCATGACCATCGGCGAGAAGATCAAGTGGATGAGAAGCGACAGGAACATGTCACAGAACGAGCTGGCCGACGCTCTGGGCGTATCCAGACAGGCAATCACCAAATGGGAGACCGATTCCGGAGTCCCGGAGATTGACAATATTGTAGCTATAGCCAAGCTGTTCGGAACGACGGTTGACGCGCTTGTAACAGATGAGGCATCATGCTATTCCAGCTTCATCCAGTATGATATTGACGGCGGAAAGGATTTCGAGATCGGCTCCGTTCCCGCGAAGATGATAGACATACACGGGCTCGATTCTGAAAAGATCCGTGTGGAGGTCCACTCCGACAGCATATCTAAGCTGGACTCGGACATCAAGTTCAGAATAGAGGAGAAGAAGAGAAGGCTCTGCCTGGAGATCGGAAGAAGGAACGACCTCACCGATACCGTCTGCAGGAACGACCTGAAGATATCCATCGGACTGCCTAAGAAGTATGTCGGGGGAATCGAACTGAAGGCTGAAACCGGAACGCTGGCGCTATCCGGATTCACTACGAAGGACATGGAATTCGATGGCGCGGCGAAAGAGATCGTTCTGGATGATGTACGCGGACAGGTAGAGATGAACCTGCACAGCGACACCCGGTTCAAGGTGAAGAACCTCGACGGACGCCTGGACGTAAACATTTGGGAGCAGTCCTGCACTGTGGAGATTCCGAGAGACGTGGTATTCAAAGCAGTCAACACGGGAAGGAAATGCGAGCTGATCATCGCAGAGAACCTAAACAGAAGCGATTCCTCCGAGGACATCATCGGACTCAACGGAATGAAAGGGACACTGAGCATCGTAGCTATGGATCCTGAGGACATCTGAAACGTCTCAGACGAATAGAGAGCATCCTTGGGAACCTCTTTGTTCATAATTTCTATGACTGTCTAATGATAGAATTTTTTTAAGTCATTTTGTATCCTTCACCCAAGGTGTTGGAAACGGACAAACTAACCATCTTCGCAGTAATCACGGCAGCAGCCATCGTAGGAGTCGCAGGCTTCCTGCTCCTATACGATGATACGGAGAGATACGACATAACCTACGAACTTGACGGCGGTACCCTCGAATTGGGCGTACCGACCTCTTACGTACCGGGCCAGTATCTCAAGATATCCGATCCTGATAAGGAGAATTGCATATTCAACGGATGGTATTTGGATGCGGATTACACTAAAGTTTTCGACGGAATCACCATAGACCTTACCGGGAACATCACACTATACGCCCGCTGGTCGGATAATCTGTCCGGACACACTGTCACGCTCACCAAAAGCGGATACTGCGAGAGGGGATTCAACTCCTATACGATCGACGGAGACCTCACGTTCACATACCTCTACTACAACAGCGACAAGGAATCCTATTTCATCCAGAACTCCGACAACACCACATACACCTACATCTACATGGGTGGACAAAGCTACAGCGAATCCACAAGCAACGTCTATTGGAATGACGATATCGATGGGGATTGGATCGATCTCGGAACCGAAACCATAACGGTCACAATCGAGGGCAAGCAGATCCAAAAAGAATGTAACAAGGTTCAGCTGAGGTATGACAGCGGAGCCACGGAGACTCAATGGATCGGCGACGGATGGATTCCGTACCAGATAATATTCTATTTCAACAATTCCAGCTGGATACAGACGAATGAGATAAAGATAGTCTACAACTATCAATCGGATGGTTATGTGGACATCCCCAGCGACTGCGAGATCGATGTCGTTGAAGGAAACGGCATCACCGTCACCGGGAACGACAGCCCTTACAAGCTCGGAGAATCAGTCACGTTGACCGCAACCACGGCCGACGGAGTGAAATTCAGCGGATGGTACGATGAGAACTTCGTACTGCTGTCCGCAGACCCGACCTACAAGTTCGTTGTAGGCGGAAGCATGAAGCTCTACGCCATGAACTCGAACACAGTGGACATCACATTCGCATCCGATACAGAGGTGAATCTCAACATCGAAGGCAGCCTGGAGGATGCCCAGTACACCATCACCAATGCGGACAGCCTTGTGTCCGACGTGTCTTACACGGACACATACACGTTTACAGACGGCGGAATGTACAGAATCGTCGGTGTCGGAAAGAACTCCTCCGTATTCTACAATGTCAAGGTCACCGGAGATGTGACCCGCACCTATGAATGGACGTTCGACAAGAAGACATACTCGATAGAACTGGACATCGATTACGACGATCTGCTATACGCCAGAGGAATCTATACGGAATCCGAGAGGTGTCAGGAGAGAACGCATGTCCGCGACAAGACATTCGTCACGTACAGCTATACCGACGAGAAGATGGCACCATACATGGAGGAACTGGTGGACAAGCTGATCGAAGAGCTCAACAAGAACTACACCAAGGTCTCCGAATCCACACTCCTCGGCTACCTCCTGGCGTTCACCCAGTACATCGAATACCAGTCCGATGAGGAATACATGGGAACGACGGAATACTGGAAGTTCCCGCTTGAGACCCTCTATGACAAAGGCGGGGATTGCGAGGACACGTCCATACTGTTCATTGCTCTGGCGCATGAATGCAGAACCGTATACGACATGAGCTACGATGTGGCGCTGCAGCTGCTGCCCGGACATATGGCAGGTGCAGTAAAGCTAACCACCAGCGTCACAAAGGATACCAACCCGTACGGATACACCTACGGCGAGACCACTGTGGTTGGCTACGATCTCGGAGAGATCCCCAGTACGATGAAGGACTACTTCACCAACAAGAGATACTACCAGGACTACTCGGTCACGGTCGAGATCGAATGAAACTAAGGGGCCCAGCCCCTGTTTTTCCTTTCCCATCTTTTATATTCCATTTTGCTGGGTAACAACGATTATATCATCCGTCACGGGTTACACAGACAATCAAGGTGACAGCATGCAGCTTTACCACGACAGCGATGTTGATATGAGCATTTTTGACGGAAAGAAGGTAGCCGTCCTCGGATACGGTTCCCAAGGCAGGGCGCAGGCCCTCTGCTTCCAAGATTCTGGCATGGACGTTACGGTCGGTGTCAGGAAAAACGGACCTTCATGGAACAAGGCGAAGGAGGACGGACTAAAGGTAGCCGAATTCGCGGATGCAGTCAAGGATGCCGATATCGTTCTGATGCTCCTGCCGGACGAGGTCCAGCCCAGCATCTACAAGCAGTTCGTCGGACCCAACCTCAAAAAGGGCGCTGCATTGGAGTTCGCCCATGGGTTCGCAATCACATTCAAGACCATCGTCCCGCCGGAAAATGTAGATGTCATAATGATGGCTCCCAAAGGTCCCGGAAACATGGAGAGGAAGATCTTTCTGGAAGGATTCGGGGTACCGGCGATGATCTGCATCCATCAGGACTACACCGGGAATGCAAAGCAGATCGCTCTGGGATTGGCCAAAGGGATCGGTGCCACACGCTCAGGAGTGTTCGAATCTACATTCGAGAGAGAAACCCACACAGACCTGTTCGGTGAACAGGCCGTATTATGCGGAGGCATCAGCGAGCTCATCAAACGCGGGTTCGAGACCCTGGTAGAAGCAGGATATCCGCCGGAAATGGCATACTTTGAGGTACTCCACGAGACTAAACTGGTGGTGGATCTGATCAACAGGAACGGCCTCAGCGGAATGTGGAAGGAGGTTTCCAACACAGCAGAGTTCGGAGGATTGACCAGGAGAGGAAGGATCATAACCGACGATACCAAGAAGGAGATGAAGAAGATTCTCGAGGAGATCCAAAACGGCAAATTCAAGGACGAATGGGTCGCAGAATGGGAAGGGGGACTCGTCAACCTGAAGAAGATGGAAGAGGAAGAGAGTAGACTGCAGGTAGAAGTGGTCGGAAAAGAGATCCGCGACCTGTTCCTGAAGAAGGAGCGATTCCGATGAACAAGATAATCATAAGGACGAGGAACACAGAGGTCAAAGCTGAACTCGATGATTCGGACATCTCCAACACCATATGGCTCTCGTGCCCGTGCAAACTGGACATCAACATGCTCGGCTCCATGATCTATTGCGACATGCCACTCAATTCCATAATGCCCAAGGAGAACCGCAGAACTGATTTCGAGGTCGGTGATATCGCCTATTGGCCCGGACCAGGAGCATTCGTGATATTCTTCGGCCCAACGCCTCTCAGCGGCGAGGACAGGAAACCTGTCGCGCCCTATCCGATGATCAAGATCGGTAAGATAATCGGAGACTGCTCTCAGCTGGATGATGCGGGCGACAGGCAGAGACTGACCCTCGAACAGACGTTCTGATCAGACGATTGTCAAAGAATGGTCGAAGTCGGTGAGGATCTCGCATCCGTTCTTGGTGACAAGTACAGTATCCTCGATCCTTATCCCGCCGACACCGGGAATGTATATGCCCGGCTCTGCCGATACAATGTTGCCTTCGTGCAATATCTGCTCGGACCTCGGAGAGATCGAGATCGCCTGATGGACATCCTGACCGATCCCGTGTCCGAATGAATGGATGAATGTTCCCTTGAATTCCGACTCGTCGATGATCTTCCTCGCTGCTAGATCTGCCGCATTGGCTTTGGCGCCGTCGTGATACTCGCTGATACCGGCGAGCTGGGCTTCCCTGACGACCTCATAGGCTCTCTCCAGGATCTCCGGGGGCTTTCCGAGGAACAGAGTCCTGGTCATATCGGAACAGTAGCGATCGTACTTGGTCCCGAAGTCGAACAGCGCCGTGTCGCCCTTCTTCAGATTGTAATCGCAGGGCATATGATGGGGCTGCGCCGAATAGGGTCCGAACGCGGCTATGGTGTCGAATGCGTTTCCGGTACCTCCCAGCTCACGCATCCTGTTATCCATCCTTGATGCGACCTGCTTCTCCGACACCCCCTCAGAAAGATAATCGGGAAGTTCTTTTGCGACCTGTGACGATATTCTGCAGGCCTGCCTCGTAGCCTCGATCTCCTTGGCATCCTTTATCGAAACTGTAATGTCGATAGCTATTCCGGCATCGACTGGCTCGATGCCTTCGGCTACCCTCTTGACATATTCCACCATAGCATAAGTGGATGAATGGGTGTTGAATCCTACCTTCTTGCAACCTTTCAGTGCATCCTTGATGAAGTTGTCGCGCTCTTCCCTGTTGTGATAGACGCATATGTTGCCTACACCATCCTTTGCAGACTCCTCCTCCAGAGGATTGACGATAACATCCAAGGACCCGTCGCCGCGTACGATCGCGAATGATGACTCGAAGCATCCTCCCGGCTGCTCGGACAGATACCAGAATGTGGAATCCAGGAAAGGCTCGCCATCGTTCATGATGACGATTGCATCCACCCCCTCTGCGTTGGAGATGAGCCTCTCGGCCCTGGTCTTCTGCATTTCAGATACCTACCCACTGATTCTTGACGATCCTCTCAAGTGCTGAGATGGCCGAGAAGACTGCAAGGTTTGATGTCTTGGGGTTAATCGGGGACGGGACGTTGAACGTATGTGTGCAGAGATTTCCAAACTCCCCTTTGATGTTGAGCTCGTGATAGTTGACCTTGATGTTCGGATCCGCGGCGATGGTGATCATGGTCCTGTCGAAGCCGATACCCATTATGCTCACGATAGCCGCCACGTTGACGTTCCTGGGGAACAGCTGGACGGCTTCCCTTGCAGTTCCGTTGAAGAGTACGGTCTTCTCCTTGATGTTGGAGATGTCGATGCCCTTCTCCTTTACATATTCCAACCCCTCGAAGTTGGCAGGAGGCATGGTCGTTATAAGCTCGACCTCCTGGATCCCTCCTACCGTGGATGCCCTGAGCCCGTCTGTACCACATATTGCTCCGGACGGGATGTATACCTTTGAGTTACACTGTTTGGCCTTATCCGAGATGGACTGCCTGTAATCGTCATCCACCAGAGCACCGACGGACATGATCATTATGTCCACGCCTCTGGCGACGACCTGCGGAAGAATCCTCTTGGCCACATCCTGTGTTGCGCATTCGATGACCAGATCGCAGTGGTAGAGCTCCTCTTCCACATTATTGACGACCTCTGCCTTGTTTAGAGATGCCGAAAGAGCATCTGCACGGGGCCTGTTAGAATCAACGAGGTATATCCTCTTGACTTCCATCATCTTATCGGCCGCTTCTGCCAGTTTAGAACCCCTGGAACCGCAGCCTACGATAGTTATGCGCATAGATACCCGAAGCTGAATACCAGTTATAAAAGAATGACCTCGTCGCGTACGGCTCTGTAAATAAGCAAGCACTGCCATTAGCCTATGAGGTGCGTTCTGTCTGCGAAACAGGATAAATAACTGTATCGCACGGCGCCGATCGGGAATCCCGATCATGCGCCGGCGGCATCGTTCTGATTATTCAGGATGGTGACCTCGAGCCTGCTGTAGGGCATTTCTATGCCCTCTTCGGCCAGCTTGAGATAAAGCTCCTTCTTCATATCTGACTGGATAGTCTGATACTTAGCGAAATCCATCACAGTTATATCCAGCCTCATAAGGATTCCTGAATCCTGGAAATCCATGAGCTTCACGACCGGCTTCTTGTACTTGTTGTAATTGTGCATGACGTGCTTGCTCTCCTCGGCCATCTCAAGAATAACCCTCTCCACTTTCTCCAAGTCCTCGCCGTACGGGATCTCGAAGAGAATCTGCATCCTGTACGCCCTGTCATACTTGCTCATATTGACGATGGTCGCACCTGCGACCTTGTCGTTGGGTATGGTTATAATGCGATCCTTCTCATAGCTTGTGAACTCCGTGTACATCAGCTTGACTTGCTTAACGACGTACACCTCGCCGTCTATCAGCAGATAATCCCCTTCGCTGAAAGGCCTTGTGAGTAAAATGGAGATACCGTTGAACAGCTGGGACAGAACACTCTGTGCACCCATGGTTATTCCCAATGTGACGATACCTGCACTGATCAGTATTCCGGTCAGATCGAAACCGTAGACATGCAGGATGGAAGCGATACCCCCTACCCACAGGACAAACTTACCGATCATGGAGAATATGGGCAGGAATGTCATATCCACTGCCGATTCCTTATCCTGACCAAGTCTCCTTAGGACACTCTCCACCAGGATCATGTAGATCTTCCATATGGTAATGGCGAGAACTATTATCAGCGCGGTCATACTTATCTTCTGGACCTGAAGGATAAGACTGAGATCGGACCCCAGGATTCTAAGACCTGGATCAAGGAACAGCAGTATGCTGACAATCAATACGCCCAGAGTCAGAATCTTCTTCGTCCGCTCCTTGTTCTCCGTGGCATATCTGGTCACGATAGGGATGAGGACCCTCACTACAACAAATCCCATAACGATGACTCCCAATAGGGTGACAAAGAACGGCACATAAGGGCTATCGAAGGGTTCCGGAAGCGTGTTGTCAATAATCCCGAAGAATCTATTGTATGTACCCGAGGTATCGAAATTAGAGTTGACCTTAACGCTGAATGATACTGGTACCAAGAATACGGATTCGTCTTCCACATCAGCGATATGGATCTGCAGGAACATCCTTCCCCCGTTGTGCGACGATGTAATGGTTTCGGTAATTATCTTGAAATATACCTTCACAAAATCTCTGCCCTCCGGATCTCCTGCCGGCATGATCGTGACACTCTCGCTAGTCTCGTAATAGAGATACGATACGTCGGAGAAAGCAGTGAATTCAACATCCAGGACATGAGCTGAGTAATTGGTGATATAAATTGAAAACGTCTTGGTCGCACCGTTCTCCATTACGATAGGGACGATCTCACTTATATCGGCGAACGGTATTGATATCTTGTAATCATCATGGTCGATCGCTTCGGATTCATCAGATTGCATCAATGGGATGAAGCACCCCAATACCATCAGGACGACAACAGCTGAAGCTATCAACCCTCTTTTCATGCACACCGAATCAACGGAATAGTAGAAAAAATCATGTTTAAAGCACCTGTCGAATTTCATGATGCTTGACCTCCGTTCACGTCCCTGTTCAGGATCGTTACATCGAGCCTGTCCGGAGCCACCTTGAAACCTGCCTCGATCAGTGCCTCATACACGAGCTTCCTGATCACAGTTTCATGCATGGACACGCGTGTACTGATAGCCACGTACATCTGTATGCCGGACTCCAGATAATCCCAAACCCCTCCGTTCGGTTTGTATCTGTCCTCCTGGAGGATATCCTTATTCTTCTTGAGGGATTCCATCATCACCTCTTTGGCCTTCACTACATCGCTTCCGTACGGTATGGTTATGACTGCGTACAGCCTCATCGGATCATTGCGGGCATCGGTACTGTTGAGTACTATGCCGCTGCCTATCGTGCTGTTGGGAACCGCAATGACACTGTCCTTGTACTGCCCCACAAGGATTGTGTACATTATCGTCACTCTCCTGACGAAATACTTCTCCCCTTTGTACTTTATGAAGTCCCCTCTCTTCAGACGCCTGGTGGCTATGATAATGATTCCGTGGAACAACTGGGACAGAACTGTCTTAGCGCCTATTGTAATCCCCAGAGTGACGAACCCCAAACTGAAAAGAGTAGCGGTGATATCGATTCTGTAGATGTGCAGAATGGCAGCTGTGCCCCCGAGCCATAGAATCAGCTTCCCGAAGAAAGCAAAAACTGGCAACAGCGACTCATCCCATTGGGACTCTTTATCCTGCCCCGTTCTCTTTAGAAACGCCCTGACGACCGTCATATACACATTCCATATCGTTATGGCGGCGAGGACTGTCAGTACGGATTGTGCAAACATCTCTGCTTCCACGACAGACTCGACATCCGCACCGAGGATCCTAAGCCCGGGATCGATCAAGAATATGGTGGTTATAATCATGACCACCAAAACCATCAGGTGCTCCAACCTTTTGGAATTCTTTCCCTCGCTGTGCCTTCTTGCTTCCAATCCAAGAAAAGGCACGATCAGCTTGACTGTCACATAGCACAATGCAAGAACCGAGGCGATTGTGACGAGAAACGGTACAATCGGAGAATCGAAAGGCTCCGGGAGATTGTTCGGAATGATTCCGAAGAACTTGTTGAAACTGCCGGATACATCGTATTCCGAAATCACGTTCACTGAGAATCTTAACGGAACGGTCGTCACCGTATCGTCTTCCAAGTCGGCGATGAGAACATAGATGAACATCTTAGTCCCCCTATGGGATGCCGTCAGCTCATCAACGGAGATTGTCAGGTCCACCCTGGTAATAACCGGGTCACCGCCAGCCTCGCGCTTTTCTATCGTTATACTCTCTATGTCGCCCACGTGCACTTTCGAGTAATCGCAGGAATGATTGAATGCCACATCAAGGCGGTGCTCGATATTATTGGTTATGTAAATCGGGATGGTTCTCGTCTGACCGTTGGACATACCGATTTCAATGACCGAATGCCTGTCGAATCCCGGGATCGAAATGATGTAGTCTTCCGGCTCTATCGCATCCGCTCCGTCCGATAACATGGGTATAAGGCAACCCATGGCCAATATGGCCACTATGAATGCGACGGAACCTCTTTCCACGTTGGAGAATGATTATGTTAGTAGAAAAACGGTTCCATAGATTCTCAAATTCTGCCGTTCCATTCTTCCATGAACTCATCGAGATACGATATCATGAAATTATGCCTCGATTGGGCCATCTCCTTGGCTGTTTCGGTGTTCATCATGTCCTTGAGAAGCAGCAACTTCTCGTAGAAGTGGTTGACAGAGGTACCTTGGTTACTAAAATACTCCTTCTCCGACATTCCTGTCTTAGGATCGTCCCCAGGTATGTATATGGCACGCCCCTTGCTGCCTCCATAGGCGAATGCCCTGGCTATCCCTATCGCGCCGATGGCGTCCATACGGTCGGCATCCTGAACGATCTTCCCTTCCAGAGTATCGGGGACAACAGAATCCTTGCCTTTGAACGATATCTGTCCGATGATGGTGCAGATTCTGTTCTGGATTTCTTCCGGAATATCTTCGGCACCCATGAATCCTCTTGCGTTGGCATACCCGTTGTCACCGAAGAGCTTGCGGTCATCCACGTCGTGAAGCAGTGCGGCCAATCTGACTGTGTCCTCATCCCCGCCTTCGCTGGCACATATTGTTCTAGCGAGGTCGTGAACCCTTATGGTGTGATAGATGTCATGTCCGCTGCTGTCACCCTCGAACACCTTCCTTGCGAACTCCTTCGCCCTTACGAAAACCGCTTCGTCCATCGTCACTCCGGTCAGAGGTATCGATGCTCTCCTAAAAACTACTTATCCGTGAGCATGGTTATCCGATGCATGGAGAGGTACATTCTCATCGACCATACCGCCGATATGATGGTGAAGGCCTTCGGGGATACGCTGGAGGAATGTTTCGCCAATGCCGCATATGCGTTGTTCGATCAGACCGTGGACCTTTCCGGAATAAGCGAGTGTGAAGAAATTAATATTCGTGTTACCGGAATCGATGACGAAGACAGGCTGTACTCTTTCCTCTCGGAGATGCTGTTCATAGAGGATGCCGACAACCTGATCCTGAAGGATTTCAAGGTGTCATTCGATGGCGATGATGTGATCTGCCATGCAAAAGGTGAGACTCTGGACCGCTCCAAGCATAAAATAAGGTCGGAAGTCAAGGCGGTGACATACCATATGATGGAGATAGATAGGGAAACCCCATCGGTAACTGTCCTGTTCGACGTCTGAATGTCTATCCTTTTTTATTGGTAGTAAGACATACCAGCAACGATGCTCAGACTAGGTTGGTTCTCTACAGGAAGGGGCCCGGGTTCCCGCAATCTCCTCAAGGCCGTGATGGACCAGAAGGAGAATGGTTCCCTGGATATCGAGATCGCTTTCGTATTCTGCAACTGGGATAATGATGAGGACGATAACCCGAAGAAAGAACAGAGAGAGATGTTCTTCAACATGGTCAGAGGATACGGCATCCCGCTGGTGACCGCATCCTGGAAAAAATTCAGACCAGACCTCTGGGAGAAGAACCAGAAGGAGTGGAGGGATGAGTACGGAAAGCTCCTGAGGGAGCTCACCGGCAAGTACGATTTCGATCTGGGCATCCTCGCCGGATACATGCTCTGGATGGATGACGAGACCTGCAGACAATATGATATGCTGAACCTGCATCCCGCTCTTCCGACAGGTCCGAAGGGAACGTGGCAGGATGTTATCTGGCAGCTCATATCCGAGAAGGCGGACAGACAGGGCATCATGATGCACATCTGCACAGAAGAATGGGACAGAGGGGCTGCGCTAACATACTGCGGATTCTCCATACGCGGCGGAGACTACGACAGACTCTGGGCCGATATGGATAAAAAACTAAAGACGAGGACGCTGGAGCAGATCAAATCAGAGGAAGGCGCGGATGAACCTCTCTTCAAGAAAATCAGGGAGGACGGCGCAAAACGGGAACTTCCTCTGATAGTGGCCACCATCCGCGAGTTCGCGGACGGACAGGTAGAGATAAAAGATAAACGTCTGTACTCAGACGGAAAGATCCTGGATGGACCGTACGACCTTACCAGACAGGTCGATGCATCCTTGGAGTGATAACATGCCAGACGAGTTCGATCCGACACTGGAACTGGGACTTCCCCCGGACAGATACGTGGTATGCACATGCAGAGGATTCATATCCAAGAACAACGACCTCAGGGATCTCTGCGGAAAGTTCATAGACTGCGGAGAGAACTTCTTCGACGTTCTTGAGAGATATGACAAGCTCACATCGTACGTCCTCAACAGAGAGGACGCCACATCCGGCAGCTATGCCAAATGGTGCGTCCCGTTCCTGAAGGCGTTCGGAGCCACCGACCACCTCATACACAAGTACAGCTGCGAGAACCTGGCCATGATGGACAACGCGAAAAGGACCATGAACTACATATCGAGCCTCCTTCCGACATACATCACGACATCCACCTACGAGCATGCGATGATGGAAATCATGGACAGGATCGACTGCCCGCTGATACAGATGTCATGCACCAGCCTGTGCATAGACCAATGCATGATGGGGCGTGCGGAATCCCGCAAGCTCAGGGATATTGCCAAAGAGATCTCACAACTGAAGGTCCCCAAGGGATTCTACGAACTCAATGTGCCGACTGAGCTGCTGGATGAGGACATAGAGATTATCAAGAAAATCGACGACGTAATCTCGAACAGAATCCCGGATGCCGGTGCCATGAGCCTCATGGAGTCCACGGATGCCCAGACCTCGCACAAGAAGGCATACCGCATGCTGGACATACGCAGACTGACGGCGATCGATCTGGACTGCACGATGTACATCGGCAGTGCATCCACCGACTTCCAGCCTATGGATCTGATACATGAGGCAGGAGGATTGTCGATAGCATACAACGGAGAAGACTTCGCTGTAAGGGGAGCTACCGTCGCAATACTGTCGGAGGACACCACCGTAGGAGCATTATTCGCCAGTGTGTTCGCGGATAAAGGTCCCCAGGCGGCCATAGAGCTTGCAGAAAACTGGAGCAGGGAATACCTCAGAAAGGGAAACCTTCCGGATAACAACCTGGCCGAGACACTGCTGGAAGAGCACCCCGGACAGCTTCCCGAAGTTTATGCGCTGAAAAACTCCAATGTGGATAAAATAGCGAAGAGGAGCGAGGCGTACAGAAGATCTCTTCTGGGAATCTGACGTCGATTCCACAATGCCTGAGCAAAAATCGGTTCTGTTTATATGTTGGATGGATATCCCATCCTAAGATACGTAGAATAGAGGCGTATCATCGAGGCCGTGCTTTAATACCGAGTTGCGTCGGCCTCGACTCCTTACATCCTTCAACACTACTATTTTTTCAGATATGACGAGAGACAACGGTCGGTTGACCGCCGCCTGTTATTCAACGGATGACCAAAACAGGGCACTTGGCACACTTTACTAACTCTTTGGATACACTGCCCATGAGCTTGGTCAGCCCGGTGCGTCCTACTGAACCGCATATTAATAGATCGTAACTGTCGGATATGCCTGTCAGGACTTCGCACGGCTTACCGGGAAGGGCCTTGACCTCACACTCCACGCCTTCTGCCAAGGCCAAGGATTCTACCAGATCAAAGGCTTCTTTGGCACCCTTGTCCGCAATCTCCTGCCTCTCACTCATTTTGAGATTTATTTAAATATAATTAAATTTGGTTGCTATAAAACGTACTGCACAATGAAAACTTCGGTGGAACTTGCAACTGAATTGTCCGCTCGAGGATACAACAGCTTTCAGATAAGAAGATGAGTGCTCCAGACGGGAGTCACAACCCCCCTAGCCAGCATTTCGGAAATATCCGTTCTAGGACGTGATTCTGATAGGGTTTGCCTCTATTCAGGAGCAACCTTGAACATACCGGATTGTAGTGCAACCGCACAATCGAAGTTTTTGAAATTAGTATTGCAGAACTGTTCAAACTACTTACCGCAATTTTGCGGGAAAACAACTCGAAAGGAGAGAAAAACGACATGGCTGATACAGTCAAGAACGAAGCAAAGAACAGTATTGCAAACGACCTCAAGACACAGTTCGGATCTGTGAACATGACGGACAACAAGGAGGAGATCAAGACCCCCGTGAGGTCCTTCAGTTCCGGATCGATCTACATCGGACTCAAGCTCTCGAGCAAGTTCGATGAGAGGACCGGTGCCCGCTCCCCCGCCGTACCCAGGCTCACCGCCAAGTTCGGAAACGAGTTCCTCGACCTCCCTCTCAAGGGGAAGTGGTGGAAAGAGTTCGCGGATTTCGCCAACGACATGGCCGTAATCCTCGAGGGAGTGGACATCGAATCCGTCACCAGCAGCGGTGATGCCGCTACCGGAAAGGAGCTCATGGCCCAGTTCAGGGGCGCATGACCGAGGTCAAGGAATACGTCATCGTCCACACGTACTTCCTGAACCACTCGGAGATCAGAACAAAGAAGCTGCACTCCGAGGACAGGGATGAGGCCTACTCCAGGGCCGAGAAGCTCATGGAGCTGGACAACACATCCCTCGTCAAAGTGGTACAGGTGGACACACTCGGGAATCGGACCGTCCTCAAGGTCTGGAATTCCAAGGGTATGACGTGAGAGGAAAGGGGACGGTACATCGGCATGTAGACATTCAACCCCCTAAAAGTAACAGTTCGCCGTCCCCCGAGAACTTCCCCCGCCCGGAGGGAGCCAAATCCGGGCTACACACCGATCAGGTGAAAGAAATGGTTTCAACAAACGATTTAGGAAGACCACAGGACCTCAGCCCTTCGGAGGTGACCCGCATATTCGGCGGGATGTCGCCGCTGCAGGCCACGAGGTACTACAACAAGTGCATGACGAACCCGAACACCCCCGACTCCAACCTCAGCCTCCTGAGGCAGTTCAGGGCGCAGAACCCCAACAGGTTCCTTTCGGACGAACAGATGAAGGCCACCAGGCGCAAGGGACAGAACGACAATCAGTTCAGGAGATCCCAGGGCTCCTGGGTGGCCGAGAGGGGATTCTCCGGCGGCTATCGCAACAGATCCAACGGACGCGTCTACTCTGACGGCTACAGCTACGACGCATACGGCAATTCGTACGATCCTTCCGGCAACCCCGTCGGCGGGTGGCATGACGGCGGAAGGCAGACGATGTTCAGGCCCAGACAGGACACCTACGCCAAGGGCAACGGACTTTTCAGAATGAAGAAGCCGATATCCGAGGCTAGATCCATAGACGAACTCGGTGCGATCCTAAAGGGATTCGGCAACCCGATCCGCGGAAGGCTGTTCCTGGAGAAGATCGTCAACAACTCCGAATCCAATCCGCAGACCGTGGAGAATGCGAAGTATTTCCTCAACTCCAATTCCGCCTTAGTGGCCAACGACGAACAGTTCGCTGCCTTCATGATGCTCGGACCGAAGAAGTCCGGTGCTCAGAGGAATCAGAGGAGGAGGTTCTTCAACTTCCAGCGCAAGCCCGTCGATCAGGCCCGTTCCCCCAACGAGATCGCGAACACGGTCACGCATCTGAGGGACAACATCTCCAGGACCAGGTATTTCGGCAAGGTCGTGAACAACCCCAACTCCAACGTCGAGACGGTGGATAATCTCATCGCCTTCAAGGACCAGCACCCGGAGCTCTTCGCATCGGCGGAGGAAGTGGCGAATGCTCCTCACAGGGATTCCCTGAGGTCCAGGTTCTGGAAGCCCCAGGAGGAGTTCGATCAGATGTCCCCCGCGAAGAAGAAGTTCTTCGTCGGTGCGGTCAACAGGAACAACCGTGCGAAGAACACCGCCTTCTCGCTCAGGGTCATCACCGATCCGGAGACCAACACCTCCGACAGGAAAGCCATGGTCGAGGTCGTGAGGGAGAACCCGTTGCTGTTCTTCAAGAACCCCAGGCCCCTCAGGAGACAGCTCCCGGAGTGATGTCATGAACGGGATCATACGCGTCTCAATGATAGCTATGGCCTTGCTCATGGTCATGGCCCCGGCCATCATCCCCGCGGATGGTTCTGACGCCTACACCAACACCTACAATCTGGAATATGAGGTAGGCCAGCAGGTCGATACAGATATCACGGAGATCACCGGAAGGGAGGGACTGTTCCAATACAGCGGTTCCCTCCCGGACGGACTGCGGTTGGATATGGATCAGGTCGAGAAGACCTGGTACGGATGGAAGTACAACACATACATCCGCGGAACCCTTGCGGCGCAGCAGGGAACCTACTCCTTCACGTTATCGGACGATTCCAACTTCTACAAGTTCACCGTCCTCGTCTACGCCGGCGAGTGTACGGTCACCTATAACGCCGGAATAGGTCTGGTCAACGGGAACACGACATGGTCGGAGACCATCAGCAAAGGCTCATACGCATCGCTGCCGCAGGCCACCCACTCCTCCGGAGCATATACCTTCAAAGGGTGGGCGGTATCCGCCACCTCAGTTGACGCCCTTTCATCGTACAAGGCTACCGGAAATGTGACCCTCTATGCCGTCTGGGAGAGGAACACCGTCCAGATCTCTGATTCCACAGCCACCGTCACCAGCGGTCAGACCGCATCCTTGCCGATGCATTCCGATCCAGCAGATGCGATGCTGTCAGTATCGTCGTACGGAGGCCTCTCGCAGAAGAATGTAATGATTGAAAGTCACGACATCGAACTGGACATGACCGATGTCCTCCCGGGGACATATCACGTCCTGATCGAAGCGTCCTATACCGGATACATCTCCGGAGAAGCCGAGATCACCATCAACGTCCCGATCACCATCGTCAAGCCCATAGAATATGTGCTGAGCGAGGGGGATCTGTTCTCCTACACCCCTGTCACCAACCCCACCAATGCTTCCATTTCATTGGTCTCCGTCACCCTTGACGGCAACCAGGTCAGCGGATCCGCAGGTCTGAGGGTCGAGGATAGGACGATAACCGGAATACTCTCCTCTGTAGGGACATACGCCGTGACGTACACCGCTTCGATGGAAGGCTACGTCGACGTCAGCAACACCGTATTCGTGAAAGTGAACGAGAGACAGGCATCGGCTCCCGCTCCCGTCATGGGAACCATAACGGCAACGCCAAGGGCAACCGAGCCTAGGGTCTACGACTTCGTTCTTTCAGGATACGCCAACGCCAGCAACATCATATGGTCAATTGACCAGAGGGTGTTCGCCACATCGTCGGCCACAGCTCTCTACGAGTTCCCGACATCCGGAGCATTCACCGTCACCTGCACCATAGCCGGTCTGGACGGATCTTTTGTCTCCGCAACGGTGGACATCATCTGTCTGGACAACTACTACAGGGAAGCGGCGTGGTCCGGTATCGAATATTCCTACGTGATCGACGGACACATCGACGCTTCGGTTCAGAGCGGTTCTCCGTTCTCCGTGAGGAACGAGACCGTGGGGAACAAGGAATACACCATGATCTACGGCACTCCCGACCGCTACGATGTCGGCAGTTCATATCAGGTCACTGCCGGAGCAGAATCCTGGACTATCACCGTCTACCAGGCGGAGACATCGGCTCCCGTAGCCGATTTCGACGTCGAGGTCGGAGCTGATGGCCATACCGTCGTGGCATTGTTCAAGGGACAGAACTCATCGTTCTACACCTATGATTTCACAGGCGACGGCATTCCGGAACAGGGCAACGGATTCACCTATTCTGCCGAAGGAAGGTATACCATAGTCTGCAAGGCCGTGAACAAAGTCTCGGAGACCTCATGCTCGAAGACCGTCTCCATCGACATCGCGCCCTCCGAGAGGACCGACGTCCTCCGGCTGACGGATTTCGAGATGCTGCTGGGCGAGAAGCAGGACATCATCCTGTCGCTCAGATCCGGAGAGATAATCACAGTCTCCGGTTCGGCATCCGATTTCGTGACGGTGAAGGACAACGTCCTGAGGGTTGAACCCAAGGAGAAGGGCATCTTCGAGCTTACGGTCAAAGTCCACCACGACAACGGTACGTCGGATTCCAAGACATTGAAGCTCACCATCAGGGGTACCGACATCCAAGATCTGGAGGAGCAGAACCATGATTACTTGGTGGTCATGGCCGTGTTCTTCATCATCGCCGTGATCGCCATCTCTCTGTTCGTCCTCCGCGACATGCATCCTGTGACCGCAGGAAGTAACAAAACCTGTCTGAAAAGGCTGCTGAACAGGTTCCACAACAGGAGAGGATACCGATGACGGAAATCGTCGTTCCCGTGACAACGGTATGGGACGTCATGGCCAATGCTCTTGATGACCCGGATTTCTGGTTGATCTCCGTCCTTGGACTTCTAACGATAGCGCTGATGATCAGACGCCGTATCGGAAGGAGGTGCTGCTCTTGCCCCTCCCTGCGATAATCCCCGCGATAGCCTCGATGCTCGCCTGGATCGGCATAGATCTGGGCATTTCCTGGCTTACACAGGACGATTCCGGCGTGGAGTACGTCTCCGGGCTGGAT
>SUSW01000025.1 GCA_015063235.1 Thermoplasmata archaeon | reverse complement strand
CCCGCAAAGGACATGTCCGTCATGTACCCCCCGGAGAGAGTCATCACATCGATCAAGAGGCAGATGGGAACAGACTACACCGTGAACATCGACGGTGAGACATACAACCCCATCATGCTCTCCGCGGTCATCCTCAGGAAGATGATCAACGACTTCAACGACAACCACGGATGCGATGTGAAGAAGGCAGTCATCACATGTCCCGCATACTTCGGACAGAACGAGAGGGACGCCACGAAGACGGCAGGAACCATCGCAGGTCTCGAGGATGTCACCGTCATCAACGAGCCCACAGCAGCTGCAATCTCCTTCGGATTCGGAAACGCTCCCGAGGGTAAGAAGAGAGTCCTCGTATACGACCTCGGAGGAGGAACATTCGATGTCACCGTCCTCGAGATCGACGGAACATCATTCACCGCCGTCGCTACCGACGGAGAGAGGTTCCTGGGAGGAAAGGATTGGGATGCTGTGATCTCCAACATCATCAAGAACAAGATCTCCGAGGAGACCGGAATCGACAGGGAATCCTTGGATGAGAACGAGGATGTCAAACAGAGCCTGATCAACGATTCCGAGACCATCAAGAAGAGGCTGTCCACCGCCGAATCCACTAAGGGAACCTTGACGGTCGACGGACAGAAAGTAGTGTTCACTGTCACGAGAGAGGACTTCGAGAACGCATCCGCCAACCTGATGCAGACCACCCTCGAGATCATCGACCGTGTGCTCGCCTCTAAGGACTTCACCATGTCTGATATCGATGAGGTCGTCCTCGTCGGAGGATCCTCCAGGATGCCTCAGGTCAAAAACTCAATAGCGGACAAGTACCCCGAGGCAAAGATCAACATCTACGACCCTGACCAGTCCGTCGCAAAGGGAGCAGCGATCTTCGCACACTCCAACTCCGTCGTACCCGACGCAGAGAACGTCCTTGCTGCAGGCGAGGCAGTCGCAGTCGAAGGAGCGATCAACGTGCACAACGTCCTGAGCAAGACCTTCGGAATCAAAGCGATGTACGAGGACGGAACCGAGATGATCTCCAACATCATCTTCAGGAACGAGGTCCTGCCCATCGAGGCTGTCAAGACATACTACCCCATCGACGACGGTCAGAACACCATCATGGTGGAGATATACGAGGATGCGGCAGTCAACGATGAGAACGGAAAGAAGACCGATCTGATCGAGGGAGCACCTGTCGGTCAGTTCATGATGGAGCTTCCCGTGGATGTCACCAAGACCACGCCCATCACCGTCAAGTTCACAGCAACCAACGAAGGTATCCTGATAGCATCCGTGGACTGCATGGAGCAGCACTCGGATTACCAGATCGAAAACGAGATGACCATGTCCGCCGAGGAGATCGAGAAGTCGATGGGCCTCATGGAGAAGGTCACCAACGGTAACTGAAAACAATTTCAACAGAGGGGGAAACCCTTGCTCCCCCTCTTAATTCCAATTATTGTTCTAATCTTTCTAAAGCAGTTGCATTCTTCTGAATAACCGGTCAGCCTCTCACGGATTCATTCGGCAGAGAATGCCATCATGTTCATGCAGACTCGGGTCTGATAGAGTTACGAAAAAAGTAGAGGGAGGTCTCCCTCCCTAAGAAGTTGGATCACTCTTTGACCAGAGTGACGAGGGCATCTACCGCGTATGCGCCCTTGCCTTCGACCTGCACGATGACCGGGTTGATCTCCAGCTCGTGGATCTCGGGATTCTCCACCGCGATGAGAGCGATTCTCTTGATCGTTTCCTTCATCGCAGGGATGTCGGACTTGGCAAGACCTCTTGCTCCAGACATGAGCTTGTATGCCTTAGTGGAGGTGATCATCTCATCGAGCTGCTCCTCTGTCATAGGCACGTGGGCCTGCGAGATCTCCCTGAGGATCTCGACATATATTCCGCCCAGTCCGAATGATACGACGGGTCCGAACTGCGCATCCCTGATCATGGACAGGATGACTTCCTGACCGGAGACCATCTGCTGTATGGATACCCCGTTGATCTTAGCGTTGGGAACGTTCTTCTTGCACGAATCCATGATCTTGTTGTACGCGGCCTTAGCATCCTCGGAGTTCTTCACTCCGACGACGACTCCGCCGACATCAGTCTTGTGCTGGATGTCAGGCGATACGATCTTCATAACCACGGGGTAGCCGATCCTGTCGCTCTCTTTTACCGCATCCTCGGCCGAGCAGACAACTGCCTCGCCGGGTATGGGCACTCCGTATGCCTTGAGGATCTCCTTTCCTTCCGACTCGGAGAGTGAGTACCTTCCTTCGGATTTGACCTGGTCGATGATCTTCTTGACCGCATCCCTTCCTCCTCCGGTGGCCTTGGGGTATGCCATGGGTGTGTGGGACTTCTCCTTGTTGATTGTGTAGGTCCTGAGGACGTCCAATGCGTGGATGGCCCTGTCAGGCGTGGGGTATGTGGGGATTCCGGCCTCCTTCAGGTAGCTGTTGGCCTTGTCGCATTTGTGACCGCCTGCGAAGCAGACCACGAAGGGCACGGGGATCTCGTCCTTGATCTCAACAATGGACTGAGCAACGGCTTCCAGATCCGCGGTGTCAAGAGGCGATCCCATGATGACCAATGCTCCAACCTCGGGGTCGTGGGACAGGATGTCGATGACTTCCTTGAAGTACTCGGGCTTGGCGTCTCCGCGAATGTCGATGGGGTTGGTGACTCCTGCGACGGTAGGCACTCTAGTCCTGATCTCCGCAATTGTCTCGTCGGAGAACTTGACTGCGTGCACGTTCTTCGCATCGAACGCTGCATCCGCGGACATGACTCCGAGACCTCCGGCGTTGGTGATGATTCCCAGTCCGCCCTTTTTCATCTCGTCGCATCCGCTGAACACGTTCAGGACATCGAACATGTCGTCCAGGCTGCTTGCCCTGTAGACGTTGAGTTTCTTGAATATGACATTGTTGACCGCATCCGCACCGGCCAGCGAACCTGTGTGCGATGATGCCGCTGCGGCTCCGGCCTGCGTCCTTCCGGACTTGTATACGACTATGGGTTTCTCGACGGGCATGTTCTCTATCGCGTTGACGAACCTGTGTCCGTTGGAGATTCCTTCGCAGTACATTCCGATGACCTTCGTGTTGGGGTCCTGAGAGATCTCGGGGATGATGTCCGCCTCGTCAAGGTCGGCCTTGTTTCCGAATGTGACGAAGTTGGCGATTCCGATCTTGTTGAAGTAAGCCCAGTCGATGATACTGGATCCGACCGCACCGGACTGTGAGAAGATGGAGATATGTCCCTTACGGGGGAGGAGGTGGGCGAACGTGGCGTTGACTCCTGCCCAGGGGTTCATGTTACCGAAGCAGTTGGGTCCAAAGAATTTGACGTCTGCCTCCTTTGCTGCGGCTACGAGCTTCTGCTCCAGGATCTTTCCCTCGGGACTGTCCTCCTTGAATCCTGCAGTGAGGATGGTGGCGCAATGGCAGCCGTTCTTCTTCAGGTTTGCCATCTCGTCGGGGACAAACGCGGCCTTGATCGATATTACCGCCAGGTCGACGGGTTCGGGTATCTCAGTTATGGATGTGTATGCCCTGAGGCCCTGGATCTCCCGTCCTTGGGGGTTGACAGGGTAGAGATTCCCGGTGAAGCCTGCGTTGATCATGTTCTTCAGAAGCATTCCACCTAGCTTCGTTTCATCATTGGATGCACCGATGATGGCTACAGAGTTTGGTGTTAGTAAACCTTTCATAATGGGTGAATCTTTGACCTATATTATAATACTTTAGAAGTTGTTCTTAATGTACTACTGCTTTTCACAGATGTAATTACGATATTCGTATAAAAATCGATAAAATTCTATGAAATTAGTAATAATCGTCATATGTCTAACAAAAAATGACGGATTTTAATCTACGACATTTTTACATCGACGAACGACGATTTTGTAAAACGACACTTCACCGTTTGCCGAATACCCCTTTGAGCTTCTCCATAGGCTTCATCACAGGCTCGATGAGGCGTCTTGGATGGCCGATGACGTACGCCATGTAGAGCTTCTTGGTGGCATCTGGGAAGTATTCCAGGATCCTCTCGGGGCAGGCCTTGTACGCTGCCATGACGATGTTGGAATGGTATCCCCTGATTCCGAGATTGAGCCCTTTCGCCACCATCCTCACGGAGGCTGTGGCGGCATCATCCGGGCTGTTGGCGAATATGAACATGAGCTGGCGGCTCTCCCACAGCACGGGGCTGGGCCTCTCCATGTTATGCCTCATCCTGTATTGGCGCCATTCTTTGACCACAGGCATATCCGCCTCCCTCTCGTTGACTATTTCCCATACGGTCTCGATGAAGCTATCGAGTTCGGGACCCTGAAGGACGAACATCTCGCACTTGTACGCGTCTATGGTCTTGTTCATCGCTTTGAACAATTCCTGCAGATCCTCGTCGGAGACGGGCCTGCCATCGAATACCTTGTCCTTCTTCAGCTCCTTGAAGACGTTTCCGTTGGGCTCTGAGGGAATGAGCTCGATGGCGCCTTTGGGGCATGAGGAGACGCAGTGGGAGCATTCGAGGCATCCGTTATCCTTCTCCCTTGCCTTCTTGTCCACTATCTCGATGTGGTCCTTTATGCACATGCGGGCGCATTTGCCGCATCCGATGCATTTTTCCAGATCGATGTTCAGGTGGGTCATGTTATTCTCGTATCAATGTCGGGATTTACAATTATCGTTGAGCGATCATGCACCTCTGAATGGGCATCTGCTTCCGATGCATTGATTGTTCTGCTCATGATGGGTGCAAATGATATTCGATGATTCCATTTCTACGTCGAATTCCTCCTTCACGAACTCTATCGCGGACTGTATCGCGATGTACGAATCCCTCTTGCAGCATCTGGGGCCGTCTATTGACCCGATGGCGCCCAGGGCCTTGGAGGTCATCCTGTTGGACAGTCCCCACGGAGCCCCTGCCAGAGGAGTGGATCCGGATATGATCGATACGAACATCCCTGTGCTGATCCCGGCACCGCAGGCACCCCAGAATCCGCATACGCCTCCGGGAACCCCTCTGCCCCTCCTCATGATCTCCAGCAGTGCCTCGGACAGGTCGATGTCCCCTCCCGAGTTGTGATATGCAGTGAGAAGGGCCGCGCCCACCATCACATGGTGTTCCGGACCGTGCATATGGCAGAACGGGGCGGCCATCATCTTCTCGATTATCTCGAAAGGGTTCCTGCTCTTCTCAGTAAGGCAGATGTCCAGAACGGCATTCAGTCCGTTCATGTGGCACTCGTCGCATACGTAGTGCCCCTTGACGCATCTGGCCTTGCTGAGTGACATTCTGCGGCATATAGCGCATTCCATCATCTCGTCCCTTTCAAGATATTCCAGCGGAGCCTTGCATATCAGGCATTCATCTTTCATATTGCAGCCTCCGATCTAACTCGGACCATATGGGAATCATCTCTCGGGTATTTAGTTGGGAAGAGGGGTGCTTCGTCCGATCGCGGTTCGATTTATATACGGGGGAGACGGTGGACGCATTACCGTACCGGCGAAGGGGTGCGATATGATGAACGCCATGTGCACGGGACGGCATACAGAGGCCTCATCCCAACTTTGTTGGGCTCCCGCAGGAGTTGGTGACGTGTCGTCACAGCGATGACTGGGGGTCAACGTGGGGTCCGATACATACCCCCGGTGTAAGTCAGTGCTCCGAGATCGGCGTCATCGTCGTTACCGTGAAAGAGTGTGTTAGCATTCGGGGGACAATGTCTTCCACATCGAGAGCCCTCTCGAACCCAGTTCCGCTATGAACCTCTCGCTGTCTGGGTAACCTTCTATAGATAAGAAGTACTCCTTGTTGTTCCTTTTGGAATCCATTCCGAATCCCTGTTCGACCTTCTTTAGCTGGGAGTAGAAGCAGAAATCCATGAGATCGTCAGGCACATCATGACGGTCCAGCCTTTCGTTCATGCAGATGCTCCTCATCAGCGGGCTTGAATGACCGACGCTGTCGGAGGGGCCCATGGGCATCCATCCCATGTACATGTTGGGGATGTTCTTCACCAGCCCTTTCTCGGCAAGCCTATCCACGCATCTCCTCAGGTCCTTGTATCTTCCTACCGGAGAGGCGGATGCACATCCCAGTCTCGACAGGTATACAGGCTGCAGTTCTTTCACGAATAGATCCGTCGTCAGATACTCTATGAACGAACTGTCGTAAGGGCTGTCCGCGTTCTCGTAGATCCTTCTGAAGATGGTCTCAGCCAAAGACTCCAGGATGTCGTCGGGAGCATCCTTCAGATAATCGGTCACCCAGAACTGAACCGAGTTGCCCTGGCGGACCCATTTGATTTTCAGGTCGCAGCTCTCCACGAAGTCGGCGCCTATGTGCCTGTAACCGTATTCATCCCCTATCCTGACGAATATCTGCTGTAATCCGTTCTCGTTTTTCATCATCATTTCCTGCGTGTTCCGCATGCATACCGTCTCTTCAGGGAATATAATGCTAGAGGAAAACCGCAGTATGCATTTTCATTAACGGTAGTTAAATCACGGGGTGCAAATCGCTTTTATTGCCTGACGGCCCTCCTGCTTTCATGGAAGAAGATCCCAAGCTTCGCGAGATTACAGATAAGATTTTGAAAGCAGTCGAGGAGAGATACGGCTTCGTACCCGTATCCAATAAGATCCTGGCAGAGCGTCCGGACATGTATGTTCCGGCGGCGGAATTCAGCAAGTCCGTCCTGGACAGGGAGGACGGTGCTATCAAGAGGAAGGACAGATTCCTTCTGGCCATTTCCGCAGCATCGGCCGTCGGAGGGGAGCACTGCCTGAGGGTCCAGATAAAGCATGCCAGAGAGGCAGGGGCTACCAGGGACGAGATCCTGGAGAGCATCGCGATAGGCACATACATGGCGATGACCATGGGCCAGTCGTATGCCATGAGGGCCTTTGCGGACGAGTACGGCATAGACTACTGAGTACCGTGAGATAATTCACACTATCCGAAGAAGAAACTGTATGCTTTATATGCTACAGCATGTTAGGCCCTATCCATGGTAAAAATCACACCTGAAGCGGAGAAGTTCGTTGCAGACCTTCTCGAGAAGAACCAGAAGACCGGTTACGGAATCAAGATCTACGTGGCAGGCTTCGCCTGTTCAGGACCCCAGTTCGGAATGTCCTTCCAGGAGAAGGAGATGGACGGGGACTTGGTTGACGAGACCGCGCAGGCCTTCAAGATGTTCTACGACGAAGAGACCAAGAAGGAACTGGACGAGTGTGTGATTGAGTTCATCGATGACCCCAATTTCGGAACCGGTCTCACGATCCGCAACCCCAACTTCAACGGCTGCGCCTCCTGCGGCGGCGGATGCCACTAAACGAGTGACGGGCCTCCGGGCCCATTCTCATCTTTCGTTTTTATAAACAGCCAGCACACCTCCACCGTTACGATTATATTAGGCTGATGGGTAGAACCATTGATGTCAGAGCTCGATAAGGGTGCGAAACTGAAATCGCCCGATTCGTTCAAAGGATTGGTCATAATAGTCATAGTCATGGCGCACATATTTCTGGCCACCGACAGGGCATCCGGCGGAGTAATGCCCCCTTATCTGCAGGCGTTGTACCTCGGGCTCATGGGATTCTTCATCATATCGGGATACTTCTACCGTTCCAGAAGGGGTTTCAAGGAGAATTTCCTCAAACGCTTCAAACAGATCGTAATTCCGATACTGGTGGCCACCGCCACGCTGCCGCTATTTATGTACTTATACCTTAACTTGTTGGGATACGGCCTTTCGTTCGACGATTTGATATGTTCGATTGTCTGGGAGTGCGGCTTCGGGGATCCTTTCCTCCCCGTCGGAGGAGAGATAGTCGACACTTCGCTCGCAATAGTCTCCTACGGCAACTATTACATTCTCACTATGGTATGGGGATTCCTGTACTTCTATGCCATCGCAGACCGTGTAATCGATGATTTCAGGAAGACCTTCGCAGCTATCGCCATCCTGCTGACCATAGCGGTTGTAGTGTTATTCCTGTTCCCGGTACGTATCCCCACATATCCGATCCTCGGCCTGATGGGTGCATCCTTCATGCTGTTCGGTGCTTTCCTCGCCAGACAGAACTACATAGAGGTCATGGAGAGCGTGGGGAAGAAGAAGACGTTCTACCTGTTCCCGGCGGTAGGCCTCATTGCCGGCATCGGCATGTGCTACATCCTCCCGCCAGGTACCGGATTTGACATGTACGTTTTCGGAGATCACGGGGCCTTTTCCGCGTATCCGTACTTCATCGAAGCTTCCCTGATGTTCCTCCCGATAATCTTCATAGCATATCTGCTGACGAAGGTGTCCGTGCTGTTCACGGTACTATCGACGGTGGGAAGGCACACGATCGCCATCCTCCTTCTGCATCCGGTGGTGCTCAAGGTCATGTCGGCTCCGTTCTACGAGATCGAACTTGTCTGGATCATGCCTTCCGTGGCTCCCATGTGGTTCAAGCTGGTCGCAGGTGTCATCGCCATCGCCGTGTGCGTCATAGCTGGTCATTATCTCGGAAAGCTCCTCGTCATGATTCAGGGCAAGCTCGCCAAGGAATGAGCGCGGGCCGCATTCCCTGTTTAAAAGATTAAATGGCTGTCCAACATATCCTGGAACGATGAAGTACATCGACCACCCTTGTATCAAGCCCGATACCGTGGAGGAGCGCAGCTACCAGACAAGCATGGTCCGTGGGTGCCTTAACGCCAACTCTCTGCTCATCCTCCCTACCGGCCTTGGTAAGACCATAGTGGCCCTATACGTGGCCGCAGAGTTCGTCCAGAAGGGTAAGGTTATGATATTGGCCCCGACGAAGCCGCTTCTTGACCAGCATCTCAACACATTCACCGACCTGATGGTCGGGCACAGCGTGTGCGTTCTGAATGGTTCCGTCCCCCAGAAGGACAGGGCGGAGATAGTGGAGAACAACGACATCATCATAGGCACCCCCCAGACGGTATCCAACGACCTGGAGCAGGGGAGATACAACCTGGACAGGTTCTCGCTGCTGATATACGACGAGGCCCACAGAGGCGTCGGGGATTACGCATACGTACGCGTCGCGGAGCACTGCCATAAAGGGATACGGTCCATCGGTATGACCGCTTCCCCCGGTGCCAACATGAACAGGATCAGGGAGGTCTGCAGCAATCTCAACTTCGTCAGGATCGACGCGAGGTCGGAGGACGACCCGGATGTATCTCCCTATGTCCATGACACCTACGTCATCAACCTTAAGGTCAACATGCCAGAGGAGCTTCTGATCATCGACGACCTTCTCAAGGCCCAGATGGGGCATTACGTGGATGAGCTGATCAAGCTGAAGATCATGAATCCAGCAAGACCTCCGTCCAGGCAGCATTTCCTGGACATACAGAGGGTTCTCCAGATGAGGCTCAACAGCGGAGAGAAGACCGCATACGTCTACAGGGGGCTGGCGCTCACATCCATGTGTATGAAGCTTTATCACGCAATAATGCTCGCCGAGACCCAGGGAATAACGCCACTGAAAATCTATCTCAGGAAGATAGAGGAGGAGGCCGAGCAGGAGAACGGAGGAAGGAGTGCCAGAGATATCATAGGAAGGAAGGAGTACATCGAGATGAGGGCTCTGGTGGACTCTACCAACGTGGAGCATCCCAAGGTCTCCAAGGTGATGTCCATCGTCAGCAAGACGCTGTACGACGACCCGGAATCCAAGGTCA
This sequence comes from Thermoplasmata archaeon, assembly GCA_015063235.1. Lineage (GTDB taxonomy): Archaea > Thermoplasmatota > Thermoplasmata > Methanomassiliicoccales > Methanomethylophilaceae > Methanoprimaticola. Next base: position 31,704 of record SUSW01000025.1, on the reverse strand, counting down.
TGGTGTTCGCACAGTACAGGGATACCTGTGAGATGCTGGTCGAGAAGCTGGCGGGCATCGAGCATGCGCGGGTGGGCAAGCTCATCGGTCAGTCCGGAGGCGGTCTTAAGCAGAAGGAGCAGATAGAGCTCCTGGAGAGGCTCCGCAGCGGAGAGATCAACGTCATCGTCTCGACATCCGTGGGCGAGGAGGGGTTGGACATTTCGAGCACCAATGCGGTAATCTTCTACGAACCGGTCCCCTCCGAGATACGTACCATCCAGAGAAGAGGGCGTACCGGAAGGAAGAACGACGGGGACGTCTACGTCCTGATAGCCGACGGTACCATGGACGAGGCTGCCGAGAACACCAGCAAGAGGAAGGAGAAGACCATGAGGGAGAACATAGAGAAACTCAACATGGAGCTCAGCAGAGGCCGCGGGTTCACCTCTTCCCCCAACAGGACGAGCCTGGACGACTTCTGACCTGCCAGCGGTCCCGATAATGTTTATACGGAGCTGTTCGATTCCCGACCTATGTTGTATTCTGAGCTCGCGGAAACGTTCGACAGACTGGAGGCTACAGGCAGCCGTCTCGAGATGACATCCATCCTTGCCGATTTCATACGCAGGGTCGATAAGAAAGAGCTCAGGAATATCATCTACCTTTCTCAGGGGAAGCTCCATCCCGACTTCGTCGCAAAGGAGCTCGGAATGGCCGACAAGCTGGTCCTTAAAGCAATATCTTTCACATCTGGCACTCCTGAATCCAAGGCAGAGGAGCTTTGGATAAAGACCGGCGATCCCGGAGAGGTCGCAGAGCACCTGATATCCAAGAAGAAGCAGATGACGCTCTTCGCCGAGGAGCTCACCGTCGACAGGGTATACAAGGGCCTCACCGCGATCCAGGATGCCGAGGGCAAGGATTCGCAGGACAAGAAGATGAAGCTTCTGGCCAACATGCTCCACGATTCCGGACCCATCGAAGCTCGTTATTTATGCAGGATCGTGACCGGAAGGATGAGGGTGGGCGCAGGGGATATGACCATCCTCGACGCACTTGCAGAGGCTTTTGCCACCAAGGAGGACAGGCCCGCCATCGAGAGGGCTTTCAACATCACATGCGACATCGGATTCGTAGCGGAGACCATCGCCGAGGGCGGGATGGACGCAATCAGAGGGATCAAGGTGCAGATAGGTAATCCCATCAAGGTTATGCTGGCCGAACGTCTCCCTTCCGTTGCGGAAGTGGTCGAGAAGATGGGAGGCAGGTGTGCCATTGAGTACAAGTATGACGGCATCAGGGTCCAGGCACACGTCGGAAAGGATTTGGTCAAACTCTACTCCAGGAGGCTGGAGGACCTCACTCATAACTTCCCGGACATCGCCGAGGCTTTGAGGGCCCAGTGCAGGTACGGGGAGGTCATCATCGAAGGCGAATGCGTCGCTATCGACCCCGAGACAGGTTTCATGCTCCCGTTCCAAGCGGTCACTCACAGAAGGAAGAAGCACGGGATGGAAGAGGCCGTGAAAGAGGTGAGTGTGAGGATTTTCATGTTCGACATCCTCTATCGTGATGGACAGGATATGACCAATGTGCCCTATCTCGACCGCAGATCGGAGCTGGAAGCTTCGTTCAACCTGGGCGACAAGGTCCAGATGACCACAATGAGATTGGTTAACAGTCCCGAGGAGGGAGAGGACTTCTTCGCCAATGCCGTGGCTGCGAGATGCGAAGGGATAATGGCGAAATCTATCGCTCCCGAATCCATCTACAGGGCAGGGTCCAGAGGTTTCCTGTGGATCAAGTACAAGAAGGACTATCAGCAGGCTCTGACCGATTCATTCGATCTCTCGGTTGTAGGGGCGTTCTACGGTATGGGTAAGAGGGCAGGCAAGTACGGTGCGCTTCTAATGGCGGCGTTCAACGAGGATTCCGGAAGGTTCGAGACCGTCTGCAAGCTGGGCACGGGATTCGACGATGCGTTCCTGGATGCGATGCCGGATATGCTGAACCCGGGACTGTCGGAACAGAAGCCCCGTCTGGTCGATGCCGAGATGATACCGGATGTATGGTTCAATCCCACAACGGTCCTGGAGGTCGTGGCTGCGGAGATCACTCTCAGCCCCATCCATACAGCTGCCAAAGGCGTCCTCAAGGAGGATGCAGGCCTCGGTATCAGATTCCCCAGGTTTACTGGGAGGGTGAGGGATGACAAAGCCCCAGAGCAGTGCACGACAGTCGGTGAGATCATCGAGATGTTCGAGATGCAGGCCCACGACTCCGACGGGCTGTCTGAGTGATTAGTTCAGTCTTTTCACAAAGTGTCCCGTCAGAGACACATCGTATACTGCTGAGACACGTTTCAGTATGACGCTAAGGCACAAGTTTAAGACTGTAGTATCATACGTAATCCCGTGGCAACGGATTCGCTTTCTCCGGAACAGAGAATGAAGGCAGCTGCGTCGTCCGACGTGGATTCACTTCTGCAGCAGTATGACAGCAGGATCGAGGGACACTACAATGAAGAACTGACGACATCCCGTATAAAGCACGGCGAGAACGTCGTCTCAAATCATAACTCCCATATGATCCTCAAGAGGCTCTATCACGCCTTCGTGAATGTTTTCATTATAGCGTTGGCGGTCATAGACATCATATGGATGATCCCGGGCCTCGGTTATGAGGTCGGAGAGGAGCCGGATTATACCTACTTTATCATCCTAACCACGCTGATCCTGGTCAGCGGTACCATGACCTTCATCCAGGAGACTCGCAGCAGCAAGGCCGCCGCTAAACTGGTGAACATGGTCACCACAATCATCACAGTACGTCGTGAGAATGTGGAGACCGAGGTCGATTCCGTTGATCTCGTCGCGGGAGACATTCTCATCCTCGATACCGGGGATGTGATCCCGGCGGATGTGAGGATCATAAAATCGAATCACCTAAAAGTCGATCAATCTTCTCTCACAGGGGAATCCGAAGCTGTCACGAAATATTCTGAACCTGTCGAATGCAAAGGAAGCATCCTCGAATGCAACAACATGGCCTTCATGGGTACCTCCGTCATGGAAGGTTCTGCCGAGGCCGTGGTGATAACAGTCGGAGACGACACAGTCATCGGTTCGATGGCGGAGAAGCTGTCGACGAGATCATCGAAGACCATGTACGACAAGGGCAGCAAGGCCATCGTCATGGTGCTGCTCAAGCTCATGATCTACACCGTTCCCCCTGTGTTCATAATCATGCTCCTTAAGGCGTATTTCAATGGGGATCTCGACGTCATCCACGTGATGGGTGCGGTGACGTTCGCTCTCACTCTTGCAATCGGACTGATGCCCGAGATGCTCGCGACTATAACATCCACGAACCTGGCGAAAGGTTCGATAGAGATGTCCAAGAAGAAGGTGATCGTGAAGGACGTGAACGCGATCCAGAACTTCGGTGCGATGGACGTCCTGTGTTCCGATAAGACCGGAACGCTTACGGAGAACAGGATCTCAGTAGAGTCCAACAACGACATCTACGGAACCCCCAGCTCCCTCGTGGAGAAGCTGGTCTGCATCAACAGCACCAAACTCACCTCCGCTACCAACCAGATAGATTGGGCGATCCAGGAGCATGCCGAGAACGAGTATCTCATGGAGGAGATCGATGAGTACGAGTGGATCGGCGATGTGCCTTTCGATTTCATCAGGAGAAGGGCGACGGTCATCGTGAGCAGGGACCGCAAGGTCAACCTCATGGTGACCAAAGGCGCCGTGCCCGAGATACTCTCCATCTCATCGAGATATCTGGATGAGAACGGAGAAATGCAGGATATGGACGACGCCACCAGGAGCAAGATCCTTGGACTAGTCGAATGGTACAGCAATAAGGGTATGCGTGTATTAGGAGTGTCGCACAAATATTTCCCTTCCGGGCAGACAGAGTTCACGCCCGAGGACGAGACCGAGCTTACGTTCGCAGGTTTCGTCGTGTTCACCGATCCCGTCAAGAGGACAGCTAAAACAGCAATCAAGGATCTCAACGACTACGGCATCAGGGTCAAGGTCCTGACTGGAGATAACGAGTATGTGTCGCATTACGTATGCGAGCAGATCGGTATCAAATGCGATGTCATGGACAAGGACGTATCCTCTGTGGAGGAGCTCGATGCGACGGAGAAGAAATCATACATCATCACAGGTCCGCAGATCGATGCGCTGTCCGATGAGGAGCTGAGGAAGGTAGTGGAAGCCAACGACGTGTTCGTCAGACTCACTCCCGAGAACAAGTCGCGTATCGTCCTCGCACTGCGTGCGAACGACCATTGTGTCGGGCTGATGGGAGACGGGATCAACGATGTGCTGGCGATGAAGAACGCCGATGTGAGCATATCGGTCGACACCGGTACGGACATCGCCAAGGAGACCGCCAACATGATCCTTCTCGAGAAGGATCTCGGAATCCTGAAGAACGGCGCTATCGAGGGAAGGAAGGTATATGTGAACTCGATCAAGTACGTCAAGATGATCGGTTCCATCAACTTCGGTTACATGTTCTCTCTGATAATGGCAACCCTGCTGTTCAACTTCAGTCCGATGGGTGCCATGATGATCCTCATATTCAATCTGATCAACGATTTCGCCTGTCTGATCATCCCGTGGGACAAAGTCGAGGATGAGTTCGTTCAGAAGCCCAGGAGATGGGATGCGATCAACCTCAGGAACGTCATGTTCCATTTCGGCCCCATGTGTCCGATCACGGATCTGATGACATGGGCGTTCATGATCTTCGTACTGTTTGCATCCATGGATGCAAGCCTCATATGCGATGCCGACGGAGTCAGCATGGGGTTCAAAGGTACAATAGCGGATGTGATCCTGGCAAGGGAGAATCTCGAGGGAACAAATGCAGAGGCATGGTTCCAGGCCGTATGGGTTATCGAGCAGTATTGGATGCAGGTATGGGCCATCCACATCGTACGTACCAACAAGCTGCCGTTCTTCCAGTCATGGTCATGCAAGGCGTTGGTCTTCACGACGATCGCCGCGCTTGTCATCGGTACCCTGCTGCCGTTCAGCGGTGAGCTTTGGCATATCATCTCGACCTTCCCGACAGAGGTCTTCAGGGATGTGTTCATAAGTCAGGTCGCACCCACAGCGATGATCTGGATGCCTTTCATCGCCTGCGTGTACTTCTTCGGAAGCCATCTAGTCAAGAAGAGGATGTTGAAGACGCACGGGTACTTCGCTTGCTGAAAACTTTTACGCCGGGGAGCATTCCCCGGCATCTCACCCCTTGAACTTTTATAAATAGCAATTCAGTTTCCCAGTCATGGAGTTCGGCATCAGGGAACGCACGATCCTCGTCAATTCATTGATCATCATTTGTGTGGTGTATGCGTTCTTGAATTTCGTCTTCCAGTTCGTCAAGACCGTCGATTTCTCAATGAATGTGAATCCGTTGCTGTACTTCACCAACTGGTCTAACATCCTGGCCGCGGTCGCCGCGTTCTGCTCCCTGTACTGTGTCTTCAAAGGGATCAGACTGCCCAAGTCTGTCGCCGTGCTCAAGCTGGCCTCCCTCACGATGCTTACGGTCACGTTCCTGGTCGTGGTGTTCGTGCTCGGTCCTACCAAGGGCTGGGAGATCCTCTTTGATATCGGAGGTCTGCTGTTCCTGCACCTCATAGTCCCCATCCTGTCAGTGATAGACTATCTGTTCAATGCGGATGTGGATCCGCCGGAGAAGAATGATGTTTTGATCTCGGTCGTTCCGATGCTCATCTACGCCTTAGGGATGGTGATAATCCTTCTGATAGCCGGCAACGACGATCTCGCACCCTATCCGTTCCTGAGGATTCACTCGCAGCCCGTTTTCGTCACGGTACTCTGGTTCGCAGCCATCGGGGCCATCGGATTCGCGGTATCGTACGGATACTCACGGCTGGTAAGGAAGACCAATCCGAATCTGAAAGCCGATCTTTCATCTTCCGGAGAATCTCCCTGACATCACATTTTTAGACGATATCGATGATAACGCAGTATGCTCTCGCTGAAGCTGAGATTCGAATATCCCGATGCCAAGACGGCGGACACTGTCATGCGCTCGCTGGATCCTGATAACAAAGGGTATGTGGAATCGAAGCTGGAAGGCAATGTCCTGATATTCACGATCGAATCGGAGGATGCGGGTTCCATGAGGAACACGGCCGATGATCTTATTGCCTGCATAAAGATCGCCGAGGAGACCATAGGTCTTGGGATGACCCACTAATTTATATCCATTGATTATTTCTCCGACCATGTGGGCCTGTGGGGTAGCTTGGTATCCTTGTGGCTTCGGGAGCCATTGACTCCGGTTCAAATCCGGGCAGGCCCACTCATCTCTGTTATCCGCTGGCGGTCATATTCCGCCGACTTTATTCCCGGTCCTCGAAAGATCGATGTATCCGTAGATTCCCAGTATTCCCGTGAATACCACGGCGCTGTACGTGCTGAACCTCTCCACCAGTCCGAACATGTCCTGGGGTACCATCTGGCTTCCCGCAGCTCCTACGAACATGCATAACAGTGCTATGACCGTGATGATCGCAAGAGTCTTTCTGTTAGTTCTGAAGCATCCGACAGCGATGGAGACCATCGAGACTATAGAGAGGATCACCACAAGGATCGTCACAATGTACACGTGGACGAAGGATTGGAAGCTTCCGTCGTATCCTGCGCTGGACAGAGGGAATAAAGAGTAACCAATCGCCGATATGAAGTTCATCACCGTGAATGCGTACATCCCTCTCCTCAGGAACTTGTTCTCGGCACCTCTCACAAGGAGGCACAGCATGATGCAGCAGATGCAGCATAGGATGCCGTATACGTTGGAATAGCCGATGGCCGCGGCGAACGACGGGGCGTCGGTGGCAGTAAGATCGCTGACCGCCTGGCCCATCGGGTCATATCCCGGATAGTTAAGTGCTCCGATTACGTCATGCAGGACGTAGAACAGAACGCAGAGCGGTCCGCTCAACAGTGCGATGATCCCTATTTCCTTCGCCATCATGCTATCTTGCATCCTATCAATCCTCTCCTGTTCCGTATGTGCGGCAGAACTCGTCTATGCATGCTCCGAACATCGCCGGCGTCGTGTCCATCCCGGCCTTCATGAGGTCGAACTCGTAATCGATGGCGGAATGGATCGCCATGGCGAATGAGAATGCTGCGGATTCCAGATCCGCGAATGATGCCTTGCCCTCGGACTCAAGAGCTTTCAGAAGGGATGAGGTGGCCTCGACCATCGTCTGCGTCTCCTTCACCATGATCCCTGCCGCCACAGGCTCTATGGGCCTTTCGGATTCGATTATGGCATAGAATTTGAACATCTCGGGGTCGCGGACGATGGTCCTGTAGGAATCCACCGCTGCTGTCAGCACTTCCTTCATCGTACCTTTCGAGGCCAACTCTTTGTAATCAACGGCGGTGATCGAGGCTCTGTCCTTGGACGCCTGCCTCAGGGTCTCGTACATAGCCAGCACTATATCTTTCTTCGATGGGAAGTGGTTGTACAGCGATGCCTTTGTTATCCCTACCCTGTCCGCAATCTGCTGCATCGAGACCGATTTCAATCCGTTCTCCGATGCAAGCTCGAGCGTCGCAAGTACGATCTCCTCTCTTCTTCCGCTCATGCTATGTCAAATGAATATAGTCTAATTAGTATAAACTACCGATTGGTAGTTTAGGTTTAGGAAGATAATATTCGGACCGGTAACTAATGACATGTCCGTCGGAACAGCGGTAATCTGGTGAGGGCGGTTCAGAGTTCAGGGTTCTGAAGGCGCAACTCTTTATCTGTAAGATGCACTTCGGACCCTGAGGTTATATATCATGGGAAAAATCGTAGCAATAGTCTCAAGCCCCCGTAAGGATGCCAATTCCGAGACGCTTGTCAAAGCAGCCGTCGGAGCAGCAGAGGGGAAGGGCCACGAGGTCAAGGTCTTCAATGTCGCAACCATGAAGGACAGGAGAGGATGCATCGCATGCATGGGATGCAAGAAAGCCGGGAAGTGCGTTCTCAAGGACGAATTCACACCTGTTCTGGATGCCATCAGGGAAGCCGACGGAATCATTCTCTCCACAGCAGTTTATTTCGGACAGCCCACTGGACATTACAGGCTTCTGGAAGACAGATTCTTCAGTTTCATCGACGCTACATTCACCCCCAACATCGCAACAGGAAAGAAGTTCGGAGTCATTGTGACCGCCGGAAGCGCCGGTGCTGACGAAACCGCTGCTCAGATCGTAGGGCGCATGGTCAACTTCTTCAAGTTCGAACCTGTGGGAACCGTAGCGTACAACGATGGAAACCCCCCTCACAACGCCGAACAGAACCAGGATCTCCTTGCTCAGGCAAGGGAGCTCGGAAGCAAATTCTGATAAAACCCAGGGGTCCAGCGCCCCGTTCATCCCTTCCAGGTCTGCCAGTAGATGGCGGTGCCCTGACCCTCTTTATCTTCTGGATCGGGATAGGAATCCTTTACGACGGTGCATACCTGCGGGAACCTCTTATTCTTGGTGACTAGGAACTGATTCATGGATGCTGGCTCTGTCTTCAGAGAGATGCCGTCCATATCCACTCCGGTGCATCTGGAATACAGTTCTGTAGACAGCATCGCGGACACCTTCTCGGCCAGCTGCTCCCCTCTGTCCGTGGATGCGAATGCCACGGCCGCGGGACATGTTCTGTCGATTATGTCGCAAAGCGTGATTGAATAAACGTTGGAGTCGTAGCACTCGGAACAGCTGTCCCTCACATGGTAGATCGTTCCGACCCCGCATCCGAATATCCGCTTGTAGAGAGGTTTCAGATCTGGTCCGCCGAAGATCACGGCGTACTTCCTTCCTTCTGTTATGCGGCACATCCTGGCCAGGACCTGCAGGCTGGCTTCCGCTACCCTGGGACCGTCCGGACATCTCAGTATCTCCATCCATACCAACACTCCGTTGGCGGTGGACTGGTCAAGATCGTATCTGTCCAGCATTCCTGGTGGCAGTTCATTGTTGTCCTTCCCATCCCCTGTGGAACAGGATGAGCATGATGAGCAAGATCCTCCGCTGCAGCTTCCCATGTCGGTAGCACCTCTTATGTCCAGTGCCATGTGTTCCAGGGATATCAATGCAGAGGTCGTATGCGCTGGGCGAGTCAGGCAAACGAATATAAATGAGAGGAATATACCTTGGCTTGCAGAGGCCGACTTTGCATAGCCCGGTAGTGCGGCTGACTTGTAATCAGCAGGTCCTGAGTTCGAATCTCAGAGTCGGCTCCATCACTTTATCCCATCGATCTTTGACTAGCACTGACTATGTTCAGGCTATGCTTTTTCTTTGCAGTATCTTGAAATCCGCTGCTTGGCCTTATTTGCGCGCGTTCATTTTACGATATCTTTTTAATAAGTGATGCTATCGGCGCACATAGTTGATTACCGTTTAAGGTGAATTATCATGGCAGACGCAAAGAAGCTCATCCGCCTTTCATACAAGGCTTACCTCGCCGACGCTGACGAGAGACTCTACGACACAACAGATGCAGAAGCTGCAAAGGAAGCAGGAATCTTCAACGAGAAGGTCAAGTACGAACCTATGGTCTACCTCTGCGGAAACAAGACACTCTTCCCCGACCTCGAGGCAGCCATCGAGTCCGCCGAGATCGGAAAGGAGACAACAGTCACAATCCCCTGCGAGAAGGCAGCCGGAGCAAGGAACCCCAAGCTCATCGAGCTCCACCCCATCAAGGAATTCTACAAGCAGGAGATCAACCCCTACCCCGGAATGACCGTCACACTCGGAAAGAGGACCGGAGTCATCATGTCCGTTGCAGCAGGCCGTGTAAAGGTCGACTTCAACAACCAGCTCGCCGGCCACGACCTCAAGTACATCTTCACCGTCACCGAGGAGATCACCGAGGACAAGGCAAAGGCATTGGCAATCATCGAGCTCAACCTCGGAACATCTGAGGGATTCGACGCAGCCATCGAGGCTGACAAGGTCGTCATCACCGAGGCCGAGATCTGCAAGTTCAACCAGGACTGGCCCATCGCAAAGTACAAGATCGTCTCTGACCTGAGAGCAGCGTTCGGAGTCGACCGCATCGATTTCGTCCAGGTCTGGGAAGTCGCAAAGAAGGAGTGATGTTGGGGTTTTACCCCCAACTCCCCCAAAACTCCTTAACACCCATTCGGGTATAATTCTAACAAGTTTGATCCATCCATCTCTCAGTCGAAGAACGCCACGATGGTGTTCATTTCGCTGTATTTGTCGCGGTCAATGCGGCATCCGTACTTGTCGTACTTCATGTAGTTCTGCTCCCTCACCCTGCTGGGGGGAAGAGGGGACAGAAGGGTCTGCTTGTAGCTCATTTCTTTTCACCTGCAGTCTTGGGGGCTGCAATTACTACATGTCTCTGAACATATAATAACTCTAAATTGTAATAATTGTAAGAATGTTATTTTTGTAATTAATGACCGACGGGAAGATAGCAAAAAAACAGAGAGCACAAAGGGTCTCAGGAGAAACAGAGATCCGGAACAGCGGGATTCAGTTCAGGTAGAATGTGTTGATGACGATCAGACCCTGGTCCGTGAGGACGTACTTCTTGAGGAACTCGTCCTTGCGCGCCCACCCGTACTGGACCCACTTGTTGATGAAATCCCTCTGGTAGTACACGGCTTCGGTGGAGTGGATCTTGGACCTGTCGTAGGCAAGGGAATCGGTGTCCCTGTACCATATGCCCGCCTTCTTGAACTCCGCTATCATCGCGCTGGAGGTGGTAGAGAGGTGGGCGGTGCGCCGTTGGTGCAGGATCCTGAGGCCGCGGACGAGATGCTCTTCCGGAATGTGGATGGAATAGCTTGGAAGGCTTCTCGGATCGTAGGTCGTCTTGGTGAGACCAACGGGCTTACCGTCTACAAAATAAGTTTCCTTTATGGCGTTGTCGTCGACAGTATATTCCTTGGTTCCGACAGAGAAAGGAACCGTTCCCGGCATCATCATGGCAGCTATGGCGGCTGCCGCGGCGTATTCGGACCCTCCGGACGAGATGTTGACGTAGATATCCACATTCTCCCCCAACCAATCTGCCTGATTGCGCTCTTTCTGAATGATCTCGAGCACCGTCTTGAGCATGATGGAGAAATCAGTGACCCTTTCGTTGTGTTCAATCACCTCTACCTTGTTGTTCGATTCCGTCTCGATGATCTCCTTGACACGGTCGTAGAACATCTGGTATATACTGTTGCCCTGTGTGTCTGGGTCGCGTACATAATGGATGATATGCACGCGATTCGCTTCATAGAACTTGACCGGCTCGGTGACCTTCGTGGTTTCGAAAGTCACGCAGGCGATCATTATCCTCTTTTTACGACCAGACTGCAGAGCGCATCCCCACCTTCCAGATATCATTCGAAGTATATAATTACATTCATACGTTACTTACATTTATGACATTAATTACAAATTAAAGTATAATTATGGTCCGTGAGATATGAGAATTGCACGAAAAGAGTGTGTCCCCAAACGACTTAGCCCGGTACGATCAGCCGGGCGGCATCCCACATTTTCCCCTCGGGAGACCGAGGGGCCCATCCCAACACTGGAAAGGTTCAGAATCTGAGAGACCAAAATGCTTTTATGTCGTTCTCATATAGTGGCATCCAACGGACAGGTGGCCTAGCTTGGATATGGCGGCAGCCTCCTAAGCTGCAAGCCAAGGGTTCGAATCCCTTCCTGTTCGCCATTCTTCATTTCTGTGATTCTGTGGCGGAGACGCTTTTGAATTAGGTAGAAAAATAACGGTACGAGGACCGTAAGTTGTTTCACTGGACCCAGGTGAAGTTCTCCTTCCCTGCGCCGAGCTCGAAATGGTACTTGGCGATTCCGCCGTCGATCCTCGACAGGGCGCCGCTTCCGGTGATTAACTTCACCTTGTCGCCGTCCCTCTCGAATCTGAATCCCTGCTTGTTGACGCCTGTAGGTGCCAGCATGGCGAATTTCACACCGTTGATGAACCATTTGGGAGCATCCTTCATATCGCCGAAGGCATCGATGGGTTTGCTCTTGTGGGGCACTCCCTGATTCTCGCCGTATCCGACGGAGATGCTGATTACGGTTCTCATGCCGTTCTCTAGGTCCTTGGAGGATTCCTTTTTCTTGGCCATCATAGCCCAGCAGGTGTTGAGTCCCAGGGTCTGCACGTAGAGAACCAGGCGCTCGCCGTAGTACCCCGCTTTCTCCTCGAGATCCGGCGTGTCCGGTCCTGCGATGGAGAAGTAGTTCACAGCGTTCTTGAATTTCACCACGGTCTTCATCAGAATGCCGTTGAATGCCTTGGGCTCGTTGGTGAAGAGGCGGATGCAGAGTCCGCTCTCCTGATTTATCGCATCTATCTCCGCCTGGAGCTTCGATACGATGTCGTCGCTCAGGGGATCGGCCTTGTAAAGTCTGACGGAATGCCTGCTGTATACTGCTTCCATCTCATCCATGCTTACAGCCTCCTGTAGCAGGCCAGCGCCTTCAGGTTATTATCGCTTGTGGCCGGCGGAACACCGCACTCGGGCATTATGACCTGATATCCTGCCTCGTTGGCCTGCTTTGCGGATGCCACGATGGATTCCGGGGTTCCCTGAAGCAGTGTCGCGATTGGATCCACTCCTCCTGCCAGGACGACCCTGTCGCCGACGGCATCCATAACGCTCTGCGGATCGCCTCTGCTTTCCACGGACAGTGCCGTTTCGCCGAAGCCCGCCAGCACTCTCATGGAATTGGCCGTCTCTCCGCATGTGTGGACCATCGAGAATGATTCATCGATATACTTGAACAGCTTCTTCTCGAAAGGTACCACGAAGGTGTCCAGGTATTCTACGGGCATGAACTCCTCAGCGCCTTCCACTATGTCCATGACGTTGTCGGATCTGACGGAGAGCTCGTGCGCATAGGCATACTGGTGCGGTGCCACGGCCTCGACCCATTTCAGCATAGTATCGGGCTCCATGAACTGACCCATCAGGTAGTTCTCCATGCCGACCAGGTAGGCGGCCACGCTCTGCGGGCCGATCATCGAGGTTGTGAGGAAGAGATCTGGATGCTCTTTGGAGATCCTCTCCGCCGCTTCAAGATGCATCGCCACGCGTCCTCCTGTGATGAATTCTTCAGGGGACATGAATTCGGGCGGATCCATAAATTCGCCCGTGCTCCACGGCGATGAGACCACAGCAGGCTGGGAGTTCTTAGTACCCGGCTGAACGTTGCATCCGAGCCTCTCTGCCTGGGAGGTAAGGTCATAAGGTATCCTCGCGGTGGCGAATCCGAAGAGCTTGGAAGGTTGGAGAGCCAGCTCGACCATCTTATCTATTTCGAAATTGGCCTCGGGCCAGAAGCATCCGCATGCTTCCATCTGGGAGACGGTACCGCTCTGCGTGAATAACGCCGGCGGGGCATCGCCCTTGTTCTCGCAGTTCAGGGCATCAATGATCTCCTGCTTATAATTCATAAAAATAGACTGTCGAGGACGATTAATAACTGTTCGCCGTTACGCGGAACATGAGAGAATGCAGCGTCCTGATCATCGGAGGCGGATTGGCAGGAATGTCGGCCGCCTATCACCTTACCAAGGCCGGTGTGAGGGATGTGGTCGTTGTGGAGAGGATGTCCGGCGATGCATACGGGCATTATCACCGCACTTGCGGGGAGGCCATCAGCGAACGCGCTCTCAGGGAATCGGGAGCTCCCAGGGATTGCATCGTAAGGGATGTCAGAGGCATCAGGATCTCGAACGGAGGTGTGGACATCGATATACCGGTGAAAGGCCATATAATCGACCGCGAGAGGCTCCTGGAGGATCTCAGGAAGGGAACCGATGCCGTGGTTGTCCGGGATTCGATAATCGCCGTATACAGGACGCCAGAGGGCTTCAGAGCCGTGTCCGGCAGGGAAGAATACCATTGCAGGCATCTCGTGGGCGCTGACGGCGTGTTCTCGGTCGTAAGGAAGGCCTTCTTCGGATACGGCCCCCAGGTGAGGTTCGCAGCGGTGAACAACATCGTCGAAGGCGATTCGGACACGGATGTGCTGCGTTTCGAAATTTCCTCCAAATACCCCGGTGCATACAGGTGGGACTTCCCTTCGAAGGACGGGCGCCGTTCTATAGGATACGAGAACGGTATGGACGATGTGTCCCCCGTGGTCGAGAAGGGTATAAGGTTCATCGCGGCAGGAAGGGAGGGTCCGGTCACCAACGGCAGATGCTGCATCATCGGTGATGCCGCCCTTCTCCCCAATCCTCTTTGTTACGGAGGGATAGGCGTCGCACTTCAGTCCGGGCGCAGAGCGGCGGAATGCATAGCGAACGATGATCTCCGTCCCTATGAGAGGTGGCTACAGAAGAACATCATGTTCGACCCGCATTTCCTGAAGGCCCTCGAGACGTACAGGGGATTCACGGAGGAGGAGATGGCGGATGCCATGAAACCGTTCAGGAACGGCTATTCCGTGCCCCGCGGGGCCTATGCCATTTTGCGCCGCCCTAAATGGGCCAACGTCTATATGGCTGTCTGGGTAGCCTTCGGAAGGGGTTGGTGAACACAGTTTCCTACTAACGCGCGCGTTCCTTTTTCTTTTTATAATATAATAGTAATAACGACCATTGTTGATTTCATGGTTGATTTCCGCTACGAAGTTATTGAAACGATCGCCGTGCTGTCCGAATCCTCCAAGGGTTGGACCAAAGAGCTTAAGCTGATAAGTTGGAACGACAGGGAGCCCAAGTACGATATAAGGGAATGGTCCCCTGACGGAAGCAAGATGGGAAAGGGGATAACGCTCTCCGACGAAGAGGTCGCAGTCCTCAAGAAGGCTCTCAACACGAGAGACATCTGAAACTCCAACTGGGGCGGCTCGACCGTCCTACCAAACCCTTAACACGGCTGAATTCGGTCATAATTTCTATACTGATTTGAAATACTTGCTTGTCCATTACGGCCTATCGGCCCGGCACGCTTTATGAGCGGAGGGCCCGGAGTGATCTATATGGCATACGGCGGATACAGAGGGGACAGGGACAGACCCAAGGAGTTCTTCAAGGCAACCTGCTCGGATTGCGGCAAGGAGTGCGATGTGCCCTTCAAACCAACCGAGGGAAGGCCCGTCTACTGCAGGGACTGCTTCCAGAAGCACAGACCTGTGGAGAGGGACAGATCCAAATTCTGATCAAAAGAAAAACGGGGCTGTCAGCCCCGGAAAACTCATTATTCTCACTTTTTGATGACGTTCATCGATGTCAGCATCGACAGTATCATGAACGTCGGCAGGGAGACGAGGGCCAACGCGCATCCTACGATGAGTACCAGTGCGCCGGGGGTGTTGTCATCCATCACGCAGAGCATCGCCACGCCTACGGCTGCGACGATGGCTCCTATGACGAGCAGCACCTCGGACAGCGTCTTGTATTGTCTAGGCTCCATTCAGATCACTTGTGTGCCGCCTGTCTTGGAAGCGCTCTCGTCCCATACCTCGAGAACCTTGAACTCCCATACAGCTATGGTGGTGAAATCGAACTTGTCGAGGTATGTGCACATCTTGTCGTACTCCACGCCTTCGGTCTTCCTGTCAGTGAGGACCGCCTTGATGGAATAAGCGTTCCTTCCCAGCCAGACGAGGAACTCCGCGTTGCGGTTCTTCTGGAGGTACATGGCGGTGCGCTGCATGAAGACCTCTCCGAGGACGATGGTGTCGTCCCCTTTGACCCACAGGCTCGCGCATACGATTGCGTGTGGCTTTCCGTCGGGGGATACCGTGGCAAGCACCTTGTGGGAATCCGACTGCTTGATCATCTTGATTACGGGTTCGGGCATCGATACCATTTGGGATCACTCCTCTTTCTTTACCAGGCGGAGGCACTGGACGACGACCTACATCTTCCCGTTGTGATAGTATGGCATGGTCTTGCACTCTACCACGTTACCGTTCGACGGTATCGTCTTCTTCCTCGGCAGCTTCATGGTCGGTTCGCCGATCACGACTGTACCCACATCGCAGTCCGCGCAGGGCATGAGGTTGTTGAACAGCTGATGGCATTTCATCGTGAGCGCCTTCTCCACGCTGATCCCGAACGCTACCTCCCCGGCATGGTTCATCCACATGATGTTGTGGTCCATGTCATGGATGATGACGATCTCATCGATGGCGTCCAGGATGAGGTTCATAAGCTTCTCAGAGTACAGCTCTTTTGTCTCCATTTTCTCCCCGTATACGATATGTCATCAGAGGTTAATAAAAGGAAAGTCCGAGGGCCTGTCAGTTACCAGATGTTACCTATTGAATTTTATACGGTTAGCTTCATTAAGTTGGCCAATGAGTTACGACGTGGTCATTATCGGAGCGGGCCCCGCTGGTCTGACGGCAGGAATCTACGCCAGATCCAAGGGCATGGAGACACTGATCCTGGATTCGGGACGCGTCGGAGGACAGTTGGTCAGTCTTTACCCCGAGAAGGGTATCCACAACTATCCCGGCTTCGAGACAATCCAGGCGAGGAAGCTGTCCGATAAGCTCTACGCCCAGGCAGAGTCCATGGGATGCGAGATCCACGAGAAGGAGAAGGTCGACGAGATCAACAACGGTGAAGAGGAGATAATCGTCGTCACCGCGAAGGCCGAGTACCACACCAAATCCGTAATCATAGCCATCGGAATGGGAAGTTTCAAACCCAGGAAGATGGGATGTCCCGGAGAGGAGGAGCTGTTCGGAAAGGGCGTCACGTACATTCTGCCGGCCAAAGAAGAATTGGTCGGAAAGAAGGTCACCATGTTCGGAGGAGGCAACAGTGCGATCGATATGGCCATGATCGCGGTTTCCGTAACAGACACCACTCTCGTGCACCGCAGGGCGGAGTTCAGGGCGGACGAGTCCACCGTCAAGGAACTGGAGCGCAGCGATGTCAAGACCGTCATGAACGCCAACCTCGTCTCAATCAACGGGACCGACAAGGTCGAGTCCGTCACTCTTGACATCAACGGGATACAGCAGACCGTGAATACCGACCTCGTTGTCATCAACATCGGAATATCTGCCGATCTGGACGACCTCAAGAAGTGGGGCATCGAGCTGACCAAGGACGGCCTTGTGAAGGTGGGATACGACATGTCCACCAACCGCCCCGGAGTGTTCGCATGCGGCGATGTCGTCTCGTACGAGGGCAAATACAAGCAGATCACCACCGCCTGCGGAGAGGCCACTACCGCGACGATGATGGCCTACAAGTTCGCCAAGAAGCCCTACTGGGCATGATTCTTTTACCTGCAACGCCATGATGTTGTATGCAAAAGGCCTTCGATCCGGATAATTTCACAGCATCAGGCTGTGTCATCGATGGCCGCCGCCGTGAGGAATGCACTCTGTACGTGTCGGACGGCAAGGTATCCATGGACAGCGGGGTGTCTTCAGACTGCGATTTCCAGGGGATCTTCGTCTATGATGTTCTCAATGCCCATACCCACTGCGGGGATTACGGTCTGAAGGTTCCGGAAGGATTGTCCCTGGAGGAACTGGTCGCTCCTCCCGACGGGCTGAAGCACAGGTACCTCAGGGAATTGGACGGGGATGGCCTCAGGGGGAACATCCGTTCGTTCTGCTAGGCATCTGCATTCTATGGGTCGGCAGGTTTCGTCGATTTCAGAGAGGGCGGTGCAGAGGGCTGCAAGGTGCTGAGAGAGTGCTGCGGCGATGCGGTCATCCTGGGCCGTCCGGTATCCGAAGAGTACGATCCGGAAGAGATGAGCCAGATACTGCAAGTTGCAGACGGTATAGGGCTTCCTAGCATATTGGATATGCCCCTTGATTACATCGAATCGGTGGCTGACGATGTCCGCGATGCGCGGAAGATCCTCGCCATCCATGTCAGCGAGAGGGTAAGGGAGGACATCGATACTGTCCTGTCCCTGGACCCAGCGTTCGTGGTCCACATGTGTGAGGCCACCGATGATGATCTGGCCAAATGCGCTGAGGCTGAGGTGCCGATCGTGGTGTGCCCTACATCGAACCGGTATTTCGGAAAGGAGGCTCCGGTGGCATCAATGATCCGCAACGGCGCCGATGTCGCCCTGGGGACCGATAACGGCATGCTCTGCGAGCCGGACATGGTGAAGGAATGCGGCGTGATGTCGTCCATTCTCGACAGTCAGGGAGCGGACCCAGGAGATGCATGGGCCATGCTCTCTACCTTGTCGTGCAAATTATTAAAACACAGGACCAGGATGATGGTCAAGAAGCAGGAACGGGTCTTGACGATAATCCCCGAAAAGGAAGATTCTGGTACCTCAAGCAACCAGGGTCCGGGAACTCCGTTCCGCATAAGGACAAATCGAGGAGTGAGACGATGTTCAGCAGAATCCTTGTACCGACTGACGGAAGCGAATACACCAAGCCTGCCATCAAAAAGGCTGTAGAGCTCGCGAAGCTCACAGGCGGAAAGATCACGGCGCTGTACGTTCTGGACCAGACGGTCCTCACGAACATGCCCATGGACACGGCGGTGATGAACGTGTACAAGACCCTTGAGAAAGAAGGTCTTGAAGCCGTCAATTACGTTCTGGACCTCGCCAAGGAGGAGGGAATCGAGGCTGAGGTCTCGGTCAAGGAAGGGACACCCGTCAAGGTCATCCTCGAGGAGTCATCGAATTACGACATAATAGTCATGGGAACGCTCGGAAGGACAGGGATGTCCAAGCTCCTTATGGGAAGCGTGGCGGAGAGGGTCGTCAGAGCCGCAGACTGTCCCGTGCTGGTCGTAAGAATGCCGGAGGCAAACTGAATGGTTAAGACAGTAGCAGATATCATGATACCGGCACCCATCGTAGCAGAGGTGCCCGGAACACGCAACGACGCAATCAATATGATGGTGAGGAACAAGCTCACCGGAGTGCCTGTAGTCCGTGCATCGGACGGGCAGCTCATGGGAATAGTCTCCAGAAGGGACATCTTCCGCAAGTTCAACGAGGACCAGCTCTCGCTCATCATGAAGAAGGAGATCAAGACAATCACTCCCGATGCAACAGTCGTCGAAGCGGCAAAGATATTCAGCGAACTCAGGATCCACAGGCTCCCCGTCGTGGAGAACGGCAAGCTGGTCGGTATCATCACCCCCACGGACCTTCTCAGGCTCGTGGCATCCATGAAGACGGACCTCACCGCAGAGGATGTCGTGTGCACCACATGCGTCACTGCATACGAGGATGAGCCTCTCACATATACGATCCCCGCCATGAGGATCAGCGACGTCACCGCACTGCCCGTCCTCGATGCGCGCGGAAAGCTCGTCGGTATCTTCACGGACCGTGACCTCTTTAACGACCAGGTCAAGGACGACGCCGCGCTCAAAGCAATGGGAATCTCCGATGAGGATAACCTCGCAGGATACAGGAACGTACTCCCGCTGTTCTACGCTGCGACGGAAAGGTATGCCGACGACGACCGCAAGGTCAAGGATTTCATGGTCAGGGACCCGCTCACAGTCTACAAGAAGACAAACCTCTCCGAGATCGCCAAGCTCATGCTCAGCAATGATTTCGGACAGATCCCGGTCCACGGCAACAAGGATGACCTCGACGGAATGATATACGACGTCGATGTTCTCAAAGCTCTTCTGAAGTGATTCCTGTGGCGGATAACAGCAGCAACGATCTGATGTCGGTATGCAAGCGCAGGGGATTCATCTGGCCCTCGTTCGAGATGTACGGCGGAGTCGCCGGTATGTACGATTACGGGCCTCTCGGATGCGCCCTGAAGAACAACATCGTCGAGATGTGGAGGTCCATATACAAGGGAAGGGAGGGATTCGTAGAGATCGATTCCGATACCGTCAACCCCAGGGAGGTCTTCAAGGCATCGGGCCATCTGGATAACTTCGCTGACCTCATCACGTACTGTCAGAAATGCCAGGCCCCGTACAGGGCAGACCACATGGTCAAGGATTACTACGACAATCCGGACGTCCTTACCCCTAAGCAGCTGGAGGAGGCGTTCGTCAAGTATAAGATCAAATGTCCCGCATGCGGCGGAGACCTGGGTCCCGTAGACGAGTTCAACCTTATGTTCAGGACAAACATCGGTCCCGGCAACGCACGTGTCGGATACATGAGGCCCGAGACCGCGCAGGGTATCTTCGTGAACTTCTCCAACCTCTACCGTTACAACAGGGAGAAGCTCCCAATGGGAGTCATCCAGACCGGAAGGAGCTACAGGAACGAGATCGCACCCAGGCAGGGTATGATCCGTCTCAGGGAGTTCAACCAGATGGAGGTAGAGCTGTTCGTGGATCCCGCCGACAAGGATTGGGCAAGGTTCCCGGAGATCGAGAACGAGACATTGGACCTCATCCCGAACACCACGCTCGAGCTGACCACCATGACCGTCAAGGAAGCGGTCGAGAAGGGGGTCATCGCCAACCGCGTGCTTGCTTATTTCGTATACACCACCAAGCAGCTCCTGCTGTCCCTGGGAGTCGATGAGAAGAAGCTCAGGTTCAGGGAGCACGAGAAGGACGAGATGGCCCACTACGCAGCGGACTGCTGGGATGCGGAGGCGCTGCTGTCCTACGGTTGGACAGAGATCGTAGGTATCGCCGACAGGGGATGCTGGGACCTTTCGAGGCACGCTCAGTTCTCCGGAGAGGACCTTTCGCATTTCAAGAAGTTCGATGAACCCCGCGAGGTCGAGGTTGAGAAGATCCAGCCCAACAGCAAGGCGCTAGGACCCGTCTACAAAGGCAAGGCCAAGGCGATATCCGATGCCATCAGTGCATTGCCTCTGTCTGCCATCTCGGACGGCAAGCTCAAGGTCACGGTCGACGGAGAGGAGATCGAGCTCGGCAGCGAGTTCTTCCAGGTCATCAAGAGGACGGAGAAGGTGGCCGGCGAGAGGGTCATCCCGCACGTCATCGAACCCTCCCACGGACTCGACAGGATATTCTACACGGTGCTCGAGCACGCGTACGACTACGATGAGAAGGAGGACTACGTCGTCATGCACATGGCGCCCGCGGTCGCTCCCATCAAGGTCGGAGTGTTCCCCCTCATGGAGAAGGACGGTCTGGACGATATGGCGAAGAAGATCTACGAGAGCGTTCACACCCACAGGGTCGAGGCCTACTACGACGGATCGGGAACCATCGGAAGGAGGTACGCCCGCATGGACGAGGTCGGTACCCCGTGGTGCATCACCGTCGATTATGATTCCCTGCAGGACGGCACCGTCACCATCAGGGACAGGGATTCCAAGGAGCAGAAGCGCATCCCGTCGGCAGATGCCGCCAGGATCATCGACGATCTGCTCGCAGGAAAGTCCTTCGCAGACCTTTGAAAACAATTATCCTGCCGGAGTCTTCAGATTCCGGCAGAGGTATTTTTCTTTAAGTTCAGTTCTTCTCCCTACTGGCTTCTTTGACCTTGAACATCATCTCGTCAGCTACTTTCAGGAATGATTTGAACGTCCTATATTCCGGTGAATATTCTGCATACCCTATACTCGTGCCGAATTCGTACGGTTTTTTCTTTGCTTCGCATCCTTTGTGGATCCTATCTATGACGGCTTCCAGTTCAGAAAGGTCATCGCATTCTCCGAAAAGGACGAACTCATCGCCGGCATATCTTCCGGGGATGAATCCCGTATCTTTGCACGAATCGATCAGGATGTGTGCGAAATCCCTCAGCGCCACATCTCCTTCTGCATGACCGTAGTTGTCGTTGATGCTTTTGAAGTGATTCATATCCATCATTGCTAAGTAAAGATGCTTCTTCTCTGTGAAGGCAGGTATGTTAGGCAGAGGGATGTTGAGGTCTGTGATATCGTTTATCATCTTGGAGACTGGATTGGGGTTTCTGGCCTCTTTGGTATCGTACTTATCCATGAGCCTTGAAACAATCCTTTGGATTGCGTTCTTGTTGATGATGCCTGTCAATTTGTCGATGACAATCATCTGTTTTTTCATCACAAAGTAGACTGACAGGGAAGAGACCACCAGGCCGATTGACAGGAGCGGCATAGATACTAAGTAGAGTTCCACGAAGAATAGTATGAGCAGCGGAATAAGAACGGCGGCCAAGGTAGCATACTGCATCCTAGAACCCGCATCTCTGGAACGGAGGGAGGCCATTACCGCTAATGCTGACACAATGATTGCCGGCATAACGGTGAGAATCAATATCGGGAAATACAGATCTCCGTTCACGATCCACTTAGAACCGTCTAGTTTAGCAAACAGACCGGTGAACGGTGTGGTCAGGATTACCATTAGCAGTATAAGATAGAGCAATTTCGAAATCTGTGAGTATTTGTAATCAAGCCCGATCTGTATGTTACAGTATTGTACCCATAATGCTACCACTACAAGCAGTAACGAGTGGTATGTCAGGTAGATTATCCAAAACTCAGTCTCATTTCCGGAAATGTCTCCTGAAATCAGTGTTGTTTCGACTATCTCGGTAAGGAACAGTGCAATCATCAGACCTAACATTATGAAGAAATTGAGCTGAGATTTGTCTCTGAAAGAGGTAGTGATCTCGCCGATGATGATTGCAACGAGGAAAAGGATACAAAGAGAATCGACCATGTAATATGTCTCTATCATCTTATCATTTCCTCCTCGTGTAACCTTTCTCGGTATAATATGCCTGTTTCCTTGCATACATATCCGCATCAGCTTCATCGAACAGCTGCTGAGGGCTTTCAGTCTCCGGTGTTTGGACGGCTATACCCGTACTCACATGCAGTTCGTAGGGCAGTTCCTTGTTCTTCTTCTCTAGGTTCTCATCAATCTTTCTCCGGATCTCTTCCATCTGCTCCCTTGTTCCGCGATCCATGATGATGAACATCTCATCCGCGCTGCCGATGGCACTGAATACCATGCAGCGCTGGCCCTTTATCGCTGACTTTATCGCTTCGGCGATTTCTACGAGTGGCTTCGTGGCGTTACTGTGCCCTACGGTATCGACGATGACTTTGAAGCGGTCCGCATCAGTGACGGCGACAACCGTTCCCGGACCGTCGCTTCTTTTCTTGAAAGAATTCTCGATGTAGGGCATCATCAGGAATCTCCGTTTGAACCCACTGTATGGGTCGGTCACTATGCTGCGGTTGGTTCTATACACACTGAGGAATGTCAGGCAGAATGTTATGCCTATACATTCAATGGTGAAATCCTTGACTACTTCCGACAGGATGAAACCGGCTGTAATCGGGAATAGAACGAAGAATGAGAACATAAGGCATTCAGTTCTGTCGGCAGGGAACACGGAACGGGCCGCACGCACGATGGAATCTAGAAGTATAGGTATGAGCGGGAAAGCCGTCATAAAGGCTACGACATCCGCGACGGTCACTTCTTTGCTGTTGAAATCTAATGCGGATCCATCATACAGCGATAGCAGGGTCAACACGATCAATAATGCGCCCATCACGAGTATGAAACGCATCTTCCAGCTCTTCCAGTTGTCAAGTTCGTCATAGACGCTGAAATAATACATGCAGAGCAGAGAGTATGCTCCGAATTCTGCCAGAACATTCACGAAGTGTGTCGTACCCAAAGCGAAATTCGGTGCATCGATCTCAATCAGATAATTGAACAGCAGGTCGATCATGATGAAAAGTGTCGAACAGATTACAGTGGCCTTGAACAACGATACGCTACGAGAATCCCTCTCATCGAGTCTGATACTTAGGTAAAGCACTAGGAGTATCAAGATGCAAAGAACATCGATTCCGAAATTAACTTCCATTATCATTTTATCATCCTGCCGTAGCTTCAGGGGGGCGTTCTAAATCATTCCTCCAACGGCCTTTCTTGTAATAGAGGAATGTCACGATTATGCACACGATCCATCCGAAGAGTGCATTCCACCATATGATGTGATATCCTAACAGTTCATCAGGCATCAGTGCCCAGAGGAAGAACAGGCGGATGACAATCTCCAAAATGACCACAATCAAGGACATATTCGGCCGCTTTACGGCCTGGAAGACACTGAGCATTGGGAAATACAACGCGAACAACGGGAACAGCAGATTGATAACGCTCAGATGTTCTGTGCAGTAGTCTTGAGATGTTCCTGACAGTCCGAATATGCTTGTCAGGATTGGAGCTATCTCGATCGAAATTGCTGATATTACAACGGTGATCACTACTGACATGATGAGCAGTTGTCTTATTCCCATGAACATGCGATCATATTGTTTTGCACCGTAATGGAGTCCGACGAATGTCACCATTCCTGCGCCT
Organism: Thermoplasmata archaeon; assembly: GCA_015063235.1. Lineage (GTDB taxonomy): Archaea > Thermoplasmatota > Thermoplasmata > Methanomassiliicoccales > Methanomethylophilaceae > Methanoprimaticola. The sequence continues at coordinate 7,428 of SUSW01000025.1, read as the reverse complement.
ATGGCGGAGATTGGCAGACGGTAGAATGCTTCCAGCCTTCTCTCTACTGCATATGAGGCGATCATCTCCGAACCGTAGGAATTGGCCGCCTGCTGGAAGAGGATGGCGCTTCCAAATATCGCTACCTGCTGGATGGCCATCGGGGCACTCGCTTCCAGGATCTCGTGCACATATTCCCAGTCGAACTTCACAGTTCCGCGCTTGATAGCGTAATCTTTGTATTTTCTGTTGTAGAGATATAAGAGCGAGAAGAAAGAGATGACCTGGCAAATGGCGGTAGCTATAGCCGTACCGTCGGCATCCATTCCGAGTCCTAGGAGGAAATACAGGTCGAGAACCGTATTCAGTATCGTGGTGGAGATAAGCACATACATTATAGTCAGACTGTCCCCGAAGGATCTCATCATGGAACCTATGGCGTTATAACCGAACTGGAATGTGAATCCGAGACCGAATATCTGAGTGTATCTGACGGTCAGATCCATTATATCGTCAGGTACGCCCATTACGAATCTGTAAATGGGTTCGGCGAGGAAGAAACATAATATGGTCATCATGAAACCCGCTGTGAGGTTCATTGCCATGGATGTTCCGAAGCATTTTCTCATCGCTTCGTCCTTCTCACCGCCGCTGTATCTGGAGAGGACTGCGTTCATTCCGGCCGAAAGGCCCCATGAAACGCATCCGAAGACCGTGGTCAATGTCACTGAGTTACCCACCGCAGAAAGTGCAGCCTCGCCGAGCTTTCTGCCGACGATGATCGTATCGACGGTACCGTACATGATCTGGAGAAGATACCCGACTGCTATCGGGATACTGAAAACAAGTACGGCTTTCCAGGGCGTGCCCGTCATCAGATACTCCTTGTCCGAACGGAATCTGATCTTCGAAACACCGACCATGTGGGGTGGTGAGAACATCCAGATATTTGAGACATCGTTCCAAATTATGCCTGGTCATGATGAAAATTGATCGTTAGAGATAATTTGATGATCGATGCTTATTGCGATCTGATTGATAGGAGTTCTTAACTCTTGGTATTGCTAAGATCCATAAAAAATGACTGAATTATACATCCCAACCGTGACAAAATCTGAAGTTACTTCTTCTTTATGCGATATTTGACACTTTTCGTGTTTCCTATTTTCTCTATAACGCCTTCGGCAAGCAGATTCTTCAGAGATTTCTCTATGGTGTAGATGCTCACATCCTTCAGAACAGCCTTGATCTGTGATTTGGACATCGGGACTATGCTTCCTCTCAGGACGTTTTCCACCGTCCGATTCCGGTCCAGTTTCTTTCCGTCCACTATGGCGAATCTCGTATCCAGATCCATGTAGCATTCAAGGAGCATCTGCAGGAAGTATCTGATGAACGGGAAGTATGTCCATCTGTTCTCCCTCCATCCGTAGGATGATTCTTCTAATGATCTGTAGTATCTGTTCTTCGTGACAGCGATGTGCTCATCCATCGATACGTACCTGCAGACATCGTATCCTTCCTTGTATAGGAAGAGGACGGTGAGGAGTCTCGACATCCTGCCGTTACCATCAGAAAAAGGGTGGATAGCCAAGAAATCCAGGATGATGCACGGTATGTACAGTAAAGGCTCATATCTCTGAGTGGAGAGTTCTCTGTATGCCAGGAACAGCTGTTCCATGTGATCCTCGGTCTCTGAAGCAGGGACGGGTTCGTATGTGATGTGCCTTCTGCCCTGATTGTCTATGCTGACGATTGCATTGTCCCTGTCCTTGAAGGAATGCTTATCGGAACCTTTCGTGGCGAGTTGCATATGCATGTCTATCACGGTATTCCGGTCGATGGTGATGGAATCATGATGTGAGTGGATCATGTCCAGAACATCCCTGTATCCTGAGATCTCCCTCTCGGTATTGTTTTGAGGAGCGCCTCCCCGTAGGACCATTTCCTTGATACGCTCATCGGTAGCGATTATGCCTTCGATCTCGTTGGAGTACTTTACAGATGCCAATCTGGCTATGTCCTCCATCCTCTTGTAATCCGATTTGTAATTGGAACGACGGATCCCTTCTTCGCCGCGTACGCGGGTGATCTCGACCATTAATGAAACTATGTCGGAAGGGATGTCACCGAGGATCTCCGAGTAATCGAATCTGTGCATAATAATAGATTATTTAGGTAATATTTATTGATTTATACCTAAATTAATTTAAGATTATTCTAATAATTTAGGTATATTTGTAGATTTATACCTAAATAAAATTGATGCAGATTATGAAGCTCGCTTAGATGCTGATTAGCAACAACTGTAGGGAGGTACCAGTTCTCAACGGTTAGAAGGTGATCGATGTCGTTGGGAGTCTATGAGAAGAGACTCAGGTTTGTAGAGCACGAGAAGGGCGAGATGGCCCATTACGCGACGGAAAGTCCTTGGCAGACCTTTGATATAAAACACTTTGCCGGGGTCTTCGGATCTCGGCCAGTTTCCTTTACTGTTTTCGTAATCCAGTCAATGTTTTTCATGACATGTTCGCATTAACGCTGGATATTATGGGATAGTTATTAATTATCCTCAATAGAATTCATAATACGAGGTGTAAACAATGGGTGTAAAGGACCTAGAAGATCTGAAGAAGCTTTCTATGTTGAGATCGCAGATCGACGGCATTTCCGTCGAGAAGATTATGTCCACAGAGTTCCCCTCGATCACATCTGAATCGACCATCGCGAACGCGCTGTCGGTGATGAAGGACACCAAATATCAGGACCTGCCTGTGATTGATGAAGGAACATTCGTGGGAGTCGTCTCCTACTACTCGATCCTCAGGAAAAAGAGCGTCACTTTGGATGCGAAGGTCAAGAACCTGATCCGCAATTTCCAGACCGCAACACTGGATAAGCAGATCACCGAGCTCGCAGAGATGTTCATCAGCAACAACTGCAGGGAAATACCCGTGCTCAACGGCAAGAAAGTGATCGGCGTCGTAAGGAGGAACAAGATCATAGATGTTGTCAACGACGTCAAGGCACTTAAGGAGATCAAGGTCTGGGAGATCATGACCAACCCCGTTGAGGCGGTCAAGGTCCACGACCTGATGGACGATGCTCTCGAGACCATGATCAGCGAGAACATAAGGACGCTACCCGTCATCGATGATACCGACCGTGTCATCGGAGTCGTGGGAATGAAGGAGATCATAGAAAACAACTGGAGAAAGGACAACAAGACCATCGGAGACCTGGAGAAGAGCTCGAGGTCCCAGATCACAGTGGAATCGATAGCCACCACTTCCGCCAAGACCATCGAGTGGGATGCGGATGTGGCAGAGGCCGTGGCCATAATGGTCGACAACGGCTTCTCGACCCTGCCCGTGCTGGAGAGCAAGGCACTGGTCGGAGTGATCACAGAGTACGACGTCCTTGAGTTGATCTCAGCCTGCAGGGAGAGGGACATGCTCTTCGTGCAGATCAGCGGTCTCGAGGATGATGAGAAGGAATACACCGATGCCATCTACGCGGATATCGAGAACATGATTTCGAAGGTCTCCAAGATCTACAAGCCGGAATCCCTCACCATCCACGTATCGAGGTACAACGAGGTAGGAGGAAACCCCAAGTACAGCATCACCGGAAGGTTGTACATCAACGGAACCGGAATCATGATGAAGGAAGTGGGATACGATCTCACCAAGACCATGTCGGACCTGATCAAGAAGCTCGAAGCCGCGGTCATCGACATGAAGGAATCTAAGGTCTCGTTCCGCAACAGAAGGAAGTGAAGACACTCTAAACCATTCAGCCCCCTTTACGGGGGCATCATTTTGAAGATATTATGCCGTCGTCCAAGGAGCGTCTGGATGAGGTGCTTGCCGTCCTTCCCGGGGAAGGTATCACATACAGGCAGATGATGGGCGAGTACATCATATACTACAACGGGAAGGTGGTTGGCGGGATATACGATGACAGGTTCCTGGTGAAGCTAGCGAAGGCTGCTGGGAAGCTCCTGCCGGACGCTCCACTGGAGCTTCCGTACGAAGGTGCCAAAGAGACGATCCTCGTCGAGGATCTGTCCTCGGACGTGTTCCTCAAGGATCTCACGGTCTCGATATGGGACGAGCTCTACGCCAAGAAGGCGGAGAAAGGATATCATAGATGATGCTCATTCCGAACGTATGCCGGAACCTATCGAGCTGAGCACACCGCGCCTCGTGCTGAGGCATTGGAGGCCGGAGGACGCACCTGTCCTCTACAGCTTAGCAAGCGATCCGGAGATAGGGAATCTGGCAGGATGGAAGCCCCACGGATCCGTCGAGGAGAGCAGGGAGATCATCAATACGGTGTTCGCCGACCCCGGTGTCTTTGCCATGGTATCGAGGATGTCCAACACACCCATAGGCTGCATAGGGCTGAACAGGGAACCGAAGATCATGAGGAAAGGTCCCAAGGATGCCGAGATAGGCTATTGGGTGGGCCGCAGGTACTGGAACCAGGGCTATGCCACCGAGGCCATGGAGGCCGTTCTGGCGCATGGGTTCTCTACAGGCATCACCAAGGTGTGGGGGCAGTGCTTCGAGGACAATCTTGCGTCCCTGAACCTTCTGAAGAGATGCGGTTTCACAGTGGATCACAGAGGCGTTTTCGAGAATCCGTACCTGGGAGAGGTGGTCACCGTCGTGCTTTCCCTGTCAAGGAAACAGTGGGCCTCCGGCCGTTCATGAGTGTTCTTCTGTCAGAAGGAACGCCATGTAATATGGCAGGGTTAGCTTCCTATCGCCGAATCCGACGTTGTAATCTCCCAACTTTATGCAGAGGTCGACCCCGTACGTATCCGGATTGGACAGAATGTAGTCAGCCGATTTCGTTTTGCCGCTTTTGGCTTTGACCTCGACCAGAGCGGGCTTCCCCTCGAACCGTATTATGAAATCTATCTCGGTCCCGCTTTCGCGCCTGTAGTAGTACAGCTTCCTTCCCATCTTGGAGAACGCATCCGCGACTATGTTCTCGTAGACTGCGCCCTTGTATATCCCCATATCTCCCGTGAGGATGTCGCCAGCGGACCCCGGCTCGAGCATCGATACGAAGAGGCCGCTATCCTGGAAGTAGAGCTTGAAGACGTTCTCCTCCTTGTTCCCTTCCAGGGGGAGCTGGAGCAGCGAGAGGTTGAAGCATTGGGCCACCAGCCCGTAATCAACGAGCCATTGGATGGCAGACTGATACTGTTCCGATCTGCCTTTCTTCTCGACGGCGGAGTATTGGAATTTCTTGTTCTCCTTGCTGAGCTGCGAGGGTATGGAATCGAAGACCCTATTGATCCTTCCAAGGAGGACGGGGTCGGTATATTCATTCTCGTTCTCGTCGAGATGCTTTCCGAAATCATCCCTGTACTGTTCGAGGATGTCGGTCTGCTCGGCCCTGACTGCGTTCATATCCTTCGTGGAGATGAACGTCTGTACGACGCGGGGCATGCCGCCCACGCAGATGTACTCCTTGAAATTCCTCATCATCGCGGTATGGGTCGGTGCGGATACCGGGATTCTTTCGTCGAAGGATCTTTTCACCTGGCCAACCACATCGTCATCCATGCCCTTGGCCCAAAGGAATTCTTCGAAGTCCATCGGTTTCATGTAGATGATATGCTCGAAGCCGACAGGGACGTTCTTCCCATGCTTCTTATTGTATCCCTTGATTCCCAGAAGCGATCCCGTGCTGATGACGTCGAATCTCCCGTCTAGCATGAACGGCTTCACGCTCGCTCTAGCGTTCTCGCATTCCTGTACTTCGTCGAGGATGATGATCGTCTTTCCCGGAATGAATCTTGTGCCGGGCATGGAAGCGGAGATATCCATGACCATCCTGTCGACGTTCAGATCTCCGTCGAAGATGATCTTCAGACTTGGATTGTCCTTGAAGTTCATGTATACTACATTCTCATAGAGGGTGTTAGCATACTGCAGTGCTGTGAAGGTCTTACCTACCTGGCGCAATCCCTTGATGAGGAGGGCCTTGCCCTTCGATTGCCTTGAGGATTTCCAGTCCAGCATCTCCTTGAGAACCTTCCTTCTGAACATCGATTATAATATGGCTTAGAGGTATATTACACTTTTCGAACCGAAAGATTGACATTAGTATACACTTTTCTGACCGAATAATGTGTAAATGATTACACTTTTCGGACTGAAAGATTGACATTAGGATACACTTTTCGGACCTAATCGATTTTGATGCCTGTATCGCAAGGAGGTTTCTACGGCTACTTGTGTGCGGATACGCGCGCGTACGCTTATATAAGAACAGGGATTACGCGGATTGTTAGCCATGGCATACGATTCAGCTTCTATCGAGAAACGCTGGCAGGAATTGTGGAAGAACGATGCGCACTATCGCTTCGACCCCAAATCCGAGAAGCCGGTATTCAGCATCGACTGTCCGCCCAGATACACATCCGGTCCGCTCCATTTAGGACATGCAACCGGATATTCCATGATCGATTTCGCAGCCCGTTACAAGAGGATGAACGGATTCAACGTGTTCTTCCCGCTGTGCTTCGATGTCAACGGAACGCCTATCGAGGTGAAGGTGGAGAAGAAGCATCATATCACGAAGCTCGACACTCCCAGGCAGGAGTACAGGAGGCTGTGCGAGGAGTTCGCCAACGGCTTCATCGAGCAGATGACGCACGATTACGAGATGCTCGGAGAGTCCATGGATCCCAGTATCTACTATCAGACCGATGCCCCCTACTACAGGAGGATCACACAGCTGTCCTTCGTCAACCTGTTCAAGAGGGGACTGGTCTACAAAGCTAACTTCCCTGTCAACTGGTGCCCCGGCTGTATGACCGCCCTGGCGGACGCTGAGGTCGAGTACAAGGATAACGTAAACAAGCTGAATTTCATCAAGTTCTATTTCGCGGACAACAAGGACGAGTACATGCTCATTGCCACCACAAGGCCCGAGCTACTCTGCACGTGTAAAGCAGTGGCCGTCCACCCCGACGACAAGGAGAAGTCCAAGCTCGTCGGGAAGGAGCTTGTGACGCCCCTCTTCGGAAGGAAGGTCAAGATCATCTCCGACCCCAAGGTTAAGATGGACTACGGAACCGGAAACGTCATGATCTGTACCATCGGAGACAAGGACGATCTGGAGTGGACCATGAAGTACCATTTCGAGATGGAGAAGGGAATCGATGAGCAGGGAAGGATGACGGAGCTCGCAGGGAAGTACGCGGGAATGCCCGTCCTCGAGGCAAGGGAAGCGGCCATTCAGGATCTGAAGGATCAGGGAATAATGGTCAAGCAGGAGGACAACCCCCAGCAGGTCTCCATCTGCTGGAGATGCCACACTCCGATAGAGTTCCTGCAGGTCCCCCAGTGGTTCCTGAAGACGACCGATTTCAAAGAGGCCGTCCACAAGAGGGCAGAGGAGATCAACTGGTTCCCCGAGTTCATG
>SUSW01000003.1 GCA_015063235.1 Thermoplasmata archaeon | reverse complement strand
ATAACGGATATAAAGAACTTCGTCCGAGCGGCTTCGATATTATACGAAGAGAATGGACAAAACCTAGGCTGTCTGCACCGTGTCTTGAAAATAATGGATCAAAGAAAGAAATGGTTTACTCGGGGGTTCTGAATAGTAACAAATACAGTAACACTTTATCAAAATTCGTGTTACTCTCTAACTTTCTTAGAATTACAAGTTTTCTTCATCCACAAGGCCATTGTAGAGGTTGTTGAGATATTCGATCTCATCAGATATCCTGGCGTTGCGGCATGAGGAGCATTGAAGCTCTTTCCCCAGTGCAAGTTTGAGCTGCATCTCAGAACGATCGAGTTTAACGATACGGCCACACTTGCAGTAGACGCACATCTCTCCTACCAGCGAGAGGTTGTCCAGCGTTCTGCTGAAACTTGTACGTGGCACATAGCTTACGCTATCTGTAACGTTATTTTCGATCATATTTCAGTCCCCCGACCTGCAGCGATTAGCCGGAATCCACAAGCGGGATTCCTTCTATTCCTGCGTGATGGTCATCAGCGATGTTCAATATAAACCCTACACTAACTATCTTAGAACTGTCATTTTTTGGTCAAAAACATTGAACGGATTGAACACAGATTACATGATTAAATTTTTATATTAGAAAAATCGGAATTTAATGGAAAACAGTACTATAAAAAACTGCTTTCCAGTCAACGAAATTCGAATTTCCGCCACGTTTTTCTTAGCGCCTGGTCTGATTGAGGAGTTCGTTGCGGACATCCCATAATTTCTTTGAGAGATCTACATAATAGTGGTGAGGGTTTGAGAAACGCTTCACTTCATCCCAAAGTGTGTCCATCTCCTCGGCACAGTGCTTGCGGATCTCATCCAATGATGGCATGTCATAGATGAGTGCTCCGTTCTCTATGACCTTCACCATGAGCTCTTTGGCCTTGAATCCTTTGAGCGTTTTCCTCTTCCATGTGGCTTGAGGGTCGAATAGCTCCAAGGGCTCGGATTCATCGATGGTCTCATCATATACGCAGATTTGGTCGGCAACGGCCTTACCGTTACGGTCGTATATCCTGTAAATCTTCTTGAATCCCGGCGTGGTGATCTTCTCCACGTTCTCGGATATCTTGATCTTTGGGATGATCTCCCCATCCTTTTCGATGGCAGCTAGCTTGAATACCCCGTTGAACACGGGGTCGCTGTGGGAAGTGATAAGATTGTCCCCCACACCGAAAGCGTCGATGACCGCTCCCTGGTCCAGTAAATCTCTGATCAGCCACTCGTCAAGCGCGTTGGAGACGACGATCTTACAATCTTTCAGTCCAGCTTCGTCCAGCATCTGCCTTGCTTTCTTGGTGAGGAAGGATAGATCTCCCGAATCGAGGCGTATGGCGCATTTGGTGATACCTCTGGGCAGGAGGACCTCCTTAAATGCTCTGATGGCGTTCGGGATACCGCTGTTGAGCGTATCGTAGGTATCCACCAGCAGCGAGGCATTGTTGGGATATGTTTCGCAGTAGGCCTTGAATGCCTCGTATTCGGAATCGAACATCATGACCCATGAGTGGGCCATCGTACCGCTCGCCGGTACACCGTACCATTTGTCGCTGACGGTACAGGCGGTTCCTCCGCATCCTGCGATATATGCCGCTCTCGCGCCCAATATCGCCGCATCCGTTCCTTGGGCCCTTCTGGAGCCGAACTCCATGACCGTCCTGCCCATGGCAGCTCTCACTATACGGCTCGCCTTGGTGGCGATAAGGGTCTGATGATTGAGTGTCAGCAGTGAAAAGGTTTCGAGGATCTGAGCCTCTGCTACAGGAGCCCTGATGGTCACGAGAGGTTCGCCGGGGAATACGGGTGTCCCTTCCGGGATGGCCCATACATCGCCCGAGAATCTGAAGTCCCTCAGATAGTTCAGGAACTTCTCTCCGAAGGTGTTCTTGGAATGCAGGAATTCTATGTCGCTGTCGGTGAAGCGCAAGTTGATTATGTAGTCCACGAGCTGCTCCAGGCCCGCGACCACCGCGAATCCCCCGTGGTCGGGTATGGTCCTGAAGAATATATCGAAATAGACCACATTGTCCTCTATACCTTTCTCGACGTACCCGTTGCACATCGTGTACTCGTAGTAGTCGCATAGCAGCGGGATGTTCCTGGAGTATTCCATGTTAATCCTCAGAGGTGGAACTTCTTAATTCCGGGGAACACCGCTTTGGAACCGAGGTCCTCTTCGATCCTGAGAAGGCGGTTGTACTTGGCGGTCCTCTCTCCCCTGGCAGGTGCTCCGGTCTTTATCTCGCCGGATCCCCATCCAACGGACAGGTCAGCTATGGTGGTATCCTCGGATTCTCCGGATCTGTGGGACACGACGACGTTGTATCCGTGATCGAAGCTCATCTGTGCTGCTTCTCCGGATTCTGTGATGGTCCCTATCTGGTTGACCTTCAGGAGCAGTGCGTTCGCTGCACCCGCATCGATTCCTCTGGCAAGACGCTTGGAGTTGGTGACGAACAGGTCATCGCCGACAATCTGAACGTGTTTGCCGACCTTTTTGGTGAGCTCTGCTGTGGTCTCGAAATCGTCCTCGAAGAAAGGGTCCTCGATACTGATGAGCGGGTGGTCCTTGGTGAGCTGAACATAGTGATCAGCAAGCTCTCCCGCGGAGAGCTTCATGCCGTCGACATCGTAGACACCGTCGGAATAGAATTCCGATGATGCGGCATCGATGGCGAGGAACACGTCCTTTCCGGGCGAGTATCCCGCGTCGGATACTGCGGAGACTATCGTGGAAAGGGCCTCATCGACGGTATCGAGCGGGGGAGCGAATCCTCCCTCGTCACCGATGTTAATTGCCTCAGCACCATACTTCTTTTTGAGGATGGATTTCAGGTGCATGTACACTTCGGATGACATCTGCAGGCAGTCGGAGAAAGATTTGGCGCCTGCCGGGATAATCATGCATTCCTGGATTTTCAGATTCCCTCCTGCGTGCTTTCCTCCGTTGATGATGTTGAGCATGGGTACAGGAAGCGTCACATGATCCTTTCCGATGTGCTCGTAGACAGGGATGTTGTTGCACATAGCACCTGCCCTTGCGACAGCCAGGGATACTGCGACTGTGGCGTTTCCTCCGAGCTTGGTCTTGTTCTCGGTTCCGTCCAGTTCAATCATTGCTCTGTCGATGCCCTCCTGGTCGGTAGGGTTCATCCCTGTTATTCTCTTGGCGATGGGTCCCCGGACGTTCTCGACCGCTTTCAATACTCCTTTGCCTCCGTATCTGCTGCCTCCGTCGCGGAGCTCATGAGCTTCCCACGAACCGGTGGATGCGCCTGAAGGTGCGATTGCACTGATTCTGTGTCCGCCGACGGTAACCTCGGCTTCTACCGTGGGGTTTCCCCTGGAATCCAGAACCTCTCTTGCCCAAACTTTCTCAATCTGCATATTATCTCCTCAATTGCTGTACTCGGACATATCCCCGAGCAAAATGTTGCGATCCTTCATTGTGAGTATCGATTGATCCACCGATACCAGGAAAGACACCGGCCTATCCGAATCTCTGTTCTTGATTAGCTGGTGTATGAACAGTAGGCTGTTGTTCAGCCCGTTGCTGTCTATAATGTCTGTGAAATTATCTATCAGTACAATGGGGTTGTCGTGCTGGTTTACGAATTCCTTGATGGTCACCATGAGTGTCCCCATTGCTTTGATGTCGTTGGTTTTACCTCTTCCGCTTCCGGACAGAGTGATGATCTCAGCTGTTTCGATACCCGATGTCTGCTTTAAAGCTTTGGCGTTCTCGGACGAGATTATCATGAATGAGTAGTCTTTGGAGTTGAAAATCTGAATGAACTCATAGATCTTCTTCGGCTCTTTCTCGAAGAATACATACGATCTGCCGAACAGGGGGCTGTCGCCTGCGATATATTCCGCTACGATAGCGGCATCGTCTACCGCGATATGCTCTTCTTTGACCTTCTTTTTCTTACCGAACAGTCCTCCGAAGAGGCTCTTTTTGTTGCCTTCCTTTTCCAGTCTCTCCTCTTCCTTCTTGGCCATCAGCTGGTTGAGGGCCGCTGTGATGTCAGATGACTTGAACGGTTTGTTTACGGTTGCCTTGATGTGGGCATTGTCCTGAGGGACCTCGTCATTCACTCCTTTGACCAGTACGGCGCTTATGTCGAGGTTGCTGTCTATCTCATGCGCGCGGGTTAGTATCTGAAGGCCGTCCTCATCGTTCACCAAGGCATCCAGCAATATGGCGTCAGGCTTGAATTCTAGAATCTCTTTGACGGCATCGCCTATGGATCCGGCGATCTTGACGATATGACCGTTCTCGATGAGGATATCCTTCAGGATCTCCTGTATTGCAACATTGTCGTCGACGACTAGGACTTTCATCCTCACAGCTCCGTCATGGGTACGGATTCGGGGTATATCAGATTCACGATAGGTAGCAGGCGAGGATATCTCGATAGCCAAGGCTGAAACGATGGATATCCGGCCATGTGGCCGTAAAAATCAATATGAAACAGTAATCACTGTTTCCTGCTCTCTTTGGCTTTGGGCCTGAGGTTGCTGTATCCGCATTTCCTGCATTTAATCGCCTTAACAGGGTTGGTGGCGTAGCAGTTCATGCATACAGTCTTGTCAAGGAGCCTGTGCTCAGCCTCTTTGAAACGTGCCATTCGAATTCCTCTGAGTTCCCAATTAAGCATGTTATATAAAAGGAATGCGGACTGGATATCGTAGTTCAGTCTAAAAGCGCACGCTGTTGTCTGTAGTCCAGCAATGGGTCGTGGCCGTGCCCCGGGAGCTCATGGATGAGGTTCTCAGGTTTAATAGCCTCAACAATCTCTCTGCAGCGGGGGTCTGTATAGGGCAGATGCTGGTCCAGAGTGGTTATGTGCTTGTAGCATCCGCTGATGAAATCTCCTATCGGACCGCCTTCGTAGCGCTTTTCTTCGAATGTCGTCCTATATTCGGAGGATGCGCTGTAGTGGAAGTGCATGGCAGAGATTGCGTCTTTGGTGTCCTGGCTGTAGCCATCGATGATTCTCAGCACTGCATTGATCCCGTCCTGTTCCGAGTATATGCCGGGCAGCGTGTTCATCAGGTGGCCTGTGTCCAGGCATATGCCCCAGTTCTCGAACTCGATCTTCTTCTCCAAGAGATGGAAGTCCGAGTTGTCCAGCATCCTGAGTCCCGGCCACCACAGGTTTTCGAATACGAGTCTGAATGGCGGCTCGCCTCCTTTCATGCCGGCTATGGCGGTGTTCATCACCTCAGCAAACTTGCACAGGATATCTCTGCAGTCGCCCGTGTATTTCCTGAGATGCAGTTCCGTCAGGTTGACGTTGCTGGCATGGATCACCCCATGGAGTGGTTCGATGGCCGCCGCATATCCGATCATGGAGCGGATCGTCGACACGACTTCGTCCCGGTCGCGACCGTACATATAGTATTTAGCATAATAATCCGACATCTCGTAGGCCCTTCCTTCCCAAGGGGCGAGCCAGTCGGTGGTGTAAGGGAGGTGAACGGTTTTTGTGATACCCTTGAGGGAAGGGTCTATCGGTTCATGGGACGTGAGAAGCTCCAGGCCGTCGCACTTGATCTCCCTGAACAGGGACGGCAGATCCGCCGCGAGATCCTCAGTCTTCTGGTAAACCGAATAGCTGAACAGATGGTTCATCAGAACAGGTCCAATGCAGCCGAGACCGCTGCGATGATGGCTGATTGTTTGGTGGTTCCCCCGCCTATAATCAAAGCATCATCCTCTTTCATACCGTATTCTTCGCGGATTTTCTTAGCGGTTTCCGGTCTTTCGGTATCCAGGTTCCAGTCCGGAGGGATGAAGAGCTTCCCGTCCCTGTAGACAATGGTGGTACACCCTTCGGCACCTACTTTGATCCCGGCGTCCCTTTGCTCCATACCGTTGTTGATCTTATCGGCGACACCCTTGACGATCACTCCCTGTTGCTGGCTTCCGATGACCGAGCCCTCCAGATAGATGTCCACGGGCTGGATGGGAATCTGTTCCAGGAAAGTCTGACCAGCTTTGGTGATTATGATGCCGGTCTGCTTGATGGAAATGTATCCCCATTCCTGCAGAGTATCTAGAATCCTGCGCATGCTCCCTTCTCCGATTCCGACCTCGTCAGCGAGTCTTTTGCGCCCGATACGTTTACCGTCCGATAAAAGGTACATCGTCCAGTAGACATTGGCATCGTTAAATCTGAACATCGGTCCGAATTGAGGAGCATCGATAATCTTCAAGAGTTTTCACCATTCCGTTGGATGGGTTATTCACTATTTAAACAATGTTGGAAACTATTACCTACACCGTTTAAATTTGTACATTACGTCTGGGTAGGTGCCATTTTGATTATACATCCATCTCTCAAACCCATCCTACTTGACGTTTGGTAAAGAAAACTATATCTACAACATCCGTTACGGGATTATACCCTACGGGGGTTCGGTGTAATTTTTCAGAGAAAAAGTGGGCCGGGCGTTTGCCCGGTAAATGATTTTGCGAGGGTCAGAAGGTCTTGACTTTGCCCTCTATAATCATGTTGGAGACCTTGTCGACGTTATCGAGCCATTCGAATGCGATGGATTCAGCCTCGGACTGCCAGGTCTTAAACTTCTTGTGTTTCTCGGGCTCGGGGAGGACGATCTGCACTGAGCAGTTCAGGGGCTGTGACACAGGCTTACCGATCTGCGAGAGGATCCTGACCCTGATCTCGGCCTCATCGGTGACCTTCTTAGCAACATCCTCTGCAATGAGCTTGGACATGACGTTGTAGATCTTTCCGATGTGGGTGATGGGGTTCTTTCCGGATGTCGCTTCCATGGACATGGGCCTGTAGGGCGTGATGAGTCCGTTGCACCTGTTACCCCTTCCGACTGAACCGTCGTCTCCCATCTCCTGCGAGAGTCCGGTACATGTGAGGTAGTAGATCCCTTTCTTGTAGTTGTCACCGGTGTTGATGTCGAGTTTGAATTTGACATCTTCATTTCCGATGATCTTCAGAGCGTTGTCGGTAACGAGGTTGTGCATTTCCTCGATGGCGGACTTGTAGTGGTCGGGGTCGGGGATGTACTTGTCGACCATAGCGCATGCGATGGTCATGGTGACCGTATCGTCGATCCTGGAGCACATGACCTTGACGTCCTGTCCTGTCTCGGGGAGCTTCTTCTTCATTGCCCCGTTGATGTACTGTTCGGTCTTGAGTGTGAGCTGGTCGGTGATGGAGTACGGTGCGTATCCTACTCCGAACGACGTGTCGTTGGCAAGGACTCCGGATGTTTTGTATACTCCGGTGAGGTCGTCGGATCCCATACCGATCTTCGCATCGAGGATGACCTCCGAGTCGACATCCAAGTTGGGGAAAGTCTTTTCGAGGTATTTCCTGGCCGCCGCGAGTGCCGTAGGCTTGCAGGGGAGGTCTTTGATGAGCTTGCCGTCGTTAATGAAAGTTGTAGCGCGTCCTACAAGGAGCATGTAAACGGGGTCGATGACGTGTCCGCCGCCGAAGGCAGGTTTCGCAGTTCCTGCTGCGAGCTGAGTCTCGTCGGTGTTGTGGTGGAGAACGTGGCCGACCTCTTTGATGTACATCTTACAGAGGGCCCTGGAAACTTCCTCTCCGAGAGCATCCGCGACGGAGTCGGGGTGTCCGATTCCTTTTCTCTCGACGATCTCTACTTTCTTGAGGGGGGCGGGGATCTCGTTGAGACCCTCTACATAAATGTTCTTTTTGGACTTTGATGCCATGAATTACCGAATATTTCCATATTTATATATGTTATTCATCAAAATATTCATATAAGAATATTAATTTCGTTTGATACATGCAGTTCCCTCCGGCTTCCGACATACGCAAAATAAGGCTGAGCATGGATGTGACGCAGTCTCAGCTGGCTGCAAGTTCAGGCATCAGTCAGAGCACCATCGCAAAGATAGAGCGCGGCAAGATATCGGCCAGCTATGAGACCGTGGTGACGCTTTTCGAGACACTGGACGCCATGAAGAACGAGATCGGGAAAGGCATGACCGCCGAGGATGTCTGCTCGAAGGAAGTCGTGTATGTAAACAGCGATGCCAAGATAAGCGTCGCTTCGTGTCTGATGAGGGAGGAAGGCTACTCCCAGCTGCCGGTGTTCTCAGGGGGATTCCCCGTGGGGAGCATCTCGGAGAGGGATATTTTCGGAACCATCAGCAGCGGATTGCCTTTGGAGGAGGTCAACAAGCTGCCCGTCTCCAAGGTGATGGGCGAGTCCTTCCCGGTAGTAGCCGATACCACTCCCGTTGCGACGGTCGCCATGATGATGAACAGCTGCAATGCCATCCTCGTCTCACAGAACGGCAAGATAATCGGCATGATAACAAATGCAGATATGTTGAAGCTGATCTGACAACTGCCATCGTCTGCGGAGCGATATATTCTCCCCTTTTATCTCGAAGAGCTGCATATCCTGCGCTGCGACGGTATTGTCGAAAATGCTTTTCGCCTCAGCAACCACAGCGTCCAGATTGCGGTAGCGCTGGCTTACATGGGTGAGTATGAGCCATGATGCCCCGCATTCCTTTGCGGTCTCCGCTGCCTGCAGGGCGGTCGAATGGAAGTGCTCCTTGGCCAGTTCGGAATCCGATGACATGTAGGTGCTCTCGTGGATCAGGACGGATACACCTTCCGAAGCTTCCGCGACAGATCCAGTCTTAACTGTATCTCCTGTGTACGAGATTGATGACCCTTTGATGGTAGGGCCTAGGACCTGTTCCGGTTTCACTCCGTTGACAGTTTCGCCGTTCTTCAGGCGGGACAGGTCAGGACCGTTTTTGATGCCCAGGCTCAGTGCTTTATCTTTGTCCATTTTACCGGGGCGGTCCTTTTCGTCGATACGATATCCGACGGATGCTATGTTATGCTCCGTCCTGTAGACTGATACGGTCATCTCCCCGACTGCGAAGGATTCCCCTCCGGAGACCTCGATGACCTCCATAGGATAGATGGTTTCCCCTTGGGTGACCGTCATGAAGGCATCGATGCAGTCCCTGATGCCGGGAGGGCCGTATACTGTGATGGGGTCCTTCCTGCCTGAGAGGCTCATCGTCTGAAGGAGTCCGGGCAGACCGAAAACATGATCCCCGTGGAGATGGGTGATAAGGATGACTCTAATCTTCATGAAGGAGAAGGGCGAGACCATGATCTGTCTCTGGGATCCCTCCCCGCAGTCCATGAGTATTATGTCGGAGCCGTTCCTCACCGCTATGCAGGAGGTCGCCTTGTTCCTAGAGGGGACGCTGGCCCCGGTGCCGAGGAAGAGCAGCTCCAACATGTTACCTTTAAGAAATCAATCGTAGATCGATCCGATCTCTCTTTCGGTCTTCGTCTGCTTCTTGTACTCCTTGTAGTGCTCTTTGCAGAGATGCACCTGGCGGAGGTCGTCGCTCTTGAGGATGAGCTGCGACTTCGAGACCTGTTTGATGTTGAATGATCTCTCTGCGTCATTCTCGCATCCGGCTACGTCGCATTTGGCAGCGACGGTGTTGTGTTTTGCTAATGACATAGTTACTGTATCGTCAGACTCCGCTATATAGTCAGCGTTTTCGGATGCTGCTGACAGCGCTTCAGCACTGGCAATTCCGACTTTTGCACATCGTTCATATCGGTCGATGTCAGGAGGTTCGGCGGAGTCGAGGAGCGTGTAGTCGCATTTACTGCCTTCCTTCAGCATAGCGTAGGTTAAGCCTCCGAGGATGGCGATTATTGCGACGAAGCGACAACTGCAAGTAGCTTCTTGTCCATGAACACGAATTGAAGGCCGAAGTATTAGGTGGTTGATGTTAGGTGCTATGATGGACGTATCATCCAATGAATTGATTATGCTGGCAGCCCTGGCCAGTTCATACTAAATCGCTCATCTATTATATCAGAGGAGGTCAGTTTCAGTAAAAAGTGTGTGTCGACTCATCTGCATTCGGCTGGAATATTTTTGCCTTTGCCTGTTGTCTAGAACGATTGGATGATTGCTCCTAGTGATGAGATCAGGGATGATCGCGGAGGATGTTTTTTCATCGGTGAACTGTATACCGCATCATGGACAACAGAAAGCTCCTTGTCGTGCTCTGCGTAGCCGGAATAGCTTTGGCGGCCGCAGTGGTGATAATCAACCCGTTTGGGCAAACGTCGCGCGACGTCTCTTTCACCATATTGCACACTAACGATTCCCACTGCCACTATGACGATGATGGTGCCGCAGGATTCCCTACGCTGACATACCTCAGGGACACTTACTCCTCCGATGATGCTCTATTTATAATCGATGCAGGAGATTTTCTGCAGGGGAGCTCATACGGGATCATGACCTTAGGGAAGGCTTCTGTGGAGGTAATGAATACTGTTGGGTATGATCTTACGATTCCAGGGAATCATGAGTTCGATTACGGTCTGGACGAATACATGACGAGATCCCACGAGCTGAACTTCCCCACGATATGCGCCAATCTAGTGTACAAGGATACCAAACAGAGCGTGTTCCCGGAGTATATGGTGCTGGAGAAGTGTGGGGTAAAGGTAGGCTTCTTTGGACTTCTCACAACATCCGTCGAGACTTCGACCATAGCAGGCAGCATGGGGAACACAGAGACGACAGATCCTGCGGCCGCTGCCGAGAGGATGGTGAAGGTGCTGAAGGATGAAGGTGTAGACTGTATCGTCGCCGTGGGGCATCTGGGGGTGGACGATCCAGATTACATGACTTCGGACGAGGTCTGCAACCAAGTGTCCGGTATCGATATCTTCATCGACGGACACAGCCACACCGAGATGGAAGACGGCAAGGTATGCGATGGAAGCATTGAGCTGCTTCCCAGCGACACGGTCATAGCCAGTACCGGCTGTTATATGAAGAATGTAGGTGTGATTAAATACGATAACGGGAACATTTCGGCCAAGCTTTACCGTGAGAAGGCCGATAACAAGGATGAGACATACCAGACCATAAAGCGTGTAGAGGCCGATGTCGACGAACGTCTGAGCAAGCAAGTCGGTAAGACCGAGATCTTCCTGAACGGAGAACGCGATGCGGTCAGGAACGAGGAGACCAATCTCGGCGATTTCATGACCGATGCGGTACTCAGGTCTACCGATTCCACTATCTGTGTGCTGAACGGGGGCCTATTCCGTACTTCCCTGGAGCCGGGAGATATAATTCTGAAGGAGGTCTATGATGTTTTCCCATTCCTGAACTTTGTCTGCACGGTGGATGCACCGGGTTCAGCGATATGGGATATGATGGATTTCTCTCTGTCCTTGATGGGGCATAGCAACGGGGGATACCTGCAGTTCTCCGGCATGACGGTTACCTACGATCCCCAAGCGGATGCATCCCATAGGGTCGTTTCCATCAAAGTGGACGGGAAGGAGATAGACAAGGAGGCGACCTACAAGGTCGTGACTATAGATTTCATCGTCAAAGGCGGGGACGGCAACACCTTTCTGTCATCCTATCCCTCTAAGACGGTGGGTGTGATAGAACCGATGGTCGCCAACTACATAGAATCCATGGGCACCATCACAGAGGGCGATATCGAAGGAGGCAGGCTGGTCCAGGTCTGAGGCTGTTCCGACGATATCAATCTTATACCCGTCATACAATGTGAGAGTCATGACCATCGTATCTCCGTCGATGCTATCGGCCGACTTCTCGAAGCTGGGAGAAGAATTGGTCCGCGTAGAGAAAGCAGGCGCAGACTGGGCCCATCTGGATGTCATGGACGGCGAATTCGTCCCCAACATCACGTTCGGACCGCCTGTTATCAAGGCCATCAGGAAGTGCTCGGGCATAGTTTTCGATGCACACCTGATGATAGAGGATCCGATACGCTACATAGATTCGTTTGCGGATGCGGGATGCGATATGATAACGGTCCACTGCGAGGCTCGCGGAGACATACACGGTGCGATAGCGAAGATCAAAGCCAGAGGGCTCAAGGCAGGTATATCGGTCAACCCAGAAACAGACGCGACCGAACTGGAGGAGTACCTTCCGGAGGTGGATCTCGTTCTGATTATGACCGTCCACCCGGGATTCGGTGGGCAGTCGTTCATATCCGAATGCGTACCGAAGATCTCATGGGTGAAGGAATGGGCCGCAAAGAACGGCAGGGACATACTGGTGTCGGTGGACGGAGGTATAAACGGAGAGACGTCCAAGATATGTGTAGAGGCCGGCGTGGATATCCTCGTCGCAGGCTCATATCTGTTCAGGATGGAAGACATGTCGCCGACAATCAAAATCTGGCAGGGGTATTGACATGGGAGTTAACCTATCCCCCATAGTAGAGGCCAGGGAGATAGAGCTCGAGGAGCTCCGCGGCAGGACTATCGCAATAGATGCGTACAACACAATCTTCCAATTCCTATCAATTATCAGGCAGCCCGACGGTAAGCCGCTCATGGATGCCGAAGGCAGGGTGACATCGCACCTGTCGGGGATCCTGTACCGCACCGCCAATCTCATCGAGGCAGGGATTGAGCCTTCCTTCGTGTTCGACGGCAAGCCCAACGAGCTGAAGGCCGGCACGATCGAGGAGAGGATCGCCCGCAGGGAGAAGGCAAAGCGCGAGTACGAGGAGGCGCTGGCCGAAGGCGATTTGAAGAAGGCGTTCTCCAAGGCGCAGCAGACCGCCAGGATGACCCCTGAGATCCTTGAGACGTCCAAACAGCTTATCCGTCTGATGGGGCTTCCGGTCGTCCAGGCACCCAGCGACGGAGAGGCGCAGGCGGCGTACATGTGCGGTAAAGGCGATGTCTATGCAGCAGCATCCCAGGATTTCGATTCCATATTGTTCGGTGCACCGCTCCTGGTAAGGAATCTGACCATATCGGGAAGGCGCAAGGTTCCGGGCAAGCAGCTTTACAGGGACGTCAAGACAGAGATGATAGATTCGGAGCAGATGCTCCAATCCCTGGGAGTAACCAGGGAGCAGCTGGTGGATGTCTGCATGATGATCGGTACCGATTTCAACACAGGTATCAACGGCATCGGTCCCAAGAAGGGTCTCAAGCTCATTCAGAAATACGGAAGTCTGGAGAAGGTCATGGAGGAGACGGACATAGACATCCCTGAGTACGAGGAGGTCAGGGAGATTTTCCTCAACGGCCCCAAGTCCGACGATTACAGCGTCGAGGTCGGGGAGATGGATAGAGATGGGGTTCTCGGACTCATGACGGAGTACGGGTTCTCGGAGGACCGCGTCACGACAGTCATGAACAAGATAGAGGCTGCCAGGAAGGCCGAGTCCAACAGGAAGAAGCAGAGGTCCCTGGACGCATGGTTCTGATACGATGATAGATGCCCATATGCATGCAGTATCTGCAGATACCAAGGACTATGGGGATTTCCGGGAACTCACAGGATTCGCTTCATGCACGGCGAAGGCCGATGAGTGGGATGCGCAGGCCGCTATTGATGATAACAGGATGGTCAGGTTCTACGGTGTCCACCCCTGGTACGCTGAACAGTGGACTCTGGAGAACAAGAAGCGCTTGTTCGACATACTGCAGAACGATCCCAAGGCCCAGGTGGGCGAGATCGGTCTGGATTCCAAGAGGGGACAGATTCTGGGGCAGACCATGATCATGATACAGCAGCTGGACCTCGCGGAGTACTTTCAAAGGGCGGTTACTATACATGACGTGGGATGCGAGAAGATGGTACTCGATTCGCTTAAAGGAAGGAACCTGAAAGTCATCCTTCATTCCTACGGTTCGGACAGTTATATCAAACCATATTCGGAGATGGAATGCTACTTCTCCATCTCACCCAGGATCCTGAGCAGATCGGATATCAGGGTGAAAAGGCTGCTGGATGCGATCCCGGAGGACAGACTTCTCCTGGAATCCGACTATCCTTCCTCAGGGAAGGGATATACCGGCATGAGGGATTTCGCTGCCAGATTGGGAGCAGTAATTGGAAAAGATGCAGATTTCCTGCTGACAACATCCGAGGATAATTTCAGGGGGCTTTTCCCGTGAGCGGCATGTCGGAAAGGACCTCGCTGCTCATCGGCGACGAGGGTATAGAGAAACTAAGAAGGTCATCTGTGGTTTTGTGCGGCTGCGGGGCAGTGGGTGGCTACGCTCTCGAAGGGCTCGTCCGTTCGGGTGTCGGGCATATCAGGGTCGTGGATCATGATGTGTTCTCGGAGAGTAATCTCAACAGGCAGATCCTGGCCACCACCTTTACAGTGGGCAGGCCGAAGGTGGAAGTTGCCTGCGAGAGGGCCAGATCGATAAATCCTGATGTAGATATCTCAGGAATGGATGTTCTGGTCAATGAGAGTACCGTTTCAGAGATAATCGATGGGGAATTCGATGTCCTCGTCGATGCGATCGATACTCTCCGTAACAAGACCGCGCTTCTCAGATGCGCTTCGGAAAAAGGAATCAGGACGTTCTCCTCGATGGGAGCCGCGCTGCATATGGATACGCAGGCCGTCAGGGTGGCGCCTCTGATGAAGACCAAGACCTGTCCTTTGGCCGCGTCTCTGCGCAAGGCCCTCAGGGACTGTGATACCTCGATGATAACAGCGGTCTATTCGGAGGAACCTCCGGTCGTAAAGCCTTCCGAGAGGGACGATCATGGGAAGAGCGTTCTCGGATCGCTGCCTGCTGTGCCGGCAGTTTTCGGATTCACTCTTGCTAACGAAGCCATCCGTTTTCTGTTGGAAAAAAGTCTTTGATACTATCCAAATCAGATCCGAGATGTAGTTCGATCAATCGCTGTTTTAGAGGCCGCGATTCTTTTGTTTCGATTGACAAATCAACAACGGATGTTAGGCACATCTATCGTATCCGGGCAACGATCTGACGAGGAAAGGGTTGTGAAGAACTCACTAAGACGCGTTACGGTCGATATGGGGTCGTTGGTTAACGGATCAGTCAGCCATGGTTCTTCCCATTCTCGATCTGTGCATCCACACCATTACCTTGCGTGCAGCGGGCTGGGCTATCAACATCTCAATCCAGAATGCAATGCAGAAGTTCCTTGGCCAAATGATTGGCCAATCCTCTAGGAGTCCGATGGCGTCAACGGGCGGACCGCCCATCAGCATGCCCAAACTCTGTCCGATTAATCCGCCCAGGAAAGTCAGGATCACGGACATCAGTAGGACGCATACGATGAGGTTGAAGCAGATGTAGGTATTGGAACTGTCTCCGGGCGAAACGAATTTGTTGACAACCACCTTGGCGACCTTTCCCACGACCGTGTTAGCCAAGAAGAACGCAACAATGAACATGACTGGCCAGATGACCAGATAATCTGTCAGGAAATCAGGTATTGTATCGGGGCTGTATCCCATATTCGTATAGACGTTGAAACCGCCGATCAGGAGGGACGATATGGCTGCGATGATGCATCCGTAAATCACTCCTTCTCTGGCATTCCATGGCAATCTGTATTCTTCCATCAAATCACTCCGGCAAGGTTACACTGTTTCCGCCGAAGCTTACGATTTACGTGGATTCCCTTCGAACGGGCGAATGTCGAATCTATTAAAAATGTATCTATTCGAAGTATTCCGTCTGGTTTTAGGTAAGGAGATGTATCACATAGGTGAAATTCACTAGAACGATTGTCCCAATCGGAGGCCGTGTCAGATGGTTTCCTAAAGCTTCATGCTGGTCAGTATTTTATCTCTGCGATGTATTGTGTTCACCGAATGTTTGAATACACCGCCGTAGCAGTGAAGTTCGATAGGATGAAGCATCCGTTCGCGGTGCTCATGATAATCGGTCTGGCGATACGTCTGATCATTGCTCTGCTCTTTACTTTCAACATAGACATGGGCTATTGGTCGCAGGTCATGGATGTGTTCCAGAACGGTTTCGGTCTCTACGGCACTGCCGGATACTATTACACACCCATCTGGGGTTACTATCTGGGTTCGATCAATTCATTCATGCAGTTCTTCGGGATAACCGACTTTGGTGTGTTCATTCCCGAACTGACGAGGTTCGTCTATTCTGATTTCAGCGTATCCTCGTTCGTCACATCCATCGAGTTCAACTTCCTTGTCAAGTTCCCCCTCATCCTGGTGGACGCGGCCACGGGATGGCTCATCTATCACCTTGTCCTAAAATACAGCGAGAACAGGAACAAGGCGCTTCTCGCTTTCGCATTATGGTTCTTCTGTCCCATCGTCATAACCGAATCAACTTTCCACGGTACATTCGACAACATGTCGGTGATGCTCCTGCTGGCATCGATAGTTCTGATGATGGACAGGAGGTATACTCTGGCTGGAGCGGCATTCTCCGCCGCAGCTCTTACGAAATTCTTCCCCATGTTCATGATAATTTTCCTTGTAGCGTACGTACTGAGGAAAGAAGGCATCGATATCAGGGGAGTTAAATGCGTCCTGAAGGCTATAGCTGGAGCGGTCGGTGCATTCCTGCTCATCTATCTGCCCGATATCATCAGAGGGGATTTCTGGCAGTCACTGTTCTTCATAACTTCAAGGATAGGTATCACAAGGGAGACTTTGGCATCAATAGGCCCTGGGACCACGGTCGCCATCATCGCAGCAATCGCGGTCATAATCGGAATCATAGCATTTGTTGTTGCCAAGTACGGCAATAGGTTCAAGGAAAGAATGTATGCGATGGATGATAGACAAAGGAATCTGAAGGTCGCCAAAGTGCTTGGAATTTCTGCGTCCGCCGCCATAATCCTGGTCGCCGCCGTGATGGTCGTCAGGGCCTTGCTCAAGACTGAGGGCCCGGCATTCGGAGGCAGCGAGTTGGTTCTCCTCGTATCGGTGTTCTCAATATTCCTGGAGATCTATCTCGCATTCAGATTGCTGATGCTGAAGGAGATGGACACAGAGAAGGTGTTCACCATAATGTTCCTGTCAGGCATAGCGATAATCCTGTGGACCTGTGCAGCGTCTTACACCATCGTTATGATACCTTTCATATGCATCTACGCGGCGATGATCGACAACAGGTTCGTGAAGCCGTTCATCATATTCTCGATACTTTACGCGCTGACGGAGATCTCCTCATTCCTGTTGTCGCCGACATCCATGATCATCCACATCCTCGACATGGATATATCGGTCATACTCCCGCTGTATGAGCTGATGGCCGATCCGGTGATCCTCGGTATCAGCGGAGCGATGATCCTGACCCTTTTGGTGGGTTGGCCCGGTTACGTTTCGATGCTATACATATCGTTCAAATGGTACCGTGAATACTATGAGAGGTGGAAGGCATGAAACCGATCCCGGCATATGTGATCATAGCGGTCTTTGCAGCGATGATGGTCATCGGAGCGATCTATGTGTACAACAACGACGACGGTTCGTACGAGGCTTCTGCCGAGATCAATGAAAGCGGAACCGTGACGTATTCGCTCTCGGGCCCAGGCTCAGTCTTCACCTACTCCGTCTTCGCCAATACCAAGCTTCCGGAGAAGCTGTTCCTCTACTGCGACGATTCCTACAAATCGGATCTCAACGACAGGTACATTCAGAGGGAGTTCTTCACCGTGCTGCAGCAGCTGCTTGAA
The DNA here is from genome assembly GCA_015063235.1 of Thermoplasmata archaeon. GTDB lineage: Archaea > Thermoplasmatota > Thermoplasmata > Methanomassiliicoccales > Methanomethylophilaceae > Methanoprimaticola. The sequence goes on along the minus strand of SUSW01000003.1, from coordinate 44,751 downwards.
AGGCGCGGAATGACTGCGGAGTTCGCAGATGCGGAGGATCTGGTGGACATCATGGGCCACAACGATTACGCCGTGTTCTTCGTCAGCGGTGCTCTGCCTGATACGGTATACGACGGGAAGACTGACGGCGATTCTCTATTCGTTAAATGGCTGTCCGAAGGAGGTACAGTATACTGGACGGGTCCCGAGATCGGAAGGTATGTGTCCACACACGACGGTGTTAAGGACTATGGTACAGGATTCTTCGGCGGCGATGTGCTGATCTCCGACGAGAACTATGAGTTCGCACACATCGAGTCCGACATGTTCCGTTACACCCAGGTGCGCTACGACGATTGCAAATACGGTCTCAGGGCAGACCGTGCGGATTCGCTGCCTCTGAGCTACGTCTCCGACGGAGGATATTCATCCGTTTCAGCAGCCAAGGTTCTGGGCGGTAACGTGACTGTCTTTGGAGGCAACGTGGCCACCACGAACATTGTGTTCCAGGTCCTGATGGACAGGACCTGCTGTGCGGATCTGCTCATCTGCGGTCTGACCTACGAATCCAAAGGATTGGACCACGGCGAAGGCACTGTCAGAGGAAAGCTGTCGGCATCAACAGCAGTGGATGTGTCCTCAGCCAGCGACAGGATCTTCCTGATCATAGTCGGAGACCCGGCTTCCAACTGGTCGAAGGCCATGGTGCTGTCCGATGAGTGAAGGGGAATGCGGAAGGGCTGTGCTCTTCCTCCCTCATCTATTTTAATAAGTCCCGCATACGCGATGGCATAACGGGCAAGATAGATCCCGTAAATGAGGACTAGCAATGATAACGCCGATCCGCGCCAATTATGATGCCAAGAGCATCGAGAAGGGCATCCAGGAGTACTGGAAGGCCGAGAAAGCTTATGAGAAGACCAGGGAATCGAGGAAGGACGGGAAGAAGTTCTACTTCGTGGACGGACCTCCGTACACGACAGGAGCGATCCACCTCGGTACCGCGATGAACAAGACCGTCAAGGATATCCTGATCAGGTACTGGAGCATGAACGGATACAACATCCGCGACCAGCCCGGTTTCGACATGCACGGACTCCCTATCGAGGTCAAGGTCGAGAAGAACATCGGCGTCCACTCCAAGAAGGACATCGAGGAGCTTGGAATCGACAAGTTTGTCAACACCTGTAAGGAATTCGCCACCGGCCTCCGCGAGGATATGACCGAGCAGTTCAAGCAGCTCGGAGTATGGATGGATTGGGACAACCCCTACCAGACCATCAAGCTGGATTACATAGAGTCGGCATGGTGGACCCTTCAGAGGGCATACGAGAAAGGTCTTCTCAAGGATTCCAGCAGGGTCGTCACCTGGTGCCCCAGGTGCGAGACAGCTCTGGCAGAGGCGGAGATAGAGTATTGGGACGAGACCGATCCCTCGATCATGGTCAGGTTCCCCATCAAGGGAGATATGGCTTCCCTGCTCATCTGGACCACTACCCCGTGGACACTTGCGGCCAACATGGCTGTTGCGGTCCACCCCGAATTCGATTACGCAAGGGTCAGGATGTCCGGCGAGAAAGGTTCTGAGGAGCTCATCATTCTGGAATCTCAGGCGGATTACGTCATGCAGAAGGGAGGATACGACAAGTGCGAGATCCTCAAGAGGATGAAGGGGCAGGATCTGGAGGGCATCGCATACGAGCCCGTCTTCCAGTTGGATGTCCCTAAGGCGGAATGGAATTACAAGGTAGTCACCGCCACATACGTCGAGCAGGACAACACCGGATTGGTCCACACAGCACCGGGACACGGTCCTGACGATTACGAGACTGGAAAGAGATACGGCATCCCGCCATTCTGTCCCGTCGCAGAGAACGGAAGGTACACCGACGAGTTCCCCCTTATGGTGGGGAAGAAGGTCAAGACCGTCCACGACGATGTCATAAGGTATCTGGACGAGAACGGCAGGCTGTACAACTCCAGCAAGATCAAGCACAGGTACGGACACTGCTGGAGATGCAAATCGCCCATCATCTACAGGAACACCCGCCAGTGGTTCGTGGAGGTTCCCAAGGTCAAAGATGAGATGCTCGCCGAGATCGACCGCGCCAAATGGGTCCCTGACTGGGCAGGAAGCACCAGGGAGAAGAACTGGGTCGAAGGCGCAAGGGATTGGTGCATCTCCCGTCAGAGGTACTGGGGTATCCCCATGCCCGTGTGGGAATGCGAGTGCGGCGAGAAGAAGGTGGTCGGACAGTACGAGGAGCTGAAGGCCGGAGAGGGATACACCGATGGCATGGACACCCACAGGCCTTGGATCGACGGAGTCACATTCAAATGCCCCAAGTGCGGCAAGACCATGCATAGGGTGCCTGACGTACTGGACGTCTGGTTCGATTCTGGAGTCGCAGCATGGGCATCTCTCGGATACCCTCACCACAAGGAGGAGTTCGATAAATGGTGGCCCGGCGATTTCATCGTCGAGGCACACGACCAGACCAGAGGATGGTTCTACTCCCAGCTGGGGGCCGGAGTCATCTCCTTCGACCGTGCACCTTACGACGAAGTAATGATGCACGGATGGGTGCTCGACCCCAAGGGACAGAAGATGTCGAAATCCTTAGGAAACGTCATCGAGCCCCTGGAGCTCATCGACCAGGTCGGAGCCGATTCGGTCAGATACTACATGATCAAGTCCAACGCCCCCTGGGAGGATACAGCATTCCAGAAGGACGGCCCCAGGAACGCGAGGAAGGTCCTCAACACGTATTGGAACGTCGTCAACTTCGCTTCCACATACATGATCCTGGACAACTTCGATCCCGACAAGTTCACCATCGACAGCATCTACTCATCCCTCAGGGACGAGGACCGCTGGATGATCTCTAAGACCGAGAAGATGGTCAGGACCGCGACGAAATACCTCGAATCAAGGGACCTCCACCTGCTCGCACGCGAGCTGGAGAACTACATCCTCGAGGACCTCTCCAGATGGTACGTCTGTCTCGTCAGGGACAGGTCATGGTCCGAAGGGGACGACGTGCAGGCAGATAAGAATGCTACGTACTTCACACTGTACTATGCGATCATGAAGACAGCGCTGCTCTTAGCACCTATCGCTCCTCACATCTCCGAGGAGGTCTACCAGCACATGGGAGGAAAGAAGCTCACGGTGCACATGGAGGACTGGCCGGTGTGCGACGAGAAGCTCATCAAGGAGGACATCGAGCACAGCATGGCATTGGTGGAGAACATCGTCGACATCATCGCTGCCGAGAGGGCTAAGATGGGCTCCAAGCTCAGATGGCCTCTGCTCCAGGTCTTCGTCCGCGGAAACGATTCCGATGTGAACAAAGCTGTGAAGCTCTTCGACGATGTCCTGGCAGCTCAGGGCAACATCAAGAAGGTCCAGTATCTCGGAAAGGATGAGATCCCGTCCGTCGAGAACGATATCGAGCCCGTCGAATTCATGGAGGGGACGCTGTTCATCGACTTCAACGTCACGCCCGAGATCGAGGCCGAGGGTTACGCAAGGGAGCTCATCAGGAGGATCCAGCAGATGCGTAAGGACATGAAGCTGAAGGTCGAGCAGTACGTAGACATCGAAGTGGCATCCGAGGAGCGTCTCGTAGGGCTCTTCGAGAGCTGGAAGGATCACATCTCCACAGAGGTCAGGGCGAAGTCCCTGAAATTCACGTCCGAACCCAAAGGGGCCGAGGTCAAGGAGTGGGATGTGACCGGAAAGATGATCACCATCGGTATCACTCCCAAAGAGTGAGAAAAACAGAGGGGCCAGGCCCCTCATTTCTTTAGTTCAGTTTTCAATCATCCGAGGAAGGTCTTCATCACAAAGGCCGTATCGGTGACCGTTTTCAGTCCTTCGGTATCCTCGACGGAAGCCCACATGTACTTCTCGTTCTCGCTGTTGAGGACAGGCTCCTGACCTTCCGCATCGAAGTGGAACGGGTATACTTTGAACAGGGTCTTGCCTTCGCGGACGTACAGGGGATCCATTTGTCCGAGAGGCTCGCCAACCTTGATCTCAGTCTCTTCCAGGATTTCCCTTCTGGCAGCCTCTGCAGGGCTCTCGCCTTTCTCTATCTTTCCTGCTACAAGCGACCAGCAGCCGGGGAAGGAGCGGCTGGTTTCGAAACGTTTCTCCAGGATGCATCTTCCGTTCTTGGAGACGACCGATGATACCACCTCTTTGAAATCGATACCTTCTATCTCAACGGTACCGTCGCCGCCGTCAACCGTGACGACATCCCCGTCTTCGAATATCCTGACGGAATCTATCTGATCAATCATCGGTATGGATGAGATGACCGCCCCGGTCGCCACGATGGTTTCCGCAGATTCATTGATGACAGCCGCTGGGGCTTTGCCGTGGACCATGAGGTCGTACATGACGAAGGACCCCACGGTGCTTCCTTTCCCTTTCGGGAATACCAGGATCTTCCCGGCCACATTACCATCTCTGACCCTCAGATCCCCTGTGGATCCGTCCACCCCGCCCAGGAAACTAAGCGGTTCATTCAGTTTGATGACCTCGCCCTTGGCCTTTCCTGCGGATATGCTGCGTCCCTGGAATTTCATAATACCAGCTCCATGAGCGCCGTGATGTCCCTGCACATGGCCTTCTGCGAGCATAATGTGGGGAGATAATTGCCTGCTTTTGCGGAATTAGTAGCGGTTCTCTGGAATGTTCCCTCGATCGGAGCCACAACCATGCAGGTGTCGGCTAGAACGGGTCCGAACCTTTCCATTATCTTCACATCCTCTGCGCACCTCTCTCTGATCTCCGCGGAGGTGCAGAACCAAACCTCGATGTCCTTGTTTTTCTTCTCCTTGTCCTTGAGGAATTCTGCGATCTGATGCATCTCTTTCTCTGTGAGATGGGGGCACCCTATGGCGATGAGCTGGACGTCCTCTGTCCTGTTCAGTTTGTCGTAGGCGTTCTCCAGCTCCTTCTTGCCGATATGGATGACCTCCAGATCTGAGATGTCGAAGTTCCCTGCCTCCGGAGTGATGCCTTCAGCATGCCACAGGGCCATGGATCCAGAGGCGGCCATCGCAGCAGACAGCGCCTTGGCCTCTTCGACCTCCGGGGAAATGTTCTTGAAATATGGTATCCCGGACCCTATGGCCATTCCGACGGCCTGCCCGAGAAGGGAATATGAGAATACCGAACCGTCGATTTCAGGATCTATGACAACAGTGGGTTTCCTGTTATCGTCTAGATGGAGTCCGTAGTTTGCTGTCTTTCCCAGTATGGCAGCGGCCAATGCACCGGGCCCTCCCTCTCTGTTGGTCCTTGCACCGATGTAAGAGTTGACGAAGCTGAGAGCGGAAGATTCGGCCCAAGCCACGTGATCACCCATCGATGGGACGTTAGGACCAATATAGGGTGTACACGAACAGGTCTTCTTTATGCCCATCTGACCGTAGAGGTCGATTATCCTCAGCTGTTTCTCTGCGAATTCGGGATGGATGTGCATCTCTTTCCATCTGGTCCTGTCCATTCCGACCGGATTGAGCGTGGAAGGCACAGACACCTGCGCCCCTCCTGCTACCAGATCTTCCAGGTACTTCAGTCCGCCGTCGCCGATGGTCTTGTAGGATGCGCCGGACAGATGTGCCGAAGTGATGTCGATGAGGCTGTCCGCACCGTAGATCTTCCCAAGGGCTGTGACCAGCTCCATTGCCTTCTGTATGCCTGCACCCTGTTCTCCGTTAAGGATGGCTTCTTCCTCTCTGGTTAGGTCCATGCCTCCGCATCTGCATTATTGATAATAATGATTAGCGGTTTGTACATTCACTGAACGATTAACGGTAAGGTTCTAATATCAGCACGTGATAATGCGCTTTGCCAAGAAATAACACAACTCTACGAATGTAGTTTGTCGACCACGGCCCGTTCGGGTCGATGGAGACTTGGACCATCAGGCGCCATGCCTGGTGGGCACAACCTAGCTCATTATCATAGCGTCATCAAACGGTCAGCACTCGCGTGCCATCCGTTCGCGGTATCAATCGGGAAGGGTCATTCCTTTGTCGCATCGGTATACGGGTCATACCGTGTATCCGGGGGGTCAAACCCTCGTTGCGTCCGTTGACGGGTCATCCCGTCGCCCGGTAAGGGGTCAAACCCTAACGCGTGATCCGGAGGGGTCATTCCTTTGTCGCATCGGTATACGGGTCATACCGTGTATCCGGGGGGTCAAACCCTCGTCGCGTCAGTTGGCGGGTCATCCCGTCGCCCGGTAAGGGGTCAATCCCTAACGCGTGATCCGGAGGGGTCAAACCCTCGTCGCGTGGTAAGCCATAATCCTATAGCACAGAGGCAGTGCACGACCTTGCAGGGGTCGGGGCGGGGGTTCGAGTCCCTCTAGGAATATAGTCCGTATAGCACAGAGGCAGTGCACGACCTTGCAGGGGTCGGGGCGGGGGTTCGAATCCCTCTACGGAGAGTAATAGACCATTGCTGCTTGTTGTGGGTATCAGTGTTCGCGTCAAGCGTTCGCCGGTATCGTAGCCACCATCGGGCATCGCCCGTTCGGTCTGCTGTCGTCATCCACGCGCCTTCGGGCACTTGGACCAGCAGTAAGCTCAGCGTCAGTACAACAGTATCAGCGCTTCGCTATTGGCTCGCGAGCGATCCATAGTCACGTGCCTTCGGGCACGTGGGCCAGCTCAGCTGGCTGTACCTCGCCATAATCAAGTAATAGCCTGTGGCACAGAAGCAGTGCACCCGGCATCAGTCGGGAATCTGGGGTTCGATCACCCCTTAGGTACATTACCATATAGCACAGGGGCAGTGCACGACCTTGCAGGGGTCGGGGCGGGGGTTCGAGTCCCTCTATGGTCAGCAATCAGTCTTGTGGCACACTTGTGGTGCACCCGGTATTCGCCGGGACATGGGGGTTCGATTACCCCCTAAGACTAAGGTCATAGGTTGTGTATAGGACTCCGGTGAGTTCCCTCCGTGTATGCGGAGGCTGGGCGGTTCGACTCCGCCATCTCTTTTTTTCAATTATATCCAACATTTGCAGTCAAATCATGTAAATACCTCATCCCGAATCCGCGGGTCATGATAGTAGGAATATTCGAGGCCGCGATGTTGATCTGTTTCGCCGCTTCCTGGCCTTTCAACCTCGTCAAAGCTTACAGGGCCAGGACCAATGTCGGGACCAGTATACTTTTCATGTCAATCGTGTTACTCGGATATGTCTGCGGGATAATCAACAAGCTCGTAAGCGATGACATAAACTATGTGCTGGCATTCTATATCCTCGACCTGCTTCTGGTGACAATTGGAGTATTGATCTATCTCAGGAATATGAGGATAGATTCTGCCAAAATCCACACCCCATGACAGTCTTGGGCCATAAGTTTAATAGCACTTTGTCTCTACTTGACGCCGATGCAATCCTATGAGCAATTGACTTCTATGGCTGAAGCAGGGGACGTGCAGTCCTGCTTCAAGCTTGGGCAGATGTTTGCACTTGGAGAGGGGTCGGAGCAGAACGATTCTACTGCTTTCGATTGGTACGTTAAAGCGGCCAAGATGGGCCACCCGCTAGCCGCTTTGGTCGTCGGCATCTGTTACAACAACGGTATCGTTGTTGCACAGGATGCGGATGAGGCCGCCATGTGGCTATTCCGTGCCTCCCTCAAAGGTGACCTGGAGGCATACCAGGCTCTGTCCGACTATTACGAAGCGCACGACACACCAAACGATGGAACGGTTTTCCAATACTTCCTCGACAGGTCGGAGGACGATGCGGATGCAGCATGCGTCGTCGGAAGGCTCTACGAGCTCGGGGTCGACGACAGGTTCGATCCTGAGGAGGCTTACAGATACTACTGTAAGTCCGAGCTTCTGGGAGACCGCGAAGGTTCATTCCGTATTGCTCTGTGCACCCTTAACGGTACCGGAGTGAAGAGGGATCGCGCCGAGGGCGCCAGGCTCCTGCAGGAACTTGTCGACCAGAAGTACGTCCCCGCATATCTCGCACTTGCCAAGTGCTATGAGTACGGATTCGGTGTTGAGCGCGACCATAAGAAGGTTTTCGAGCTCTACGATCAGGCCGTCACCCTGGGTTCTGCCGAGGCTATGTATAACCTCGGAAGGTGCTACATGGACGCGATCGGCGTCGAGAAGGACGGCAATTATTCAAGTTCTTGGTATTACGCATCTGCCGTAAGGGGATGCCGCGACGGGCTCTACGGGCTGGCAAGATGCTACCTCGGTGGGGTCGGAGAAGACAAGAACAGGGAGAGAGGTATAAGTCTTCTCGAGAGGGCTGCAAATTTCGGACAGACCGATGCGATGATCATGCTCGGTCAGCTATACGTTAAAGGCAAGCAGCTTCCCAAGAACACGAAGCTCTCCGCGGAGTGGTTCAAGCTCGCCGCCGACCTCGGTGACGGATACGCTCAGCTGGTCACCGGTGACAATTACGCAGAGGGAACAGGATTCAAGAAGGATGCCAAACTGGCACTCGATTATTACAAGAAGTCCGCAGCGCATGGCAATACAGTCGCATGCTACAACATCGGAACCGCATACGCTCTCGGACGCGGAGTCGAGAAGAACAACGAGCTGGCATTCGAGTGGCTCAGCCGTGCAGCCGAGGACAACTTCATGAAGGCTATGTTCTCCGTTGCAGAGGCATACTCCAAGGGAAGAGGTACGCAGAGAAATCCTGAGAAGGCGTTCGAGCTCCATAAGAAGCTGGCCGAGAACGGATTCGGAAAGTCCCAATACCATGTGGCATACGCGTACTTCGAGGGAGTCGGAACCGATAAGAACGAGAAGCTTGCGTACGAGTGGTTCTGCAAGGGCGCAGAGAATGGAAACGTTCTTTCCCAGTACTACACCGGATACTGCCTCGCCAACGGAATCGCGGTCAAGAAGGATGAGAAGAAAGCACTCATTTGGTACACCCGTGCCGCTGAGCAGGGTCACGTCGTGTCAAGGGAGATCGTCGAGGGAGCAACCGGAAAGAAGATCGAGCTCAAGGGAGACGAATCTCCGTTCCAGTCGTATCTTTACTCTGCCAACAACGGCGATCCGGATGCCATGTTCATCGTCGGACGCTGTTATCTCGACGGAGTCGGGACCGAGAAGGATCCGGCCGAGGCCAAGAAGTGGTTCAACAAGGGTGCTGCCGCAGGCAATCTGGCATCCAAGAGGGCTCTTCTCCAGCTCAGGAACTCCAATTAAACTTCAAAGGGGGCAAACCCCCTCATTTTTACTTTTGTTAAAGGTTGTTTTTCCGGCGGATATCGCTTCCGGCAATCATCATTTTGAGTAATATCAGCATTTTATGACTGATTCATGGTTATATACTCCAAGAGTCTTGCAATCCGTAGCATGTTTGACGGACTGGCAAGACTATTCGATAGGAAGAAGAACATCTCGATGATAGCCGGAGATCCGAAGGCCGCAGTGATGTTCCTCTTCTGGCCTCTTCTGCTTTCATATATAGTGGTGGCCGTGAACGGGTATCTTGGCGCATTCTGGGTCTCTATGCTGGGTGCGGAGGCCGCCAGTGCCGTCAACGCTATGATGGATATCTACTTGGCAGTGGCATCGGTTGGTGCAGGAATAGGTGTGGCAAGCGCCGTGACGATCGCATTCCATCTGGGCGCCGGAGATCAGGTGAGGGCAAATTCCCTCGCATCCCATTCCATCATATTGTGCTTCATCCTATGGATTGTTCTTGGGCTTCTGATGTTCTTCTTCACCGGGAGCTTCATAGTGGCACTCGGTATCGAGGAACTCAAAGACTACTGTCTCGATTATATCACGCCCCTCATGGTATGTAACGTCGTGCTGCTACTGAACGGGGCCCTCTGCGGCATACTGCGTGCGGAGGGGGCGGCGGCAAAGGCCACGGTAGCAACACTCCTGTGCGTTACCGGAGGTATCTTCGATCCGCTGTTCATATTCGGTTTAGACCTAGGAGTCGCCGGTTCGGCATGGGGTACCATAGCCGGAACCGTGGTCAGTACGGGGTACCTGCTCTACCTCTTCCACTCCGATTCCACCGTCGTAAAGATCAGTCTGAGGAATTTCAGGTTGGAGGCCAGTATCCTAAAGGAGCACATGAAGGTGGGTGTTCCGTACTGCATCCAAACGACGGTCAGGAGGTTCAGCAACTTCCTGGACAAGGTGATTGTGATCGCTATCGCCGGAGGTATATTCGGCAGTGCAACGATCGCCGTTTATGCTCTGCCGTGGACCTATGTCCATATGCTGGAATGCCTGGGGATGGCGTTCGGAGCCGCCATGATACCTGTGATGTCCTACAATATCGGACGCAGGATGAAGGATCATGCCACGGAAGCATTCCAATTCACGCTGAAGAAGGCGCTGCCGCCGACCATCATAATCTCGGCAGGTCTGGCGATCTTCTCCGGTCCGCTGATCGCCATCCTCGCCACACAGGAATCCCTGTACGTATACCGCGATACCATGGTGATGTTCATGGTGATGATCTCGGTGGCCGGTCCGTTCTATACGGTTAGGGATATCTCATACAGTGCCCTCCAGACCATGAGGAAGAACAACCTCTGTGTGCTCATAGTGTTCTTTCAGATCGCTCTCAAGCTTTCGACCATGTATGCCGGAGGCCTTATCTTCGGATACATGGGTCTGATGGTGTTCAGCGTGATCTCCAACTGTATCGGATCCGCAGTCGCATATGTCTGTGCACGTCACTATTGGAAGAAATTCGATGTGGATTCCATTGTGCTTACGGCTACCGAGAAGACCATTATGGATGTCCTTGAATCGATATGGGATAAGCTGCTGATGAAGAATTCAGAAGAGTCCTGAGGACAGTACTCCAGGCTATCATTGTCTTTATCGTACAAGGCTAGACCTGATGGGATGAAGTCCGGTTATCCCCGGAACAATGAAAGTGTTAGAATTCACATCGTGAAGACGAAGACGACACCGATGGCAATGATCGTCAGGAACGCGATGAAAGGAAGTGCGTTGACGATTTTGTCCTGTGTAGAGATCTTTCCCTGCATGGTACTGAGAATAGTGTTCATGTATAAAGCCGATGCGATACAATCTTATCCGTCCAGACTATCAGTCATCCGTTTAATATGACCATCAGCGTTCTTTTCGTCTGCCACGGCAACATATGCCGTAGCCCTCTGGCCGAGTTCGTCTTCAAGGATATGGTCTCCAGGAAGGGGCTAAGCAGATACATCTATGCGGAGTCTGCAGGCACCAGCGGATTCCATCAGGGCGAAGCCGTCGACAGAAGGTCCGCCGAGGTCATGGCCAGGCACGGCATTTCCTGTGCAGGCAAGAAGAGCAGGCAGATCCAGCTGAAGGACTTCACAGACTTCGATTATATCATTGCGATGGACAATGAGAACATGGAGAACATCGAAAGGATGTGTCCGGAGCCCGGGAACTGTACCGTGAAGCTCCTGATGGACTATGCCGGCGGCGGAATAGTGGACGATCCCTATTTCACCTTGGATTTCGACAAGGCGTATTCCGACATCTACAAAGGGTGCGAGGGGCTGCTCGCAGAGATCGAGAGGAAGTTGGTCTGATGAAGATCAGGATGTTCCTTTCCATACCCATCAAGGATACCGAGTCCATCCGTCCGGTCCTGGAAGATGTCCGTTCGATCAGCGGGGTGAAGGCATCGCCCATATCGCAGATGCACATAACGGTCAGATTCATCGGAGACATAGATGACAGCAAGACCAAGAAGGTGGTCAAGGCCATACAGGATGCAGTCAGCGACATCGATCCTTTCACAATCTCCATCAGGGGTGCAGGATGCTTCCCCAAGAGGGAGAATCCGTCAGTGATATGGATCGGAGCATACCCGGAGGATACATTGAGGAAGATGGCCGACCGCATCTCAGTCAATCTAAAGTCTTCCAACATAAGGTTTGATGAAAAGCCGTTCAAGACACACATCACTGTCGGAAGATGTAGCGGACGTCCGGACATCGGAAGTTTTCTTGACAGGTACGTCGATAAGGAGTTCTCATCCTTCGTATGCGATGAGATACTGGTGATGAGATCCGAACTCTCGCCGTCCGGAGCGAAGCATACGGTTCTTGAAAGAGTCCCCTTGGGCGGCAATTAAGTTCCGTTAACGGAAATGCAGTCTAACTGCAGTATCAAGCCTTTAATCTGTCCATGCGAAGAGCCTTTCAGTGATACAATCCTCAGGAATTTGAAAGACAACAGGGAAGGAGGGATCGAAGGGCTTCCTCTCCAGCTGATGATAGTGATCCTAGTCGCCACTTTGGGAACAGCAGTGATCATGGGCTGGATGGGTTCGATCGATTCTCCTCATTTCATAAAGACGATAGGTGCTGAAGAGAATGTGGTGACCATAGAGAACGGCGTGATAGGAGATATCCATGTTCATGTTCTGGATGAGAACGGCGAACCCCTGAAGGGCGTCAGCGTTCTGATTACGAACAAGCAGGTCTCAGGACCGGTAAGCTATGTGACCACGGATGAGAACGGACGTGCAACACTGAAGGGGTGGATGCTGTCCGATTATCCGAAATCGACAATTAAGCTGAGCATTTCCGCTTATCTGTCCGGTTATACCGAGCGTACGGAGCAGCTGGAGGGCCTGATCATATGAAAGGGTCAAGGGAGGGGGTCATCAGCATGCCTGTCAAGCTGATGGTCTCGTTCCTGATCATCGCTCTGATGGTCCCTGTGATAACGGCTACGGTGGAGAGTGTTCAGAACGGTATGGATGATAGGGGGATGATGGATGTCGCAGAGCAGCTCAGGAGCAGCATGTCAAAGGTCAGCAGCCGGAACAGCGGTTTCATTCTCCAGATGGAATTAGATGTTCCGGACAGCGGGCACCTGGTCATAGGCGAGGGAAGCGGAAGGACCATCTCCGTGTATAAGGATGAACAGCACATATCAGACCTGGTGACGGATTTCGTCGTAGAAGGGGGTCCGAAGATCCTCTATGGGAATATGCTCTTGCAGATCTCCAACGGCGAGTATGGTATTATCGTGAGGGAGCTATGATAGAGTTCACCATATCCAGGGTAGTTATGTGCGCATGCGGTGTCATCCTCCTGATATCCGTTACCGGGGTTCTAGACGGGATCTACGATCTGGACCGCAGCGATGAGGACGAGCGTCTGGTTCTGAGGATAGGGTATATGCTCGATGCGTTCGAATCATCGGATGTCGATGAGCTATTCCTCGACGGGGCCTCGATATTGCCTGAAGGATACGGTCTGAAGGTCAGAGGCGGATTCGTAGAGCTGTATTCCGAGAGCGACAGGCATATCTCGATGACATCATATTCTTCTGAATTCGAACTGAGCTACGGCGAGGTGCTGAGGATCACTCACCGAACGTCTCTGCGATTTTTCTGACAGTACCTGTGAAGATATCCATCTCCTCGGGGCTGTTGTAGATATAAGTGGATGCTCTTGCACTTCCGTCTATCGCTCTGGAGACGTAGAACGGGTGGGTGCAATGCATTCCGGAACGGATCATGACCTTGGACATGCTGTCGAGCATCATCGCGATGTCATGGGACAGGAGCCCGTCGATGTTGAATGACAGTACTCCGCACCTCTTCCCCGGCTGTTCAGGACCGACTATATGGAGGTTCTTGATGTCCTCCAGACCCTTCATCGCCCTGGCCATGAGTTCCGAATCCCATTTTTCCACGTTATCCATTCCTATCGCGGAAAGGTACTCAATAGCTGCCTTGGTGCCTATGATTCCCGAATAGTTCAGAAGCCCTGCCTCGAACCGGTCGGGGATAGGGGCCAGACTGACACTGTCGTATGTTGCCAGACCGACCGTGCCGCCTCCCACCGTGAGGGGCCTAAGTTTCTCCAGGACCTCCTTTTTACCGTACATGATGCCCATTCCGCTCGGGCCGAGCATCTTGTGTGCCGAGAAACAGTATATGTCTGCATCAATCTTCTTCAGATCCACTGCCATGTGAGGGGCGGCCTGAGCGCCGTCGATGATAACAGTCGCACCATAGTCATGAGCTATTTCGGTAACTGCCCTGACAGGTACAGAGCATCCCGTGACATTGTTGGAATGCTGTACGGAAACTACCTTCACCCTCTTGTCCATGCAGGATTTGAATGATTCTATATCGAACTCCCCGGTCTTCCCAGACTTCGAGAATCTTCTCTCTATCCCGATGCCTTCCTTAAGGAACTGCCAGGGGACGTGGTTGGAGTTGTGCTCCGCATCAGTGGTCACGACGGCATCCCCTTTCTTGAGACCGAGCCCGAAAGCCGCTGTGTTAAGACCTTCAGTGGCGTTCTTCGTGAAAATATAGCATTCCGGATCGGAAGTGCCGAAGAATCTGGCCAGGGCCTCCCTTGTATCGTCTACCGCTACAGATACCAAGGTGGCCATCGAATGGACGCTCCTCCCTCCGCAGGCAGGATAGTTCTCGTAATAGTCGTCCATCGCCCTGATGACCTGATCGGGCCTCAGGGATTGACACGCACTGTCGAGATAGATGCCGAGGTTCTTGCGTACCGTCGGGAAATCCTTGCGGACATGTGTGAGGTCCATAAAACTCAATCCTGAATGCTGTTTATAAGGATGATGGCCACAGTTCAGAGACGGGATATGACTTTGTCCGTGAATTCTTCTGCGGACAGCGAGCCTCCCACATCCGAGGTCCTGTCTCCCGCAGCGTATGAGTCCTCCAGCGCCTTCATCAGGTCGTCCGCAGGCCTGCTCAAACCGAGATTCTTCAGTATGATTGACGTAGCTATGATCGCTGCGGTGGGGTTGGGTTCCACCGGGTCGAGTCCCTCGATTTCCGTGAGGAAGTTGGGTTCATAGATGGAATAATCGACGCCGCTGTAGACAGTTGGAAAGAGGTTCCTGTCAGCCGCCAGTCCCGCGATAACTCCCGCGACTATCTGGTTGTATAGGTCGAAGCATATGATGCAGTCGTCATGGTTGGGGTCCTTTAACACATTGTACATCCATTCCCTGACGTTCAGCGCCCTTATGTTATATTTCTCATCAGAGAATGTGCTTTCGAACGCATCTCTGAACATCCCGCTGCTGATAGGGAAGAAGTCGGTTCTGGTCAGGCAGGCTATATTTCTGAGTCCTCTAAGCTCCACATCCTTCTTTGCGACCGACATCATCCTGCCGTATGCGTCGTTCCTGATGTATTTCGTCAGGGTGACGCCTTCGAAGTCCTTGACCTCGACGATCTCTCTGGCAATGTCGTTGTAACTGCTCCACAGTGTTACATCTATATTCCTTATACAGAGGTCCGGCGCAAGGGTCTTGTAGAATCTTCCTCTGGCGAAGATATCCAGATGGATCTTGAGGGTATCGAGGGGGTTCTTAACGTTATTTGGAGTCTTGACGGGACCTGTAAGGATGATGTTGGTCTCGTCTATGAGGTCCATCGTCTCATGGGGGAGGTAGTTACCCGTACTCTCGTAGGCGGAATGCCCGATCTGACCTTCTAGGATCTCGATGGAATCGAAAAGACCCAGAATCTTCTTCGCAGATGCGATGCAGGTCGGACCGACGCCGTCTCCCGGGAGTACGAGTATTTTTGACAATTTCATTCCAGCCTGTCGACTAGCGAGGCATAGATCATCGGGAGGGTGATGGTTGCATCTCCCTCGACGGTCATCTTCTTGGCGTTCGCCTTCACTTTTCCCCAAGAGATTGCCTCTCTGAGCCTGGCTCCGGAGAGAGAACCGTCGTATTCCTCGGCAGTGGTGAGGTATACTGCGTAATCCAGTCCTCCGCGGAACTGGTTCCACCAGATGACATGGTGCTTGGATATCCCTCCTCCGATCATGAGGGCACCGGTGTTGGTGGCGTGATTGGTCATCTCGGAGAGCATCTGCTCGTCACCGAACAGGTCGATCCTGAACTTTCTGTGCGTCTGATAGTACATCCAGAGCTGGCATCCGAAGGATCCGTCTGTGATTCCGGGCACTACGATGGGAATCTGGTTCTTCCATGCCCAGTACATCAGCGAGTTCTCATTGTTCATCCTCTTTCCGACCTCCCAGATGATCTCATGGGTGGTCATGGAGTCCTTGCCTTCGAAGATCTCGTCGAACATGGGCAGGATCTCTCCTTCGAGGACCTCTCCGTAACAGTCATCTGGCACAAGTACATTTCCGAGCCTTGAGATCTCATATTCGTCCCTCAGCTTGGCATCATCCATCATGAAGTCCCCGTGGTAGTAGTGCTCGTAAGTCCTAGAGATGTCGTGGTCGAGGCATCCGCAGGTGGTGATTATCAGATCGACTCTCTTGTTCCTGACCATGTCAACTAGCACTCCGCGGGTTCCGGTGGCCATGATGCATGCGGGGAACGAGAGGATCTTCAGGCAGTCCTTGTCCTTCTCCATCCTCTCGAGGATATCGGTGGCATCAGCGAGTTTCTGGGCGGTGAATCCACCTGCTCCGCTCATGTTTCTCATGAGCTCGTCGACGGTCATACCCTTCTTCACTTTGATGTCTTCGACTTCGATCAATTCGAGTTCTGCTTCTTTTGACATTATGTCATCTCTTGGGGCGGGCTAGTGGCTAAGTTCTTAAAATAGTATCGTTTTCGATTGCCAAATATCTCTATATACCCTTATAGGGACCGTCTTAGCTTATATAGGTCATCGATATAGGGATGTCCAACCAAGTAATGGGGTTATGAAAAATGATAGTCGATATTTTCGATACCGAGAATCTTCTTTTCATGGTCCCGGTTGCAACTGTAGTCGCATTGGCTTTCGCAGCATTCTTCTTCAAGGACGTCTGGTCCAAGGACAAGGGTACTGAGGAGATGCAGAAGGTCTCCAATGCGATCGAGACTGGTGCTATGGCATACCTGAAGCGCCAGTACAAGACAATCGGTATCGTGGTGGCGATTCTCGCAGTCGTTATCGCGCTCTGTACATTTGCAGGTGAGCCCACTTCGGACTACCTCAACTGGAAAGTCGCGATCGCGTTCGTCATCGGAGCCGCATTCTCAGTCCTCTCAGGATTCATCGGAATGAAGGTTTCGGTCAACTCAAACATTAGAACATCAGCAGCCGCAAAGAGGTCACTCGGAGAGGCATTCAAGACATCATTCAGGGGAGGAGCACTCTCCGGAATCGCAGTGTCCACACTCTCACTCTTCGGACTTTTCCTTGTTGTTCTCATTTACAACGCACTCATCGGTGACGGTGATGTTACGATCCTCCAACCCTTCGGATCGCTCACCCCCACACTCCACGCAGTCGTAGGATATGCGTTCGGAGCTTCTTTCGCAGCACTCTTCGCCCAGCTGGGTGGAGGAATCTACACCAAAGCAGCAGATGTCGGTTCCGATCTCGTCGGAAAGGTAGAGGCAGGAATCCCTGAGGATGACCCCAGGAACCCCGCAGTCGTTGCAGATCTCGTCGGAGACAACGTCGGAGACTGTGCAGGACGTGGAGCAGATATCTTCGAATCAACAGCAGCAGAAATCATCGGTGCAATGGTCATCGGTACGGCAGTCGTAGGAGCAGGCGCCTACATGGGAATGGACCACAACTGGGTGTTCCTCCCCCTCGTCCTCATGGCATTCGGACTCATCGCTTCCCTCGTCGGAATCTCGGTCGTCAGGATGAAGGAGGATGACGATGTCGTCAAGTCCCTCAACAAGGGTTACTACGTCACCATCGCGCTCAACATCGTGTTCCTCGGAGTCACGACCTACTTCTTACTCGGTGAGAAATACTGGGTGAACTTCTTCGTCGCAGGAATCATCGGTATCGCACTCGGACTCGCTATCGTCTACCTCACACAGTACTACACTGGTGACCACAAGCCTGTCAAGGGAATTGCAGCAGCATCCGAGACCGGAGCGGCAACGAACGTCATAGAGGGTATCTCAGTCGGACTCGAATCCACTGTCCTCCCCGTCGTGTGCATCGTTATCGCAATCGTCTCCACATACGTCCTCGGATACATGGCAGCACCCGAGATCCTTGGAGTCAAGGTCGAGCCTATGGTCTTCGGATTCTACGGAACCGCAGTCGGAACCATCGCGATGCTTGCTTCCTCAGCATTCATTCTTGCAGAGGACACGTTCGGACCCATCACAGACAACGCCGGTGGAATCGCGGAGATGTCTGGCCAGCCTGACGAAGTCAGGGACAGGACCGACAAGCTCGACGCAGCCGGAAACACGACCAAGGCCCTTACAAAGGGATATGCAATGGCATCCGCGGCTCTCGCAGCATTCCTGCTCTTCGCAGCATTCTTCGAGATCGTCGCAGAGGTCAAGGGAGTCTCACTCACAGATGTCTTCCAGGTCAACCTCGGAGATCCTCTCGTATTCGTCGGAGGACTCATCGGTGCAGCACTCGTGTTCTTCTTCGCTTCATTGGCAATCCGCGCAGTCTCCAAGGCAGCAGGAGAGATGGTCGAAGAGGTCCGCAGGCAGTTCCGTGAGGACAAGGGAATCCTTGAGGGAACATCTGAGCCAGATTACGCAAAGTGTGTCGACATCGCAACCCGCGGTGCACTCAAGACAATGGTCGTACCCGCACTCCTGCCCATCCTCGTACCTGTCGTCTTCGGACTGATCTTCAGGTTCGTGCTCGCAGACCACTTCGATGGTTTCGAGGCATACATGGCAGTCGGAGCACTCATCATGGTCGGTACCATCGTCGGTATCCTGATGGCAAACTTCCTCAACAACGGAGGAGGAGCCTGGGATAACGCCAAGAAGTACATCGAAGAGGGTAACCACGGCGGAAAGAAGTCTCCTGCACACGCAGCCGCAGTCGTCGGAGACACCATCGGAGATCCCTTCAAGGACACCGCTGGACCTTCGATCCACGTTCTGGTCAAACTGCTCTCGACCATCTGTCTGGTCACTGCAGTCCTGTTCGTTTGAAACCTTTAACGAGGGGGGAAACCCCCTCAAAACCATATCCAGTTTCTCTCTTTTTATTACGCGTAAAACATAGTTTATATATGAGTCCTCAATAACGAGAGATATCAGAGGGTACGCTATGTACATGCTTACAGAAGTCGAAAAGGTCGTCCGTATCCCACCGGTCGAACTCAAAGAAGACATCGCAGATGTCATCGATAAACTCACATGGGACGCCTATGAGGGCAGATTCAGCGAGGATAAGACTTTCACGGTACTGATCAAGAACGTCAGGCCTGAGGGTCCGGGGCGTATCGTCCACGGTGACGGAGCAGTCTACCAGACGGTCAAATTCGACCAGATCGTCTTTAAACCGAAGGAGAACGAAATCGTCGAGGGAGTGGTCGTTGAGATCCTCAAGTTCGGTGCTTTCGTCAGGTTTGGTCCTCTCGACGGTCTTCTGCATATCAGCCAGGTAATGGATGACCGTGTGGACATCGATGAGAGCAACCAGAGGCTTGTAGGTAAGGATAGCGGAAGATTCCTTGCAGTGGGAGACATAGTAAGGGCAAGGGTCGTCAGTATCGACCTCAACGAGAAGAATCCCCAGGACAGTAAGATTGGTCTCACCATGAGGCAGCCTGGACTCGGTAAACTCTCGTGGATAGAGGAGGATGCCAAGAAACGCAATGGTTCGGATGGTGATGAGTGATGGCAGCAGTCGTTCAGAAAGCTTGCAAGCAGTGCAGCTTCATCTCCGAGGATGATGTGTGCCCCCGCTGCGGCGGTCAGACCTCGAAGGAGTGGCAGGGATATCTCGCCGTACTCGACTTCGAGAAGTCCGAGATCGCAAAGAAGATGGGTATTTCCGCGAACGGAAAATACGCACTCAAGGTCCGCTGATGTTCGAGAAGGACCTTGTCCTTCCTGTAAAGGACAGACAAGTGTTCAAAGAGCAGATCGGTACAGAATTGTACGACAGCGATCTTGACGGATATAACGCTCAAACAACCTTAATCACTGTCGGGGACGTGGTATCCCTGACTTTCAGAAAGCACGGCATAAGGCCGTTCCTGTCCGTATACGACGGGATGACCGAACGCCGCGAGATGACCGAGTTCGGGATCCTCGTAGAGAACGAGGAGAAGGATACGGTCGTCAACCCTGCGGGGAAGATCACCAAGGAATTGGCAGATTGCATCCGCAGACGCATCGAAGGGTCCGGTGGACTGATAAAAGTCGACGGGGAAGAGGATCTGGCGTTGCTGCCGGTAATCCTGATGGCCCCGTTGGGTTCCGATATCATCTACGGATGGCCCGGAAAATGCATGATGCGCATCACCACGGATGAGAGCATCAGAACGAAGTTCGAGCACATGGTGCTGAGAATGGAGGAAGCAGAATGAAGATGGAAATCACACAGAAGAAAGAGAATCCCCTGTACAAGAGGATCGAGGTGCACTTCACCATCAACCACGATGGGGAGAGCACACCTGGAAGGAACGCAGTTGCAGAGGCAGTCGCTAAGGAATGCAAGTCCAAGAGGGACTGTGTCGTCATCGACACAATCGAGTCCGTCTACGGAAAGGGCATGTCCAAGGGATACGCAAAGGTCTACGAGTCCAAGGAACTGGCTCTCGAGTACGAGAGGGAGCACCTCCTGAAGAGGAACGGAATCGAGGCAAAGGCCCCCGAGACAGCAGAGGAAGCACCCGCACAGGAGTGATTCGAATGGCAGGAAAAGCAAAGGCACCCAAAGCAGCAATCAAGAAATCTAACGCTTACAAAGTCGATGGAAACTCCATCACAAGGACCAAACAGTTCTGTCCCAAATGCGGACCCGGAACATTCATGGCAGTCCACGCTGACCGTGTATCATGCGGATGCTGCGGATACACCGAGTTCACCAAGAAGGATTGAGAAGGAACAATCTTCATTCGCCTCCTCCCTCTCAACAGGAGGCACAGGATCGCCGGGGGAGTATCTAACCCCCGGCAAACACACTCTTTCTTTCTCATCAAGGGCCTGTAGTATAGCTTGGATAGCATAGGGGCCTCCGGAGCTCCGGACTCGGGTTCGAATCCCGACGGGCCCGCGTAATTTTATATATTATAGCAATAAGATTATTCAATATTTTGAAAGTTGGGTTTAAATTTGATATATAAATAAACCAACAATCGTTAGCTTTATATGTAGTACAAATGTATTACTACACATGGCAGTTTCAGTCAGATTCAACGACTCTGAGCTTGGATTACTCAAGGAGTATGCATCCCTATACAATGTGAGCGTTTCAGATGTCATCCGTAAGGCCACTATGGAAATGATTGAGGATTCTATGGATGTGGCTATTTTAGAGGCTGCTATGGAACGCATATCTAAGGAAGGTTCCAAGATGTACACCTTCGAAGAGGCCGGGAAGGAACTTGGATTCCTATGACGTATCGCGTTATCATCTCTCAGGATGTCATTGACACTTTGAAGAGGATGGATCGGCCGATGGCCGCTCGCATCTATTCGTGGATAGGTAAGAATCTTGATGGGTGCAGCAATCCCAGGAGAACGGGAAAGGCACTTCAGGGGAACCATGTTGGTGAATGGAGATATCGTGTTGGTGATTACAGAATCCTGGCAAGAATCCAGGATGAGGTCGTTACCATATACATTATTGAAGTTGGTCACAGATCAAAAATATATGATTGAAGCTCAAGAAAATCACTAACGTAATGTACCAACATAATCTCTCATAAAGAGGCATAATGCACCATCATTCAAAGCGTATGGCTAGCGCTTTAAGTTGGCCCCGGAGGGCCCGTTTGAAATTCAGCCAGCTCTCAGGTACACTACTTTTATGATCCGAGTATAAATGGTGCAGTCTGTCCAGATACATTAGACGGTATTGATCATTCACTGCACTTTGATTCCATGAAGGACTATGAAGCATTCTATTGGCGGATTTATCGGTAGTTTCTCACGAGAATGGGATGGAAACCCACGAGTTCTCCAGATCCAATGTGAAGGAGTAATCATCAATGTCCTCCGCCATCTGGTAAGAATAGCCGGTAGCGACCGGTAGAGGAGTAATTGCCGCCATCAGATGGTGGCCTTCCTGGACCTTGTAGAGGGTAGCGTTCAGGTATATGTTGTAATCATACCAGCCGCCATCCAATTCGGTACGTTCCGCACAGGTTGTCGGATCCTTGGTGGAAGTAGGATTGTAGAGGTCTGCGTATCCGTAGGACACTATCTTGACTTTATCAGTTATAGTCTTGAAATCAAGGATATCATAATTACAGAGGCCTCCTCCCACCCATGATGCCTTCTCAGCGATGGTGACCTTATCCGCTTCCCCTAAAGTGTAATCGACGTAATCGAATTCCTCATCGGAAACATCGAACAGATACACGGATACGGGCAGCATGTCCCTTCCGAGATCATTCGTGCTGATGCGCAGATGGAAAACGCCTCTGCCATCGATCAATCCTGTGTCGTTGATATCCAAGAGGTAAGTACCGTTATCAAGATGCACAATCTGCTCTGCATGGTCCAACTCACCGTAATTTAGGTCGGATTTGGCGAGGGTGACTGTATCTGAGGGGAACGCATAATCCCTGATTGTACCGTTGCCCCAACCGTCATAGGCCGTCCAGGATTCGCAATCGGCCGATTGTACCATCACGTTGGGCATTTCCATTACATCATTATCGGCACCGAAAAGGAAGTGCGAGAACCATTTGTTCACCAGAACGGAATTCCTCATCCCATCGACCAGCAGATCGTAGCGTCCTGTTCCGTCTGAGAGATAGTCATGGCCTCCCTGATGCAGTATGACCTTGATATCCATGTTTGCGTCGACGAGATTGCGGTATGCGGAATATGCTCCGTCCGCTACAACGTTGTAATCGTTGAGGCCCTGGCAGATCAATACGGCAGTGCTGCTGGGGACGATATTCGTACTTTCTCTCTTAGCCCACTCGGAATTGAAATCCCCTTTGTTTGCCATTTCGAGTTCCTTGAGTTTTCCGCAATACGCCAGATGGATCTTTGATACCTTATCCCATTCTTTCTCATCATTGATGATGGAGGTATAGAGCGATGAAAAGTAGTCCAGATATGTTTGATCGGTGAGCATGCAGCATCCCTGGGAGTTGATATAGTTGTACATCCCGTCCATGCCTGAGTACTCATAGATGGCTTTCAGGTTGTCTATTCCCATCCCTGCCAATGATATAGAGGTGTTTCCAGAATACGACCTTCCTAGCATGCCCACATTGCCGTTGCACCAATCCGCTGTGATGGCAATGTTCTTTGTCCTATCAGTGTATGCGACGGCCTTGCCGGCGAACCACTCTATCACGGATTTGTGCGCTTCCATCTCGAGATCGGATTTACAGGTCTGCATCCCTTCAGAACCCAAGGTTCCTGTTCCGGACGACATCGCAAAGGCGAATCCGCGTACAAGGAGGTCATCGAAGGAATCTATCCTGTCATAGGCCATCTTCCCGCCTCTGGTATCTTCATAGTACCATTCGGACTGTTCAGAGGCAAGAGCATGCTCCATCGGGTCGGCTTTGCCTTCAGGCGTGCGGGGAACGGGACTGTTATACATCGCATCAATATCGAACTCGGAACTCTCATATTCGAGTACTTCTTCCCCGGTACCTGCCGAATACGCTCTTCCTTCGTAAATGACCGGTGCTTTGTATTTACCTTCCATCGCGGACCTCGGGACTTGAATGAATACTTTTACCAGATCTCTCTTTCCGTCAAGATCCATATCGTGCTCGGATTCCACATAGACGCAGAAGCGCATTACGGTGCTGTCCGTGTTGGTGTATCCTTCCGTCTTGCCGTCCGTGAATTCGAATATAGGTGCCGCCACTCCGTTTGCGATCAGCGGCCTGCCTTCCTTGATCGCGTTTTTCAGCGGTTCTGCCATACCAATCAGGGTTCTGAGATTATTCACGGTGGCCTGTGAGTCCGGATCGCCGTCAAGGTCGATACCACAGGCTTCTGCCATGCAGTCCCAATATGCCGGATAGTCTCCGAGAAGGGATTCGGTCACACCAGCATCCAACATTGCGAAATGGGATGCGGTACGGAGTGTAAGATCATCCGTGTATCCCGAGAGTGTTTTGGCCGCCTCAGGATTGTATGACTCTAAATAGCTCCAGGTGAGCTCTTGATCGTCCTCTCCGCGGATCAGATATGCGCCTGCTGTACAGAGCAAAACAACTACAGCAATTACCGCAATTATTTTTCCGGCCTTCATGGATATCGGACTTATTGGTCTTATCGGAAGCAAGATGTAAAAACTCTATCATGCCAGGTCCGATCGTAACGACTCAGATTCTGGTTCGATCAAGAGGTATGCAGTATCAGGGAAGGATGGGAGGAAGAGACCGTCATTCGCGGCCCTCAGTTCCGGGCCGCAAGGTGTCGGATAACAATTATCATGGCAGATAACTTACCTCTCGGCAGGAGTGATTATCTGGACCGCATGATCATCCACGTGGACATGGACTGCTACTATGCATCCGTCGAGATGAGGGGTAACCCCTCTCTAAGGGATAGGCCGGTCGTGGTGCTCTCTCCTTCTGACCAGATTCAGGTGGTGGGGACTTGCAACTATCCTGCCAGGGAGATCGGTCTGCATTCAGGTATGTCCGTATCCGAGGCGAAGCGTATATGCCCTGATGCCGTATTCATAAACGGGGACATGAAGAAGTACCGTGCGACAACGGAGGAACTTCACCGTCTGTGGTCGGAGTACACCGATGTGATGCAGCCCGTTATGCTGGACGAGGCGTACCTGGATGTGACCGAGACTGCAGGAGATGTAGATGAGGCCAGACGGTTCGCGCATGAGATAAAGAGGCGTGTTAAGGACGAACTCGACATGGGGTGTTCAGTCGGTTTGGGATACAACATGGTGTCCGCGAAGACTGGAAGCGAAGAGATGAAGCCCGACGGTTATTTCGAGATTCTGAGCCCGCAGGAGTTCATGGATCTTATGGACGGCCGCGACATCGGAGAGATCAACTCCGTTGGTCCGAGGACATCGGAGAAGCTCCATTCTATCGGATTGAATACACCTAAGGACGTTCGCGAGCACAGGGCGGAGGTGATCAGCCTGATGGGCGCTCAGGCTCAGAGAATCCTGGATCTGGCCGAAGGGTTGGATGACAGGGTTGTTACACCGCACGCTCCCGAGGATTCCAGAACCATCGGCAGGAGCCTGACGTTCCTGAAGAACGTGGATGATTTCTGGCTGCTTTCAGATGTGATCTTCCTCATATGCGTGGATATTGCAAACAATCTGGAAACGTACGGCAAATTCGGGAACGGTGTGTTGGTGTTGGGATCCTATGCGGACAGGACGCCGTTCTCCGTGAACAGGAGTGTGAGGAAGTGCGGCGATGCAGTCGGACTGTATGAAGCTGCAATATCTCTGTTCGAAGAGGTTCCGTTCCGTTCGATCAGGCGCATAGGCGTCAGCGTATACAATCTGACGAAGTCGGATCCGAGCCAGACAACGCTGGACTCCCTTCTAGGAACGGACAGAGGCACCGCAGAGCTGGATGGGATGCTGGAATCGATCAGGAAGAGGTATGCCATGGATTCTCTGGATAGGCACGATGTCGACAGGGACACCATCCGCTCCATCGCCGAGTACATGAGGACACACAGGGCAAGGTAAGCTGGTCTCTTTTCCTACGGTGTGAAGGGCAAACAGTCCACGATACCCGGAGGCGGTATGCATGGGTAAGCATCCAGATGATCGTCGCGGCCGATTTGAAAAAGAAGGATTCTTATTATAGTGCTATACAGTACGAGGTTGCATGAAAGGCCGTATCTTACCGAGGAAGGAGCTTTCAGATATGCCTAAGACCGTACACGGAGGTCAGGCATGGAAACTTGCTGGAATCGAGGATTTCAGTCACAATCTGAATCCTTTCGGACCCCCCGAGTGTCTGGATGAGATCATTCAGTCGGCCATCAACGATATCGGCCATTATCCCGATGATTCCTGTGCGGAGCTCAAGGACACCGTGTCCAAGGTATTCAACATCGATACGGACTGCATCACCGTCGGAGCAGGTTCTTCAGATATCATCAGGAACGTTCCCAACACATTCTTCGGTCCCGGCGACAATATCGTCCTGAACCGTCCGAGTTTTGCGGAGTATGCACAGCAGTGCAGGATCGTAGGGGCGAACATAGTCTGGAACGATCTCAAGGTCGAAGATGATTTCAGAATCGACCTGGATTCCCTGATGTACAACGTAGGCAACAACTCGAAAGCGCTGTACATCTGCAATCCGAACAATCCTACGGGGAGGGTGGAACCAAGGGACAAGATAATCAGCATCGTGAGAGAGTGCGAGGACAGAGGCATAATGGTCTTCCTCGACGAGACCTTGCTGGAGCTGGTCCCCGGATATGCTGATATAACGCTATCAGAGATGGTGGACAAGTTCACCAATCTCGTGGTCGCGACCTCCCTCACCAAATCCTTCGCAATCCCCGGGATAAGGATAGGATTTGGACTTTCCAATCCAGATATAATATCCGAGATGGAAAAGGTCAGGATGACATGGAATGTGGGGCAGATAGAGCAGACAGTGGCCAATGTCCTGATGAGGGATCACCTCGATTATGTGGATCACGCTGCAGCCGTCATGGCAGAGGAGTCGGAGATTCTCAATTCATCCCTGGGAGAGATAGGATTCCCAGTAGGTGCGGTGTCCGATTCGTTCTTCTATTTCAATGATCTCAGCAGCCTTGGCATGGATTGTGCCGAATTCCAGAAGAAGATGCTTTCCCACGGGATCATGGTCAGGGACTGCGCATCATTCGGTCCGGAGTTCAAGAGCTACGTGCGTTACAGTGTCAAGGACAGGGAACGCAACTGCCGCTTCTTGGCGGCAGCCGATTCTGTGATCAACGGGTGATCGGGTGGAGCTGTGGCTTGATGCGTTGGCGATAGTCATAGCTGCTCTGCTCATAGACCGTTTCATCGGCGATGTGCCGAATGCCATCCATCCGCTCAGGTGGATGGGGAATATTCTGGATGCCATCGACCGCAGGATCAAGAACAGGTCATCAGCCTGGACATCTGTCCTCGGTTTCCTATCGTACCTGCTGGTGTTCGTAATCTTCGGCGGTATCGCCATCCTGATCATCGCTGCCGTACACCATTATGTAGGGGGGATCGATCCGCTGTGGGGGGAGATCGCTTGGATCGCGGTCACAGCATTCATCTTCAAGATACAGTTCGCAATCTTCTCATTCAGGCACCACTGCGATCCGATATGCAGGGATCTGGATGAAGGCCGTGTGGAGGATGCGGCGGCGAAGGTCCAGATGATTGTCAGCCGCAACACCAAGGGGATGGATCCGGAGCACATCGCATCGTCATGCTGTGAGACTGTATCCGAGAATCTGGTGGACAGCGTGCTGTCCCCCACCCTATACTTCGGACTGCTGGGCATTCTCGGCTCCATTATGTTCAGATGCTCCAATCTTATGGATGCGATGTGGGGCTATCTCAACGACGAGTACGGAAGGCTCGGATTCTTCCCGGCCAAGTTCGATGATGTTCTGGGGTGGTTCACATCGCGCATATCTCCTTATTTCGTCGCATTGGCCGCACTGCTTCTCGGGATGGACTGGAAGGCTGCCGTTCCCGCGGCGAAAAAGGAGCACACCAAAACACCCAGTCCGAACAGCGGATGGCCGATGACCGCAGTCGCTGCCGCACTCGGTATCTCTATGGAGAAGAAGGGCGTGTATGTCATGGGCGTCGGACCGCTTCCCACCACGAAGGATGTGCAGCGCTGTATGAGGCTCGTCGAACTAACATCCATCCTTTTCATCATGACTGTCTGCTTCGCACTGTATGCATTGCTCGGTATCCACGTACAGGTTTTCGTCGAAGGGCTGATATCCTTCCCCTGAGGATAGTAACTCATTAATGCAGGGTGCTCCATCATTATCCCGGATGGGATATCTTGACTGAAGATGATGGGATTCAGACCAAGCCGGCCGAAGTTAACGAGACTGCGGTCAAATCTTTACTTTCAAGCTTTACGATTTTCAAATTCAAAGGCTGTTCCGGCACCGGATTGGCCTTCAACATGAGCCTTTTCCCGTTTGTCGGGATACTTATCGCTTCGGTGACGTTCGTCATCGGTCTGGTGCTGGTGCTCATATCGAAGAACATAATGGACTTGACACCTTTCGGGGCTGTCGTGATTCTTGCAACCCCCTTGGTGATATTCGGATTCAGGACCACCAACGGCCTCATGAAAGTGTCGGACAGGTTCTCCCCGGAGAAGACCGAGGGTATAGGCGCTGCAGGTCTCATGGTTCCCGTACTGTTCACGCTGATCACATATGGCATATACCTGTTCTCAGGGGTCGATGCCATGTTCATGTTCGTGCCTGCACTGGAGATCGCCGTCACCCTCTGTGTATTGACTGCGGTGTATTTCAGCTCCAAGTCTAGGGACGAGAGGTTCACGAGCGGTTCTGATTCATCCAAGATGATCACGGCATTGATCATTTCGGTCATATCTGCCGTGGCATTCTCAGGACTCGCGATGATCATCGAGGATGCATTGGATCTGCAGACAATGGCCATAATCGTCTGCATGCTGGTCGCTGCCATCGGGATAGGTGTTCTCATGGCCAAGATCTCCGATAGGAGATTCGACGGTCTGGATGAGTATGTGTTCTTCTCGATATTCGATGTATCCAGGCCAATTCTGGCGATTATCTTCATGCTATTGCTGACTTTGGTGGAGTGAATAGCTGGGAAGCCTACCGAGCTATTATAACCGTCCATGCCGTACGGAGGGACGGTACATCCATCCATACCGGAGGAAAAACATGGGTGCGTTGAAGTCTCTGATATCATTCTACACCATATTCCATATGAACATCACACAGGAGGATATGGATGCAATGGAATCCAGGTTCTATCTCACACCTCTGGTAGGGTTGGTTTTCGGCCTCATGCTTCTTGCTGAGACCGCGGTCCTCTGCTGGCTTTCACGTGAGTACGGATTCGGCAACGGTCTAGTCACCGCAGTGCTCGTCCTTCTGACGGTGTATGCCGGCAGTAAGTTCCTTCATTTCGACGGTCTGACGGATTTCGGGGACGGGATGATAGTATCCGGGCAGCAAAGCGATCATATCCGCGCTCTGAAGGATACTCTTGTCGGAGCGGGAGGGATCGGTGTAGCTCTGATCACCGTTCTCTGCTCGGTGGCGTTCTACTCGATGTTCGGCAACGACCCCGTCATCCTTCTTGCGATCCCGGCGGTCGAAGTGTTCGTCAAGCATGCCATGGTGGTAGCGGCATCCATCGGGGAGCCCGGTAACGGAATGGCATCCAGACAGGTCGGACTCACGACAGGACGGTCTGCGCTGTTATCTTTCGTAGTATCTCTGGTTGCATTGATCATCCTGATGGCAATCGGTGCTCTGCTGGCCCATTCGATATTCTCATTGGATTACGATTTCATCATCGGAGTTGCAATAATAATCCTGGCAGTCGGATTCGTCATCTCCACCCTGATGGGTGTGGTCATGGCCAGGACGGCAAACAGGGTCTTCGGAATGGTCAACGGGGATATTCTCGGAGCAACCAATGAGGTGACCAGGCCGTTCCTAGTGTTCTTCATCAACTTAGCAATCACATTGGCTATCGCCACAGCGGTGATCTGATGGAAGCCCTGGTCCATGCAGGAGGCAAAGGAACACGCATGGGCAAGTGCGGTATCGAGAAGCCCATGATGAAGGTGGGAGACAAATGCACCGTGGAGAGGGTCATCGACGCTCTCAGAGGTTCGAAGAATATCGACCGTATCCTCGTCTCCGTCAGCGACAACACTCTGGAGACTGAGAAGTATCTCAAGGAGATAGGGGTCGAGACCGTCCGTACCTCCGGAGATGATTTCATGGGTGACCTTCATCAGGCGCTCTCATGCCTAGAAGGCGATTATGTTCTCACGACACCATCCGATCTTCCGCTGATCACCACGGAGATCTTCGATTCCATCATCGATTATTTCATACCGGGTACTATGGACTCGCTTCTTGCCGTTATTGATGAGGAGACTGTGCGCAACATAGGCATAATCCCTTCATACACCCGTGAATACAGGGGTAACAGCTGGGTGCTTTCCGGTGTATCGATCATAGACAGGAAGAAAACCCTGGACGGCGAGTATCTCAGAGAGGATCTCTATGAGACCAACTGGCCTGAGCTGTCAGTCAATGTGAATACGCAGCTCGAGCTGGGGCTGGCGCGTTCCTTCTTCAAGGAATGATCAGTCTAGCTTCATTATGTCCTCGTAGATCTCGTGAACCTTGTCCTGAAGATCCTTAGCGGTTATCTTCCCGGCGGATGATATTATGGCGCCGACGGATGAACCTCCGCAGCCCGTTCCTTCCTTGATGTATCCCCATTCGTACGCCTGGAGCCCCTCATAGGGACTGTCGGTATAGTCGACGTTGACGTATAGGATCGGGATACGGTCCGAGATGCAGTCCATGATCTTCTTCATGCTCGAGTTGGGATCGTTCATCAGCCATCTGGTGGTGCCCTGCATGAAGTTGCCCACGATCTCCGGGTGGAGCTTCACCGCAGCAGCCATAACAGCGGCGAGCTGAGTGCCTCCCCCTACTATGACGGGTACATGTTTCGCTGCTCCGCAGAGGATACCTACGTTCGCTGGCATCATCGGGTCTCCGAAGAGCTCGATGGCCTTAAGCGGATCGTCCGCGAGGTCTCCGGGAGAGAGTCCCGCTGTATCGAGGGCCTCTTTGACCAGTTTGCTCTTCAGCTCCTTCGGGTTCTTGGGCGAGCTGCTGCTGACCAGATTCTCTTTCAGTACTCCCATGGCGGTCATGACGGCCAATGCGGTCGTGGTACCGCCGGCGCAGCTCTCGCTGATTATGACGAAGCCGTTGTCCTTCGCCAGCTGCTCTCCCAGCCTGATACCCTTCTCGTAGATGGTCCTGACATTCTCGACAGCATGGGCGGTGGTGATCTTCTGACCGCATTTGCCCCCGAGATAGAAGTAAGGGATGTCCGGTTCGATGTAGCATCCCCCGTTGATTATGAACAGTTGCATCCCTGAAAGATCCAGTGCGGCCTTCGTGAGTGTAGCCGGGGTCGGGATTCCTCCGGGATTGATGGGAACGCCTTTGATGCAGGTGGTCTTTCCGTTGACCAGCAGCTCTGCATCCGCTGCTCCTGTGTAAAGCGTCAATTCCGGCGTGTCCCCGGCATCTGATACTCCGGGGATACTGGAAGTCATCGTGCTGGCCACTGTGCAGGTGAACACGCCTCTCTTTCCCCAAATGCGTCCTAGGATTTCTTTCGCTATCTTCTCGTCCCCGTAGAGTCCGAGGGAGGGCGGTATCTGAATGTCTGTCATCTTGTTCACCTTTTGTTTTTCATTAGCATCGATACGATGTCCTTCAGCGGAACGATCTCTTCCGATCCCTTTCCGATATCTATCGTGCTCCACAGGGGCACGTTCATCAGGATATGTTCGCCTGTTACGCATGAGGTACCGTGGTCGACGAAATAAATTATATTGTCCACATCGGAGAAATGCTTCTCCATGAGTCTGTCCGTAAGCTCCAGGATCTCCTTTTTCTTGAAGGGGTCCTTCTGATGCCCGTATTCATCGACCTCGTCGATATGCAGGAACACATTGGTCTTCTCCAGCTGCTCCCTGGCGGCAGGGAATCTGTCTTCCACGGAGTCTATGAACTTGAAATCGAAACCCATCGATGCGCAAATGCCGAGCGCGGTGGGGCTGTTCGATATGGCGAAGAGACTGTCGAGACCCTCAACAGGAGGATACTGTCTTCCGAACTTGCCGCATCCCCATGGATATTCGGTTATGCCGCCCATCTCCTTGCGGATGCTCTCGATGAACTCTCCGAGCTCACCTGGTATGTCCGAGACAGGTGTGTCCACAGGAGGTCCGGGAAGCTCCGGAACATAGTCGGATTCCATCGTCAGGATGGCCCTTCCGCCGATGAAGTACTTGATCTTCGGATCGTATTTCTCGAGGATGCAGAGGTTTCTGTTCACGACAGGTATGAGTCTGTCCTTGAACTCCTCCGCATGGTAGCTCCAGCGTACCATGTCCCCGTCGATCTCCGCCGGGCTGAGCCTGTAAGCGGTCCTGCCGGGTTCTTTAATGTCCAGAAGGCCGACGCCCATGGCCTCGATAGCAGCTCTGGCCATCTCCGGAGGATGCCCTGTGAAGAATTCGTTGAGGAACAGATGGGTGTATCCTCTCCCTGTCGTCGTGTATCTGAATCTCGCCTTGTCGTACAAGAAAGGCATCTCTGCGGCCTCATAGGGCTTCTTGCCATCCAGAAGAGGATGGGGGTGGTCTTCGGCACCATCCAAGAGAACGAAAAGCGTATTGCTCATTCCTTATCCGGAAAGATATCGGGCATCAGACATAAAGGTATATGGATGGATGTAACCACCATCTTGGGTCTTATTCGCCAATATCTGTCTTTACGACTGGTTCTGACAATCATATAATCTGTGTACCAGCGTCATCCATATTCTGATACGAACCACGAAGAATCATCCGTAGAGTTCCTGGTCAAGAAGGTGTATTTCAAAGAGAAGTATCCCAATCTGGAGCATGCCATCGGATTGTAGGCGACAATCGCCGTAGATAAGGCTGAGAAGCAGACTGTGTTGGGAGCCCGTCAGAGTGAGCATCGATTACCAGCTGGCGGACGATGAGGATCCAGCCAGGATGCATATCTATTACGTGAAGTCGGAGGCGGACTTGGAGCTCATGGAGGGTGCTTACTATGAGAATGGGAAGATATGGTTCTCTACCACTCATTTCTACGATTACATCGTGACGTTCGATAAGGATAAACCAAGCATGGTCATATGGCCGTGGATCATCGTTATCCTGATCGCATTAGGCATAGGTCTGGCAATTTATCTCCATCACTGCAATTCCGAGGGCAGAGGAAAAGGCAATAGCTCTTCATTTCAGTGTCTGTGGGAGAAAGCCACCGATTATGTCGTGGTGTATTCCGGCAGGTTCAGAAACTCCGAGAGAATCGGTCAGAGGAAATTGAAACCGTGAGGTAACCTTCGGGATGGCCTAGTACCGCGGTGAAATCTTGCGCTCGCAGCCTGGCTGCTCTGTTCAGAATTTGAGAGCTCATCCACGATGCCGTCGGTTCTCCTGATTGGTATTCTTCAGCAGTAACGGCTTTTTCCCTTCTCTCTGTTCAAGGGCCGGCGCAAAATTGATGAGAATTATAGAGCCGATCATGAGTACGGTACCGACTATCTCTATCAGACCGAGCGACTCGTTGAAGAATATCACTCCCACGATCTCTGCGAATACGACCTCGGACACGGATATGACGGATACGTTCAGTTCTCCCAGGTACTTGATGCTCCAAGAGGTTACGTAGTAAGGTATGAGCGTCATGAGTATACCGAGGATTAGGGAATTGAACACCACGTTAGGATCGGACATGGAGCTGACGACGTTTCCCAGATCCACGAAGGGTATCGAAACGATCATGGCGACGAACAGCATGTAGAAGAGGTAGGTGGACGGAGTGTATTCCTTGTCGATGCTGATCCTGCTTCCCACGTAGTACATACCGAGGAAAAATCCCGAGAGCAGCGCGAAAGTTATTCCGAGGGGATCGAAAGTCGAACCTGAGATGGCATTTTGCATCATAAGGACGCATCCGAATGAACCGATGAGGATCGCCATGAGGGCTCTGCTGGACACTCTCTCTTTGAACAGGAAGAAGGATACGACCAGAACGAAGTACGGTGCTGTGTTTTGGAATACCGTGGCAAGACCGACGCTTGTGGTGTTAAGCGCTTGGAAATACGTGTAGTCGGCCAGGAACTTGAAGATACCGAACAGTATCAGGAAAGGCAGATCCCTTTTCCTCACTATAAGGCTCTTAGGTGAACGAATCAGCAAGACTATAAGCAACGCTGCTGCACCTACGCTCAGCCTGATGAATGCGACATCCACTGACGACAGTCCTGCTGCTGAAAGAGTGCGTGTGCATAGGGCCATGGAGCCGAACAGCACCATGGAGCCCAGCAGGAGCAGGGTGGCTAATCTTTTCTCTTCCATCAGTAAATGGATGTAGGGGCCGGTTGAATAATGTTGTCATCCGTCATTCATGCTGTGAACGTCCGTTCAGCAGGCAATCTGTGCTGAAGTTACAGAAACAGTGAAGAATGCGCCGGGCTCAGGGGCATAGATTCCTGCGAGCCCTAGGCAGGATTGCAAGCCGAAGCTGAAAGTGTCTGGCGAGAAGCGGATTGTTAAAACAATGTCCGCACTCGGATCGTTCTTGACACATCCTGGAATTCTTTTGGAAATGTAATGAACAGTTTGATTAACAATAAAGCCAATACCACCTAAAGTAAGTAGTGAAGGCGAGTGACCTATGGATGCCGCAACAATGATGATGCTTATTGCTGAGACAATATTGGTATGGGCCATATTGACTGCAATTCAGTTCCCTTTGAGGAAAGAGGAACACAGGGTCGTCCGTTCGATTGTATTTCTGCTGAAACTCATCCTCATCCCGGCGGTAGCGGTCCTTTTCGTGGCCATCGAATGGCCGATTACTTACACCCACGGTGACATCCTGTGTGCCATATACATTGCACTGATAGGCGATGTAGTCGCAAGCATAATTGAATATTTCGTACGCAGGACAATGGCTTGGATAGATGCCGGTGGTGAGCTGCGCCATAAGTTCGATTACAGGGTCGGTGTGTCGATCGGCCTGGTGGCATGTATCGCCATGCTAGCATTCGCCACAGTGAATGCCGAAACGGTAAGGGTGGATACCCATGAATGGCAGGCCGACGGCCTTCAGCAGGAACATACTTTCGCTTTCGCAGCCGACCTTCATGCCGGATCATCAATGTCGATGGATGCGCTCAGGGATTTCTGCAGGCAGGTCAATGATTCGGAAGCTGAGTTCCTGATCCTCGGAGGGGATGTGACCGATGAAAATACCTCCTATAGGGAGATGATCGAAACATATTCGATACTATCAACGGTAAGGATCCCGGTTTATTTCGTATATGGCAATCATGACCGGCAACCTGGTGCAGATATTGTTGGAGGCCGCACATACAGCGACGAGCAGCTCATGGGTGCTATCGATGGTGCGGGGATAATACTCCTAACCGATGACTATGTTCAGGTTGCCAGCGATCTTGTTCTCCTCGGAAGGGAGGATATCAGTGTCGGCGATGCCAGGAAGGGCTGGTCCGAACTGGTGAACCCGTACAGCGGAGCGCTGATAGTTGCAGACCATCAGCCGTTTGACAAGGATCAGCTCGAAATCGAGAAATCCGCATTGCAGCTCTCCGGTCACATGCATGGCGCGCAGCTCTGGCCACTTGGGTTCTTTTACGGTCTGTTGGGTTTCCCTACATACGGGGAATATGATTATCCCGGAACACGTTTGTATGTGACGCCCGGGGTGAGCGGATGGGCTCCGCTACTCCGTACCGAGGCACACAGCGGATGGGATCTTATCACGCTTCACCCCGAGGTCCAATGATATTGCAACCAATCAGATCTATGGTCTAAGTCTATCGCTTGATTAGTTATCCTATTGCGATGATTGTGATTTCTTTCGATATTTGAACTTTTTACTAATCAGGCTGAATTCAATTTTTATCTTAAGTTGAAAAAGTGGTCGTTGAACTATAGAGCACATTTTTCGTATTTCAAATTTAACCTCGGCTAAATATTTGTCTGTAAAAGTAGAAATCGTTCGGTGTTTTTGACTATTGTTGGCAAATATATGTAGCTGCTAAAAAACGTGATCTGGAAGACCAACTGCATTTCTCTTTGGACAGATGCCTGAGGGGATGATACTCTGTCAGGATACGGCTGAAGGGGAGGAACGTGTGCAAGTGTGTTCCGATATACATAATGTCCTGCGTTGACGAGCCAGCATATCTTCTTGGATAATTGCTATATACCGTTCACTGAATCGGCAGAGGTTAGTGATATCATGAACACCAGGCTGATTGCTGTCATTGTAGCGGCGGTCATAGTCGTCGGCGGTATCGCAGTTTACTTCGCGTTCAATCAGGACAAAACATCCGGTGTGAAATACGACGATAAGGCCATCAACGCCATAGGGCGCATGAACAACGACGGTTCGGGCATGTTCATCGACTCCGACCTACTATCGCCCGATGAGATCATACCCACCAATGTCGTTACGGGAATACCATTCTTCACATTGTTGGAAGACGGCAGCTACGCCGTCTCCGAAGAGAACAAAGGGGCCTGGGGCGGACTTGTCTTTAGCGATCCCGAGATACATTCGATTCAGCACGCGCAGCTTGTAGGTATCGCCAAGGCGATCGGCCTCAAGGTCCAGGAGTACACGGACGGCACCCAGAAAAAAGACGACACTCTCTATTACATCTCAGACCTCTATACGTTCGACCTCATCATCGGAAACGACTCAATAGACGGCGGCATTATCTGGGAGCCGGTGCATCAGAAGCTGATCAGCGACGGCGAGGACACCGGATATGCCGAGCTCTCGCCCACTAAGAAGATCTTTGATTGGCATATCTGCAGCATTATCGGTGCTAATCATAAGTGGCTTGAGAAGAACCGCGATGTCGTGACGAAATTCCTCGCGGCATACAGTGAAGCGACCGAAATCGTCAATGAGATCATCGAGGAGGGGGGAAGCAGATACGAGGCCATGATCGAGTCCATCCTGGAGAAGGCTCCCGGGTTTACGGAAGAGGAGATTAAGAATGCCCTCAATAACACGACTTTCCTCTACGCAGATGACGATAAAGGGTCGCTCAGCATCCTTGAGAAGGATGTGACAAGGCTCGGGAATTACCTGAAGGAAGTCGGAATGGTAACCTCGGAGAAATTCAAGGATCCCAAGGCCTTCGCGAAGGCGTTCGTTGATAGCAAGTGCATGAAGGACGCCTGCGCAGGAAAGGCTAGCAAAGAGGGTCAGGTGACGGTAAGGCTTCCGGAGATCAACCTCAGTACGGCCTTCCTGCCGCTCACGATAGGTGAGAAACTAGGTCTTTTCGAGGAGTATGGAATCACGCTCGAGTATGTAAAAGGGGAGTACACCGCAGGTGACGACGTCGTCAAATATCTCATGGACGGCAAGATTGATATCGGATTCTTCGGTGCGCCTCCACCGATGGAAGCCATGATCAACGGCGAGCACATCATCGTGTGACCGTCCAATCATTAAACCCAAAACATGCCGACCCCTTTGAACGGTGGCCGGCATGGTAATTTTTTAATTGCGGCCCGAACGGAAGATTATGTCGGGGCCGTTCGAAGAATCGGACAGCAAGTTCCTCGGCCGTCAGGCTAGTGCATATCCCGGCAGATTATCCTGTTAAGAATCGATGCCTGTTGATTTCGGCACAGCCGGCTCATTCCTCCGGCCCGACGATGTTCAGCTCTTCGAGATTGGTCCTGACAGATTCCAATCCCTTGATGGCACTCTCCTTGCGGGAATACCCTTCGGACGCTGCGAGTACGGTCTCGCCGTTCATGGCCACCAGCCTGAACCTGAAATCCCCTGCATTATCCTTGAATATCTGCCATTTCGGGAATCCGAGCACCTCGAAGTCCGGAACGGTCTGGTCCTCGATGTAGGAGTTCCTGTTCCTCTTCACGGAGTCGATGCCGTTCTTTGCGCTTTTTAGCGACTTGTATGTCTGCGATACTCCGACGACCTGTCCGTTGTTCGCGACAATGGTGAAGTGGTAGCCGTCGTTCGATGTTTTCTTGATTACAATCTTTCCCATGTCTCATGAATGGTTCTCAAAGATTATAACGAATGCCCAGATTGATACGGGAGATCATGCGGATCACGTCCAGCATTCTGAGATGCGGTCGGCTCCTGCCCTTTCTTTTAGAAATAGCCTCTATCTTACTAGTGTTTAAAAATTGGCTATCACAGTTCGAATGATGCTGATCCCATCATATCTTGTACAACTATATATTGTCGCCCTAGCCCGGTCTTCGTCGACATCAACGGAATCCCGAAGTTGTCTGATAAGCCGTTTCTTAAGGAGTTTATCCGGTTTCCGTGTTCATTCTCTTTGAATATTTCTTAACCCTAGGCTTTCTTCGAAACTTGAGCGTACGGAAGGAAAGGGCTGATGTACGATGCTTATTATTGAAATAGGGAAGCCTGATGATGCGGCCCGATGTCAGCCAAGGTGAAGAAGAAAGCCATTGGGGCGAAAGCCTTTGGCAGCGTTAATCCAATCCTATATCCAATTACCAGCACGGATGTATTCCATGTGCCTGAATCGTCTGCCACGCCCCTTCTGTACTGAAGTTGGATAAGGCTACCCATCCGGTGCCACGGAATCATTCACATCAATCTTTTTATCTCAAGTCCACAACTATCCGCCTGGTCAATCATGAAGGTATTCGTCTACGACTGCAGAACATATGATGAATAGGGGTTCTTCAGTGAATTCACTGATAAACTCGGTATAGAATGGGGCTGCACCCCGAATACGCTGGTCCCCGAAATCGTGGACCTTGCAGCCGGATACGACTGCATCTCTATTATTACGACACCGGTCACGGCACCGATGCTGGACAGGTTCAAGGAGCTGGGGGTCAAGATGATAGGCACAAGGTGCATAGGGTTCGACCATATCGATATAGCCCACGCTAAGGAGATCGGTATGGTGGTGGCCAACATCACCTACGACTCCGACGGGGTGGCGGAATTCACCGTCATGGACATCCTGATGGGCGTCCGCAGGATGAAGGAGGTCATGATCAAGACCATGGGCAACGACTTCAGGCTCAACTGCCTGTTGGCCGAGCAGCTCAAAGATATGAATGTCGGAATCATCGGTGCGGGAAAGATCGGCCTAGCCGTCATGAGGGACCTGACAGGCTTCGGATGCAAGCTGTACTACTGCAACCGCAGAAGGAAGGAAGAGGCCGATAGGTATGCAGAGTTCATCAGCATGGATGAACTTCTAAGGACCTGCGACGTCATCTCGATGCACATGGAGCTGAACGAGAAGACATACCATATCTTGGACGCAGAGGCTTTTGCCAAAATGAAGAAGGGTGTTGTGTTCGTCAACACCGCAAGAGGCGGACTTGTCGACACTCAGGCCCTCATCGATGCTTTGGACTCGGGACAGGTCTCCTGTGCCGCACTGGACGTCGTGGAGAACGAGTTCGGCCTGTATTACAACGACTGCAGGGACAAAGGTCTGGAAGGACACTACATCGACATCCTGAGAAACATGCCCAATGTCATCTACACGCAGCATATGGCATTCTATTACCGCACAGCTGTCAGGGACATGGTATTCAACTGCCTTCGCAGCATGAAGCTGCACAGCGAAGGAAAGGAGTTCCCTCACAGATTGGCCTGATCTCTCGGAGAATAGTGTTCCCTTCTCCTCGATGAGATACGAGGGATGGCTTTTCAGAGTCTCCTCGAACCTCTTTGACGGGCTCCTCTTTCCTCGCCGGAAGGTAGACAATCCGATGTCATCGGGGGGTAAGCACAGGAAGAAAGGATGCCGTTCAGGCCCTCCATACGGTCCGGTGCCTCAGATCCTGCCGGTGAGCTTTCCCTTGGCCTTTTGGACCTTGTCCGCATCCATGCCGACGTAATCGACGAGATACTTGGTGAAGACCTCCTCGGGGTTGAATTCCTCGAATACCACGTCGTTCCAGTCTATCTTCTCCGGATGGGGTATGAGCTCGGGGTGGGCGAACAGATAGAAAACGCGCTCCGGGTACATCTTCGAAACGATATCGTACTCCTCGCTGCCCTTCTCGAAGTGGTAGTAGTTACAGATGGATTCCATGAAGTCATCCAGGATCTCGTCGTAGGTCGCACCGGCGAGGCCCTCTAGGACAGCACAGTGGAGGCCGGTGCGGTCCTTGCCTTGTGTACAGAATATGCCGATCTTCCCCTCTGCTTTAAGGAGTGACTCGATCACGAACTCGCAATCGTGCGGATATAAGTGGATCGCCGAATGCAGCCGATGGCTCAGCACCTTGCCTTCTTTGAATAGACCGCTCGCATAGGCATCCGGGTTCTCCTCCACCTGCTTGGCCACTTCGTCCTCGTTCAGGTTGAGGCATATCATGAACTCGACCCCGTACTCCTTGAGATAATCGTCTGCCAGAGGGCTGCGGTTGCCCGCGTTCCAAGGCGAAGCGGAACGGTACATGTAATCCGGGATCAGATCGCCTCCGCGGACCTCGCGGAAGTTGCTGAACACTATCGGGGAATCGTAGTCTTCGGGATCGTCGGTGTATCCTTTGAGGTAGTTAGGTATTTTGTCATAGTATGGGTTCCTGCCCTCGCGGGACAGGGTCACAATATCCCCTTCATTCAAGTCGGTGCAGTTGCGTGCATCTAGGTTGAAGAAACCCAGACAGGCCTTGTCTCCATCGAACGATATGAATGCAGAATAACTAGGGACTCCTTTAAGGGAGATGGTATACATGGCGAGGAACGAATCGGTTTCCGACTCCAAACGGATGTCGTCGCCGTAAGTGACCCCGATACTCTGCAGTTCCTCCTCTGTTACAGTCAGAGTCAGATCGCCATAGGAATCGAACCCGTCCACCTGGGCGGTTATTGCGGACCTATGCTCGTTACCGATGTCAGACATCATGGTGCAAGCGAGGACCACCACGATTGCGATGGCTGCGGCGACTGTCGCCATTTTTAGTTTCTTATCCATGCTGGTGGATGGAATTAGATTGTATTAAAACGAAGGGCTATTGCCAGCGGTTGTTTTAGGTGGAGGGTCATATTACGAACGAACGGATGGGAAGTCAAAGAAACAATCGGATGAGGACATGTTCTCTTCGTGCGCCCGGATCCATTCTGCGCATAGCCCGAACTATCCGCTCGGGCACTTTACTGCCCCGATGATCGATAGGAAGCCGTCACGAACAGCAGAGGCTGCAATGGTTTTCGAAGAAGGCCTCGTATGGCGTCCTGAGGCCGCAGGTCTAATGGGGGCCCTATTCGTTGCAGAACGCACGTACGAAGTCACCAGGATCTTGTACCACCCGTCTATCCCGGCGATGCCGGAGTCGTTGACCCGGGCCGACGTGTTCAGATACTGCATGAGGCTGGCCGGTAGGCGAGGGTGTAAGTTCCGAGTACCTCGGGGGTCATGCTGACCTTATTCAAGGAACCGTCCAGGATAGGATCTCGCCTGCTGCTGTCGGCCCCGTTCTCAGGTACGATCGTGCATCCAGCGAAGACCGCCAGGGGAGGGAGGCTGCGAGGATGGTGAGATACCCAGAATACTCGTTCGGTTTAATTAGAATGATGCTTATTCGCACCTGTGGGCAGAAAGATTGCGATCCTGATCGTTGCGGCGGTATGCGTGATCGCTGCACTGGCGATAGCGTACCACACATCCGACGACAGTGGATCCAAGGATTTCATCATAATCCACACCGGGGACACTCACGGCCGTATAGGCGACGATGACGGCACCCTCGGATTCTCCACTGCGAAGGTCCTGGCCGAGCGGTACGAGGAGCAGGGATACGCAGTTTTCACTGTCGATTTGGGCGACTTCATGGGCGGCAATAACCTACTCTACGTTACCGAGGGGGAATACGCCATCCTTCCGATGAACAAGGTAGGATATGACGTGATCACCATAGGTAACCACGAGTTCGATTATTCCGTGGACGTCATGGCCGAGCAGCTCAGCCATCTGGATTCTTCGGTGATATGCTCCAACCTCTTCTACCCCGACGGTGAACCCGTCCTCAAGCAGTACGAGATACTCGAGAAGAAGGGCGTCAGGATAGGGTTCTTCGGACTCCTGACACCGTTCGTTAACACCAAGACCCTGGACATCAGAGGTGACCTGTATGTGGGCGACCCCATCGAATCCGCCAGGGAGATGGTCGGGGTACTGAAGGGTAAAGGGGTCGACGCCATAGTCTTGCTGTCTCATCTGGGAATAGGAGATGCTTACGTACCGAGCTCCGACTACGTATGTTCCGTGGTTGAGGGCATTGACATATGCATAAACAGTCACAGCCACGCCCCCATGGAGCATGGAAGGTTCATCGAGGGCTCTTGGCCGATCATTCCCTCCAGCACCTTCATAGCCGACGTCGGATGTTACAGCAAATATGTCGGCATCACGTCCTGCATTTCCGGCGTGTGCGACGGTATCCTGTACAGAGGCGAGAAACTGGACGATGCGGATGTGGATGCGGTGGTCCACGAGGTCCATGACAAGGCCATAGAGAGGGGAAACGAGACGATATCATCCACCGAACTTGACTTGACCGGCTACTATGATGTGGGCGGAGGGAAGGAGAACGATATAGGCAAATTATGTCTGAACTACGCGATACTCCTGGCAGACGCCGACCTGGCGATGTTCAGTGTAGACACATTCGGCGCCGGCATCGCGAAGGGCGACATCAGCGAGTTCGAGGCTCTGGCCGCTTTCCCGAATGCAGGGAAGATACTGACGTGCCGTATCACCGGGCAGGAGCTTGCGGACTACATCGTGAGAAATCTCAGGGAAGGAGGCGGACCGGACATGCTGGAGTTCTCCGACAACGTCCGCGTGTACACTGATGACGCAGGCAGGGAGGTCAGAAGTATCACGATCGACGGCGAGGAACTGGACAGATCGAGGACATACATAGGTACGACCAGCATCTATGCCCTGAAACAACTGTTCGGGTTGTCCGAGGACAGGATCGTCGAAAACCTGTGGAGTCAGAAGGAGTTATTCCTAGGTATGCTGATTGCCTGCGCCCCGATAAAAGAGGATATGCTGGGCGGGGACAGGTACGTGAGGTCCTGAACGGTCAGCAGTGTCCCTATCATATTCTAACAGTTCGCCATCCTTCACGACATGGGCAAGTGCGTTGCAATCCATGTGTGTCGTGCGGCGACGGCCATAACACGGTCCCCAAGCTGCTGAAGAGGGCCCTAGAGGAGGAATACGAACGCGAGGTCAGAATAGTCGGCTACTACAAGGGCTGCTCTTCTCCGTTCAGGTAGTTCATCATAGAGAGGTTCTTCAGATTTGCGATGGGGCTCATACATCGGCTCTATCGCCATCACTATGATGAATACAAGAGGAACAACCCACAGATCCTCAAAGCATTCGAGAATAGGACAATTGATTAAATCCATTCAGCGAGAACGGTGACTGAAGGCCCTTTTCATCATCGTATCAGAAGATATCCTTTGCCTGCAAGCATTGATGGCCACCCATGGCAACCTGGATGCAGGTCTTATCAGGATGATTATCTATAGTCCTGCCCCTTATATAAGACATGTCGCAATGCTCATGGGTTCCTATGTCAAATTCTTATTATCCTTGAATCGATGTCCAGATCAAGTTATGTCCAAATCCTCTTCTGATTCAATCCACAAGGATATGAAGATGGCCAAATACCGTGTCATGAGCGATCCTGAGGTCGTTTCTATGTTTTATGGTTAGAAGA
This sequence comes from Thermoplasmata archaeon, assembly GCA_015063235.1. GTDB lineage: Archaea > Thermoplasmatota > Thermoplasmata > Methanomassiliicoccales > Methanomethylophilaceae > Methanoprimaticola. Next base: position 1,290 of record SUSW01000003.1, on the reverse strand, counting down.
AACTTAAGAGTCTTCAAAGGAAAGCTTTTAGGAAATCCGAGAAAAATGTATCTGAAAATGTCAAGTTTTTGAAGAAGAATTCTAAGAAGAGCTATCTGCGTTTAGTTGAATCACAATTGAAAGCTCTTGATTCTATCATAGATTCATACAGTAGATCCTTGTCTCAGTTGGATGAAGGCAGTGAGAAACCAGCTGTCCTCTACAAATTCATGCCAAAGGATCATGCGGTAGACAACATCCTTTCGTCCAGATGTAGTTTCGGAAGTGTTGGATTATATCGCAAGACCGATGAATCCGAGTGCAAATTGCCTATTGCTCCAGAGATGGATTTGGATCAGTAGTTCGATCGTATCAATGCTCGTGTACTCCATGAGGTACTCAAGGAGAAGAAGTGTGATGTCGATTCAGTCTGGAAGAAAGTACAGGACAATATGGAGAAATCCTATTTCATAGGGTGTTTCACCGACGGTAGTTTCTAGGATCATATGTGGCATGAATACGCATAGGATGACGGTGTTTGTGTTTAGTTCGTTCCAGATTACACCAACCTCCATAGGGTCGTCTATGCCGATTTCCTAGATATGGCCGATAATCTGAGGAAACAGTTCACTGCCATGATGGTTCGTATCTCTAAGGAGAAGTATCGCGATCTCCTCCCGGATATAGAGGATCTCGTCAAAAGGAACATCGAACTATCTATCATGTCATTCTTCACTAAAAAACCGTAGTTTGAGAAAGAGGCCGAATGGAGATTCATTGTTCCTTCTCAAGAAAAATCCGAAATCCTGACCGATCAGGATGGCAAATCGTTCATCCTTCACAATATCCCGGGTCAGATAATCGGTATCGAATCCAAGATGCCGGAAGCATTCAATGAGAAACTCAGGAAGGGCTTGGACCCTTCCATAGAGTTAATTGTTCATGATAAAAGGGCATGATGCCCTTGTTTTGTCAGATTTCCATCATGATCTGATTCAGCCAGTTCTTGGCAATCTCCTTTCCGGGACATGCAGCCAGGATATCCTCGATATCCTTCTTTTTCTCGACTAAATCCAATCCGAAGTTCATCGCTGCGTTTGCGATCTCGTGCAGGAGGCAGTAGTCGAGGGCTTCCTCCGGCGGCCGGTCACCGTTAGGATGATAACCTCCCGTCTTTCAGGACCTGGCTGAGAAATCAAAGTTCCAATCTGAAATGTCTCTCCAGCCTGACCCTTTCTCTGTCGATTGAAAAATTGGCCTGCCATATCTCCACGCCTTTCGACACGCATTCATCGATTATTCTCTTGACCT
>SUSW01000024.1 GCA_015063235.1 Thermoplasmata archaeon | reverse complement strand
TATAGTATATAAGTCTCTGAAGGGGGTGAGTGAAAGTACCGAAAGTGTACGATTCCCGATGAAAAGATATTATCATTTCGATCCTAGCCGATGTCCGTTCTCACTTGGCATAAGACGTCATTCAGAAAGACCGTAATCTCGGCATTCTGACATCGATTGTAAAGGATTCAGGCACTTAACCGCCTGAAAACAGGGGAGGATTACGCAGAACATCTTCTCATTCAACATCTTCTGGCTGTTGGAAGCCATGATAAAATGCTAAGTGAGAACGAAACTGAAAATGCCAAAATCAATTATAATCAAAATCGGTAAGTGTCAGGCTCGAGATCAAAACACATAAAAGGCAATTTCGGATATCGAAAGCGATCGGCGGAATTTTGCAGAATAATTAAGAAGAAACCCGGCCTGAGGCCGGTAATGATATTCAGTCCTGGATTACGCGGACGGTGATCCTCTTGGATCTGTACTTCGCTTTGGTCAGGTCCATGGTCATCCTGTTGCCGAAGTCCTTGTGCACTTCGACGATCGATGAGTCGTCTCCGAGCTCGATCTTACCGATGGAAACCTCCCTAACCCTTGCGTTGCGTATGATGAAGTCCGCGAGGCTGACCTTCTTGAACCCGTCTTTCTTTCCGAGGTTGACCTCGAACTTGCACATTCCGAAGACGTCTGAGATCTGATCGTAATCTACGACCTTCTTAATGGCGTCCCTGGTGCCTTCCTCGGCCTCCGGCACATCCCTCTTGGTGATGTCCATCCCGGTACGCATCTCGAATTCCCTGACGAGGTGCCTCTCCTCCGATGTGACGAACGATACCGCAGTACCTTCCTTTCCTGCACGTCCCGTCCTTCCGATACGGTGGATGTATGTGTCAAGGTCGTCGGGCATGTCGTAGTTTATGACGTATGTGACATCATCGATGTCCAGCCCCCTTGCGGCCACATCGGTCGCGATGAGGACGTCCACTCCGTCGCCCTTGAAATCTCTGAGGACCTTCTCCCTCTTGGTCTGGGGCATGTCTCCGTGGATGGCCTCGATCTTGTAATCCAGATCCTTCAGCCTCTCCTCGAGGGTGTCGACCATCTTCTTGGTCTGGCAGAAGATCAATGCCTTGGGCTTGTCGATGTCCAGAATCCTGCACAGCGCCCAGGACTTGTTCCTTCTTCCGATGGAGATGTAGTACTGCTTGATGTTGTCCAGAACGACCTCGTCCTGTGAGACGGAGATCTCCTTGGGCATGTTCATGTAATCGTATGCGAGCTGCTTGACGTTCTCCTGCATGGTTGCCGAGAACAGGAGCGTGTGCCTCTCCTTAGGCATGGTCTTGAGGATGTACTCGATATCCTCTATGAATCCCATGTCGAGCATCCTGTCGGCCTCATCAAGGACCATGGTCTTGATCTCTGTGAGGTTGAGGACTCCCCTGGTGACCATGTCCCTGACACGTCCGGGGGTTCCGGCGACGATGTCGCATCCCTTCTGGAGTTTCTTTATCTGTCCTTCGATGCTCGCTCCTCCGTAGATGGGGAGGGTGACGTGGTTTGTGTACTTGGAGAGCTTTGTAAGCTCGCCCGCGACCTGGTTGGCCAGTTCCCTTGTGGGGACGAGGACTATCGCCGAGGGCACCTTGTTCCCTGAAGGGATGGTACCCAATACAATCGAACCGTAGGCTCCGGTCTTTCCCGTTCCAGTCTGTGCCTGGGCGAACATGTCGTAACCCTCGAGACCGACGGGGACTGCGCTGACCTGGATGGGGGTAGGATCCTTCCAGCCCATATCGTCCATTGCCTTTGCTATATCTTCCGGAATGCCTATCTCTGTGAAATTGGAGATCATAGTAATCACTGATCTGAAATACTGCCTGCGACTGACACAGACAACCTTTCTTTTCTGGGTGTCTGTAATCGCTTTTTATATAAAATATAAAGGGAGGCCCGAGGCTCAATTCCTCTTCGCCAGTTTGTCCTTGCATCTCTCCTTCTGGGGAGCATAGGACGCCTTAATCTTCTTGCCGTCCAGTCTGCTGGAGTTGATGGATTTGATGACGTCGTCTGAGTGTGAGGAGTCCACCTCGACGAAGGATGTCTTCGATGAGATGCCGATGCGGCCTATCTGGTTCTCCTTGATCCCGGACACTCCGCAGACGAACTGGACGATCTCTGTGCGGTTGACGTTTTCGTTCTTCCCTATGTTGAGCGCGATGACCGCCATGTCAGCCTTGATGATCACGTTCTTCTCAATGGTGGCGTCGACCCTCTTCCTGTGGGATACGGCAGGCTGTTCCCTGATGTCCTCGACAGGGTGGAGCTTCTTGAGCTCGGGGTTGTCGATCTTGATTTTGGCGAGCTGCTTCTTGGTGATCCTCTCCACCGGGACTCCCATGAACTCCTGGTAGGCAGGGATGCGCCTGTCCTCGCTGGGCGTCACGAATGTTATGGAGACTCCGGTCCTGCCCGCACGTCCGGCACGGCCTATGCGGTGCGTATATGTCTCCGGATCGACGGGTGCGTCGTAGTTGACGACGACCTCTATATCATCGATGTCCAGCCCTCTGGCGGCCACGTCCGTGGCAACCAGGACCTTCATCCTGTTGTTCTTGAATCCCCTGATGGTCTTTTCCCTTCTGAGCTGCGGCATGTCGCCGTGGATGGCACCGATCTTCATGCCCTCCTTGCTGAATCCGTCGTAGAGGTCGTCGACCATGAGCTTAGTGGAGCAGAATATCAGCATCTTGGGGTCGCCGTTGGCCATGATCTCCCTGAGGATGTCTATCTTCTTGCTCCTGGGAGTCTCGATATAGTATTGCTTAACGAGATCGGTTACTGGCACGTCGTGGGATACGGATATCTCGACGGGGTCCTTCATGGATTTTCCCGCTATGGCGTAGATCTCTTCGGACAGTGTGGCGGAGAACATGAGTGTCTGTCTTTCCGGAGGAGTCATGTCGATTATCTTCTCGATGTCCTCGATGAATCCCATGTCGAGCATCCTGTCAGCCTCGTCCAGGACTAATTCTTTGATGCTTCCGAGGTCCAGTATGCCCTTCCCCTGAAGGTCGAGTATCCTTCCCGGGGTCCCGACGACGACGTCGCATCCCATCTCCAGTGTTGCGATCTGTTTCCCGTAGGATGCCCCTCCGTAGATCGCCGTGACCACGTGCTTGGTGTATTTGGCCAGGTTGGCCATCTCCTTGGAGACCTGGTCCGCCAGCTCTCTAGTGGGTGTGAGTACTATCGTGGAAGGCTTCTCCTGTCCGGATTTGGTGCGTCCTAGGACGATAAGGGAATATGCCCCGGTCTTCCCGGTACCAGTCTGAGCCTCTCCGAAGAGGTCTTTTCCCATGAGACCTTCGGGAACCGATCTGGATTGGATGGGGGTAGGCTGTTTCCAGCCCATCTCGCCCACTGCCTTCAGCAGCTTCTTGTTGATGTTCAGCTCTTCGAATCCAGACATTTGGTCACCGGTTGTGTTGCATCGGGCTATGCGGGGCTGCTTATAAACGTATGTATGGGGGAGGTGTATGTTCATCGGAGATATCGGAACTCCCAGTCATCCGAGAAGTCTGTCCGCTGCGCATCGATTGCGAAAAGCCTGATAAAGTTTAAATGGGAGCATCTAATCCCTGGCATGCTGCGATGGTGAGCTAGCGGTTAGACTCCTACCTTGCCAAGGTAGGTACTCGGGTTCGATTCCCGGCCATCGCACCACTCTTCTCAAAAATCATCTGATAAGTCATCGGTATTGGTCGATGATATCCATTATTCCGTCGCTGACGAACAGTCTGTTCCTCTTGTTCCCTGTGACCTCTCTCAGGATGCCCCTGTCGACCAGCCCGTCTACCAGTCTTCCTGCTGTGGAGACGTGGATTTCGCACATCGACGCCACGTCCGATACCCTCAGGTAAGGATTTCTGAACAGAGATTCCAGCACGATCCTTTCATTGCCGGAGACACCGTTTAGCAGCGTTCTTCTGTACTCGTGGAGCGAAGCCAGCATGTCCAGGGCCTTCTTGGACTGCGATATCAGTGCCCTCATGAAGAGTTCCATCCAGGAATAGATGTCGTCCTCGCGCGAGATGCCGCTGAGAGCCTCGGTATAGATGCCTTTGTTAAGGCGGAAGAACCCGCTGAGATACAGTACCGGGTGTCTTAATAGGCCGGAGGACGCCAGCATCATCATGATGAGCAGTCTACCCATCCTCCCGTTTCCGTCCCTGAACGGATGGATGGTCTCAAACTGGTAATGGACGAAGGCGGCACGCATCAGCACATTCCCTTTCCCTTCATTGATGTATTCTATCAGCGCGTCCATCTTGTTCCGGATTTCTTCGGGCATAGGCGGTATGAACCTTACGGTATCGACACTGTCACCTCTTCTGCCGATGAACACTGGTACATCTCTGTATTCGCCGGGTTCCTTGTCTTCTCCCCTGACGCTGTCCATGAGGATGCGATGCATCTGTTTGATCAGATCATGGGTCATACCCTGGGAAGAGTTCTCCATCCCGTAGATCATGGCATCGCGGTAGTTCAGGACCTCTCTGTTGTCAGCTATCTTCGTAGGATCGGTCTCCGGTATCCTTTCCGCTCTGTACAGGTCGGCTGTGGTGGATGATGTACCTTCAATGGCAGATGACATAGAGGATTCCATGAGCATGAAGGGTCTGAGCAATATATCCCTCTCCTCCGGATCCATCACCGAGACGGCCCCGTCTAATCTGGAGAGGAGTATCATCGCGTTATCAATCTTCTCTCTGAGCCTGTCATCAGCCTGGAAATCGAATGGGAGGTCGTAAGGATAGAAGTAAGTGTATCCGTCGGCACTTGTGCGGACCTCTCCAGAGATCTTCGGATGGTACAGGCTGTCCTTCATAAGATATTAATCGAGTTTCTGCATATATAGAATTCTATAATTGCAAAAAGTAATAAAAATACAATTATAGAAACAAATTACTTCAAGTATGCTGAATTCTGATAGTTAGACCATAGCAGAGGCTGACTTAATTTGCGATGACCTCTCTTTTCATAGCGACCTCGTTCAGTCTCTGCACGGGGTGGACACTTCCAACTATGCGCAGGTCGTTACGAGGGACGACTGCGCGTATGCCCGCCCTAATCCAGTCTGAACCCCCATCCTCCAATGCGATCCCGGTATCATATTCCGCACCAAGCTGTCATCCAGGAATGTTCAAACCTCTGTGGTCCGCCCATCCTTTTCGACCGTTATCCCGATAAGCTAATAGGCTGAATAACAATCTACAATCCGTTATGAATGCTCGGCAGATAACCGCAATCGTCATCGTGGCGGTCATTGTGATCCTCTCGGGAGTGCTGATTGCAACCCAGATCCATGGGTCGGATGAGGACAGCAAGACGATAGGCGTCGCCTGGCGCACCAATCAGTCCAGCGAATCGTTCGTGAACACCGTCAGATCCCTTCAAGTGGCTGGCGGGAACGTGGTGATTCTGGGACAGGTCGTATCATATGATCTCGATTACGATAGTTCGATGAAACTGAAAGAGGGCATCGACAGCAACGGGATGCTCGACCTCTGGGCCGCGGATATCATTAAGGATACCACATGGAGCAATTCCAATGTCGAGGATATCCTGAAAGACGTCGACTTCGTGGTCTTCCCGGGAGGAGACGATATCAGCTCAAACCTCTATGCGGAACCGCAGGAATGGGCCGGCACGGATGAGGACAAACAGTTCGATCCCGAGAGGGACGTCTCCGATTATATCGCCATGAGCTATTGCCTGGATAAGGACATACCCTTCGTCGCCATCTGTAGGGGCATGCAGATGCTATCGGTGGTCTCAGGGGCAAAGATGGTCCAGGACATACCGACCTATTTCGAAGAACAGTCCATAGAATATCACGACGAGCACCGTAATCGGATGCCATATCCCGGGGGTTACAGGGATTATGCATCGCACGATGTCCTGTTGACCGAAGGTTCCATGATCCACAAGGTCATGGGGAAGACGCACATACAAGGATGCCCTTCCTGGCATCATCAGATGGTCATCAGCGTGGAAGGCACCCAGCTGAAGATTACCGGTCTCACCGATACCAACGGAATACAGGTAATCGAATCCGTGCAGCGTACGGACAAGGTATGTGCCTTCGGAATACAGTATCATCCCGAGGCCTCTGTTGTGAAGAATTTGGACGATATCCCGAACAAGGGAGATTACATGAGTTACGAGGATGCGATCGCACTGTTTGAATGGATCGTAGCATATCCGTGACCATGTTAACTCTGTTACTGTTCATAATTGTACATAATCTGTTGTTTGATGATAGCGGAGCTCCGCGACAGCACAGTCCTTTCCAAGCACGATGCCGAGGTCTCGATACCGAAATTCCCGATTTTGAACTACATCATGTTGTCAAGCCTTCGACAGGCAGTTGAGCGGGGTCCTCGACTCCGAAGAGATCGAATATCTCTCTGACCCTCTTCGTCTTCTCGTTCCCCCAACTCCCGATGGACCCCGTCAGGGAGGGTTATGTGTTCGACGGCCG
>SUSW01000002.1 GCA_015063235.1 Thermoplasmata archaeon | reverse complement strand
TTCTCATGAACAGAACTGTACTTGCGATTATCGTATGTGCTGCTGCAATCCTTATTGGAGTCGGCGCATATTTTGCTATGTCCACACAGAACAATGGCGGTGCAGACCATGGCGATTTGAGCATATTGGATTCGGACGAGAACATAGTCAAGGGACTTACCATGACATACGACATCAGCGATTCTGACGGTAAAGGAAATGCCAAAGCTAAAACCGTCGTGAAAGAAGTGGTCGATAACGATGTCAAGTACACAAGTACATACAAAGGCGTATGGAAAGACGACACTTCGATAGAACTCGATAATTTCAGCAAATCGGAATTCATGTTCGACTATACAGACAGTTCCGCGATTCCTGAAGGTGTGACTGTAAACAAGGAAGGGGACAGTTACAGGATCAACGGAGTATACACGGAAGAATACGATACTGATTACACAAAATACACTTTCAAAGACCTCGTCATAACAACGGACGGCACGGAGACCGTTAAATCAGTCACTGGACAGATCGCCGATGAATACACGTACACATTAGATGAAGAGAACTACGAAAAATACACGGATGTTTATTCTTACAAAACAAAGGACTCTAAACTATATGCGGACTGGGAATTCGAAGGTGCGGAGAACTACGTCGTCACAAAGGACAAATTCTTCGAGGCGAGCGTAATCTACACGTATTCGCCGGATCTGTATAAAGGGGCGACCATCACGGAATCGAGCGGAAAACTTGGCGATTTCAAAGTCAAGATATACACTGTGAACGGTGATGTTCACGATGGATCGCTGATAGAGAAATACGAGGATTACAAGGTATATGTGTACGGAAAGTACATTATATCAACATCAGGAAAAGTCGATGGGGACAAATGGCAAATCGATGTGATGATAAAAATAGAGAAATGAGAACTCTTTACGGCTACCGTGTCGATGAATCCTCTGTCGACGGAGACCTGCTCCATCTGCATGCTTGACAGCATTAGTCTGAATGCAAAGCGGAAGTCCAGGTCACATCGGCACAGTGGCTGCAAAGGACCCACCACAATTGATTGAACAGTAGACTCGATCATGATGATCGGAATGAAATGTCTGGTCGAGAAACTAGGTCATGTCAATGCGGAGCAGTTCATCAACTCGGTAAGGGCCAGTTGTCCGGATTACACCCTCTGGAGAAGACAAGTTTTTGATGACATGTCCCTCGATGAGCTCAACGAGATGGTCAAGCAGGATGCTGCAGACAATCCGTTCGAACCATGATGTTAGAAACTCGATCAGTCACTAACTCATTATTGATATCGCCCAAACATCGAGTTCGTGTTGGAAGTCCTGACAGTCGTAGAACACCTTACCCTCTATGGCTTTCTTAAGGGCATCCCTCTTCTTGGTCTTCCTCGTCGCATAAACCACATTGCCCCCTTGGCGGATTTGGCGTATATGAACTCGCCTGTCTCGAGATTAAGGAATTTGTTATAGTCCTCACTCTCAATCCAATCAAGAAGTATCGCCTGAAGGAGAGTATCGTCCAATGACATTTCCCCCTTAAGCAGCTTTATTATGAGGTCATCGGTATCGAAGGGCCAACAGCCAAACTCCTTCGTACGGCGCTTGATAGCGGGTATGTTCCTGAGGACATCGGAGAGGGTAACCTTCGGACACTTCTCAAAGGGTTCGAGTGATTTTGGAATCGATGTCAAATAAGTTTTCACCAGGGACTCGAAACGTCCTATTCAAGCTGAATCGGGCTTGATAGACTTTTTCAAGAAGGTATCTGGAACGGGCAGGTTTCATATCCCTTCAGGCCCGCCACTTTATTGTCAATCACATTGATACTCGATTAACGGTCTGGGCTCATCAAGCTCCTCCCCGTTATACGGTTCCTTTCCTATAGATCTGAGCTTTTCCAGGACCATCTGCTTTCCGACATCCGTTATTCCGAAGATCTCCACCTTGTTCCCGGCGACAAGCGCATTCCTTTCATGCGCTATCTCCCTCGTCCACCTGGATCCGCATGCGGTGATGAAATCGCAGCAGTCGAACATGGTGCCGACACCGCAACGGTTGATATGGCTGGTATGCACTCCTACGATTATCGCCCTGTCCCCGTAGCGTTCCCTGATGGCCTTGGCATCTTCGGGTTTGCATACCGTGACCGAGAACCTCTGATACCCCTTGGAGTCCGCAAGATTCGCACCCATTACCATGTTGACCGGAACAGTCTCCGGATCGACTACGTTGTCCCTCCCTACGGCATTGAGGACCACCTGCAAAGGAGAGGTCTCTACCAGACCTGAGATTCTTCCGCACAGTCCCTGAAGAATGTGAGGGTCTGTGATCACGGCCGTTCCACAGCCATCCGCAGCTATCACAGCAGCATCTATCCTGCCGTTCTCGAGAGCGGTACTCAGAATCTCTGAGACACCAAATGTGATGTAATCATCGGCACGTACTACACGGTTCTCCGTACAGAAGCCGAAATCCCTGATGCGGAACTCGATGTTCTCCCTGACCATCTCCGGCGTAATGTTCTCCATCCCTCTGAATTTCTTAAACAGAGGGCAGTATTCCAGTTCGGATTCACCAACATAGACAACTTCTCCATTCTCTATTATCACCCGTGTCATGCCGATGGCATCGAATACATGTCTGCCGTGATTGACCATGTTCTCACCTTATTATACTATTTTCATATAGGAAATTATTATATAAGTAGTATTGCAGAATGGGGTTCAGATACCGATAGGGGTGAACAGATGGAAACGATATTGGTTAGGTACTGCGAGATCGGATTGAAGAGCGATCCGGTAAGACGCAGGTTCGAAGGAATACTGAAGCGCAACATGATCGACATGCTGGCTAACGATTCCGTCGAGGCGATCGTAACCCGGGCCAATGCCAGATTGTATGTCGAAACTGAGGATATTCAAAGTGCCATTCGTTCCCTGAAGAAGGTATTCGGCATCGCCTCATTGTCCGTAGCGAACATATGCGAGGCAGACATGGAGTCAATAAAGCAGCTGGTAACACAAGTCTCAAGAGATATTCTGCAAATCGGGGATTCGTTCGCCATCGATGCGAGGAGAGATGGAAGGAACTACAGTTTCACCAGCATGGATTTGGAGAAGGAAATCGGAGCAGCCGTTTTGGAAGCTAATTCAGACAGAGGAGTGAAGGTCAATCTCTCGAACCCCGATCGTACTATTTTCATAGAGGTCAGATCCAACAAGGCCTACATCTTCACATCGTACATCAGGTGCCATGCCGGTCTTCCCCTGGGAAGCCAAGGAAAGGTGGTCGCATATGTGAACGACAACCGCGGCCTAGTATCCGCTTGGCTGATGATGAAGAGAGGCTGTAAGGTCTCCGTATGCGGCGATTATGACGTATCGCTACTGAAGAAGTATGATCCCCATCTGAAGACATTCAATTCCGAAAGAGGAGTCCCCGATAAGACTCTCGGATTTGTATCCGGGAACAGACTAGAGCAACTCGGTGACATAGATAACGGGGGACTCCCGGTTTTCATGCCCACAATAGGGATGAATGACGGAACCATCAACAGACTGATCACACAGATGAGGACTGATCGAACGGACGCTGTGGACATCGTGTATCACAGGATCTGATAAAATGAAGGTAGTTGCATTAATCTCAGGCGGTATCGACTCACCGGTGGCATCATATCTGATGTCCGAGGCCGGAGCGGATGTCATCCTACTCCATATGAGCAACGGGGACTTCGGCGATCCGAAGGATCTGGAGAAGGTGATAATGATCTCCAAGCAGCTGGAGTCCTACACGAAGAAGGAATTCCCTGTCTACGTTGCAGACCACGGCAGGAATCAGAAGATCATCCAGGATAACTGCGATCCTCATTACCAGTGCGTATTATGCAAGCGGACCATGCACAGAGTCGCAAAGAAGTTCGCACAGGCTAACGGTGCTTCGGGGATCGTCATGGGAGATTCTCTAGGACAGGTCGCCTCACAGACTCTGATGAATATCAGGGCTGAGCAGAACGGATTGGACTTCCCTGTACTAAGACCGCTCATCGGACTCGACAAGCTCGAAGTTATCGACATCGCCAAACGCATAGGCACGTTCGATATCTCAATCATCAAGACGTCTGGATGTGCTGCTGTTCCGATCGGACCTGTAACCGAGGCTAAGGTCGAGAAGGTCCAAGATATGCATAGCAAGATAGATCTGGACGACATGGTAGATGTCTGTTTCAGCAGTATCAAAAGGATCTACTGATCACAAACCAAACTTCATCGATCGAGGACGAGTCTGCCATCGGAGAAAACAGGACAAGCCTTCGATCGATGAGAAAATCAAGCAACAGTTGTACCGTTAAAGATGGTGCGTTTTCACCGTTCCAGTTTCTGCTATTTCTTCGTTAGTTTCCACAGGATGATTGCAGGCATCCTAAGTGTCGCGGTTTATATGCTCATATGGGAAGTAATGTTCATTTAACCGGCTAGATGGAAAGCCATGGTTCTGGTTAGCCATCTGTTTCTTATTCGAATCTCTCTCCAGATTCATGACGCTATCATTCTCACAGATGAAAGAATGGTATCGCGTAGCGGTTGCATTAGCGGTTCTGTCATGAACACGATGCTTTTCCTAAGAGTCCTAGCTATTTACAACAGTGTCTGCGTTAATCATAGGTTCAGAATCGCCCCTTGCAAAGGAACGCAAGAACGAAATCCGCTTGTACATTCGGAACGATCTGATTCAAAGACCCGGCTGTCTTGTTCCGTATTCTACCGAGTCGTATTCATCGAGCACGATCCTCTCTATCGATGATTTGTGATCCTCAAGGATTTTTCTCTCAGCTGAAACGACTTCCAATCTGGCCTTGTTTCCCAGAGAGCGAACACGAAAATCCTTTAGTCCGAAGGACCTTAGCCTGCTTTCCGTTATCTCGACCATGTGGAGATTCTCGGCTGTGATCCTGGTGCCCACTGGGATACGTGTTGCGAGACACGAGTTGGATGGTGTGTTCCAGTTGTCCAATCCAGCTCTTTTGGAAAGTTCCCTGACGATAGGTTTTGTCAGACCACATTCCCTGAGAGGGGAGACGATTCCCAATTCCGTCAAAGCACGCATACCTGGACGTGTGGACGGGTCGTCAGATGCATTCGTAGCATCTATGACACATTCGTAACCTTCGGCTGCCGACATATCTTTGATAAGGGTGAATACGCGCCTCTTGCACAGATAACACCTGTCTGGTGTGTTACTGATTACATCTTCAAAGGACAATGTATCCACTTCGATGATCTTCAGATCCTTTCCAAGATAGGATGCTGCACTGATCGCGTGTAAGAATTCCTCTTCGGTTTGGAAATCCCCTCTGACGAATATCGGTACGACATCCGTTCCTGCTTCTCTGCATGCCCACAGAAGAAAGTTAGAGTCCGTACCTCCTGAGAAGGCCAAAGCTGTCTTAGGAATTTCGGACAAATATCCTAGAAGATGATCGAGGTAGTCGCTCATGTTATCAAAGAAGGCCGATCTGCTTCAGAGCCTGATCGATGTCTTCGATCAAGTCCCCGACATCCTCGATACCTACACTAAATCTGAAGAATCCGTTGCTAAACCTGTCATCGAACAGATATTGGCGCTCATCATCCTCCCCCAGGAAGACAATCAGCGATTCATCGTGTCCGAGGGATACCGCCGATACGATGATCTTGAGATGGCTGACGAACTCGTTGTGCTGATCATGGTTAGCCTTGAGTCCGAAGGAAATCATTCCTCCGTAACCCGGTGACATCTGTCTGGATGCGATCTCGTGGCCTGGATCGTCATCCAATCCCGGATAGGAGACGAAGCTGACACAGGGAAGGGATTTCAGATGCTTTGCGATCTCCATCGCATTCTCGTTGTGTGCCCTCATCCTCAATGGGAGCGTAACGGATCCTCTCATGATCAGCCAAGCGTTGAAGGGACTGATGACACCGCCCAGGTTGATCTGCGACTGTGCCCGTATCTCGTCAAGATCGGATTTCCTCCCTATTATGGCACCGCCCATTGCATCGCCGTGTCCGTTGACATATTTGGTCAATGATTCCACACAGAAATCCGCACCTAGTTCTATCGGCCTCTGATTATAAGGCGATGCGAACGTATTGTCCACTGATAGCTTTGTACCGTTCGCATGGCATATCTCGGCAATCTTCCGGATATCCGATATCTTGAGAGTGGGGTTACCAGGGGTTTCGATATGGACCAGTTTGGTGTTCGGTCTTAAAGCCTTCCTGACGTTCTCCGGATTGGAAGTGTCGACCATGGTTGTTTCCACACCATACTTGTTGTTGAACAGTTCATTCAGGAGCCTGTATGTAGCAATATAGGTTATGTCCGAGAAGACGATATGATCGCCAGAGTTCAGATTGGCGAAGAAAAGTGCGGATAGGGCAGATACTCCTGATGCTAGAACGATACAATCCTCTCCACCTTCCAACGAGGCCAGTCTCTCTTGAAGATATTTCTGGTTGGTTCCGCCGTTACGAGTATACAGATTGGAACCGGCATCGCTCCAGTTCAATGATGAGGGGTCATAAGGTAACTCGTAACTGTTTGCCATGTTGATGGGCCTCTTGAGGGCCTTTGTCCCCTCATCAATCTCGTTCCCTACATGTACTGCTCTGGTTCTGAAACCGTACTCGTTCGTCATTTGGTCACCTGTATTGTGTAGTTTGATAATAATACATATTTCATATATGAATATAGGTTAATATAAATTGAATAACGTCCAACTAAGAGCGACGGATCAATAATCAAAGGGCACGATATCGGGAAAACAGCAGTAGTGAGCTGGTAGAGAAGAAAGCAATCCTAGCATTAGGCGGAGGCATTAGACTTCCACATGGCTTTCAGATTCCGTTCAAGGTATCGCGCTCCACTGCAAAACCAGGAGCTGGTTTCAGCTCTATAGCTACAGGTTTCAGTCCACCATGATGCTGCAAGTGCTTGCATCGAATTTTCCCACATGGTATTCAACCTCGACTTCAGGGTTGATGGTCCGAATCCATTCAGCCATCATCCCAGATTTATGTCTAATTCCTCTACTGACAGAACATGCTCACAACGGATGAACTAACGGTTCAAATTGGTGATATCCAGTACATCTTAATCGATATCACTAGCTTACCGATTCCGGCTAGAGTGAGAACGGTGAACTCCAGAATTGCCTGTCGTATCTTCCCACCGACGACTCCGAAGAAACTGGTGTCAGATGACGTACTCAGGCATGGAATCCTGGATCCTGATGATCCCTTTGGAATTGGCATCGTTCAGAAGGTCTTGGATGGTGGTCTCGTTCATAATCTCCATGACGGCCTTCTCTATCCTCAGCCACATATCCAATGTGGTACAGCGATCCTTCCTCTGACAGTCAACATTCCCATCCCTGATACACGGCACCGGAGCCATCGTTCCCTCGATATTCATGACCACTTCAGCGACAGTGATCTCTGAAGCGGGACGTGAGAGAACATATCCTCCTTGCGGTCCTCTCTCGCCCTTGACAATATCCGCCTTGGACAGCATCGTGACTATCTGCTCCAGATACTTGATGGAAATATCCTGGCGAGCGGAGATGTCCTTGATCTTCACTTTCCCTGAATCCTGGAAGGCTGCGATGTCTACCAACATGCGCAACGCATATCTGGTCTTGGTTGATACATTCACGACCGTGTGAATCACTTCTTCGTTTATTAGTGTTGATGCAGATTCACCTATTTTCCGAAGGGAATTGTTCAACCGAACAATCCCTTGCTCAAATACCTGTCACCTCTATCGGGAAGAACGGTCACGATGTTTCCCGTACCTACATCGTTCGCCAACCTCCTCACGGCCACCAGTGCGGCCCCTGAAGACTGCCCCGCTAGTATACCCTCTTTCTTCGCCAGCTCACGGCACGCCTCGTATGCCTCCTTATCGGTGACCTTGTATACCCGATCAATAAGAGAGGTGTCCATCGTCTTGGCGATGAAATCGTTACCTATCCCCTCGATCACGTATTCTCCCTTCTCCCCACCTCCGATAATGGATCCGACAGGATCGGCCAGCACTCCTTGGATGCTCGGATTTCTGCTCTTGAGATATCCGACAATCCCGGAGAATGTGCCTCCGCTCCCTGCACCCATGACGGCGTAGTCGATCCTTCCGTCAAGGTCACGATAGATCTCTGGACCGGTAGTCTCGAAGTGACTGCGTGGATTGCTCATGTTCTCGAATTGCTTGAGGGATATCGCATCAGGAATGTGCGCTTTGATGCGTTCGGCTTCAGCGACCGCGCCCAGCATCCCCTCTTCCTTCGGGGTGTTCACGATCTCCGCGCCCAGCGCCCTCATGATTATCTGTTTCTCCTCTGAGAATTTGGTAGGGACGGTGAATATCACCTTGTAGCCCTTGTTCAGGGCCGCCAGTGCGATCCCGATCCCGGTGTTTCCCGCTGTGGCCTCGACTATAGTGGAGCCCTCTTTCAGAAGTCCTTTCTCCTCCGCATCTCTGATCATATACATTCCTACACGGTCCTTGACGCTTCCTGCAGGGTTGCTCAGCTCCAGCTTCGCGAACACCCTGACACCTTCCGGATATCCCATGTGCTTCAGTTCGATTAGCGGAGTGTTGCCTATCAGTTCTTCTACCGAACCATACAACGTCATACTCTAGACTCCCTTATTGCGTGGTCCAGGTCATTGATGATGTCCTCTACGTCCTCGATTCCCGGGGAAAGGCGGATCAATCCGTCAGTGATCCCTACCGCTTTTCTGATGTTCTCAGGTATTGATGCATGGGTCATGGTCGACGGATGGCATATCAGTGACTCCACACCCCCAAGGCTCTCTGCGAGATTGATCAGCTCGAGGGATTCGAAGAATCTGTTGAGGTCGTGTCCGTCTTTCAATTCGAAGGATATCATGGCCCCTCCATTCTTCGCCTGCTTTGAATTGACCGCATATCCCGGATCGGTTTCCAGACCAGGGTAATACACTTTTGAGACGTCATCGTTCGACTCTAGATATCTCGCAATCCTGTAGGCATTCTCCACATGCCTATCGAGTCTGACGGATAGCGTCTTGATACCGCGGATGAGCAGGAACGAGTCGAACGGCTGAAGTACTCCGCCTGTAGCATTCTGGAGGAATGCCAGCCTCTCTGCGTCCTCCTTATCATTGACAACAACCAATCCTGCAACGAGATCACTGTGGCCACCCAGATATTTGGTTCCGCTGTGGATAACGATGTCCGCTCCAAGTTCAAGAGGACGCTGCAGGTAAGGTGTCATGAACGTGTTGTCAACGATGACCTTCACACCTTTCTCATGCGCTACTTTCGAGAAGGCCCTAATGTCGGTGATGGACATCAAGGGGTTAGCGGGACTCTCCAGCAATAATGCCTTCACATCATCCGTTATCACCTTACTTAGATACTCAGGATCCTCAGATTCCAATATGGTATAATTGATTCCGAAGTTCTTGAACACCTTGTCAAGGACGCGATATGTTCCCCCGTATACGTTATGGGAGATGATTATCCTGTCGCCCGATTTGTATAGGGAGAGCACTGTTGTGATCGCCGCCATTCCGGAGGCGAATGCGAATCCCGCTAATCCGCCTTCAAGATCTGCAATGAGGTCCTCCAGTACCTTCCTGGTAGGATTACCTGTACGTGAGTATTCGAATCCCCTGTTCTTTCCGATACCGTCCTGTTTATAGGTGGACGTCTGATAGATGGGGACGTTTACGGCACCAGTACGCTCATCGATCTGGTTCCCGCCATGGATCAGAGTTGTATTCAACGAGTATTTCTCGCCGGTTCTTAGATTGTTCATATTTAGGTGTATTCAAACTTAGTATTTTACCATTTTCATATAGGAAATATGTAATTTCTTATACTGCTATAGATATTGACCTGTTATGGCCCAAGAAAGATACGGTCTGAACAAGGAATTAGCACAGATGTTGAAAGGCGGAGTGATCATGGATGTGACCACGCCGGAACAGGCGGCGATAGCCGAAGATGCTGGAGCATGCGCGGTGATGGCTCTGGAGAGGATACCTGCAGATATCCGTTCTGCAGGGGGAGTATCGAGGATGTCCGATCCCAAGATGATCAAGGGGATACAGGATGCAGTTTCCATTCCTGTGATGGCAAAGGTCCGTATCGGACACTTCGTCGAGGCCCAGATCCTAGAGGCAATCGAAATCGATTACATCGATGAGAGTGAGGTCCTCTCTCCCGCCGACGATGTTTATCACATCGATAAGAGGCAGTTCAAGGTACCATTCGTCTGCGGTGCGAGGGATCTCGGAGAGGCATTGAGAAGGATCGCAGAAGGAGCATCCATGATAAGGACCAAAGGAGAACCAGGTACCGGCGATGTGGTCCAGGCGGTCTCCCACATGAGGTCGATGAATTCAGATATCGCCAGGCTCAAGGCGATCAGGGATGACGAGGTATACGAATTCGCAAAGAAGCTCGCAGTGCCTGTAGAATTGGCACAATATGTACATGATAACGGAAGACTCCCTGTTGTGAACTTCGCCGCAGGAGGAGTCGCAACGCCGGCAGATGCAGCACTCATGATGCAGCTTGGAGCCGAGGGGGTTTTCGTAGGCTCAGGGATATTCAGATCTGGCAATCCCTCGAAGAGAGCTGAGGCGATAGTGAAGGCTGTCACCAACTACAACAATCCGAAGATTCTGGCCGAGGTCTCGGAGGATCTTGGTGAAGCAATGGTTGGGATCAACAAGGATGAGATAGACAAATTGAACAACATCCGTATGGCGGAGCGCGGTCAGTAATGGTCGTAGGTGTACTGGCATTGCAGGGTGCTTTCGTAGAACACGAGGCCGTTCTGGACAGGTTGGGTGAGGAATGGTTCGAGATCAGATCGCTGGACGATCTGAAACGGGGGATGGATGGGATAATCCTGCCCGGTGGCGAATCCACCGTCCAGGGGAAGCTTCTAAGGGACTTCGGCATGCTCGATGAATTGAAAGCAAAGATTGGCGCCGGACTGCCTGTATTGGCCACCTGTGCAGGAATGATCCTATTGGCTGAGAAGATCGAAGATGATGAAACTGTTCACCTGGGGACAATGCCGGTCACTGTTAGGCGTAACGCCTTTGGAAGACAACTAGGTAGTTTCAATGCTAGAGGAGACTTCGGAGACCTGAAGGATGTGGAGATGGAATTCATTCGTGCACCTATCTTCACTGATATAGGGGGTGATGTTGAACCATTATCTATAATAAATCAGAAGATAGTCGCGGCTCGTTACAATAATCAGGTGGCAACCGCCTTCCATCCCGAGCTCACAGATGATACGAGAGTACATCAGTACTTTTTGAGTATTTTTCATCGATTTTTTACAGAAAGAGGCTCAAAAGGCCTCTTTCAAACTATTTCCCTATTTTCATATAGGAAATTGATTAAATACTAGTTGTGTGTTAGTGATATTCAGAAGCGACATCAAATGTCACTGAAATATTCGGATAAGAATATTGACGGAGATGCCGCCCAAAAAAAAAGGAAGTGAAACAAATGTCAAATGATAACGTTCCAACAGGCCCAAACAACGCAAAGAATCAGAGATTCGAGACTCTCCAGCTTCACGTAGGTCAGGAGCAGCCCGATCCAGTTACGGACTCCAGGGCTGTCCCGATCTACCTGACCACCTCGTACGTGTTCCATGACTCCAAGCATGCAGCCGACAGGTTCGGTCTGAGGGATGCAGGGAACATCTATGGTCGTCTCACCAATACGACGCAGGACGTGCTCGAGAAGCGTATCGCCGCTCTCGAGGGAGGTTCGGCCGCTTTGGCCTTGGCTTCGGGCGCAGCTGCCATTACTTACACGATCCTCAACATCACACACGCAGGGGACAACATCGTGTCCTCAAAAACCATCTACGGAGGATCATACAACCTCTTCCAGCACACATTGCCTACCTATGGGATCACAACGAAATTTGTGGAACCTGATGATTACGATGCAATCGAGAAGGCGATAGATGAAAAGACCAAAGCACTGTTCACAGAGACGCTGGGAAATCCTAACTCCAATGTATCCGATTTCGAGAAGCTTTCAGAGATCGCTCACAAACATGGAATCCCTCTGATAGTCGATAACACATTCGCAACCCCGTACCTCATAAGGCCTTTGGAACACGGAGCGGACATCGTAGTCGAATCTGCAACGAAATTCATCGGAGGACATGGAACCGTTCTCGGAGGATTGATCATCGAGGGAGGAAAGTTCAATTGGGACAACGGAAAGTTCCCCGGACTCACGGAACCTGATGAGAGCTACCACGGCGTGAGCTTCTACAAAGCTCTTGGACCCGCAGCATTCGTAACAAGGATCAGAGCAGTACTCCTCCGTGATACCGGAGCGTCGATCTCCCCGGTCACAGCATTCGTGCTGTTGCAGGGATTGGAGACTCTTTCCTTGCGTGTCGACAGACATGTTGAGAACACCCTCAAGGTATTGGACTACCTGAAGAACAACAAGAAGGTCAGAAGCATCAGCCACCCTTCATTCCCCGATCAGCCTACACACGCAATCTACAACAGATACTTCCCTAACGGTGCCGGATCCATATTCACCTTCGATATCGATGGAACTGAGGAGGATGCGAAGAAGTTCATAGACAGTCTCGAACTGTTCTCTCTCCTGGCAAATGTCGCGGATGTGAAGTCATTGGTCATCCACCCTGCATCCACCACACACTCACAGCTGAACGAGGCTGAACTGAAGGAACAGGGAATCTCACCCTCCACCATTAGGCTGTCCATCGGTACCGAGCACATCAACGACATCATCGCTGACCTTGACCAGGCATTCGCAAAGATCCGAACTAATCAGAAGGAAGAATCGAAAGAAGAAAAGAAAGGATTCCTGGGAAAAATATTCGGAAAGAAGGAGTGATAGAAAATAACCCTACAAATACTGATCATCCCCATCCTTTCTTTTCCTCCTGGATGGGGCATTACCTCCACCTTAGCATCACTGCCGACCTCTCTTTCAGGGGTCGGCACTAATGCCTGTAAATTCTCATCGGCTGTACTGTTCAGTTCTCATGGTTTGCTTCATCATTATCTCTGCGGTTCAACTCCTGTTGCTTCAATACGTAGATGGGGTACTCGCTTTTGTCCTTAGGGAATTCGGACATGATGTCGGCTATCGTCACATGCGAAAGTTCCCCAAGCATGGCATCGAAAGCTGATTGGAAATACGGAATCAACACCTTGCGCAAATCGCGGCTCAGAGGGCACTTCTCCACAGCAGGATACATGTTGAACACATCGCTCGCTGATTCTTCCTCGGTAGCTATAAGCACGTCCTTCAGTGTGATGCTCTCCGCAGGTCTTCCAAGCACGGTCTGCGCTCTGCCCATCCCCGACTTCAGAAGCCCAGCTCTGTTGAGTTTGGCCATGACCTTGCGCACGATCGCAGAGTTGCATCCGATGCTGAGCCCTAGTTCCCTGCTTGTGATTCCTGAATCCGCCAAGATCCCGTAGCAGGCCAGTATGTGTATCCCGACCGTGAACTCAGAATCTACGTGCATGCCATCACTCCTGCAGGAAGGATTTACATTCGTTGTAGAGATCGTTCGTTGGCTGGAGGTCTGCCCAATTCTCTTCCGGTATCTTAATCTTGAGACGCATCCTCTCAGAGATCTTCTGGAGATCCTTCTCGTACTGTTCCTGATCTCCCAAGCCGGTATCGATCTTCAGGATGTACTCATATCCTCCGAGACTGAACAACCATCTCATGTATCCGTCATGCCCTGGTTCGATGCCCAACACCTCCCTCATCTCCGGAGTGAGGGATTCCTCGGTTGCGGCGGAATTGCTGGAATCCGCGGCGTTGAATTCATCCCAGTTCGAGGCCATGGCGGGGAATACGTAGAAGTAACCTACATACTTCTTCTGCATCTCGTTGTATTTCGGACCGCCCGCGATGTTTATCCCTACGCAGTCATGACAAAGGCAGCCGTTGCAATCGTGGAATGTGGCGGACGGCTTGAATCCCTTCTCCTTGCACCATCTGGCCGGGCTCCATTCATAGTTACCGCAGGTACCCAGGTAGAATCCGATGGCGTCGACGAACGGTTGCATCTCGGTGGCAAGGTTCTCAACGGTGGATTTCAGCTTTTCCGGTTCCGCATGCAGACCTAGATTGGTCATGTAGATCAGGATGGTGTATCTGTCTCCATCCAGCTTGTAGTTGCGGGAAAGGATGTCGTTCCATGCGACTATCGAAAATGGGATGTCTGCCTTGGCCAGTTTGGACTTGATCGAGGTGTTGTTATCGTTGTCGATGATCACTATGTTCTTCTCTTCGCTGTCCTTACTGAGGCTGTAGACCAGATTGTCGTCAACCATCGGACAGGCTATCAAGCCCAAGATTCCTTTTGTCATAAAAATTATTACACATTACGACTATTAATACCTGAGTCCGTCAAATACGATTGACTTTGCCATGCTCCCAGTCTGCTTCTTCATAATAATTGCCTGGAAAAGAAGATAACCTACACAGAGCGATACCCCTACATGGACAGCAGAAACAACGACCCTGAACTTATGAAGTTGCTTACTGATCTGAATGCAGGGAAAACCACGAAAAGCGAAAGCGGACAGAGCATACTGAGGAAATATGCTCGGGAAGCACAGATGGTCACATCCAGGATCAACACCGGATTCCACGAGGAAGATGAACTGCGCGAGTTGATGTCAGAACTCATCGGGAAGGATGTGCCTGAAGACTTCTGCTTATTCCCTCCAATCTATGCTGATTTCGGGAAGAACCTTACCATCGGAAAGGGAGTATTCATCAACTCAGGGTGTTGCTTTCAGGACCAGGGCGGGATAACCATAGGGGACGGATGTTTCATCGGACATCAGGTTGTGTTCGCGACTATAGATCACGGTCTCGAACCAGAGCACAGGCATGACAACTATGTCTCCCCGATAAAACTGGGAAAGAATGTATGGGTAGGCTCACACGCCACGATACTGCGCGGAGTGAATGTTGGCGACAATGCCGTGATTGCCGCGGGCGCGGTGGTGAACAGGGATGTACCGGCAAACACGGTGGTCGGAGGAGTCCCGACGAAGGTCATCAAACTTATTAGATGATGACTTCAAAAAACACTTGAGATGATTATCCCACAGAGATCGTACGACATTGCTTCAATCAGTTCATGACGACGACGATCTTTCCGTTCGTCCTGCCCTCGTCCAATGCTATGCAGGCATCACGGATGTCCATGAAATCAAAGCGCTTTGCATAGGTCGGATGAAGATCGTAGTCATGTATGAACCGGAAGATGCTATCCACCATTTCCTGAGTAGGATAGTTGCTGAAATATCCGGTGAGATAGACTCCGTTAGGGATGTCTTTGATAGGGTCGAAACCGTTCAGTTCGAAAACACCGCCGAGAATTCCCGTATCGCATACAATGCCCCCCTTCTTCACTGTACGTAATGAGTCCAGAATACTCTTGGGGCCTACAAGGTCCAGGACCTTGTCGGCTATCGGACCCTTATCGGAAAGATTCTCATCATCCAGGATCGCTTCGTCGATTCCTTTCAGAAGCCCGAGTTTGCTTTCGCGATGGGTCGTCCCTATGACCCTGCACCCCAATGCTTTCGCAATATCTATTGCTGCGTATCCTAAAGCACAGGTCGCTCCGCGGATCAGCAGGGTCTCGCCTTTCTTCAGCTGTAAACAATCGAATAGGGATCCCCATGCGGTAAGATAGGTTTCGGGAATAGAAGCCAATTCATCCCACGGAAGGTCCGTCTCCACTTTGAAGATATGATGTATAGGGAGCAATGCATACTCTGCATAGCTACCGTCAAAATTACGTCCCATTCCGCCCATCATCGCGATGACCCTGTCCCCTTTCTTCAGAGCGGTATCCGAGGGATCCTCTACCTCGCCTACGCATTCGATACCAGGGATCACAGGTCTGGAGATATAGTCGGCCTCAATCTCCCCTAATCTCAGGATCTTCTCAGAATGGTTCATCCCGAAGGCCTTGACCTTCACCAGGACCCATCCCGGACGTACTGAAGGTATGGGAACTTCCGTCAGCGACACATCCTCAGCCGGGGTTATCCTGTCTATCTTAACTGCCCTCATCAATCTGAATCACCTTCCAGCATTGGGGGTCGGCTGCATACATATTCCCATGATACCCTTTGGCAACGGCCGGACAGCCTCTGCAGAAACGAAGCAGCTCGCATTTGGAGCATTTCTCAAAATTCTCGTACACTCTGTATGCATCCATTTTGGGTCCTGTGAACAGTTCGTACAGATCGTCTGTCAGGGCATTGCCCACCTTGCTCTCCATCCTCCTGCATGCATATACGGCACCATCGGACAGGATGGTAAGATGGGAATTGCCGCAGTTGCATCCGTCATACACATATTCGTCATCAGGGAACTCTTTAGGATCGAAATCCCCGATCTCGTATCTGTACAAAGTCCAGAGGTGATCCTTCAGATTGAAATACGTGTCCAAATCCTTGTACTGCTCGAACTTCTTCCAGCATTTATCCATCATATCCCTGTACTCCATGGGATCGCAGGTTGTATCCCTATCCATCAACGACGGACAGTAACGGGCAAATGCAAAGATATCCGCTTTGTTCCTAACGACCTCGTCGATAAGTTCAGGAATCTCCTTTACATTCCATTTGGAGACCGTTGTCATGATGGCGACATCTATCTCTGCATTTCTCAGAAGCGGTATCGCATCCATCGTGGAATCGTAAGATCCGGGCTGTCTGATTTCATCGTGTGTCTCTTTCAGACCGTCGAGGGAGAGCTGATACTTACAGCAACCGCAATCTTTCAGTCTCCTGCATACATCTTCGGTCAGATGGAACGGATTGCCCAATATCGCAAAACGGATCCCTTCGGACCTCAGAATATCCGCCAATGACCAGAAATCAGGATGAAGTATCGGATCTCCGCCGGTTATGTACAGATAAGGAAGACGGTTAGCCCTCCTGCAGAATTCCTTGATATTGTCCAAGACTGCCACCATATCCTTCAGGGGCATCTCTGTGAATCTGGCATGGCTGCCGAGAGAGTAGATGTAGCAATGTTTGCAACGCTGATCACAGGCTTCGGTGATGTGCAATTGAAAAGCAAAATAATCCATGATATCGAAAAGTGGCCCCCTGGATTCAGAGGGCCGTTTGATTCATTTCTTGTCCCCTGAACCGCATGCGCTGCCACAGGCAGAAGACCTCTTCTTGTCACCCGAGCCGCAGGCACTTCCGCATGCAGAGGATCTCTTCTTGTCACCCGATCCGCATGCGCTGCCGCATGCTGATGAAGGGGAATCCGTTCCAAATAGATTCTTAAGTGCCATTTTTATGACCTCGAACTATGAATTTTTTGTTTAATATTTAATGTAATATCATTCAGTTTAAATAAAATACTACAAAATCAATCATTATGTAAGAAATTGGAGAACAGCAAATGGGGACCTACAAAGCAGCAAGAAACAGAACGATGATGGGCATTCAGGAATCGTTTTGGGAACTGTACATATCACAGGAGAAAAAGAGAGTCACCATAGAGGATGTCTGCAGGAATGCAGATATCACACGCTCCACGTTCTACTATTATTACAATGATATCGATGACGTTCTGAATTCCATAAAACAAAAACAGATGGATCTGATCCACGACCTGTTCGAGACCAGTAACAATGAGGATCGTGATTTCCAATCGTTCTTACCGCGCTTCCAGGAGCTGTTCATCGAGAATGAAAAATTCCTGATCCCATTGGTCATGGAATACAAGGATCCAGAGTTCTCTATGAGATATCGCTCTTATATCGAGGATAGGATGTTCAATGACCTCCAGATTAATGTGGAAGAACCCAATACACAGACCGCAGAGACCCTGTCCGTTATTGTATCAGGTCTCGTACATATGTTCCTGAACTGTCTAGCCAGCAACATCATATCTCTGGAGGATGCAAACAACATGTCCAACGGCATGATAAACACAGGTCTCAGATGGGTATTGAAAGAAAAATACGGTGTGAGTATCGGATTCAAAAAGATGGTGAACTGAACAGTATTTTTTCACAGCTGTTTAGTTATCTTAGAATGAATTATCTCGACCTCCTGAACGACTGCAGGACAATTATCAAATGCATTGTACTTGATATAACGAACACAAGAGTTCAAAGCATCAGCATGTTGCAGAAGGCAATAAGAGGGATCGAAGTGCAGAAAGTATTGTTGACAAAAATAACACAGAATGGAAAGACATTCTATGTAGGAAAGGCCGACCCGAGAATACTGGTGCATCTGACAGATGATATCAAGGTCGGCGACGTCCAGGATGCACAGAGACCTTTGAAAGGAAAGCATTTGCAAAAGGTAGCAAAATATGTCGGCGAAGAGAAAGGTATTCTTCCGTCGAATATTATGATCTCTACAAAACAGGCTAACAGATACAAGAAGAAGATCGAAGTAAAAAGCGAATCTGTTAAAGTAACGACAGAGGACGGACAGGTGTTTCAGACCACCCAATATTATACATGCATCCCGAACAAGCCTGATGAATATGAGGAGTATGCCGGAACGATAAATGTCATTGACGGTCAGCACCGTCTCTTCTCGTTCAAGGAAGAGTTCATCAGCCCGTATCTGAAGAATGATGACGTATTCGAGATTGCTTTCGCTTTATTCGAAACACCGACGATGAAAACTAGACGTGAGTTGTTTACTCTGATGAAGAAAAGCTATCCTCACAGAAGAAAGAGAAGGACGGGTAAGGATAAAGGTCCGAAGGCAGAATGATCGATGATCATACGAACGGCTGCGATACTGAAGAAGGACTGAAAACACCGTCTTTTTTCCGATGTTCCTTATCTGTATTTTGTTCGGTGTCTTCTGACAAGAAGCAGTACGATCGCTCCGACCGCTATGATCCCGAACAGCACCGCCATATACTCCGGATGTTCGTCTTCCGAATGGAAATCGGCAGAGAACACCTTGATGCTGAAGTTATCCATGGCGAGGCCGGGATCGTATATCTCCAGTCCCTCCATCTCGTCGACGAGATCCTTCCATCCGTCTCCGAGATTCAGGAAGCTCTCTCCCCTGTTGATCACTGATACGCCGTAGATCTTGAGCCCTTCTTTGGAATACGAGTTAACGCCTAAGACGTATCTGCCTTCCGGAGTGTGTTCCTCATAGACTACGCTGAATCTCTGACCCTTCTTTATCTCGACCGTTTTATCGGGATAGATGACATGTATGCCTGCATAGGGATAGCTGTATTCCGTATCGTAGATCAATTTGCCTGATGAGGGATTCGCGGATTCCGGATCCGCATACACCTTGACGCTTACATCGCTACCGTATTCGCGCGTGCTTACCGAGATGCCTGTGATCTTCATATCACTGTCCGCTGTGAACACGTTCGACATCGATGCAGGAGTTCCATATTCGCAATACCTGTTCTTATCGTCGGGAAGGAAATCGTATACGTAACATGTGCTTCCGTTCTCACCGCTGAGCTTATCGGAGAACGATACAGATTCGACATACTTCAGGGACCTGTCATAGTATGACAGCCAGAAGTATCCGGTGTGTTTGCCGTTCTCATCCTTGATGCCCCAATCGTTGTAGTAGGTCTTTCCGCCGATATCATACCCGTAGGTCTCGGAGCCCCAGCTGTTCTTGCAGAGCCATGCTCCGTCGCCCTCAGGTATGAACTTGAGATCCTCCACGACATATGCGAACCTGTCCTTGGAGATGCTGTCGTCCCAACCTACTATCTGAACAGCATGGGTGGCGATCGTGGTCGTCTGATAGTACGTCCCGAACTCATCGTTGTATCCTCTGTTTCCTGCGCCATATGATATCGACAGACCATGCCCTAGCATGAGTTCCGATTTGATCGCATTCATAGCATCCTCGTCGATACCTATCCATGCCGATCCTTCCGTCTTGCACGGATCCCTCATCCTATTGCCGTCCTTCATAGTGTATACCGTGGTGCCGTTGCGTCCTTCGATTACTATGCTCCAATCATCGTACACGGAGTACTCATCATGCTCCTGATACTGACGCTGCAGGTAGTCGATATCCGCCTCTACGAAATCGTCGAAGGTGAAATTCTCCGCATCAACTCCTTCGGGGAAAATAAGCCCTTTCTCTATCCAGGAATCGAAGAGCTTCTCCCTCTCCTCATCCATGAGGAACGGTATAAGATCCTCCAGATCCTTGTTGTCCTCCCTGACCACCACCTCCGCACGGTCATGGTCCTGATAGAATTGACTCATCGTCTCCCCGTTCTTGCCTTGATAAGGATAAGAAGTCTCTGGGACCGGGCTGACTCCTGTAGAGAAGAATTGAGCGTAACTGTAAGGAACCCCTCCTGCTGCCAACGGGGCGTTGGGATCGGAGGACCTCGCATGCAGACCTTCCCCTTGCTGCGTATAAGTGATGGGATCATCGACATAATTGTTGGAGAAATATGCGACGTGCCTCTCCGACAGATCCAATACTGTTTCTCCATAGGTGCTGCCCATTGCTGACAGGATGGCGGTCTCCGCAGAACCTGTACCCGCGAACGCCCAGCATGTGTCCCAGGGATATTGGTATTTGGGAGGCGTGACGATGCCTAGATCCCTCTGATCGAAACTAGATGGCAGCCCTGTATCATCCGTCACCTGATCCGCTGAAGCAGGGGATGTAAGCACTGCTGATGAGGATAACAGGAATAGCAGCACGACGGCTGTTGACAAGACTGCCTTTCCGTTCATGATGATAAAATACAGTCATGAAATATCAACTGTTTCCGCACGAAGTCTGCATAAGAATCTCAGCGGGACATCAGGCGCTCCTTGAGCGATGGCTCCCTGCTCCTGTCCACATACTCCTCGGAGACGATCATCTGAACAAAATAACCGTCCTCATCGTACAGTCTCACGGTATCGCATGTCTCTATGTCGCCTGTATCGAGGACCACTCCGCGGAGATCGAACCTGTAACCGTTCATGCCTGTGGTGTCGTCCCGGTTCGTTATCGTGACATGGGTACGGTCCCCGTCCTTTATCATCACGGCCTTGTAATCGTCCTTCTCGTATGAGTTCATCAGGAACTCGTATCTGTCGCACCAAAGGTTGCTTCCGTCTAGCCCTCTGATCTCTCCGACCACCGAACGGTCCACGGTCAGACCTTGGAAGAATGTGGATTTCTCGATCTTCCTAAAAGAAGATCTAACCGAGAACAGCTGCGTATTCCTTTTGATCTCCGTCTTGTTCACGATCACGAGCAGGTATATGCAAAGCAGATAGTTAGGCAGGCTATCCCAATTGAACCGGATGACATACTCGATGTCCCTGAGATCCCTGTATGATGAGATCAGCAGAATGATCTCGAGGACCAGAGATGCGATCAGCGCATAGAAAATCATGGCAGTACTGGACGACAGCTTCCTGATGTACATCACAATGTTGTAGATCATCAGGAGACCCACGGCTATCATCAGTATGCCTTCCACGAATACCTCCAACCGATTGTCGTAATACTGGAATGACTTGAACAGCATGTCCCATGCCGTGATGAAATAGATGATGCTGTAAACAAGCGATCCGACGAAGAGGCATCTGTGCAGATCGTTGTTACGGGACAAGGCCAATGCGAACATCCCGATCAAATAGACTGCCTCGATGAAGATGAACTCTGCAATCGAAAAGGTATCGAGATACTCAAGGATCGGAACGACAGTGTACAGTTTCACTAAGAAGCCGAAGAACAGGACGGCGATCGCTATGTATTCCGGACGTATCTTTCCGAACTCCATCACTCATCGCCCCCTACCTTCAATACTGCGCAGACCCCATTGCCGTCGTACAGCTCCAGAGTGCCGTCCGATTCTTTGAATCTCTGTACCTTGAATCTCTTCCCCGTCACGAACGAATCGGTGGAATCACCTACAATGCTGACGACCAAACCGTCCTTTTCGGAGACCTTTCCGAGGATCACATCCCTATCCCCTGCCTCGGTGCGGAACGATATCTTCGCTTCCCTTACCTGCATACCTGCGACATCCCTCTCGGTCCATCCGCTGGTATCTGAGAGACCTGCCTTTATGATCTCCGCATCCTCCGGGGAGACTGTGATGGAATCGCCCATGTACATCGTATCGCTTATGGATTCACTGTACCTTCTGATACGGCCCATAGGGATGTTGTCTAGAATCTCCCTACTGCTCAGGATGACGATGAGCGAGATGTACAGCGGGGCGAACCACAGCATGTCGGCAGCATTCCTAACGGCAGAAGACAGATCCAACTGGTTGATGTAGACGAACGTAAGCGCGATGACATACATGCTCAGCATCGCAATGGCTGTTATCCTCATCATCGTCGGGTTCCTGGTCCTGACGGTGAGATGGTTGTAACCGCTGATCACCAGGTTCACCCCTATGCCGATGAACACAATAGAAGCGTAGAATCCGTAGTCGCTCTCACCTGTGAGACCGGGGAAGGAACGGATTATCCTTGAGACCCCTAATATTATGGCGTAGAGACCCACGATAAAATAATTCCCTTTCCTGCGGTAGAACAGAATGATCAATCCGCCCACGACGAGGATCCCTCTGCTGATGTACCCGAAGGCACCATCTTGAACCTTTATGATACCGCTGCCATCGGGAGGGAAGAGGATGTGCGTGATAATCATGCCCAATCCTACTAGCACCATCATCGAGCCAAGAAATACGGCAGCATATGTGGTTTTGGTGGTTTCCCTCCGACTCCGGGTGTCCATGACAACAGAACGGATTTTCAGATATAATAAACGATACAAACGGCTCTAAAGCAGGCAAAACAGTCTTCAACGTCTTCTTTTTTCTAGAAAGGTTTTATTTTTTTACATATCTTTCGATCAAACACCACGTATTGTTGGAAAGGAAGTTGACCCCGATGAGTCTAGAAAACATCCGCCTAGGAATTAAGGCAATCTGCGATTGGTTCCTGAAGCATCTGAGCGTATTGATGTCCTTGATCCTCATAGCCTACGGAGTAGCAGGCATAGTATACCTGAGAGACGACCTGTTACGCGCATTAGTCATATTCACCATGCCGATTGTAAGCGGTGTACTGATCCTGCTAGATAAGCACAGAAGCGTGTTCTGGGCTGTCGGTCTGTATGCAATCGGAATCGGTTTTTCGAGATTCATGAATTACCTGCCCGGGGTCTTCGACAACAGTATGTTAACATTCGCAATCTCCCTTACGTTCTGCATAATGGGAGGAAACCTGATTTACTCCGGTAGCAGGTACCTCAGGGGCAATGCGAGATCCATCATCTTCGTTCTTATCGGTTCGACCGCCTTCGTGATACTGACTGGAATATCGATTGCCATAGGCTTCAACGACGCTGAGAACCTGGAAAGCTTCTTCGCAGAGAACATTGATGATCTGATCAGCTTGGCGATCTATCTCATGTACATAGGTCTGGTGTGGTCCGAGCCTGTGCGCAAGTCCACCAATGTGGCCATAGCCCTCCGTCTCTCCTCGGGTATCAGAGGAGTGGACGGAACGATGATGAGGGCATCCATCCCCCCAACTGCGGTTCAGGAGATCCTCGACTTCGTCGATGGAAAAACATCTTCCGACAACGGCCCCATCGAAGGCCCGGTGTACTCCGAATACTGCTTCCCCTACCAGGATAAGTTCAGAACCAACTATGCAAGTCTCCAGAGGTGGAACGGCCCCGAAGGAGAGATCTACATGACACTGAGCGACCACAACAAGGGCTCGTTCATAGGGACCAGCACCGTCCGTGTGGAAGGAGCGAAATTCATCGACAACTCCCTCGTGATCCAATGCGCCGACAGAGGAGAAGCGATTTTCCAGATCAAGGGCGCGGATGAAATGGATGGCCCCCTCCTTTTCAACAACACAAAGAATGCAGGAGGCGATGAGGCATGAAGATCACAAGAATGCACCGCGCACTTCTGCTCATGATAGCGATGATAGGAGTCAGCCTCTACGTCTGGTTGGTCTTAGGTAAAGACCATCTGTTCGAGGCCCAAGAACTCGTGAGCCTGGCAGTGATGATGATCGGAGTTCTCTGCTGCGTTTATTCAATGAAATACGGTCTCAAACGCGTACTGCTGGTCGCTATGATCGTCCTGGGAGTATACCTGACAGTCAAGATCGGACTGATGACACTATTGGGCGACAATACACCCTTGGCATTCTTCCTGATAGCAGCGGCACTTGGTGCCGTCTCCGTAATACTCGGAGTCACCATATGGCTCGGATACGACTACAACGTGATCAGAGTAAGGCTGTGCATGATGATCCTTGCCATAGGAAGCGCAGTGATGCTGATAGTCGATGCCCGTCTTTATATGATCGATAACCCGGATTGGGTAGGGATGTGGTGGGAAGATGCCCACTTCCTCATCGCCGTTGGTCTCATTTCAACAGTCGTCGTGTTCGTCACCATGGATCCATCGATGGAAATGCCGACCATGGCAAGCGGTGCCAGGGACAACATCATCTCGATGAGAAGACGCATGGTCTGTACCGATGACGCATATATGCTTACCTCTGAAGCCGAAGCTCTCAAGCAGCACATCGATTCAAACGGCAAAGAGCCCGTGGAGATCCTGGTTAGGAGCAGAGAATTTCTATCGTTCAACCTCGTCGTCACGAACAAGGACAACGGCGAGCGTCTGCTGGAGATACGTGATTTGGAAAAGATCTTCATGTCCACGCTGCTCACGATGAAGTTCAACCAGGCAGTGTTCTCGGATGACCATGTGTCGTTCTACGGAGACAACGGTAAGGCGATGAAGATCCTCGTATACGACGAAATACAGGAGAACATGAATCTACCTCTGATATTCGGACACGAACTGAATATCCAGAAGAAGAGTTGATCCTGCAGGAAACGATAGAGATGGTACAGCAACGTCAATCATCAGACGATGCTCTGAAACGTTTCTTAGACAGGGTCGTAAAACCCCCAGAGAACTGGCTGATAGCCCTCGTGCTATCAGTCATAATCCCTGGATCGGGAATAATATACTTCGGACAAGCCAGACGGGGTCTGAAGATTTTCCTCATTACCGCCTCCCTTTACGTACTGGAGGCAGCATTCCATGAATTCATTCTCACGAACGAATCGGTATTCATCCCTCTCATCCATGCAGTGATACTTACAGCTGACATCAGTATGTGGCTGTACAGCATAGTCATAACAATACAGTTATACGAAATCGATCTGAAACTATGGCTGATTAAGAACGGAATTTACGGTAAACTCAGCAAAATAGACTACACGGAACTTCTGAATCTGCTCAGAGAAAAGGTAAAGATCGCCAAAGAAGAAAATGAAGAGCAAAACGAACCGCAACTAGACAGAGAAGACGAGGATGAGAAAGAGAGGGAGAAGAAAGAGAAGAAGGCCTCCCTTGAATTGATGCTCAACGACCCGAAACGCGCCATCGTATACATGTCGCTCATAGTCAGCATGACATTCATCGCCACAAAGGTGAACTCGTTCCTGGATAAGATGTGGATATCCAAGATCAGCGATGAAGCCGTTTCAGCCATATCCACCGTCTCCCCGATCTACTCAGTAGTGGCCGCCATTGGAGTAGGAATAGGTACCGGAGCCTGCATCTGCATATCATACACGTTGGGGAAGAAAGATTATTCCAGATCTCAGGATCTTGCCAACGCGTCGCTTTTCCTTTCAATCCTTATGTCGATCCCCACAGCGCTCTTCCTCATTCTCTCGATAGACCCCATAGTCTCGGTCCAAGGGCCGGAGATCACAGAGCTGGCCAAGCAGTATGTGCTGCCTCTTGCCATAGGGTGTCCCGCAATAATCCTGTCGGGAGTTCTGGGCAGCTTATTCAAAGCGGAGGGAGCGATGAAGATTATGACGGTGTGCGCTCTGCTGAGCGTCCCTGTCAATGCTATCCTCACCCCCGTCTTCATAAACTACTGCGGATGGGGCATGCTGGGGGCATCCGCGGCCACCGCATTAGGGTCGGTGGCATCGATGCTAGCCTCATTCTACTTCTTCAGGAAAGGTAAATATCACTTTAAAATCAGATTCACCACTCCCAAATCCTCTGCACTCCGGGAAATCCTCACCATAGGCGGACCCAAGGCCATCGAGGAAGCTCTGGGAGGAGTGATCATGTTAGCAAATACCATCCTTGTATCGGTATCCGTGGGTTCCACTGCATTGGCCATCACGGGACTGGCATTCTCCTTCCCTTATCTCATGACCATGATCCCTGATTCGATATCGGCAGGAGCCCAGCCTGTCTGCTCCGCTCAGGCAGGAGCACACAACGTATCCGTGATGAGATCGTCCATGACATACTCATTCAAACTCATGCTGGGGCTGTCGCTGATACCTACGTTCGTTCTCCTCTTCTTCACCGAGCCCATCGTCTCAGTATTCGGAAACGGCAACACCACGATATCGGAGGAGTTGATAACGGCCACCCGTATATATGCTGTCGTGATCCCGTTCTATCTCCTGCAGAGGATGTGCACCAACATGCTACAAGTTGTCAGGAAATCAGAGATCTCCGCACCGGTCTATCTCGGATTCGGAGTACTGAGACTCATTCTCATTGCGGTCTTCGCAACGACCGTCATGGATGTGGTTTACATAGAATGCTTCATCAACTTCATAAGCGCCATCGGCTTGGGAATAGCACTCGTCTACTACACAAAGAAATTCGATCCCAACGTAGTCGATGAGAAAGCTGAGAAGAGACTCAATGACCTATCCGCGATAAAGGCGTTCAAAAAGAATGTAAAAACCGAGAATTCCTGACACCCTTATCTAAACAGGGCTTGACGAATCAGCTTAGGATCATATCCTTGCACTCATAATGTAATCGTCACGGTAATAACCGCCACCGATACTCTCCTTGTGCCTGTATCCCGTCATACCCGCACGCTGATAAGCCTTGATTGCATCGCGGTTTCTGTAGTATACGTTGAGATACACCTCACTGCAGCCTTCGGAACGGGCTATATCAAACATCATGCCTATCGCCCTGCTTCCGAGCCCTTTCCCCCTGAATGCGCTCTCGAGATACAGTTTGTTGATGTAGAACCTGCCGTCTTCGCATACCCTATACGAGTACATGCCTATGCGCCGACCCTCTTCGGATAAATATCCGTAGACGTATCCTTCGGAAATCATCCTCGCTATGGTATCGGGAGTGTTCCAAGCATTGAAAACATATTCTGCCTCATCCCACGGCATCAGTCTGTCGAAAACCTCGTGCCATATCGGATAAAGATACTCCGACAGCTCCGCTGCGGATCTAGAATCTATCTCGGTGAACTCCATCAGAGGTACAACGGGCGCTCTGTATAAAGACGGTTCTTCCGATGACCGCATACACCATGAGTGTTCGGAACACCGATGGTAAAATAATGTTCATCCGCATTGTAATTTTAATGAAGGTACGGTACATGGTCGTGATCGCGGCCGCCGCGCTAATAGCCGCTGGCGGAATGTTGTTCAATTTCACTCAGAACAACGAAAATACCCCCGATGAAGGATACCTCTATGCACTGTACACCGACTCGGAGAAGAATCTGGACATCATCGATGTCTACGAATCTCATTTTGAGGACGGCAAGGCTACCTCCCTTACCCAAAGATACCGCTCATCGGAATCGCTGGAAGGCATCAATCCGTTCTGGCAGTTCGACAGGGATACAGGAACGGGTCCGTTCGGAACATTCTATGCGGCAATCAATCTGATGAATGACGGCAAAGCATACGATACCGATGACCAGACAGAGAAAAGAAGGAGCACGTCTGTAGGCTACATAGCATACGTCCTAGACCCCTACGACCTCACCAAGACGCTTGCTGGAAACCCGTTCACACAGGACCTCTACAACGTTATGCTGATGATCCCCACAGTCTACTGGATCTCCAACAAGGTCGTGGCGGATGCCACCGAGGGCAACCTGGTGAAAGGCACCGAATACAATGTCCTGTACATCTCCTCATCGTCCTCTTACACCCCTTCAGGGCATGAAAGAATCGAAGGGATGAAGGCATACGCGCACTCCGCCAGCACGACCTCGGGGAAGACCGATTTCGAGACCAGCGTGTATCCCTACCTGGGAATCGGCGTCTACGAATCGTACGCCACGAAGGACAGCGATCCGGCCGGTGCCGGAAAGCTCGTATCCCAGAGCGGTAAAATCCCTGCTGCCAAGATAGATGTGGACGGATTCAAAGCCCTCGCCGATGCACTGACCCCCGCCGCCAGCAAGGAGATGAGATCTGATTACCAGCAATGGAACTACTACCAGTGGACCCTCTACAAGATCATGTGCTACACTATAATGGGATCGAAGAACTCCCAGGTCATGGTCGACCCCGGATTTACAGAAGAGAACACATCCTGTGCCGTCACCGGCAGCACCGACAGCATCGGATTCATAGGGGCGGCGGAAAGTACGCTGACTGCGGAAGGAACAATCTCCACCGGAAAGGGAAAGACTGCAGCCAAACTGTTCATCGAGAACGGCTGGGGATCCCTGAACGTCTTCGTCGGCGATGCGTTCGTCACAGGGGAATCTCATGATGCCATGTATCTGCATACAGGAAACTACCTTGGAGGAGAGAATTTGATAGAAACAAGGACGCAGCCCTCTTCGATGGTGAAGTGGGCGGACGTCTACCGGACCGGAGAGCGTCACCGCGTAATAGCCGGCGCATCGACGACCCCGGCCGTTTGGGACACCCCGATATTGGCGGATGCCAACAGGGATGCGTACACCGACACGGCGTTCCCGGGCGACATAGTAAACGCTGCTGAGGAAGGAGTGTTCTCACTCACCGCAGGAGGACGTTGGGACAATACCTATTACGCTGGTACCGCGTTCATTTGCGCAGGATACGATATCGGCTTGAACAACGAATACAGAGGAGCCCGTCTTGCGTATCTTCTTTCCGAACACACCGGCTGAGTTCCCGCCATCACCCAAATTCAAAGCCTTTAATATACATACAATTCATTCGCAAATTCGGCATGAGGAACTTTAACATCGACTTCCTGAGAATATTGTTCGCTTTCTACATAGTTTACGCTCACATGGGCCTGCTCAAGATGGTTCCCGAGACCATCTGCGGACCTCTGCTGCTATTCTTCTTCGGTATTACCGGATACTTCACGATGGCAAGCTATGAGAAGCGCAAAGCGAACGGTCAGACCATGGGCCAATTCCTGATAGCGAAGATAATGACATTCCTTCCCTATCTTATCGTGGCAGCGATAGTGACCTTCGTACTAATGACCATTCTCCAGATGGATTACTACCATTACACCCTGTCTGAATCCATCCTGTCCTCATTGCTTACCTTCTTCGCGGACGTCAGCTGTATGGATATGTTCGATATGCCTCTGGTCATGGGTAACGTGGCGGTATGGTATCTGTCGGGAATGATCCTCGGACTGGCAGTCACATACCCGCTGATAACCAGATACGGACATTCGTTCTCGAAATATGCTGCACCAATCATCGGAATCATATGCATCGCCGTCTCCCTGCGCCTGTCAGGCACACTGTTCGGACCCTACACGGATTTCGGCGGAGTGACCAAGGGAATGGTGGAATCCGTAGGAATGATCTGCATAGGATACTTCTCATACGAATGCGCTGTGAATCTGAAGAAGATAAAATTCACCAATTTTGGAAAGATCCTGCTGACCGTCATCGAGCTGGGCTGCTATGTGCTTGCGTGGTGATGATGTTCGCATGGAACGATTTGTACAACGGACATCTGTTAGGCCATTTCTCCAGAGAATGGTACGAGCTCTTCATGTGCGTCCTGATGTTCACAGCGGTCACCCTCACATGCAGCGGAATAACACATCTAGCAGTCGACGTAACCGAGCGCCCGATTCTGAAGAAGATCTCGATGTTCCTGGCCACCTCATCGCTGGTACTGTATGTGAGCAACTACTATCAGATCTATTTCATCGGCAAAATGATGAAGAATCAGACGTTCGACGAACAGATGTGGCTGATAGTCGGTTTCGTAGGAGCCACATTCGTCATAGTGTATATCGGCGGAAAGGTTCTTCTGAAGGCCGGAAAGGTCCTGAAATCGAAGATAATTGTCCAGGAAGAGGAAATATTCTGAGAAGACATACCCAGATAAGCTTATTATTCTCGCAATGAGTGACTCAAGCATGAATTCTGAATCTAAGCCATTAGTCGCAGCGCTGATGGTCATAGTGATCTTCGGAGGCTCGTTGGCAGTATGCTTCTGGCCGACCGAAAGCTCCGAAGATAACAGCTTCACCGTCACCGGAGAGGTGATAGGGCTGAGTTCCTACAACCAGCCGAAGCTAGACATCAAAGCTCAAACGCTCTACGACCACGACATCAAACCCGGTGCCCTCTTCAAGATAGAGACAGAGAATACGACGTTCACTGACGCTATTCTTCTGAAGAACTACAACGGAATCTTCATGTTCGATAAATTCGTCAACATCGAATCCGACGGGTACATATCCATAGGATGCGTGGGAAAGCTGATCGAAGCGAAAGAAGGCTCCGATATCACCATCACCCACACCGGCACTTCCGAAAGATACTTCAAGGCCCCACATTACAATGAGGGTTCGACGAACAAGAGAGCAGATTATGCCTCGGATGAGGTCTTCGCCAACTTCTACGAGGTCTCCGGCGGAAACCTGAAGGACGGCATCCTTTACAGGTCGTTCAGTCCCCTGTATACTGCTGACAAGCAGGCCAGATCGGCCTACGTGAACGAACTCGCAGAGAAGGCGGGCATACAG
Organism: Thermoplasmata archaeon; assembly: GCA_015063235.1. Taxonomy (GTDB): domain Archaea; phylum Thermoplasmatota; class Thermoplasmata; order Methanomassiliicoccales; family Methanomethylophilaceae; genus Methanoprimaticola. The sequence continues at coordinate 25,668 of SUSW01000002.1, read as the reverse complement.
TTCGAGATCGCTCTGTCCTACAACGAGGATTCCATCAAGAAGATTATAGAGAGTCAGGAAGGCTACTGTATCGATCTGTGCAAGGAAGGCAATTACGTCGCACCCGGCATGGGATATCTGTACTTCCAGCAGAAAGAGAAAACGGCATTGGTCCTGCAGAGCATCCTGGACAACGATGGTGCATATCTGGTCCACTGCAACGTGGGAAGAGACAGAACCGGTTTCGTAATCCTTCTGCTGCAGGCGCTGTGCGGATGCTCTGCTGACGAGATGAAGGATTGCGAGGCAAAGGCGTTCTGCAACCTCTATCACATAGATATGGGAACGGAGGAATTCAGGACTATCGTGAACTGCACATATGAAAGGAACATGTACCTGATCGACAACTACGACAGGATTCCCGACATATTCGAGATAGACTGGGAGCATGTGAATACAAGCTCTACCGATACCTTCACCGCAGCGTACGACTTCTGCACGGATTATCTCGGTTTCTCTGATGCCGAGATCGATGAGCTGATCGATAAGCTGTGCGACTGAAGAAAACTTAACATGAAGAGGGCGCAAGGATAATGCTCAAGGAATCGCTGGAAGCCGGAGATTGGATCGAAGGCGGGGTCAGATAAGAGTATGACCAAGCGATCCTTGAGTACGCCCTCAAGGTCCAAAGATACAACTCGAAAGCGATGGCCTCTGCCGCCGAAATGCAGGAGGCTTTCGCCGATTTCGCATGTACCGAGGTGGACCGTTCCAGCATCGTCATTTTCCCTTTTAGGTGCGATCTCGGATTCAACATCCGTATCGGAAAGAATGTCATCGTGAACTATGACTGCACCTTCCTCGACACAGCCCCATAACAATATGGGATCACTCCAAGATCGGACCCGGCTCGGATAATAATTATAGCCCTTCGATTCGGTTCGATATCTGGAGGAGAGCGTTTTGTCCAACCCTCGTAACTGGAATCCATGGCATGGCTGCCGCAGATACAGCGAAGGATGCGAGAACTGCTACATGTTCTACCTGGATCAGATGAGAGGCGTTCCCGAGAATTCCTCCAACATCTATAGGACCAGGGATGCTTCCAAACCCCTCGCCAAGGATTCCAAAGGGCATTTCAAGATCCCTTCCGGATTCGAGATAAGCATAAACATGACGTCGGACACCTTCCTGGAGGAGGCCGATGATTGGCGCGGCGACATGTGGAGGATCATCAGGAAGAGGCCAGATCTGATATTCTACATCCTCACCAAGCGCGTACACAGAGTAGAGCAGTGCCTGCCCGAAGATTGGGGCGAGGGATACGAGAACGTCATGATGAACATCAGCGTAGAGAACCAAAGGGCCTTCGACGAGAGATGGCCGGTACTCGAGAAGATTCCTGCAAAGCACAAAGGAATCAACATCGCACCGATGCTCTCTGAGATAGACATCTCACCGGCATTGGCTTCAGGTCAGATAGAGCGTGTGAATCTCAGCGGAGAAGGATTTGATGGCAGACGTCCGTGCCGTTACGAGTGGATCAAACATATAAGCGATGAATGTAGCAGATACCAGGTGAATCTGGTTATCAACATGGTCGGATCCGTATTCGTCTGGGACGGTTCCGTCTATGAGTCCAGAACGTTTAAGGAACAGGCAGATCTCGCTCAGAAGACCGGTCTGTCGCTCTTCTTCGGAAAACCTGTATACAAACTCTACAGCCCCCATGACGGACATCTTCTGAAGGATGAAGAACTGCTGACACCGGTATTCAACCGCGACAGGTGCATGGATTGTCCGAATCTACGCGTCTGCTCCGGCTGCACGGATTGCGGCTCCTGCAAGAACGTAGTCCTAGTCGATATCGAAGGCAAGCCCGTGTGCAAGACAAAGAGCTCTGGGGAGAGCAGGATGAGGTCTATGAGCCTTGAAGATTTCCTTTAACTGCCCCGCTCATATGGTTTGCAACATGTGCCTGACAACTTGGGAACTGAGATGAGCGACCATTTTCTCGAATTCCGAGTAATCCTCCGGTGCAGTACCATCCGCCTTATCCGACATCGCCCTGATGATCACGAACGGTACTTTGCCCATGTGACACACCTGAGCAATGGCCGCACCTTCCATCTCACAGCAGGCCCCGCCGAATTCCTCGATTATACGCGCCCTCCCCTCGTCCGATGCTATGAATTGATCTCCGGAACATACCGTGCCCTTCAGCACATAGATGGAGGGGGCATATTTTTTAATGGCCTCCTCTGCCAAAAGAATCAGTTTCGGATTCGCCTTGAAGAATGCGGTGCCTGCTTCCGGGATCACGCCTTTTTCATATCCTATAGGAGACAGGTCATAATCATGCTGGGCGGCATCCACGGAAATCACGAAATCCCCTATATCTAGGGTCTCGTCCAACGCTCCTGCCACTCCGGTATTGATAATGGAAGTCGCATTGAATTTGGTTATGAGCATCTGGGCACATACCCCGGCGTTCACCTTCCCAATACCGCTTTGCACCAACACTATGTTCTGTCCTTCCAGAGTGCCCTCGTAGAATTCCATACCGGAGATCTTGGTAACACGGGTGGTGTCCATCGCATCCTTCAGGATCTCCACCTCGGTAGCCATTGCGCCGATTATACCGATCCTATCGAATATCTCATTGTCATCCGAGTCATTATTATTGACGATGACAACGCATCCTGCCACAGCTATAATGACTGCAGCAACAACAGCGATGATTGGGAGGGTGTACCTAGACGACATAAGCGTCGTAATTCCCTGTGCCTATAAATCAATAATTGCTATTAGATTAGAAGATGTACAGCGACATTACCGGATCAGCTACGATTCTTCCTCAATACCCATTCCTTTACAGCTTCCACAGAATCCACAGCCGTAGAACCGTAAACGTCGCACCCCGCTGCCTTCGCGACTTCTTCGCTGACGGCCACCCCACCCGCGTTGTAGACTATCCTGTCCCTGATCCCATCCTCTATCATGAGCCTGTGGGCAAGAAGAAGATCCGGTATGTCATAGGTTGTCTGTATGGATATGCAGAGCACAGAGACATCAGGGTCATTGCAGATGCTGATGATATTCTCAATGGAGGAATCCCTATCGACAACAATCGTCTCGAAGCCGTAAGCTCCCAGAAGGATGGCCATGAGATCGCGACCCTCCGTATGCCTCGCCCTGCCGGCAACGACTGCCTTCCCGAGCTCCGGCTCTACCGACGGCACTCCGGCCCTCTCCTTGATCTCGATCATCGACTTCATGAACTGGAGCATAGGCACCCTGCCTGTGCGGAATCTATCAATGAGGTCCTGCATTTCTGGGTTCATCGGTACCGTATCGACCCCATACGTTATACGCATGACGACCCTTGGTTTGATATCTACGTTCTCATTCCCAGTACAGGGGATTGGAATGCCGGAAGATAGAAACGAATGGACCGTTGCGAAGGACGAGCTAATTGATGTGATGGATGGTCTCGGATTCCCCGAAGAGTTCGGATATGAAATAGCAAAAAACCTCGGCAGTCCCAAGGCCATCAGAAGAATGGCATCGTATCTAGCGCAGGCGAGGCCTTCCGACCCGGTGACCGTCGTCGACGAGATGCTGGCGATAAAGGAACAGATTGATTCCTGGAAACAGAGAAAGGAAAGCGAGAAAGCGAATTCGGAGTACAATCAGATACTCAGATACGGGATCGAACGGGAATGAATCGCCCCGCCGACGAATCCCATCGGCAGGGCGGGGAGGCATGATTTTAGGTTTCAATCATTGATATCTGCCTTGGGCTCCTTCAGACCTTCGATGGTTCTCCCGGTCTTCTGACAGTAATCCCAAAGCGCGGCGTGTATCGCCTCTTCGGCCAATAAAGAGCAATGGATCTTGATGACCGGAAGTCCGTCCAATGCCTCCATCACCGCTTTATTGGTGATCTCCATGGCCTCTTCGACGGATTTCCCCTTAACCATCTCTGTTGCCATACTGCTGCTTGCTACGGCCGCTCCGCAACCGAACGTCTTGAACTTGCAGTCTCTAATTATACCGTTATCATCGATATCGAGGTATATCCTCATGATATCCCCGCATTTCGCGTTCCCAACGGTCCCCACACCGGAGGGATTCTCGATCTCACCCACATTCCTGGGGTTCGTAAAATGGTCGATGACCTTATCGCTGTATTCCCCATCGTACATGTTCAGGCCCCCTTACTCTTAATGAAGTCGTCATACAGCGGCGACAGCGACCTCATGGTTGCCACGGTCTGCTTGAGGCTGTCCGCTGCATAATCTATCTGCTCCATCGTCGTATCCTCTGGGATCGATACCCTGATCGAACCGTGTGCTATCTCATGCGGCAGTCCGATCCCAAGAAGGACATGGGAAGGATCCAGCGACCCGGAGGCGCATGCTGATCCGGTGGATATGTACACGCCTTTCATACCAAGGCTCATCAGCATGGATTCCCCTTCGATGAACTGGAAACTGAAGTCGGCATTGCTTGGAAGCCTCTTGGTCCTATGGCCGTTGAGCCTCGAATACGGGATCTCCGCCAAGACGCGGTCAATCAGATGGTCCCTCAGCTGGATAACATGGGCGTTATTCTTCTCCATATCCCTGCAGGCAAGCTCCGCTGCCAATCCCATCCCGACGATTCCGGGGACGTTCGTGGTTCCGGCACGCCTGCCTTCCTCCTGCTCCCCACCATGCATGAACGGAGGCAGCCTGATACCCTTCCTGACGAACAGGAAACCCACTCCCTTGGGGCCCCCGAACTTGTGCCCGCTGGCGCTGAGCATATCGATGTTCATCGCCTTCACATCGATTGGAATGTGACCGAAGGCCTGCACCGCGTCGGTATGGAATATTATGCCTTTCTCGTGTGCCAGCGCACCTATCTCAGCAACCGGCTGTATGGTACCTATCTCGTTGTTCGCCGTCATTATGGATATCATCACGGTATCTGGCCTGATGGCCGCTTTCAGCTTCTCGAGGTCTATTAGACCGTCGGAATCGACTCCGAGACGCGTTACCTCGAATCCTCTTCTCTCCAGATAGTACGAGGTCTCCAGAATAGCATGGTGCTCGATTGTTGATATGATGATGTGTTTTCCTCTCTTCTCCAGCATCTCCATACCGCCGATCAGGGCCCAATTGTCGGACTCGGTTCCTCCTGATGTGAAGAAGACCTCCGAGGGATCCGCGTTCAGACACTGTGCGATCTGCTCCCTCGCCTTCTTGACCGCTGCCCTGGGCGTCCTGGACATGGCGTGAATGCTGGAAGGATTCGCATACTCGTCCGTGAAATACGGTATCATCGCCTCCAGAACCCCCTCCCTCATACGGGAGGTCGCTGCGTTGTCCAGATATACTTTCTCCATCTGTTCTCATCTCCTATTCTTATTCAATTCGTTAAGATCGTAAGGCGTAAGCTGATACACATAGTAGTTCAGCCAATTGGTGAACACCAGCGTGGAATAGCTCCTCCAGCTCAGAACGGGATCATACCTGGGATCGTCGTCCGGATAGTAGTTGAGCGGGAAGGCAGGCTCTATCCCCTTATCCACATCCCTCTGGTACTCATTGGCCAATGTGTTCAGGTCGTATTCCATGTGGCCGGTGATGAATACCTCGTTATCCTCCGAGATTATGATCGCCGGATCCCTCTCTCTGTCAATGGCCAGAGTGTGAAGCTTCGGATTGGAGTTGACATCATCGATGCTTACCGTCGCATATCTGGATTGCGGGACGCGTATCGTATCGTCTATTCCTCTCATCAGAGGTTCGCTGGGAATGAGGTTCCTGTATGAGAAGATGCCCGCTTTCTTCTTGGGAAGGGAATGCTTCTGTATACCGTAATGATGGTATAATCCGGCCAATGAGGCCCAGCATATGTACATGGTTGTAGTGACATGCTGCTTCGACCAATCCATGATCTGGCACAGCTCATCCCAATAATCCACTTCCTCGAACTCCAGGTCCTCGAGGGGTGCTCCTGTGACAATCAGGCCGTCCAGATTCTCATCCCTGATGTCATCGAAATTCTTGTAGAACCTATCGAGATAGTCCCGCGACGTGTTCTTGGATTCGTGAGTCTTGGGGACCAGCAGGGTAATATCTATCTGCAGAGGAGTGTTACTCAGAAGCCTCATAATCTGGATCTCGGTCTCGATCTTCGTAGGCATAAGATTCATAATACCTATCTTAAGAGGCCTTATATCCTGAGAAGTGGCCCTTGTCTCCTTCATCACGAATATGTTCTCCTCCTCCAACGCGGAGAAGGCAGGCAGTCCGTCGGGAATGTTGATTGGCATCTTCTAACCAGTTCGCATCATCGGCCAGCGTGTATTTAGTAATTCCTACCAATTAAGTAGGTAGGTTTATATCCATGCGTTTATTCTTCCCTTCGGTGAAACAATGACGAACCTGAATGAGTACAAGCTCGAGACTTTGCAGGTGCACGCGGGCCAGGAACAGGCTGATCCCGCTACCGACTCGCGTGCTGTGCCCATCTACATGACCACATCCTACGTATTCGGAGATTCCGCAACGGCAGCAGGACGCTTCGCCCTCACAGAACCCGGAAACATCTACACAAGACTGATGAATCCCACCTCGTCAGTGCTCGAAGAGAGGATTACGGCATTGGAGGGGGGAGTGGCCGCTCTGGCCACGGCCTCAGGCTCCGCTGCTATTACATACGCAATACAGAACATTGCCCTCGCCGGAGACCATGTGGTATCATCAACGAACATATACGGCGGTACGGCCAATCTGCTCGCCAACACGCTGAAGGAGCAGGGTATAGAGACCACATTCGTGGACCCTTCGGATCCCGAGAACTTCAGGAAGGCCATCAAGCCCAACACTAAACTGCTCTACACAGAGGTACTGGGCAACCCCAACTCTGATGTCGCGGACATAGAGGCGATATCCAAGATCGCCCACGAGAACGGAATACCCCTCATAGTGGACAGCACGTTCAGTCCGCCTTCGGTCTTCAGGCCGATAGAGCACGGAGCAGACATCGTGGTGCACTCCGCGACCAAGTTCATCGGCGGGCACGGAGTGGCGATGGGAGGGCTCATAGTCGACAGCGGCAACTTCGACTGGGCACAGAACGACAAGTTCCCGACGCTCTCGAAGCCGAACCCATCCTACCACGGAATTGTGTTCACGGAGGCTGTCGGCAAGGCTGCATTCGTTGTGAAGATCCGCACCACGCTCATGAGGGACCAGGGCGCATGCATATCGCCCTTCAACTCATTCCTCCTGCTGCTGGGGCTGGAGACGCTGTCCCTCCGTACGGAGCGCCACATCGAGAACGCATTGAAGGTAGTAGAATTCCTCAAGAACCATCCTCAAGTGGAGAAGGTCAACCACCCCTCCCTGGAAACAGGCAAGAAGAAGGAGCTGTACGACAGATACTTCCCCAACGGCGCGGGATCGATCTTCACATTCGAGATCAAAGGAAATGCCGACAAAGCGAAGAAGTTCACTGAATCTCTGAAACTGTTCTCGCTATTGGCAAACGTAGCGGATGTCAAATCTCTGGTGATCCACCCCGCGTCCACAACACACTCCCAGCTTGATGAGGAAGCGTTGCTCGCGGGAGGCATCAAACCCAATACCATCCGTCTCTCCATAGGAACGGAACATATCGACGATATCATAAACGATCTCAAAAACGGCTTCGAAGCAGTAAGGTGATGAACACATGCTTTACACATCTATAGACAAGACAATAGGGGGAACTCCCCTCGTAGAACTGAGGAACATAAAGGAACAGCTGGGACTCAAGGCCAACATCTACGGAAAGATAGAGTTCTTCAACCCGGCAGGGTCCGTGAAGGACAGGATCGCGAAGGCGATGATAGACGAACTGGAGGCACAAGGGAAGATCAACAAGGACACCGTCCTCATCGAACCCACATCCGGTAACACCGGGATCGCCCTCTCATCCATCGCAACGGCACGCGGATACAAGATCAAGATCGTGATGCCCGAGACGATGTCCATCGAGAGACGCAAGCTCATCAAGGCATACGGAGCAGAACTTGTGCTCACCGAAGGCGCCAAGGGAATGAAGGGGGCTGTCGCCAAAGCTGAGGAGCTCGCGAAGGAGATCCCGAACTCGGTAATCCCCGGGCAGTTCGTGAACCCTGCGAACCCGGAGATCCATTTCAAAACCACAGGCCCCGAGATCTACGAGGACCTGAAAGGAAAAGTGGACATCCTCGTGGCCGGAGTGGGTACCGGAGGTACCATCACAGGTGTCGGGAAATATCTCAAATCGAAGAATCCGAACACCAAGGTCGTTGCAGTGGAACCCAAGGGTTCCCCTCTCCTCTCCGAAGGAAAGACAGGACCGCACAAGATCCAGGGAATCGGTGCAGGATTCGTTCCAGACACACTTGATACCTCGATCTACGACAAGGTCATCGCCATCGAAGATAACGACGCATTCATAAACGGAAGACTCGTTGGCAGGACAGAAGGTATCCTCGTAGGGATCTCGGCAGGAGCAGCTCTCGCAGCCGCCATCCAGCTCGCTAAGGATCCGGCGAACGAGGGCAAGAACATCGTCGCCATCTTCGCAGATACAGGAGAGAGATACCTGTCCACAGCACTGTTCGAGGAATGATATGAGCTATCTGATATCCACCAAGGGAAGGTATGCGTTGCGCATAATGATCGATATAGCTGAGCAGGGCGACGGCACAGCCATCCCTTTGAAGGATATCGCAAAGAGGCAGGATCTCTCGCTGAAATACTGCGAGGCGATAATGCCTAAACTCAAAGAATCCGGTCTGGTGATCGGTTCAGCAGGCAAGGGCGGAGGCTACAGACTGGCTAAACCGCTGGAAGAATACACGGTAGGGGAGATACTCCGTGTATCGGAAGACCAGATGGCCGCCGTCGCCTGCCTCAACAACGGCTTCGTATGCGAGAAAGCGGATACGTGCAAGACCCTCCCGATTTGGAGGAATCTCGATAACATGATCTCCGATTATCTCGATACCGTGAAACTCATCGACCTCATCTGAGGTCTCATCCTTCTATCTCGAACCCCAGCGAAGCGAACTCCTCTCTCGAGAATCTGTGATAGGTTACGGAGCCCATCTCCTCAGAAAGACAGTACACATCCTCGTCCACATCCTCCGGGAACACAAGGATCCAATCGAAATCGATGTAGCAGGAACGGATGAGCCTGGCGCCCGGGTAGTTCTTCTCGATGAGCTCTCTGAAATCATCGATACCGGCGTGATCCATGACCAGCGAGGTCATGTCCCTCATGGTCGCCTTGACGGGCAGCTTCGAGATACGCTTGCAGTCTTTCTCCGAGACTATGACCCTTAGGCGTTCCGGGAAGATGCTCAGTTCCATATTCGGATAATCGTCCTTGGAGGCTTCCCTGAACTCCCTGGTGATGGTCATCGGGTCGCCTCCGAACGGATAGTACAGCGAGACGCTCCCGTAGGAATCGCCTATCTTCAGATACATCTCTTGTATCGTGGAAACCACTCTGTAGAGAAGCTCTCTGCCGTCCATGAATTCCTATTGATTTAGTAGGTATTTATTCGTACTGTTACAGCGAATTGTTCCCGGTAAAATGAGGGGCAGCGAATGATTTAGAATATGTTCAGGGGGCTGTGCCCCCTGTTAAAGTTTCAACTGGCGATAATACGGGAGAATACGGGATCCTTGTCATCCTCATATGTGAATGAGATGATCGCGGTGTCGCCATCAACGGTTGCGCCGGTCAGCTCTCCTCCGTTCGAGAATGAGATGTTGATTTCGTATACCTTATCGGAAACAGCAATCTTGATGACCGACTCCTCTTCATCGTATGTGACGGTCGATCCGGACTTCACAGCCTTAACGAAGATCTTGGCTTCTTCTCCGAGCTGAACCGATCCAGTCCTGTCGATGTTTATACCGTCGGTCTTAGTGATGCCGATGCTGAAGGTCATAACATCCGTGGGAACAACTCTCGTTCCGCCGATATCCAGGACATCGAATCCTGCTGAACTCACATAATTGAGGAAGACTGACTGGTTGATGATGGTCTGCCTTATCTCGAATACGATAGAACCGTCACTCTTTTTCGTACCGTTCTCGAACGAGATGCCCGATGTTTTGGTGGAATAAAGGATGTCGCAGTTCTCATTGGATTTCTCTGCGATGATGCTCTGTCCATCGACATGCATCTTGAGTGTCACGCCGGCCTTGGGCTTGATGATGAAGGTCGCATTGGAAGAAAGCGTCGCATAACCCTTGTCGATATTGACCTCTTTTCCGCCTGCACTGTCTCCGACGTATATTGAGACATAATCCCTACCTTCGTCGGTACCGAACAGAACATTCGCATTCGACCACTGAGCGTAGAGCGTAGTCTTTGCGGGAGCGACTGAATTCTCACTGTAGTCGGTTCCGCTGCCGTCAGCTTTGGTGTTCCAGACAACCCAGTGATAACCGTCTTTCAGGAAGGCGCATGTTTCCACACTCGTAGAGTGGGAAATGTATGTTGTCTTGCCATCGCTCAGCTTGCCTCCGTTCCCGTCATACAGGATACCATCGGAAGGTGCGCCGCCGTTGTCGTTGTTGTTCATCATGAAGAAAGCAACTCCTGCAACAGCCACGATTGCCACCGCTGCGACAATGGCGATTGTAATCTTAGAATCCATTAGGAAACCTCCTGGATTCAAATGCCGGCTTATCGATTTATAATTAATCAGAACTTGATACGAACTGACACAAATCATACGATACCAGATTACCACATCCATTTTCTATCAAAACCTGAATCCTCTGAGCAGGGGTCCGGAATGGGAGAGGAATACACATACGTCTGCAGGGAATGCAGAAGGAGCAAGAACCTTACAGTTGCGACGTACAGCTGCAAAGGTTGGGGCGACCGCAAGTCCGTAGAAGAGATCACAGGCGGAAAATACGGTAACAAAGCGAAGAGGGCCCTCGAAGAACATCCCCACTGTCTGTTCCATTTCCAAGCCGACGTCTTTCAATGCGGATGCGGATACACGGCAAGCTATGACTCGCTGGTGATCCACAGTAAGAGACCTATCGATCCGGAGATCTACTTCTACAGCGAGCACAGATGCTACAAATGCAGGAAACCCATGAGGAGGCTTCCCGATTTCCCAACGGATTTCCAATGCTCGAGATGCGGAGGGAAAATGATGATGGACCCCCGCAGCTACTTCAGATGGCGATCGGAATTTTTCAGAAGAACATGCGCTTCCAGAGGCCGATGAATCCTTTGCCGTAATCCTTGTTGATGACCTCGATCCCTGTAGCGCCTTCCTTATCCATGATGAGCTTCAGCACCCTCTCCTCGTATGTCCATTGACGCTGTACATGTAAATTGTTGATGAGAGCGACCCACAGGATGAACAGCATCGAATACGCACCCAATGTGATAAAGAAAAGGATGACGTGCGGCCATATCCTCCTGCGTTTGACACGGGTATCCATAGGCTTGATCCCTGGCAGGTCCTCGGACATGATCATGGAGAACTGCTCGGTGAAGGCAAACTGGCGGAGATCGTGCTTCCTGATCACCAGGAACATATAGAGACCGACCACCTGATATTCGACGAATATCAGCAGGGTCATGAGGGTCATAGGGACGATGGCTGCATCGGAATCGATATCGTTTATCTCCATCAGGAAACAGATCATAGCATCGGACACGATTATGATTATGAACACGATCATGAGCACCATCTTCATGGTCCTGGCATGACCGAACATCAGCATCTCCGACATCCTGTCCAGCATGATATTCTCATGGCCGTAATCCTTGGCATAATCCGTCAGTGCTCTTGCCCATTCCCTGTCGCGGTGCTGATGCTTGTCGAAAAAATTCACCATGCTGAAAACGAAGAATGTGGCAATAATCCCCATGAAGATGGGAATGACGACATACCTCTTCAGATCGAAATTGAACACCTGCTGTGACATATCGAATGATGTCACAAAGAACATCAGAAAGAAGGCTAAGGGCAGGACCCCCATCATCAGGATCATGCTCCAGATGCTGATAATACCATCAGAGACACTGCGCATCATCACACAGTTGAGGAATCTGTCAGCACTCTCGCGGCCCATGCCCCCTCAATTCTATATCCTCGTATAGTACTTTCGGGAACGGTGAAACGATGGCCAGGAAGGATAAGCTGCGCAGTAAGAAGATGCCTTTCATCCTTATACTGGCCGAGATCATACTCGCATTCTTCCTGCTTCGCTACATGTACAACATAGATCATCTGATCTTCAGCGATACGATGCCCGTGTACAAGATAGTGATAGGTCTGCTGAGTTTGATCTACACACTGTTCGTCACGATCCTGACCGTCAATGCGATGATAGGGATCCCCTCGGCCAGACCAACATCGTGGCGCAAAGTGATCCGCTCTTCCATATTCCTTCTGATAACGGCAGCGTTGACCAATGTTCTTGACGAGGCCGGGATAATGGCGAAGATGGAATACTTCCCCGCATGGGTGGCGGTCATCTTGTTCGTGATCGCCATGTCCATCATGTTCCTTCCTTCTGTCAGGAGATATTACACCCCTCCTATGTACGATGTCCCTCCGCTGAAAAGATGGATCATGTATGCAATAGCAACGCCTCTTATCGGCGCCGAATCATACCGTCTAACCTATGACGGTGAAGAAGGTACTCCGGAGGAGACCGGAACGGTATGCGAAGCGCCCTCAGAAGAATAATGCTGTCAGAGGTCCTCCATCATTATATCCACATCGACCTCGGTGTAGTCCATTTCGAATACCATGCTGGTCACCCTGCAGTACAGATGTTTCCCAGAATCCATCAGCCCGGCCGCGATAGGATTGATCTTCCTGGGCAGAAAACCGATTCTATCCCCATAACCGTTCAGGACCTCTATCGCATTCCTATCGTATGGGTTCGAAGGATCCCTCCTGAGCTTGAGATCGGTCCCGTAGGTTACGGCTCCCAACTTATCCTCGATGTCCTCTACGAACATGGTACCAGCAATGTATGTCTGGGCCAATCTGATGTCCTTCTTGAACGGGATATCATCCAGAAGCTTGCCGGGATCCACAAGCTCCAGACCCGTGTCCTCGTCGATCATACTGGGCAGGGTCACGGCCTCACCCCCAGCTTGGATATCGCTCCGTTCACCAGCTCGATCTGCTCCATGTAGTCATCCATCATCTCATCCAGCTCCCTGTTGCGCTCTGCGACCGCCTCGGCATCCTTAAGGAATTCCCTCTTGTCAAAGGGGAAGGAACGCTCTATCATTTCGATCTCCGCCCTGATCTCCATTATCCTCGCCTTCATATCGACTTCCGGGATAACGGCCTCTTGGCCATCTATGACCATCCAGTAGATTGCCCTCATCTTATCCAGATCGGCATCCTTGTAGGCATTGACGGCCATGTAGAAGGTCTCGATATCCTTCTGATCCACACCGGGATTCAGATCCGGATGGAGACGCTTGACGATCTTGGTGTACATGTCCCTGAGCTCACTAGCCTGCTCTTCGGTTAGTGCTTCGCCCTCCAGCCTGAACAGAGCCTTCCTGACCTCCTCGGTCCTCTCTCTGATTTTATCTTCGTACTCGATGAACTCCGTCTCCAGCTCCGTCTCCACCTTCTCTACGTCTGGCTGCTCGCCGCGGTTGATGTATGCGCGAAGCTTCGAGAGCTAACGCTTCTGCCTCCTGTACTCAATACTTTTACGCCATACGGCCAGCTCCTTCGCTCCGACCTTCATCATGTATTCGGCACGGATGTTCTCGGCCTCGTGGAATCTGAGTTCATCCTTACGCAGTATGAGTGCGGCCAGTTCGACACTGAGGTCCTTAGCATAGTGATCATAGTATTCGGTCAATCCCGCTTCTATCGTCATAGTTTATAGATGGAGGAGATGCTATAATAACAAATGTTTGTAATAATTGTAATTTTATGAAACCAGTTGAAAACGTAAGATCCCTGCTTAAAAACCAGCTGAGTCGGAGTTTGTACAAACAGTTTCCATAGGCTCTGATAATCAGATAACGCGGGTTAAATACAATCTGTATGATGGTGAATCATCCGAGACACGAGAACAGCGTCAAGATTCCATATTACCATGAGATGTCCCCCTCGGGGAAACCCGAACAAACCGATTACGTGTCTCGGAATTACAATCCGGGTTTCAACCGAGTTTTCTCCGTCAACAATTGAGCAGGCGGTATTGGATGATAATAAACCACATCTGACATACCCAGCATAGGAAAAAGTATCCAAGAAAATGGAAATCGGTAAGAGTTGCCTATTTACCGCAACAAACCTTTATCTAAATACCTGCCGTTGCTTAACGGATGACATCTGAATGGGAGAGACTGGAGACAGTAAAGAAACAAAGACTCTATCAGATCATAGAATACGAAGCCATGGAGCTAGCTAACTTCGAAGATTGGCTGTTACAGAATACTGTCAGCGCGCCCAACGGTTTTGTCAATATCAACTCCTATTCGATCAAACGTGCCAGTAATCTCCTCAACAGGCTCTCGATATCGACCAAGGACGAGATCATAGTGGAACTGGTCAGAATCAGATGGAAGAAATCGTTCTTCAACAAGGAATACGACGATCATGCGAACTGGTCCAATCTGCTCAAGAGAGTGCCGTTCCCTTATGAGCGCACCTTCGATCCAGGGATACCGTCCGAGGATTGGCTGAAGAAGATCTCTGAGTACATCCGCAGCTACCATTATCACGAAATAGATTCGCCCGAGGACCTGCAAGGATGGGCCATCGGTCCGAAACAGCAGAAGAAACTGTTCAAAATGATTAGAACTGAAAATGATGAAAGGGGCTGAACGCCCCTGAAAGTTTTTAGATCACTCGACGTACTCTTTGATGAAGCCTTCCTTCATCATCTGAGCGGTGAGGTTCCTTGACCTGTTGATCATGAACTCTGCCCTGTCGTGCATCTCCTGCTTGGAGAGCTTGAGCCTGGCGACACCCTGCTCCTGTGCCTTGGATCCAACAGCGACGGCCTCGTCGATGAAAACCTCGGTCTCGGACATTGTGGGGATGATATATTCAGGCGAGATTCCCTTCTTCTCGGCTGATGCCGCAAGGGACTTTGCTGCTGCGATACACATCTCGTCGGTGATGGTCTTCGCTCTGACATCGAGAACTCCGCGGAAGATCGCAGGGAATCCCATCGAGTTGTTGACCTGGTTAGGGAAGTCGGACCTTCCGGTTGCGAAGATCTTGCATCCGTGCTCCTTAGCCTCCCAAGGCCAGATCTCCGGGATCGGGTTGGCGGTCGCGAAAATGACTGGATCGTCTGCCATGAGGTCGACATACTCCGCAGGGATGGTTCCGGGTCCGGGCTTGGATGCTGCGATGACGATATCTGCACCCTCGAACGCCTCTCTCATTCCTCCGGTCTTTCCTGCTCCGTTGGTCTTCTGGCAGATCTCCCACTTCTGCCTGAATGAACCCTCAACGTCCTTCCTGGACTGGTTGAGAATTCCCTTGGAATCGCACATGCACATGTGCTCGGGCTTGAATCCTGTCGCGAGAAGGAGCCTGGCAATCGCAATGGATGCGGCTCCTGCTCCGATGACTGTGATGTGAGCATCCTCGAGCTTCTTTCCGACGAGCTTCATCGCGTTGATCGCTCCTGCGACCTCCACAGTAGCGGTTCCCTGCTGATCGTCATGCCATACGGGGATCTTACAGTCCCTCCTGAGCTCATCGAGAATATCGAAGCACTTGGGGTTCGAGATATCCTCTAGGTTGATTCCTCCGAACGAGGGGGCGAGCAGCCTTACGGTCTCTATGATCTTGTCCGGATCCTTCGTGTCAAGACAGATCGGAACGCAGTCCACTCCTCCGAGGTACTTGAAAAGCATACCCTTTCCTTCCATGACGGGCATGGCTGCCTCCGGTCCGATGTCTCCAAGACCAAGGACGCGGGTACCATCCGACACAACGGCAACTGTATTCCATTTCCATGTGTGCTCGTAAACCTTCTCAGGGTTCGCTGCGATATCCTTACAAGGCTCCGCTACTCCGGGAGAGTACCAGATTGCGAAATCGTCGAAGGACCTTACGCATGCCTTCGGAACGACTTCGATCTTCCCGCCGTAGTAGGGGTGCATCTTCATAGCATCCTGTCCGGGCTTCTTAGCCTTGGCCAGGCGCTCTTCTACGCTGATCTCTTGGTCGTTTGCCATATTATTCACCTCGGTACGTGCTGATACCCATTGCCAGCCGTACCCGATTGCGAACTCCTATGATGATTATACATATTTAATATCAAAGGACGGCCAACGGTATCCAAAGAAAATCGGACGGATGTCCAATACCAATAACTGACACAATCAGATATATCTGCATCTCATACGGAGAGACGATGGCAAAGGAGATCGTTATCGCTCTAATCGACGGCTACATCGACGACCCTGCTGCGCTGGGAGTGCCGCCTTACATTTCCCCCATGATACGTTCCATAGCAGGCGCGGCCCTGGATGCCGGAGCGGATAGAGTGGAATACGTCTCCATAGACATGATCAGGAAAGGAAGGAAACTTCCTGACGCGGCAGTATCCGTCGTACTGTCCGGAAACAACGTACCGGGCAAATATCTCAGGTCCATGCCGATGTCCCTGAAGGAGCTGTCCGAGATTGCGCCGAAACTGAAAGGGTGGAAGATGATCAGCGGCTCCGCAGCGGATTCGAGAGAAGCCGAGGCCTTCAACTTCATAGTCAAAAGGGACCCGGCGGCATCACTCTATGACGGTATCTCCGGAAAGGAGGTCCTGGAGAGATACAGGACACTTGACGAATGGAACAGATGGATGCTGCTGGGTGCCGACATCGTGACACAGCATCAGGATTTCCCCGAACCGCTGGTCGTAGAGATCGAATCGTACAGGGGATGCCACCGCTACAGATCCGGAGGATGCTCCTACTGCATCGAACCGATGAAAGGTAGACCGCTGATAAGGTCACCGGACGACATCCTCGCAGAGGCACGGAAGCTTAAGGATTTGGGAGTCAGGAACATAAGGATCGGCGGGCAGACCTGTATCGTATCCTACGGATCTGAGGATGATTCTGAAATCCCTAGGCCAAATCCTTCGGCAGTGAGAGAACTCTTCGAGGGTCTGAAAGCGATGGGATTCGACACGATCCATGTGGACAATGCCAATCCCGCCGTCATCTCGACTTATCCCAAAGAGTCGGAGGAGATTCTCGGAATAATAGCCGACAACTGCACCGATGGGAATGTGCTAGCACTGGGGATGGAATCTGCCGATCCACTGGTGGTGATGGAGAACAATCTGAACAGCACATCCGAACAGGTCCTCGATGCGGTAAGACTCATCAACAAAATCGGATCCGAAAGAGGCCCGAGAGGAATGCCCAAGCTCCTTCCGGGAATCAATATAATCTGCGGTCTCGACGGCGAGACTCCTAAGACATACAAAATGGACATGGAGATCCTCGAAAAGATGAGGGATGAGGGTCTGATGATCCGCCGTATCAATATCCGCCAGGTACTTCCGGTCAGAAGAGAGTTCGATGTCAGAGTGGACCAGAGGAGATTCAAGAAATTCAAAGAGGATGTCAGGGAGGACATCGACCGTGTCATGCTGGAACGCATCGTCCCCTACGGAACTGTCCTCAAGGATGTCTACATGGAGCTCAACGACGGAAATGTGACCTTCGGAAGACAGATAGGATCGTATCCCCTGCTCATCGGCATCCCTTACAAATTGGACACAGAGGAGTTCCATGACGTGTTCATCACGGAATGGGGATTCCGTTCCATCACCGGAATCACATATCCGTTCGACATCAACCATATGCCCATGTCATCGTTAGAAGCACTGCCCGGCATCGGCAAGAAAAGGGCCAGCAAGCTCGTGATGGCACGCCCGTTCAAGTCCATGGAGGAGCTGGCAGAGGTCATCGAGGACCCCAATGTGATGGCCGGGCTGAAGGACCTCATTACCCTAGGTTGAGTTTATCTATCTGTATGTTCGTCATTCGCTTATGGATACCAAGCGCGCGGCGAAATACCCGTTCCTCAAGGAATCATCCGAATTCGCGGAGAAGAACGGTGCCGATCTCGATATGCTGCTCACTTCCGACTCCTACGAGCCCGCGAGGAAAAGGGGGAAGGAGAGGGTGCTTCAGGCATTGGAGAAAGCCGAGGTATCGCATGCCGACCTTATGAACGATTATGACAGGCTGATCGAAGTCATGTCCTACCCCTACGCCAGAATGCTGGTGTCGCAGATCGGAGACCGTTTCCTCACTAAGAGATACGCATTATCCGAGGCTGTGAGGATGAACTCTCTGCTGAGCAAAGAGGATAAGACGACAATCCTGGTGGTGTCCGAGGAACTCGGAATTACCTCCACAGCGGACCGTGACGGGACCATCCACATGGGATTCCCGGATTTCCTGAGACTGGCAAGCAGGATCAACAGCCCTGATTGGAAGCTCATCAACAGCGACATCCACCACGGTGTTGTCTACCTCCCGCAGGACAAATTCAGCCGTTTGATGCAGAATGCACTTCAGGATAAGATCGAGTCCGAGCTGCCGCTTCTGACGCCGGAGGAGTACAAGAAGTACCTGGTCCGGGACGTCGAAGCGGTGAAGAACGCCCTCAACGATGCGAAAATGAAGATGAGTGCTACGAACGGCGAGGGAATGAAGATGGATTACCTGCCTCCGTGCCTCGTCAGAATATTGGAGATGTCCAGGAACGGTCTGAACCTTCCACACAGCGCCAGATTCGCAATAGTGACATTCCTGAAGGCATTGGGACTCGGTTATGAGGACATAATAAAGGTCTTCTCCGAATCGCCCGACTTCGATGAATCCAAGTCGGAATATCAGATAAAACACATCCTGGGCGAGCTATCCGGAGGCGAGGGGTACTCCCCGCCTGAATGCAAGACCATGAAAACGAACGGCTTATGCTACAATCCCGATAGGATCTGCGAGTACGAATGGATGACACATCCGCTGAAATACTACAGGTTCAAAGCCAGGGGCCAGCAGAAGAACGCTCAGGCCCCTGAAAAGAAAGAAGAGTGATTCACTCCTTCTTCTGGTTCTCTTCCTCTTCCATCTTGTTGAGGTTTCTCCAGGTAACTATAGCCCTCTGAATGGCCGTGAAGTTTCCTGCAATGGCGTACCAGAGCATCATGATCTCCAGCCAGTTAATATCGAATACCTTGAATCCGAGGTCCAGGGTGAAGCTTCCGAAGTCTGTGTATGTCATCATAACATACTGGACTATGGGGAATATCGTCGAGAGAACGACCCTGTCGGCACGTCCGAGAAGACCGGCATACAGACGGGGGGCTCCGATGGCCTGGGCCTGGGTCCCCATGTAGGATGTCAACAAGACTCCGATGATAGCCAGCATACCCAGATGAGGGTCGCACCAATAAGCGCATATGGCTATTCCACCAATCATGAAAACGTCGGCGAACCTATCGAAGACGTGATCGAGGTAATCTCCTTTCTTACTGCATTTTCCTGCAAGCTTGGCGATCTTTCCGTCAAGGGCATCGAAGTATCCGGAGATGATGACCGCGGCTGCACCGACCAGAAGGAGCCATTCTTTACCGTCCGCTCCACTGAAATAGAATATCACTCCGCTTATGAGCGCAACAATCAGCCCGAGCCATGAAATGATGTTGGGGTTGACATTGAGCATTCTCTTCGCAACGGGGGTCAGAAATATGTCCGCCCTCGCTCTCTGTCCGTCTAGAACCATCTTTCCATCTCCTGGGACCAGTCGGTCTTTCCTGGTATGTAATTGTCAGTACAGCCTTTTAGTATTTCTTCTATGGAGTCTGCTGAATCGGCAACATTTCCTCCAGAGCAGTCTACTTCGTACACCGGTATGTCCGAATCGACGGCCTCGCAGAGTATCACGTCCAGGACCTCCGATTGCACATTCTCGAGAATCTTCTCCTTCCCATAGCCTCTGGCCTCCAGCCTCTTGTAAAGGACCTCCGGGGAGCATCTTAGTACGATTATACCGCTGCAGTCCATGAAATGCGAAAGGTGGGAATCCATCAGATGAAGGCTGCCGTCATCCCTGTACCTCTGAAGCGAATCGTTCAGGTCGTCGAGATCCACCTCGTGAGTGTCCCTCTTGGAGTCCAGTTCTCCCAGCAAACCGTTGGCACGGATATGCTCGTTCATATCGATGACATCATATCCTCTGGAGCGGAGCTCCGCTGAAACGGATGTCTTGCCTGTTCCCGGCGTGCCGGTTATCGCAAAAAGCGTCATCCGATCTCTCTCAGATAGGGCTCGGCCCTCTCCAGCACCATATCCCATGTTGGAATATTCGTAAGTGCACCGGTCTCCTGAACTACGAACGATGAAACGGTCGACGCGAGCGTCAGCGCCTCCGGGATGTCGAACCCCTTGCAGAGCGCGGTGTAGAATCCCGCCCTGTACGTATCGCCGCATCCGGTAGGGTCGGCGACCCTGTCCGCCTTGACCGCAGGGATGGCGATCCTCTCACCATTGATCTTCGCCAAGCTGCCTTCGGCACCTTGCGTGCAGACGACCAGGTCCAGATCGATATCCATGATGTCGCCGACGCCTGCATACTTCTTCAGGGATTCGGCCTCGAAATTGTTGCAGAACAGCGAATCCGATCTCTCCAACGCCTTAGTGAACCATTCCGTGTTCCAAATCCTGTGGGATTCCTGTGCCGGATCGATAGCGATGCTGGTGCTTCCTCTGATATCGTCCATCAGACTGATGTAATACGACGGCTGGCCGGTGCAGAAGTGGGTGTACTTGGACTTCTTCGCATTGGATGTGAGCCTGATCCCGATGTCGTCCGCGAAACCCTGAGGCCCCTGGTAGAATACAACCTTCTGGACCATGTTGGGGTCGTTCACGACTATCGCTCCGGACGTCTCGTACTTGTCGACATGCAGGAACTCATCCATGATCAGCCCGGATTCCCTGATCTGCTTCTCATACATTCCCGGAAAATCGTTCCCGACGAAGGCACAGAGAGCAGTAGGACAGCCCAGCTTGGCAGCTGCGACAGCTATGTTCGTTCCCGTTCCGCCGAGGGTCGTCATCTTCGTGACGATATCCTCCGTGGTGTTGTCTGCGGGGAACTTCCTGACCGTCATTATCTGGTCGACAGTGACATGTCCGTACACGGACAGGAACGGCTGGCTCATGTGCCTTCCTGCCATCCTGTGGTGTATTTGAGCTGCTCTTCGGAAAGGTGGTCGATCTTGACCCCCATGGACTCCAGCTTTATGGAGGCTATCCTTGAATCGATGAAATCGGGCACTCTGTGGACCACCGGCTCCATATCCGAATAGTACTTCGAGATGTACTCTATCCCCAGCGCCTGGGTGGCGAAGCTCATGTCCATGATCTCCGCGGGGTGTCCCTGTCCAGCCGCGAGGTTCATGAGCCTTCCCTCTCCGATGAGGTAGATCCTGCGTCCGTCCTTCATCTTGTACTCGTCGATGAACTCGCGGACACGGGTGCATGATTCCGAAAGCGCGTAGAGGTGGTCCTTGTTGATCTCGTTGTCGAAGTGTCCCACGTTACCTACGACGCATCCGTCCTTCATGACCTCGAAGTGCTCCAGAGTGAGGATGTCCTTGCATCCTGTTACTGTGAAGACCATGTCTGCGACCTTGACGGCATCGATCATCCTCATGACCTCGAATCCGTCCATCTTCGCCTCGATGGCCTTTACCGGATCGACCTCTGTGACGATTACCTGCGCACCGAGACCCTTGGCCCTCATGGCGATTCCCTTCCCGCACCATCCGTATCCGGCGACGACCAGGATCTTTCCTGCCACGAGCAGGTTGGTGGCGTTCATCCATCCGTCGAAGGCGGACTGTCCGGTACCGTACCTGTTGTCGAAGAGGAACTTCATCTTCGCATCGTTGACATCCATGACGGGGAACTTCAAGGTCCCATCCTCTGCCATCGCCTTGAGACGGGTCACACCGGTAGTGGTCTCCTCGTTCCCTCCCTTTACATTGGACAGCATATCCTTCCTGCTGGTATGCAGCATCGTGATGAGGTCCGCACCGTCATCGATTATGAAATCCGGCCCCATGTTGAGGACCGTGTTCAGATTGTTGTAGTATTCTTCGGATGTCTCCCATTTCTTCGCATACACGTCGAGTCCGTACTCGTCGCGGAGGGCGAGTGCGACAGAGTCGTCTGTCGACAGAGGATTGCAGCTGGCCAGGCGGATGTTCGCACCCGCATCGGCGAGGGTGATGGCGAGCATTCCGGTCTTAGCCTCCGTATGGAGGGCCATACCGATCTTCAGCCCTGCAAGGGGCTGCTCTCTGATGAATCTCTTTCTGATCTCCTGAAGCACAGGCATATGGGTCTCGACCCAGTGCAGCTTCAGCGATCCCTGTTTAAGAAGGTCTTCCATTCAATCATCTCCCGTTTCAAAGGCCGACATCAACGAATCACAAATGTATCTGACGGTCTCACGACGGTTATTATAGCTACTATATTCGTTAATTACTTTAAGAATTGCCTGCTCGTCACCCCTTAATTCCGAGATGAATCTGATTATATTTTCCAATGCACGGGACAATTCGTCGGATATCGGCACAGTGGCCTTGCATGACGTACGGGAGAGCGGGTTGAGATCTATAGAAATGACGATTTTCCCCATGGATACCAGAGCCTCGGCGCGGTCGCCGTCCTCGATCGGTACGACTATGACGTCGCAATCAAAGATGCCTTCCTTGGTGCACAAGGCGCGGTCGTGATTGAGTCCGGGGATCCTGCATTCGGGCTCCCTTCCCAAAACATTGTCGGCCCCTTTGGATTCGAGGAAGGAGATGAGTCCCTCCATCCTCTCCGGGGTCCTGTGGAACAGGTTGACCTCCATTTTGGCGGGAACTGCGTTGGCCAGCGCTATGAGGTTCTCCGGATCCAGAACTGCTGCGTTACCGTTCACGCATACAACGGGATTCTTGGCCCTGAGAAGATAGGCTGCCGCTGCCTTCTCGGCCTCTAATGCAGGAGGAATGCTCTTCTCTCCCATCAGGTAGTCATAGGCCTCTCCTCTTCCGTGGGAGATCAGTCCGGTAGGGGTCACTAGACCCTCGTTCACCATCTGTACCAGATATTCCCTTGTCATCAGGGACTTGTATCTAGGGTGATCCTTTGGTATATCCATTCAATCTTCCTCTCATCCGCTTCTAAGACGGATACTATGATACCCCCACCGTGTATGTGATTCATATACTGTTCGAGTGCGGGACCATGAAGATGAGTAACACGAATGTCCTCAAAAATATGTCTATTGGAAGTCGCAACCCTTTATGTACAGAATCCGCTCTGTCCAATCAGCATGCCCGAAATCCGTGTAGTCATCGTAGGCCCGAAGTACGAGGGAAACGTAGGAGCGATCGCCAGATCGATGGCGAACTTCGATGTGAAGGAACTCTATCTCGTCAATCCCTGCGAGATCGGAGACGACGCATACCGCAGATCCAAGCACGGAGCGGACCTTCTGGACAACGCTGTCATAGTCAATTCGTTGGAGGAGGCAACAGCCGACTGCTTCCTTGTGGTGGGTACCAGCGGAGTTGTCACCAAAGGCGACAGCAACTACACAAGGGTACCTGTACCAGTAAGGGAATTCGCAGAACACTGCAGAGGCTATACCGAGAAGATCGCAGTCGTTTTCGGAAGGGAGGACATCGGACTCCTGCAGGACGAGTTGAACTACTGCGACGTGCTTATAACGATACCCGCAAGCGAGGAATATCCGATCCTCAACCTGTCCCACGCAACTCATACCGTTCTCTACGAATTCTTCATGGCAATGCACAGCGAGCCCAGGAGATCAGAGCCCGCAGACAAAAGGGAGAAGGAGATGATGTTCTCGTACTTCGGCGACCTTCTCGATGCGATAGAGTATCCAAAGGAAAGAAGAGCCAACACTACCGTGATGTTCAGAAGAATGATGGGCCGCGCAGTACCGTCCAAACACGAGTACAACACGATAATGGGTGTCTTTGGAGATGCTTCCAAATTCCTGAAATACGGAAAGCCCTGGGAGAAAAAGAAGAATCGATGAGCCCTCAAGGGCCCACCGGGTTTCATTGTACCTCTTCCGGATAAAGATTATTGGTCACTTTCTCACGGATGTCTTCCGGCACTTTACAGATCAGCACTGCTTCAACCACCGAAGTGTCGAAGTGATCTTTGACACTCCTGACGGTCCTTGTATACTCTTCCACTCTCCCATCTTCATCAGAAGATGCAGTTTCTAGGCCTCCCGGCCCTCCTCCTTTACCCAACATGGCGTTTCCTCCTTCGTTTGAACTACCTCTTAACGAGATATAATAAAAATGTTAAAAATACTGAAAATGCACCGATGTTACCATAATTTATAAATAATTTAAATAACCGACACGTTCAAAAGGAACTTACCGCTTTGAAGACTATCACTTTTGAATCATCTTTGTCCGATCTCCTGATGACCTCGGGCATAATTCCGTGCTCCATGACCATCCTGTCCTTGAGATAATCCATCTCTGCGGTAGACGTACGGTTGCCAACGAGTATGATGCAGCTCTGCTTCTCCGTGTTGTTGTCGAACAGCATGGTATCCCATGCCTTTTGTACCGCATCTATCGGGAGTACATCAGTTGCTGAAGAGAATGCGTACATCCTCTCCTGGAATGTAGTGAAAAAAGGACCGTCCATAGTCTCGATGATGGATTCTATGGATTTCATCACGAGCCTGTTCATCATCTTCAGGAAATCATCCAATCTGCGGTTCCTAATATCATCGTATACCTCCATCGATCTGGTCATATCGAATACCAGGCTGACGTCAGAGATCGACGTGATATCCGACAGGGTCTTGGATGCCCTCTCGCGGCGCTCTGCCTCTATCTCCATAGGCATCCCCAATACGGATACGACCTTACAGCTGCAGTCCCTGGCACATTTGATAACGGTCCTTACGATATCGGTTCCCAGCTCACCGCCGAGGATACAGAAGGGGATGACGATGCGGTAATTCCCGATGGCCTTGCTGATGGCCTCCGGATCGTCAAGGGGCATTGTCGATTCCTTGTTGGAAAGGTGCACCTGCGGCGTAGTCTGCAGATCTTCGGAATCATGGACGACATTGTAAGCCGCCCCTCCGCATGCAACAAGCACTACGTCACCCATGTCTATGTGCATGCTTACGAGATATAATTGCATGTTCCCAAATGACAGCGAGATTCATCCGATTAATAAGAAGAAAAGAAACCACAAGGGTGTGGTAAGTGGTTTGTATTGACTCTTAGAATCAACTGACGTTCATCCGAAGAGTGCAGAGAGACCTGCTGCTGCATCCTCTTCGCTGACCTGCTCAACCTCGGGTTCCTCGGCTGCTGCGGGTGCTGCGGCTGCTGCGGGGGCGGCTCCGGCTGCGGGTGCTGCTGCGGGCGCGGCAACTGCTGCGTTCGCGATAGCATCTGCGATGTCCACTCCCTCAAGGGATGCAACCAATGCTTTGATCTTTGCTGCGTCAGCGTCAACTCCGGCGGCTGTGAGAACTGCCTTAACTGCGTCCTCGGTGATTTCTTTGCCAGCAGAGTAGAGCAC
>SUSW01000023.1 GCA_015063235.1 Thermoplasmata archaeon | reverse complement strand
GGTACATGACGGACATGTCCTTCGCCGGTGATCCGACGATGATCTCTCCGTTCTCGTTGAAGAGGATGACTGACGGTGTTGTGTCCTCCTGTTCGAAGTTCTTCTCAACTACCGGGTCCCCATCCTCATCGATGTATGCGAGGCACGAGTATGTCGTACCGAGGTCAATACCGATGCAATAATCTGTCATTCTTCTTCCTCCGTTTTATCAGTGTTCTCTGATTCTTTTTCTTCCGAAACCGTTTCTGAAATCGTTTCTTCGGATGCCTCCTCCGCCTTAGCGGGCTCCTCATCCTTCGAAGTCTTTTTTTCCCCATTGTCAACGTACTTGAAGACGGTCACCTTCTCCTTGAGGATGACCTTGTCTCCCAGCTTGTACCCTTCCGAAAGCCTCTCGGCAATCAGCCCGTTCTTGTCCGGGTCGTCGGTCGGGACCACGTCGACTATGCGTTGGTGGATAGTGTTCAGCGAATCGTACGGGAAGTGCCCTATGAACACCCCTCCGTCCGTCAGTATGTTCTCCATGTCGACCTCATAGGCCTCAAAGGAGGACAGTACATCCTTCGCCGACATCACTTCGATCTTGTCTCTCATCCCTGCGCACAGTTTGAAGAAATCCTCCCTCATTACTGCAATCTGCTCCAGGGCTTTGGTCAGTGACTTGTTGGTTATCTCGATGTTCTGCCTGTCGATGGCGTTCGTCAGGCTCTTTATCTGCTCCCTCGTGGTGACGAAGGGCGACATGTCCGGGAAGGGCGGGTTCTCCCTCAACTCCCTCACAGTCTGCTGAAGCTCCTCCACCTGCGCCCTGAGAGCTGAGAGCGTTTCCTGCAGCTCCTCGGTGTCCGCGTAGGTCCCTGCGGGGATCTCATCCACGGTGTCGAGATCTTCATAGATCGTCTCCGCATCCTCGGGCTCTTCCTCCTCCGTGCGGGACTGGAATCCGTTCGCAAGGAAGTTCTTGAATTTCTTCTTGTTATCGCTCATCTCAATCCCTCCCTGCTGAGAAGCCAGAGGAACGGATCCTCCACCCTCATCGGAGACACACCCCTGGGCAGCGAATTCCCTGTGGGGTTGCATCCGAGTGCCGAGACGGCAAATATGGAATGGTGC
Source organism: Thermoplasmata archaeon (assembly GCA_015063235.1). Classification (GTDB taxonomy): domain Archaea; phylum Thermoplasmatota; class Thermoplasmata; order Methanomassiliicoccales; family Methanomethylophilaceae; genus Methanoprimaticola. The sequence continues at coordinate 7,985 of SUSW01000023.1, read as the reverse complement.
TTGAAGCTGTAGACCGTGTTGATGAAGTCGGGACCGATGACCCTCCTCATGTACTCCTCCAGCTCGGCGTTGATCTGCTCGAAGTTCTCCTCATCGTACTTCCCGTATTCGCGTGGGATGTGGATCGAGGAGTTGGGGCCTATCAGGACCTTGCTCTCCTCCTCGTCCTCCGGGATCTTCAGCAGGACATCGCTCTTTGTCAAACTGACGGCAAGAGGTATGTCAATCTTGTCCTTGCCCTTGAGCTTCTTGTTGGAACGGATGATCTCGCAGATGTTGTTCAGTACATCCGTCGCGCTGGGCCCGACCTCGGGCTTGTTGTCGACGTGTATCCTCTGGTTGATGTACCTGATCTGCATAGGATCCACCAGATACACGATTCCCGACGCTTGGGCTATGAACGAGTTGAGACTCAGGGACATCATCCTGTTTGCTGATGTCAGGTCCTCTCCCGCGGTATCGAAGAACGCGAAGGTGAACACCTGCGGCTTATCCCCGTTCAGTATCCTAAGGTAGAATATGAGGGGCTCGCGGGACGAGTCCGAACTGCCGAAAGACAGCGTGGGCTGGAGCTTCCTCTTCTCCTCGTAGAGCCTGTGATAGTACACATCCCTGTACCTCAGAGTGGTGCTGTCGTTGGCCGCGTTGAGCACTCCGTTGAACTCGCCGGAGATCGCGTTCCTCAGCTGGTTGATCAGGACCGCGATGTAGTGGCTCTTTCCGACTCCTTTCGGTCCGAGGATGACGAAGATCTTGTTGCCTTCCTCCTCTGCACCGGGCGGGATGGTATTGTGGCATGTGGGGCACACGCGGACGTATGCGGGCCTCTTACACACATCGCAGAATCCGGAAGAATCCCTGATGATGTGCTGTTTGGCGATTATCGCATCCGGCCCCAGCGGGTCCTTTCCGAAGGCCAAGGTCTTCTCGCGGTCGATCTCGTTGAGACCGTCCTTCGAGACATACTGAAGCTTCTTCGAATCCCTTGTGCTGACGGCCTCCGCTGCGAATGTCTTGGCGCAGGTCTGCCCGGTGCACACATAGTGTATCTTGGACATGTCGACCTTCGAGAAGCAGTACGGACATGTGTATGATATCGAGCGCTGCTGTAACTTCTTGGCCATTCAATCATTCCTCCTGTTGTAGAGCGGGTGTATGAATCTGAACAGATTGTAATCCTCCTCGTTACTGAAGAAGAGCCTCATGTGCTCCTCATCGGTGTGTCCCTTGAGACTGATGCTCAGCTTGCACTTGCCGCCCTGCATCTGCACCGGACCATTGGACGACCAGAGCACCTCTCCATCCGTCTTTCTGAGGGGGATTCCCTCCTCGGTGCGCACCATGACAATCTCCGGTATGCTGTCCACGGTTTCGTCAGTAATCAACTCGATGACCGAGTTCTTCTTCCCTGCATCGACAGTGTACCTGATTTTCTTGAACTCCGCAGAATAAGCGGTGATCGCTATTCCTCTGGAAGGTATGATCTCGTTGTTGACCTTGTAGACGGCATAGATGTTGATGCACTTCTTCGGAGACTTACCCATGGGGATCCTGATCTGCTTCTCGTCATTGTACTCGTCGCGCCTCACGGTCATGATCTCGGCCGTGGGGTCGTTGTAGTTCTTGATAGCAGTGGTGGAGATCATCAGCTTCGCCTCGATGGCGTTCTCAGGCCATGTCATCGTGAGGATGCAGTCCTTGTTGACCATTATCTTTTCCACATCCCTGAAGGGCCTTAGGTTGGCCACCATCAGCTCGTTGCCCTTGATACCCATCTTCCCCATCGGGATGATCGGATAGATGTACTGTATCGTACCGTCCGGCAGGTTGAACCTCATACCGTCCTGATACTCCTGAATGGGCTTGATCTCTGTCATCCACGAGTAGATGTCGTCCATCTTCACCATGTTGCCTTGGATCGTATAGCTCTTCTCTGAGCAGAACAGCTTCACCGGACAGGCGGTGGACCATCTTGCGGAATACGTTCCGTCGGATTTGTTCCATACGATTGCGAGATCGCGCACAGGCTCCGGAGCATCCAAGGGCGTTCCAGGGAAGCTCACTCCGTTGGACCTTTCCACCCTGTCACGTGTCTTGTATTCGGCGACGAACAGATAGTGGTAGGTGACGCCCCCCTTCAGTCCGATATCGTCGTAGATGTTCTCGCCGTTGAGCGGGATCTCCACGCTTGAATTGGAACCTCCGTTGTCCTCGGCCCTCCATATGCGGACGCGTGATGCACCGCGGGGCTTCTCGTAGATCAGACGGAGACCTCCGTCAATCTGGTCGATGCTGACCTTGTCGACTTCCGCCAGTACGATGACCGGTCCGAAATGGGCGGCCTCCCTCGACAGTATCCCCCAGCGTTTGGAGTATACTGAATAGAAGTACTCCACTCCGGGCTCCAGGGTCTTGTCGACGTACATCGTGTTCGGTATCTCCGCCAGTGGGCGTGTGTCGTCCGTAACGTTGGGAAGCGAGTTCCTCTCCCTGAACACCACGTATGTAACGTTAGCGTCGTCCATAGGCGCCTCGTACTTTATCATAAGCTGTCCGTCCCTCACCTTTCCGACGGGATCCACGGGACCCTGTGGAGGATGCTGCTTGAGGACCGCCTTGGCACCGGGATGGTCCGGACATTCCTCGGCAGCGTTGACATACATGTTGAGCATTTCCCTGCGGTCCTCCAAATCGGAGGCCTGCTGACAGTACACATCCGCATTCTTCACACGGAGCGATGAATCATCGAACTTCTGCTTGATCTCCGGATTGTTCTGCATCTCATAGGGATACTTCTGCACAATCTGCTCACCGGCGGTCTTGGCGGCGTAATACTTGTTGCTTCCGTAACTATCCGTGACCATCTTAGTAAGGACCTCGAGAGTGCTCTTCTCCTTCTGCAGCGATGCTTCCATGGCGGCGATCCCGACGAATGTGGCGAAGGTCGCCTTCAGCATGGTCAGGTCCTTCTCGGCCTTGCTGATGTTACCCTTCTGGAGATCCATCTTGAAGCTGAGCGCCAGGTTCTGTGCCTTGGCCTCCCCTTCCCTGAAGTTGAAGCCGCACTTTATGCAGTTGAGATTGTTGGACTGCTGCACCGTGCCGCACTGGGGACAGACTGTCCTGAAGCTCCTTCCGCAGAAGGGGCAGAACATCGTGTTCTTGCCGCTGGGCACCAGATTGTTACAGTCCGGACATCTGACCAGTGTGCTGTCCATATTGGAGAAGTTCGCAGCGATCTTCTTCTTGTAGCAGAAGCACTCCAGGATGTAGATGCACATCTCGGGATCCATTCCCTTTACGTGGATGTTCATCAGTTCATCGATGTACTTCCTTGAGAGCTGCTGTCCGGTGTACTCCCTGTCTATCCTGTCCATGACAGGTTCGAGGGCCCTGCTGCACCTTCCGTATGTGTACAGATCCTTAAGCTCCTGATCGTCGTCTATTATCAGTTTTATGCTCCTCAGCACAGAGATATATGAATCCTGATCGGGCAGAATCTCCTGCCTGACGCTGTTGACCCTCTTGACACAGAGGTCGAATGCCGACCTGACTTGGGACAGCGAGCTCGCCTCTGTGAGCGGGTCACATTTGATCTCCAGATCCGGGTTGGTGATGAGAGCGTTCAGCACCTCTACCAGAGTGTAAGCCTCTACTGTATTCAGATTGGTGAACGCGTTGGAGACCTTGTCGCTGACCATCTTGGGCACACCTCCCTCGGTGATGCCCGTGATGTTACTGACGGTCTTCTTATCCACACCTTCCCAGTGAAGCCTCTTGACGAAGGTCTCCAGAGCACCGGGCAGTGCCACCATCTTGCCGTCGGACAGGATGACGCAGTCCAGCCTCAGCTTCTGACATTTCCCCTCCAGTTCGGACCTCCCCTCGGAGAAGACCTTCATCCTCAGCGTGGGATCCATCATCTGGCGTCTGATCTCGGGGACCTCGTCCACCATCTGGTGGTACTTGAACCTGGTACCGGGATCGTTCTGCTTGTTCCTGTACTCGTTAGCCCACTTGACCTCCATCTTGTCGATCTTCTGTGTGATCGCTTCGGGGGTGTACTTGACCTCGTTGTAAGGGTTCAGGCCCAGGAGCTGACAGTAATTGTCATTCTTGCTAGCCATGTAAACTCCTTCAGCGTACCGCGAGTCCCATGTTTCCTGAGGATATCGCCGTAGCGATCGTTCCGAAGGTGTCGCCCAGCTTGTCGATGGTTGTGAACAGCGCACCGTCATCCACCGTGGCGATCTGCCTGAGGAAGGAAGTGTCCGCCTCTCCGAGACCGATGGCGATGATCGCGATGTTCGCATTCCTGCATGACAGGGCCTGGTTGACAGCATTATCCCTCTTTCCCCAGATACCGTCAGTGAGGACCACGATGATGCCTACTCCGGGCTGGGATCCAACGACGGACCTTGCCACGTCGAGCGGGCTTGCATCCGTTCCCCTTCCGAGCATCTTGACCTTGAGGTCCTCGATGGAACCCATGATGACATCCGTGTCGCCGGTGAGCTCCGCAACGACCTTGACCTTGTCTCCGAATCCGATGAGCGAGAACTTCGTCTTGTCATCGGCCAGTGTGCGGACGAACCTGCGGATCGAGTCCTTGGCGGCCTCGATGGGATCGCCTTCCATACTCCTGGAGAGATCGACGCATATCGCGATGTTCTTCGAGATCTTCTCGTCGGTGGGCATATCCTTGGGATCGCCGCCCATCCACCTGATGTCCTCGGGGACGGACTCGGACCTTACCTCTAGGGCGTCGTCGCCCTGATAGGCCTTGATGTTGACGATTCCGTTCTCATCGTAGTTGTACTCGATGTCGATGATCGGACCCTTTCCGTCGTTGTAGAATCCGGTGATAACAACTTTCGCAAGGACGTTGCAATCCAGAGGCACCCTGGATTCTCCCTGCAGTGTGTATACTTCGATCTTATCGGTCATGTTTCCGGGCTTGATCGTGAACTGCTTCCTGACCGTGCTGGGAACCTTGGAGTTCTTCTTGATCATGATCTCGTTGACGAACTTCTTTCCGTCCTGACTGACGGACAGTGCACCGAGGCTGTGCGCGGTGACGTCGACGACGTTCATGGCCGCCCTCATTCCGGTGGCGTTGCTGCTGTAGAGCTCCGCTGTGATGGCGGCTCCTTTGGCGACTGCGAGATCCGTATCTCCGTGGGTTACTACCTCGCGTCCAGTGAAGGTCTTGAGGAACTTCGCCACTCCGGGCATCCTTGTGGATCCTCCGACCAGGAGGATCTCGTCGATATCGGTCCACTGCATGCTGAGGGATTCCATGAGTTCATCCATGACATCCTTCGTTGCGTTCATCAGATGCTCAGTCATGGACTCGAACTCGTCCCTTGTGAGCGTGTACTTCTCGCTGCATCCGTCGTAGTTCACCGGGATGGTGACACTCTCCGCGACGGAAAGCGTCTTCTTGTAGCCCTCTGCTGCGACGATGAGCTCGTTCTTAGTGGGGAGGTCGTCCCTGGGGTCCACGTCGAACTCGTTGACGAACTTGTCGCAGACATACTTGACTATGGCCGCATCCCAGTCCTTTCCACCGAGGATGTGGTTACCGTGGGTACCGATGACCTCGATGTTTCCTTTGGTGATCCTGACGATGGTGACATCGAAGGTCCCTCCTCCGAGGTCGTAGACCAGCAGGGTCTTGTCGCTGGAATGCTTGTATCCGTATGAGATGGCCGCCGCTGTAGGCTCGTTGATGATCTTGGGCACCTTGATACCGCAAGACTCGCCTGCGCGTTTCGTAGCCGTCCTCTGTGCGTCCTCGAAGTATGCGGGGACGGTGATGACTGCCTCGTCGATCTTCTCCCCGGTGACCTTCTCGGCATCCTCTATGAGGTGCTTGAGGAGCATCGCGGAGAGATCCTCGGCGGTGTAATCCTTGTCATTGAAGCTGACGACTATTGAGCCGTCGCCCATGTTGCGTTTGAAAGCCGCCGCGTTCACTCCGGTTCCGTTGGACTGCATGTCCTTGGCGTCCTCTCCGACCAATATGTCCCCGTCATCCAGGAAACATATGACCGAAGGCGTGATCTCCTTGCCGAAAGAGTTGTTCAGCATCACCGGTTTGTTCGCCGCGCTGTCGTACCTTGCTACTGCAGAGTATGTTGTTCCGAGGTCAATTCCAACCTTCATAATCCCATCGGGAAAGGCATCATTTTCACTGTATTTAATGCAAATTAAGGGTGCTTACGATATTCGTAGCCGATGAAAGGTGGATGCTTAACTTAGTAATGCACGACAGACTTCTTCGAAAATCGTAAGGGGTTCGGAACCCCTTCCGGAAAGAAGTTTCACTCGGCTTTTCTCATGCGGATGAGCATCATAATGAGGACTGCGATCACAGCAATCGCCAGTGCTCCGGAGATGCCAACGATGAGCTCCATGTTCTCCTGGAAGAAGTCCCTCGCCAGCACCATGACCGCTGAAACGATCATGAGAAGGGCCGCGAGGATTACTGCTGCGTAGACCAGTGGTCCCTTAATCATGCTTGGCGTATAGCGCTCATAGTATCTAACTTTATTATCCGGCGAGACCGATACGGAGGGCATGGAAGACCCCTCCGAACTCTGCATCCAAGCAGTCCAATGCCACGACACCGATCCGAAGAGGGCGGTGGAGCTGTTCACACGCGCATCCGAGCTCGGCTCGCCCGAAGGATTCTTCGGACTGGCGGAGATGAAGATCAACGGCATGGGGACGTCCGTGGATATACCCGGTGCGGTGGAGCTGTACCGGAAATCAGCGGAGATGGGAAACACACCGGCGATGTTCAGGCTCGGGAGCATGTACACCGGATCTTACGGATACCCGGAGGACAAGGAACAGTGCAGATTCTGGTTTGAGAAGGCCGCGGAAGGGGGTATAGAGCTTGCATATCCGGAGATTGCCGCAATCTACTTCTACGGATACGGAACCGAACCTGATCCTGTCAAGGCCTACCGCTATTATGAGAAATCCGCCGAAGCAGGGAATCCGGAAGCGATGTTCATGGCAGGATACATGAAGACCGAGGGCGTCGGGACCGAGAAGGATGAGAAGGCAGGCGTCCAGTGGTTCGGGAAAGCTGCCGTCGCCGGAGTGCCTGAGGCGCAGTTCAGAATGGCCAGGGCTGCAGAGGACGGTTTGATCGAAGGTGGGGACAAAGTCGCCATGCAATGGTACGTATCCGCTTCGGATCAGGGATTCGGTCCTGCCAAGTTCAATCTCGCCACCATGTACTACGAAGGCAGAGGCACCGAGAGGGACATGGAGAAAGCATTCAGTCTGTACGACGAGGTGGCATCCTCCGATGACGCCGATGCGCTGTTCATGACCGCCAGGATGAAATTCGAAGGTCTAGGGACGGAACAGGACGTAGAAGGCGCGATGAAAAGGTTCGGGCGTTCCGCAGAGCTCGGCAATCAGCTGGCGATAGAGTTCCTATCGGACCTGCGCCGTAAGCAGAACACCCAATTCATAAAGATAGATGGGCTGTGATCAGTCGTCCATCGGGACGAATTCGGACTTAGGCTCACCGCATACGGGGCACTCCCAGTCATCGGGAAGGTCCGCGAACTTGACACCGGTCTTCTCTTCGTCGTAGATGTAACCGCACATAGGGCATCTGTATTTCATGAATAAAGCATGCATTCACCATGATTTAATGAAAACGGTGCGTTCCAGATAGCCGATAAAAGAAGGGTAGTAATGCTACAGAACGGATGCCTGAAAAGCAAAGGTTACCACGATCGTTCTTGCCTGATTGAAACTAAAAATTAAGTTCCTGGCGAGTCCACTTCATATTCACGTTCGAATCCCTACGTGCACATTAAATAGTACAATGTACTACACATTATCAGTGATCAAATGGCATTCTCGATAAGACTCACTAAAGAAGAAGAAATCCTCGCCAGAAGATATGCGGCGCTTATGGGCGTTTCCATGGGTGAGGCCTTCAAACAGGCCCTTTT
>SUSW01000022.1 GCA_015063235.1 Thermoplasmata archaeon | reverse complement strand
CATCGCATAGCTATCGCTGGAATATATGCTGCCGAAGGGCATTTTCTGTAAGGTTGTGTGCTGTAGCCGCTTTATGGACGGTGTTCGGACTGCCGTTTTATTTTCACAGGATCATGGCTTTGGCCATGGCCCCTTTCCTCGTCCAACATGGGTAGGGGTACTGTAACGGTTTTCGATTTCAATCTCTAAGATCGAAATTAGTGCATTCTTGATTCTCCCTGCCCCTCCGCTCCTGCCCGGGCGACTATGGAACATGGTCGTAACCTCAGGCAGCCTCCTTGTATCTGGTATTCATCAGCTCCAGGGTGAGGGCATCATTAGCAGGGTCGGGAACCTATTCCGCTGATGCCGCTTTTATCACACTTAGTATCTTATCCAAACAGGTAAGGCAGGCCGACGGCCGTTGCCCAGCCGGCCGAAGGCCGCGGGCACGGTCGCGGTCTGGCTTCAATTTTTATGGAATGCAACAAGTATTCATATCAGAGGGTCGGGCGCCGTAGGCTCTGCCGAGGCGCCGGCCCGACCCAGGACGAATCACGCGAACGAAGCGAAGCGGGATTCGGACCACGATTTGATAGAGATAACCTGAGTTAAAACTGAACGAAAAATAGCGTAAGTATGGAATTATAGAGTGAAGTGAGACGAAGGTTATCAAAATCGTTAGATTTTCGAATATTGAATTGTACCGGAGTTAAAACTCGGTATTGGTTCTTATCTGGCCATTAATAGAAACATATTCATCTTCAAGCAACTATTCTATTTCTGGTTGCATGGATGAGATCGTATTGATGACCAATTTGGCAGTTTTCCTGTTGGTGGCATCGGTATGTTCCATCATTTTCAACAAACTGAAACTCCCGCCTCTGATTGGTTATCTGATGGCCGGAATCATCATCGCGAATGTATGGGTTATGGATGAGGATTCGGAGGACATCGTCGAGATTCTTTCAGATATGGGATTGATTACCCTGATGTTCTGCATAGGGATGGAAATCAATCTGAAGAAGATCCGGAAACAAGGTACCTTGGCAATTATAGTTGCATTGGTTCAGCTTCCTCTGATGGTGCTCGGAGGTGTGGTAGCAGGCACCCTGATGGGGTTCAATAACGTTCAGAGTATATGCTTGGGAGGAATCATATCTGGATCCAGTACGGCCGTCGTGATGGCTGTTCTCAAAACTCAGAACCGCCTTGATAAGGACCACATAGATACGATAGTTCTGATAACCATCATGGAGGATATAGGCCAGGTCATCATACTTTCGATGATTACTCCGATGATGGCCGGCAGCGAGTTGGATTCCAACGGTCTGATTGCGATGATAATCAGTATTGCGGTCTTCATGCTCGTAAGCATAATCGTAGGCCTCAAATTCGTGCCCCTCATAATCAATTGGGTATCGGATAATGTCCATTATGAGGTCCTATTGATACTGGCGATAGGGTCGGCATTCGGCATGGCCCTATTAGCGCAATTCGCTGGGCTATCTGTCGCCATAGGTGCCTTCCTCTTGGGAATGATGATATCCCCCAGTAGGAAAAGCAGAGAGTTGAGTCACGACTTCGAACCTATGAAGAATCTTCTCATGTCCATGTTTTTCATATCGGTGGGTATGGAAATCTCTGTCCAATCTGTTTTAGATAACGTGGTGTTGATCCTTGTTCTGTATCTTGTTTATGCCATTTTGAAATCCAGCACTGTTTTCCTCGGATATTGGCTTGGCAATGAGTCTCCCCGTAACGGATTCATTTCCGCCGTGAGTTTGGTCGCCATGGGAGAATTCGCATTCATCATCTCTAAACAGGCTTTGGATTATGGGGTAGTGGATGAGGCATTCTATACCTCTGTCATAGGTGCGGCTCTCATCTCGATGATCATCCTCCCGATTCTTTCCAGGTCGTCAGGCGATGTTTGGGATAAAGCCATCGAAGCGTGTCCTGCAGGTCTTATGGGGGTGTTCAAAAGGATCAAGGATGCTAGAGACAACCTGTATGCCAATGTGGCAGTCTCATCGAGGAGGACCAGGAAACAGTTCAGAAAACTGATGACTATGAATTATGTTTGTGTATTGGCCGTCATCTTGGTGGAGATAGTGTTCGTTCTGATCAATCCGGCTTTGGCTGGTTGGTTCGCGGAATACATAGGAGGTACCATCCTGATATGGAGCATACTGATGCTGTTGATGAATCTCTTTGGCATTTTTTTCCAATCTACGTTATCGTGAATAACCTCAGGATGGCCAGAGCAATTAGCGATAAGGGATCCAACACAATCCATGTCAACCAGGAGGGACTGAGCATATCGGACATGTTCAGGGTGTCCAGTACTACTATGCTCAGCATGATGATTGCCATCATAATCCTGATCGTCGTACCGAACAACCTTGGAATTTGGGAACATATTGTTGTTATGATTTTAGCGCTCTTAGGACTGTTCTATTACAACCGTAAGACTATCCAGAAGATGTTCGAAGCGCAGGTTACATCGGTGGATTCAGATAGTAATCAACATCTCGACGGGGCAGCGAACACATCAGATGAACATCAGGATCAGAACAGATCTGAGGTCGTATCAATTAATCTAAATGATCGGAAACTCGAGTAATCATTCGAATGGATTGTTCGTAGCATCCTGTCTGGTCATTTATTCTGGATGCGATCCCTTAAAGGCCTTCAAGCGGGCCTGGGTCTCCGGTCTTATCTGCTGCCCTCTTTGCCGTTGGCCTTAGCATATGCATCCATGTCCGCGTCGAACTCCTCGACCGTCATATCGTCGTAAAAATGCTGTCTCCATTTGGTGTAATCGGAGTTGCTGGTCTTGACAGCTGCGAGGAACTTCTCCGTATTGACTATACCGAACCTGTCGACCAGGCAGTCCATTCCGAGCCTGTACATCTCGCTGACGCTGTATTCTTCGTCTACGGAATCCATGTCATTCCTCCTTTATTGAAATTAAGTCCACCGGATTTATAACTTTAATCCTGTCGTCTTTGAACTTCAGGACACGGTCGTCGGTCGTGATGAAATAGTCGCATTTCGCATGTATGGCGCATGCCAGGTGTGTGGCGTCGGCGTATCTGATCCCTGTTCCCAATATCTCATCCCTAAGTGGCCCCAGGGAGTTCTTCTCATCGTTCCCGACGTATCTGCTGCTGTATCTGTTCATGAAGTTCGAGCTGAGAAAGTGCAGGCGCACCTTCGGTCAGAGGGCGCTCGACGAGGGGCAAGCGATCCATGACGTCTCATTGGTCATGGGACGCGCCTCCGTCGCTACCACTCAGGGCGAGTATGCGGACAAGGACCTACACGTCGCATCCCGCGATATGCAGAAGTACTGGGACGAGAAGGAGGCCTCCGAGTGAGCCTTTTGCACTCGAACCCTACCATAGGTTCGAGTGCGATATCACTCGACATGGAGCGTCGAAGGTATAGAAACACCAAAACAATAGAATTTTTTTGAGAAGATCTGGATAGATAAGTGGCGGGCCTGAAGGGATTCGAACCCTTGGCACCTCGATTAAGAGTCGAGTGCTCCACCTAGCTGAGCTACAGGCCCACTGAGTAATCTCACGTTAAAGACTTCTTGTAAATAAAGCTGTCTATAAGACCAGGCTCTATCCTTGTCCCTCACGCCGTCCTGTTGCCGTTATCGCTGTCTTTTGCTCTGAAACGGTCTATCAGTTCCGGTATGAACGTTGATCCTATGATGATGGCGGCACCGACCCATCCGATCGGTCCCAGATCCTCGTGGAGGAATACTATGCTGAGCAAGACTCCCAGGATAGGCTCTATGTATCCCAGGATGGCTGCATCGGGAGCATCCAGATAGGCCAGGGAGCCGAAGTACAGCGTGAAAGCTATGGCAGTCTGCAATATGCCCAGCATGACAAGGAGGCCGATGGTGAATCCGTCGAAAGACAGTAAGGACATGTCCACGGTGAAAGTGCTGTAAGCCATGACCAGGACGCTTGCTACAAGCAGTTGGACGAAGGTCCTGTCGTAGGAGCCTATACTTTTGAGCTTCTTGTTGAACAGTATCATTCCGGTGTAGAATACCGCTGCCAGTACTCCGCAGCTGATCCCGTATACGTCCACATCCATTCCGTTCTCTATTATTCCGGACACCATGACCAGCCCCAGAAGGGCGGTCAGAGCGCATCCAAGCTTGAAGAACGGAACCTTCTGTTTCAGAAATATGGGTGTAGCCAGGATCGTCAGTGCCGGAGTCAGGTAGTTCAGAACGGTAGCTTCGGAGATCGCTATTGTCTTGTATGCTTCGAATAGAAACAGCCAGTTGAGTCCCAGGCAGATCCCGGAGCATATCAGGGTGAACATGTTGCTGTAGATGTCGTCCTTGGATAGTCTCGAGCCCATGGCATAGATGAGGATGAGCATGAACGAAGCACCGATCGTTCCGCGGAACAGGACTATGATGCTCGAGGGCAGGTCGATGTGATACGTGATGAACCCGATTGTACCGAATATGGACATGGCTACGATCATCATGACCCTAGCGTTCCTTTGGTTGATCAGGTCCTTCATGATTGTCGATGCATGATTTGCGGTTAATAATTATATCGCAGGCAGGAATTTACACACTAGATTGGTCCATTCATCCAATTTCTGTCGATACTTTTTAGTTATAAAGAGTACGTTTCATTACTTATGGTACTAGGCATTAAGAAGAAGGAGAAGACAGAAGCACCTGCTAAGAAGGAAGAGCCTAAGAAGGCTGCTCCCAAGAAGGAGGCAGCAACAAAGGATGCCCCCAAGAAGGCAGCTCCCAAGAAGGAACCTGCCAAAAAAGCAGCCCCCAAGAAGGAGCCTGCCAAGAAGACCGTCGCCAAGAAGGAACCCGTTAAGAAGGAGGCCCCCAAGAAGGCAGCTCCTAAAAAGGAACCCGTTAAGAAGGCCGCAGCCAAGGACGAAGATTCCAAGCCCAAATCCGGCGCATATTTCGTCTCACCCCATCCTGACGGAGGATGGCAGGTCAAGAAGGCTAATGCTTCCAAGGCACTCAAGCTCTTCGATACGAAGGCAGAGGCGGAGAAGTATGCCAAGACCGTCGCCAAGAATCAGGATTCCAACGTCGTCAGGCAGAAGAAGGACGGAAAGATTCAGAAGAAACACTGATCGCTAACGATCGCAGGGCGGACACGGTTATTTCTTTCCCGTGTCCGTCCTTTAAACTCCATCCGAGCCCGTAATTCGGGTATATGGTAAGTTTCGCATCAGCAGCTCGGAGAACCCTTTATATCATGCTCACCGATTTAGCCTCTGATGTCTAAATTGAAGGTAAGGGATTTGATGACGACAGAGGTCCTGACTCTGCGTCCCGACGATACAATCAGGAAAGCAGCGAAGAAGCTAGCTCTGGAGAATGTATCAGGAGCGCCTATCGTCGATAACAAGAACCACCTTCTGGGATTCGTCAGCGAGAACGATATCCTCACAACCATCATGAAGTATCAGACGAAACTTCAGAAAGAGGATGTCGACTGCAATCTTCTGGAGTATTCAATGGATGCTGAGGACAACTCCAACGAGAAGCTCAATGCCATCGTGGAGGAGATTTCGAACATACGGATGTCTACTCTCATGATCCATTCGGTAATGACCACCTCTCCCGATGCGAACATCATAGAGGTGCTCAGGACCATGCTCACCTTGGGAATAAACCGTATCCCCGTCCTAGAGAAGGGGGTACTCGTAGGCATCATCTCGAGAGGCGACATCATCTTCTCCCTCTACAAGAGCAAGGTCTGAAGGATGATGGAGGTCCATGTACTCGCCAGCGGAAGCGATGGCAATTGCACTGTCATCGAATCCGACGGCGAGGCGATTATGATAGATGCTGGAATAAGCTGCCGGCGCATCCTCTCCCTGATGGAGAAGGAAGGCGTGGACAAGGATATGCTGAAAGCCATCCTGATAACTCACGAGCATTCGGACCACGTTTCCGGAGCAGGTGCCACCGCTAGGAAGCTCGACATTCCGATAGTGGCGAACGAGGCTACTTTCAACGCATCAAATCTCGGCAACGTCCAGCATTGGGTATACCGGTCGAATAATCACATAGATATCGGGCAGTTCCATGTAACCCCTCTTCCTACCTCCCATAACGCAGTCGAGCCGAACTGTTACTTTACGGAAGTGGGCGATAAAAGGGTCCTGGTGTGCACAGATACCGGCAAGTTCTCGTTCCAGATCGATCATGCCCTCTCATTGGCGGACGTTGCTGTGGTCGAGGCCAATTACGATCTAGACATGCTTGTGAACGGCCCCTATCCATACAGTCTCAAGACCCTGATCGGGAGCGATCATGGACATATGAACAATCTCGATACCGCCATAGCCCTGAAACGCACGATGGACGGGAATGCGCACAGAAAGATATTCCTGGCACACCTCAGCAAGACCAACAACACTCCCGATACGGCGAGGCAGGCGGTCTCTGACGGTACAGGTATCAGAAGGATGAAGATCGACTGTCTCGAGTTCCCCGGGGATACGAGGACGATCAAAGTGGATTGACCGCCACGGCCTTATTGGAGTTTATCAGGGCCATCGCCATCGGCGCTGGCAGGGTGACAACGTCTTCCTTGTGAAGTTCATAGTCCCGGTCGGGTCCTACGAAGGGCGGAAGATCTTCGAGGACGCGCAGCACGATACAGTCTGTCATGACAGGTTCCTTCGGCGTCTCTTGGACATCTTCGTGCACAGCCGGCTCTTGCGGGGACATCTCCTCCGGTTCCGGAACATCGTCGAAGCTCTCCTCCATGATGGGTTCATCGAACATCTCCGGAGTATCGTCCACGAACGGAATCTCTTCCATCTCGGGCTCCGGTTGCGGGACAGTTTCAGGTTCGGGAATCCTTTCAGGAATGGGTTCTGCGGGCTTTTGGATTATGGGTTCATCGATGTGTGTATCTATCGTCTTCTTTCCTCTGATGCGGTCCACCGTCGACATGTGTCTCTTGGCGACCGATACCATCTGGTCGTAGAGATCGCGCTCCTCAGGGGTCAGAGCATCAAGCTGTTCGTTCCCGCCGTCCGCTGAAAGTATGGCCTTGTTGCATACCTTCTTCGTCCTGAGACTTATTATGACCTTGCTGATGCTGTCTGCGTTCTTCCTCCGGAGGTTGGCTCCCTCGCTCATAACGGAATCAGGGTCTATCGCAATCTGTCTGTCATAGTCCTGGCGCAGTCTGTTCAAAAGATCTGCCATGGCCCTGTAAAGATCCGGTCTGCAGGGGGTCAACGCTCTGGCTTTCATCTCCTCTCTGTGGATCTGACAGAGGTCATCGAAAGTCATAGGTTGCAGTACAGGGCTCATCGGGAGCACATAAGCGAGGCATGAAATAAAGTGTTCGTCGATAGGGGAGGCGATGAGGGTAGCGGATGTTTCCAGGGTGAAGCAGGACGGGGTGGAGGTCGATGTCCTAGTTTCCCCCCGCTCCAACAGATCTGGATTGGAGGGCTTCGATGAGTGGAGGAAGAGGGCGATCCTCCGTGTGAAGTCCCCGCCGTTGGATGGACGCGCGAACAAGGAAGTAGAATCTTATTTTAGGGAGATAACGCGTTGTAAGTCTAAGGTCACATCAGGTTCGACCAGCCATCAGAAGACCGTGACCATAACCGGCGATCCCGGAGCGATCATGGACGCATTGGAGGAAGCAGTAAATGAACGATGCCGACAGATTGGATGAGATAAGCGAAGTCATTTTCAGGCTGTCTCAGTTGGCCTCCGATCATGTGATCCTGGTAGAGGGACACAAGGATGTCGCTGCGTTGGAAAGCATAGGGATCAGCGGGGACATATGCTGTGTGCAGGTGGTAGGTGGGGCCGTAAGGGCATCCGAATATGTCTGGAAGGCCGGAAAGAAAGCAGTGATCCTGACCGACTGGGATCGCAGAGGCGGCATACTGGCACACGATCTCAGGGATAATCTTTCCACATTGGGTGTGGAATATGACGACACCATCCGCAGGGACCTTGCAGCGCTGACGCGTCCATTCGCGAAGGACGTGGAATCGCTGGATTCCGTTCTCGCTCTACTCAAACGCAGGACCTCCAGGGAATGATCTATGGAACGGGTCTCCAAGAGTTTTGACCAGTTATCCAATATGGAGCTTTACGATATCCTGAAGGCCAGGGTGGACATATTCGTGGTGGAGCAGAAATGCCCATATTCGGAGATAGACGGGGCGGATCCGGGGGCGCAGCATCTTTTCATAAGGGATTCGGGCAGGATTCTGGCCTATGCCCGTATCGTAGACGAGGGGGGAAGCACTGTACGTATCGGTCGCGTAATCACCACCGTCCGCGGGCAGGGCTACGGCAGGGACATCATGGAATTCTGTCTCGAATGGATTCGGGAGAATAAGGATGCCAAGCGGGTCATCCTGGAGGCTCAGATCTACGCTATAGGATTCTACGAGAAGTTTGGTTTCAGAGTCGTTTCGGAGGAGTTCTGGGATGACGGGATAGAACATGTTTGGATGGAGCTCTGAACGAATTCTAGTACGTCTTCGTTCGTCGGCATTATATGTCCAGAAACTTATCCTTGGCTCCGATGAGCGGAGCATTCATCGTCTTTGAAGGTGCAGACGGAGCAGGAAAATCGACTCTGTGCGAGCGCATATCGGAGGAACTGAGGGGACGCGGCAAGGATGCGGTCCTCACCGCCGAGCCCACTCATGAGGGTATCGGGGCGTTCATACGCAGTGGATCTGCAGGCGAAATCTCTCAGAGGACGGAGGCGCTGCTGTTCGTGGCCGACCGTAACGATCATACCGAATGGATACAGGAGCAGGTCTCCCAGGGCAAGATAGTCCTGTGCGACAGGTACTTCGCATCCACGGTAGCATATCAATCGGCACGTTTGGACGGAGACGCTTCCGAGATGGATTGGCTTATCAGGATCAACGATGAATTCATCGACATACCGGATGCCATCATACTCCTGGATATAGATCCGGAGGTGGGCATGGGTCGTGTGGGTACCCGCGGAGAGGAGATCAGCAAGTTCGAGAGGCTGGATTTCCAGAAGCAGGTGCGCAGCAACTACCTGTACCTGGCAGAGCAATACGGTTTTGATGTGGTGGACGCGTCGATGACCCGGGATGAAGTATTCAAGAAAGCTATGGAGATAATCGAGGCGGTGATACAGTGACACATCCATCGGACGAGATATTCTGTGAGAAAGGGGAGTTCCTGGCCGGAAAGACCATTGTGATGGGGATAACAGGCAGTATAGCCGCTGTCGAGTGTTTCGGCACCATCAGAGAACTGGTAAGGTATGGGGCAGACGTGATCCCGGTGATGACCGCGGAGGCGTTGAAGCTGGTGACGCCCGATGCGCTGGAATTCGCATCAGGTTACAAGCCTGTTACGGAGCTTTCAGGGCTCACGGAGCATGTTACGATGCTCAACGGTGATGATAAGGCAGACCTGCTTCTGATTTACCCTGCGACGGCCAATACCATATCCAAGATCGCAAACGGCATCGACGATACGACAGTCACATCGATGGCAACGGTCGCATTGGGCTCAGGCGTACCTGTCGCTATCGCCCCTGCGATGCATCAGGCGATGTACGATAATCCTGCTGTCAGGGAAAACATCGAGAAATTGGATTCATGGGGAGTCCATTTCATCGGCCCCCGTATCAAAGACGGGAGGGCAAAGGTGGCTCCAACCGATGAGGTAGTGGCGAACGTTAAGAGGATTCTCGCTAACAGTCCGATCAAGGGCAAGAAGGTCCTCATTATCGGAGGACGCAGCGAGGAGCCAATAGACTCAATGAGGCTGATCTCCAACCGTTCCACGGGAATGATGGCCAAGGATCTGGCCGAGGCGGCATTCGAAAGAGGGGCGGATACGGAGCTCTGGATGGGCGCGTGCAGCGTCACGCTTCCTGAATACATTCCCACGGTACGTTTCAACAGCGTCGAAGATCTGGCGGAGTTGACCGAGGAGATAGACCACGATATCGTCATAGTACCGGCGGCCCTGTCAGATTTCAAGCTCAGGGAGGTCAGGGACGGAAAGATATCAAGCGATTCCGATCTGACGCTGGATCTGGATCCCGCACCGAAGATACTTCCTATGATCACATCCAGATGCAAGACCGTTGTCGGGTTCAAGGCCGAGTCGGGACTGACGGAGGACCAGCTGATCAAGAAGGCACGTTCCCGTCTCAGCGAGTACGGGTTGTATGCGGTCGTCGCCAATGACATAGATTCAGCAGGAAAAGAGGAGATTTCGGTGATAATGGTCAGAGAGGACTTCGAGGACGTTATTACCGGCTCCAAGAAAGAGATTGCCGGGGAAATCCTGGATCAGTATTTCGGTGGCGAATGAAAGCTAAAGCGTTTGTCCCGGGGCATATCTCGTGCGTTTTCAGACCTTTCAGGACCGACGATCCCCTGACTACCGGTTCGAAGGGATTCGGGTTCAGGCTCGACAAGGGCTGCACTGCGACCGTTTGGGAGCGGGATGACGACAAAATAAACATCTGCATCAACGGGAAGAGATGCGATGCGGAGATCACCCGTGCGGCGATAGAATCCATGTGTCCCGGTCACGGGCTGGAGATCAGGCTGAAGCATGACCTTCCGTTGGAACAGGGATTCGGTGCCAGTGCATCAGGAACATACGCAGCGACGCTCTGTGCCGCCGATATCCTGGGGATGGATCGCAAGGATGCGGCGATAGCGACACATACCATGGAGTGTACCATGGGCGGGGGTCTAGGGGACCTTTTGGCAATGGATTCGGAATATCCGGTTCCCGTCAGGGATGTGCCGGGCGCCCCAGGTGTGACAGGCAAGGTCTCGGACTCTGGTATCGATCCGGGGAGCCTGACTGTCGTAGTGTTCAAAGAGCCTCTGAAGACAGGGACCGTCCTATCTGACAACACTCTGATGGAGAAGATCGCCATCGAGGGGGATGCGGCTATCAGGATGCTCAATTCCATGGCCAGTATGGAAGGGCTGTTCAAAGCCTCCAATCATTTCTCTGAGAGCACCGGGTTGGAATCCGATGAGATCAGGACTGCGCTGTGCATCATAAGGGATGCAGGCCATGAAGCGGGGATGTGCATGCTGGGGAACAGCATCTTTACCACAGCCTCTGCGGACGAGATGAAGGAAATGTTCCCTAGTGCTGCCGTCATATCCTGCGGTACGTATTCGGGAAAGATTTCGGTCTCAAGAATCTGATGGACGAGTTAAGTAACACGATTTAAGAATAAGTGTTACTCAAAAAGTGTGAACAGAACGTCGTCTTCCTCAACGTCGAACAGCCCTATCCTTGCTCCTCCGTCGAGCCATGCATGTGCATAGTTGACAGCAGCGAATGCCCTTACGTAATCATCGTCCCTGCGGTAATCTATAGCATCCTTGAAGTAGGATTCCGAAGTGTCCAGAAAATGCAGTGCCAATCTTCTGTCGAAGGATCTCACAGGAGAAGCGATCTTCAGTTTTTTCCTAGCCTTTGTCGTTATATCCAGATATTTGGCCATCTTCTCGTCGGAGATCGCAGAGCCGTCTTTATCTTCATAGCTCTCCAGACGCTTGTAAAGTTCGTCACCCGGTTCAGAATCGAACAGTCCCAGTTCAGTGAAACAACCGATCCATGCATGCGCATAGTTGATGGCTGCGAATGCTGTGGTATAGTCATTCATTTCAATGAAGTTCTTCGCATCCTTGCGATAGCAGTCTGCCATCTCGATGCCGCTGGCCGCCAAAGTTTCGAGGAGCGATCCTTCTCCAGGGGTTAGTGCCAATTCGGAACGTATGCTGTCGAAGATTTCTAAACAGGCTTCGACGCATTCTTTGGAGACGATATCGTTCTTCACCATGGTGGGGTGGAGAGGGTAGAAGGATAAAGTGATTGTCCAAAGGATGATGCTGAAGAAGAATGGCGCCGCCGCACGGATTTGAACCGAGGACCTTGTGATTAACAGTCACACGCTCTACCTACTGAGCTACAGCGGCCTTAGTATTGCTTGGAATGATGGACTCGTATTAATAGTATTCGGGGAGGTCGGACGGTATCTGCAGATGTCGTTCGGACTTTTTGTTAAGGATGATTCTTTGAATTCTCATATTTTCAGTGCCATCGTTGCTTTGTTCAGTATAAGCTGTTGCGTGGACAAAACCAGTTGGAATCTATGTCCTATTTTGGACATAACTGATTGGAATTATTCTAATTAATGTCATAAATAATATGTCAATTTTATTGTACCAAATAGTATAATTTTTATAAATGTTATTTAAATTTTTTAGTTAATCCTAAATATAATGTGTATTTTATCCGCCAATGGTCAATATTTTAAAACAATTATTTTATACACAATCCTGGATTGCTCATCCAATCGAGTAGAATCAATCTAACTTGATTGAATAATCGTTCCATCGGGAACGGTCACATATTCGGATGGTGTACAAATGCACATAATGGAAGGTTATCTTGACCCTATGTGGTGCGTTGTATGGTTCGTAGTTATGGCACCTTTCTTCATCATCGGTGTTATCAAACTGCGCAAAATCATTGCAGAGCACCCGGAGCAGAAGATGACTGTCGCACTCTCAGGCGCATTCATCTTCCTGCTGTCATCACTTAAACTGCCCTCGGTCACAGGATCGAGCTCACACCCTACAGGAACTGGAATCGCAGTCGTATTCTACGGAGTCGGCGTCTGTGCGGTTCTTTCAACAATCGTTCTTATTTTCCAGGCACTCCTTCTCGCTCACGGCGGATTCACAACGCTCGGAGCGAACTGTGTCTCAATGGGAATCATCGGACCCTTCTTCGGTCTTCTCGTATGGAAGCTTGTCAGGAAGGCAGGCGGCAACCCGTTCATCAGCATGTTCTGCGCAGCAGCAATCGCTGACCTTATGACATACGTTGTCACCGCACTCCAGATGACCCTCAACGTCGTGACCGTCAGCGGTGCTGACTTCATTTCGTCATTCTCTGAGTTTATCTCTGTCTACGCAGTCACCCAGGTTCCCCTGGCAATCATCGAAGGTATCATCTTCGCCATGTTCGCCCACTACCTGTCCACTGCCAAGCCCGAGATCTTCCAGATCGCTGATGAGAACAAACTCAATCCGTTCTCCACGGAGGTCTGAGCATGAACAAGGACACGACAGTATATCTTGTCGGATTCGCTATCATCGCAGTCATGTGCATATGCACACTTGCACTGGTCAATGGTGACTTCGGAGGATCCGATGACGCCGGAGGAGGAGCAGCCGGAGACATCGCCGGAGAGCCCGTCTACGACGAGGATGGAAACCCTGTTTGGGTATACGAGGACGAAGGAGAGGTCGTCTACGAGGGTAAAATGCCTTACATGGTCTACCCTGCGAAGGTCGACGACAAGGGAAACCCCGTCCAGCTTCGCGAGTACAAGACCTGGTGGAACGGAATCTTCGGAGACTACGAGCTCCCCGGAGAGACTGAGTCACTGCTGTTCGCAGTCCAGGCCGCGATCGGTGCCATCATCATCGGATTCTTCATCGGACAGAACTCCGGAAGAAAGAAGGCACTCGCTGAGATGGGTGTAGAACAGACGCCCGAGCAGACAACTGACCAGCCTGCTCAGTGAATCTGAAAACCCCCGAGGGAGAGCTTAATGTCAGAACAAATGGAAATGGATGAGCTGGCATACAGCTCTCGTATGGTGAATTGGGCTCCCCTCGGGAAACTAATTTTCGTAATGGCGATGCTGATCATCGGACTCCTGGCGGACAGCCTGGTTGTTCCCTTGATCACATTCGCCATTGGATTTGCCTTGATGGCCTATTCTACCAATTTGAAGATTCCCCTTATTCTAGCGCTAGCAATCGGTGAGGCCATTCTCATTATGATCATCGGTAGTGGGATGATATCGATCATGGGGGATCATTCTCAGCCTGCATTGTGGGAAGCGCAGTTCCTTTGGTTCGATATCCATATGACGGAACAGAGTTTCAACAATGCTTGGCAGATATTCGTGCGTGCGGTGGCAGGAGTGACCCTCATGCTGTCGTTCGCATGTTCGACTCCCATACCTCATTTGGCCCACGCCTTTAGGTCGCTTCACTGTCCGAATGAGATAACGGAGCTGGTCGTTTTGATTTACAGATATGCGTTCCTCCTCCTGGAGAGGTTCCTTGTTATGTTGGATGCGGCCCAATGCCGTCTCGGGTACAACGGAAGCATGACTGCCATGAGATCCTACGGAGGTGCAATGGCAGGCACATTCATCTTCTCCATGGAGCTCGCGGAGAAATCGGAAGCGGCACTGGCGTGCCGCAACTACCAGGGATACTTCCCGATATACCACCCCCCTAAGAGTATGTCAATAATGTGGGTGGTCGTATCGGTCGGACTGGCAGTCGCACTGTACTTCGTCGGTAAGTACACCGAGGGGTGGATCAACATGGCAGAGATAATGGCGCCTCTGTTCGGGTGGTAAGATGGACAGCGTATTCGAACTGAAAGACGTTGTATTCGCCTACAACCAAACTGCCGAGCCGATCCTGAACGGATTCAGTCTTGAGATAGAGAGAGGCGTACGCACTTCCATCCTGGGATGCAACGGAGCGGGTAAGACCACGTTCTTCAACACCCTCACCGGTGTGAACAAGCCCCAGAGCGGAGAGGTGCTCTTCAACGGAAATCCCGTTGAATATACGAAGAAAGGCCTGATGGACCTGAGGTCCAATGTGGCGGTCGTACTGCAGAACCCGGATGAGCAGATCTTCTGCTCGCTGGTGGAAGAGGATATCGCATTCGGACCGCTTAATATCGGCCTCGACAGAGAGGAGGTCGAGAGGAGGGTCGACAGGGCCCTCAAGGATGTAAGGCTCATAGGCCTCAACAGACGTCCGCTGCAGCAGCTGTCTGGAGGACAGAGGAAGAGGGTGGCGATCGCCGGAGCATTGGCCATGCAGCCTGATATACTGATCATGGATGAACCCACAGCGGGATTGGATCCTCAGGCGGCGGTGGAGGTAATGGAACTCGCCGAGAAGATGTCTCTCAAGGGGGTGACCGTGTTGATTTCGACGCACGATATCGATCTCGCCTATAAGTGGGCGGAGACTACCAATGTCTTCCGTAACGGAGCCGTGGCATTCAGAGGAAACGGCGACGAGTTCTATTCCGATATCGATAATGTCTATTCTTGCGGATTACTGGCCCCATCCATATTCACGATGAACAAGGATGTCTCGGCCATCAAGGGTATGGATCCCAAACCCTACCCCCATAACATGTGTGAGATTACCGCCAAGTTCGGCGGTTCGAAGAGATCTGGCAAGATCTATATGGTACCGGCCGAGGCAGAGAACGCGGTGTCCAAGTACGAGGAGGTCGTCAAGGATGCCAAGGACAGTACGGTCGGGATATACGGATCCGAAGTGAGGTTCGAGCTTCAGGATAAGGACATAGAGTTCATGTTCGAAGGATTGGACTACTGTTTCACGCAGGCCGTGAAGGGCAAAGATACGATCCTGATCTATGATTCCATCTACGCTCCTACCATCCAGAGACAGATCGACAGGCTCAAGGAGTTCGGCTTCGACGCAGATACGGAGGTGGTCGGATGAGCAACGCCGTACTGGAAGCGGATAATGTATTCCATTCGTACAGCAGGAAGGGACCCAAGGTCCTCAACGGCATGTGCATCGACGTACCCAAGGGCAAGAAGACCGCGCTTCTCGGATGCAACGGAGCCGGTAAGTCGACTTTGTTCAGTGTCCTCAATGCGCTGTACAAGCCCGAGGACGGGAAGGTCCTGTACAATGACAAGCCTCTGACCTACAAGCACAAGGATATCATCAGGATGCGTACGGACGTCTCAATCCTGTTCCAGAATCCGAACGATATGATATTCAAGCCTTATGTGGAACAGGACGTGGCGTTCGGACCCGAGAATCTGAAACTCCCCAAGGAGGAGGTCGAGAGCAGGGTCGCCGAGGCACTGTTCACGGTCGGTATGGAGAAGTACCGCAAGTTCCCGATCATGAAGCTGTCTTACGGACAGAGAAAGAGGGTGACATTGGCAGGAGTCCTTGCCATGAGGCCTAGTGTTCTTATCATGGACGAACCGACGGCCGGACTGGATCCTCAGATGGCCTATGAGGTCATGGAGATCGCAGAACAGCTCAATGCATCCGGTGTAACGGTCATCATGTCATCCCACGATACAGATCTTACCTATTCATGGGCCGATGAGATACGTGTGCTTCACGGAGGACAGTGCATGTATTCGGGACTTCCCGAACCGTTCTACTCCGATCACAGGAAGGTGCAGACGGCAGGTCTTATCCGTCCTTCGGTTTTCATGATGAACAAGGCTCTCTCCGATCTCGGAAGATGCGATCTGGAGCCGTATCCGAAGACGCAGACACAGCTTTCTGTGAAGATATCGGACTGCAGGGACAGGGACTTCGGAACGCTGAATATACTCATGGCCGAGACCGATACAGATATAGCCAAAGCATTGGAGGATAACGGTCTCACAGATGTTACCACAGGAATATACGGATTGAACGCAAGAATCGCTGCGGACGCCACAGGATTCAAGCCCAAATTCCGCTACAACGGTCCTGAGAACTGTACGATGAAGTGTCTCAGCGGAGAAGACGCTGTACTGATCTGCGATTCCAGAATGGTCGATCTGGCGAAGTCGTCCGCTGAGTTCATCAACAGCAACGGTTACGGAAAAATCGACATCAGGTCGGTCTGAACCGATAGCAAAAACAAATCAATTCGTGTTACCCAGGTCTCTTCACGATAAGGAGTCAGGTAGCACGATTTCTTTTTTCTCTAACATACCCAGACGTTTAGATTTGGGACTGGAGTTCTTCCACTTTAGTATACAGTCCCTTGACGTATTCGGAGATATTCTTCAGGAATTCATCGTAGCTGTCCGTGACCGTCGCACCTTCGGTCGTGGCCCTGATGATCCCTTCGGCCTCCAGTAATTTCAGAGAATATCTGACCTTATGTTTCGGTATCCCGGTCATCTCCGACAATCTGATAAGTCCTATCGGCTGGTTGTATTTCACAGTCTTCAGAATGAGAATATGTCTCTCGAGAAGTGCGAATTCTTCAGAAATGGAGCCGATCGGTTCTTTCTCTCCGGACATGATGTATACCTAATACCGACTAATGTGTATAAAAAATTGGGTTGGAGGGGGTTTAGAAGAAGGACGGAATCATCTTCCGTACCAGTTCTGCTTGCCCCACTTGCCGTAGTTCGTCCACCATCCCTGGATCAGAGAACCGCAGCAGTCAAGAGCTTTCTGCTCTCCCTCAGCACCCTTGTAGACTTTGTAACAGTTGAGACACTGCCACCTAAGTTCGGGTTCCTTGGTCTGTTTCATAATGCGCTAATCAGGAAGTCGGTTAATATAGATTGTGATAGGAGATGGTGTCCAGCAGACCGCTGTAATAGGATCCCTGCAGGGTAAAATGGTAGAAAAACATGACTAATTGCAGAACTTTCGCGCTTTATATTATATAATCATAATGTCTTTAACTAGCTTCATGAACAGAATAAAGGTCATCAACGAGCCATCCGAGCTGGTACCCATGCTCAGGTCCGTTGACACCCCTACGAAGAGAGAGGTGCTGAAAGAGGTGACCTTGGAATGGAGGACAGCTGACGAGATCGAGGAGAAGTTCGGTCGCGAAGGCAGGGATGCTATCATATTCTTCGAGAAGATGAAGCTTGTGGAGATGCGCTGGCTATCCAAGGACGGGAATTACCCGCAGAAGTCCTATCATACATATTACACCTCATTCAACATCAACGCCCAATGGCCGGTCTATGAGATCAGCGATGTTCTCACGGCCGCCATGATGAGCGAAGAGGAGTATTCGGAGATAGAATCGAAGATCCTGGCCGAGGTAGGTAAGGACGGAAGGTTCTCCGGCGATGTCGCAGAAACATTGGGTCTGTCCTCCACTATGCTGAAGAGCCTGGTCCGCAGATCCGTGAAAATGGATTACCGCGGGCACAGGATAGAGCTCATCAAAGAAGAGTGAGTATGTCCGACATATGGATCATGAGAATCGGTCACCGTCCCGAGAGGGACAAAAGGGTGACCACCCATGTAGCACTGTCCTCGAGGGCACTGGGTGCCAAGGGGATCTACGTGGACACCTACGATCCTGTCCTGGAGGAGAACATCCGCAGCGTGGTCGACCGTTTCGGCGGAGACTATTCCATAAAGACCGGAGTCTCCTGGAAGGAGGCCATGAAGGGTTTCAAAGGAAAGGTCGTCCACCTGACCATGTACGGTCAGCAGGTAGTGGATGCCATACCGAAGATCCCTAAGGACGAGGACATAATGGTGATTGTCGGGGCTTCGAAGGTACCGGCTGAGGTCTATCAGAGAGCCGATTTCAACGTTTCCGTGGGCAATCAGCCCCATTCGGAGATCGCTGCTCTCGCCATATTCCTGGACCGTTTCACCGAGGGTAAGGCGCTTTACGAGGATCGTGACGGGAAGATCAAGATTATACCTAACGAAAGGGGGAAGACCGTTGTCAATTCCGAATGACAGGAGATGCATAGAGCTCCTTATCGACGCAGGATGCAAGAAGAGGGTGATCATCCACTGCTGCACCGTGAGGGCCGTGGCGGAGGAGATGGCATCCCGCATCCCTGAGGCAGATTATGATACGGTTATAGCAGGCGCACTCCTCCATGACATCGGACGTGCCAAGGATCATTCGATCATGCACGCCTATTACGGTTCGAAGATGGTGGAGGATTACGGTCTCCCGAAGACGTTGGTGGAGATAGTCCGCAAGCACACAGGTGCGGGGCTGGACCAAGAAGACGTCAAGGAGCTGGGGCTTCCTCCGGGGGATTATATGCCGAAGACGCTTGAGGAAAAGATAGTCGCTCATGCGGACAATCTTGTCAGCGACAATCGGGTGGTGGACCATAACCATTCCGTCTCCAAGCTGATTAACAAAGGCGCCTTCAGAGGTGCAGACAGGGTGGAGCTTCTCCATATGGAGCTCTCTGACCTGTACGGTGAGGATCTGGATGTTATGCCCAAGAGGATCGGCGAATACCCCAAGCTCAAGACAGTCAGCGAATTCAATCTCGAGTGAGGTTCTTGGTTTTTATTCCATGACTGTTATGATGGTTCAGTGAACATCATGGTGACCGAACTTAACGAGAGTACATTCGATCAATTCATCGAGAGCAACAAAATAGCCATCATAGACTGTTGGGCACCCTGGTGCGGACCCTGCAGGAGGATGGGCCCCATCATCGAAGAGGTCGCAGCCGATCTCGCCGGAAAGGTCGGAGTTGCCAAGCTCAACACCGACGACAACCAGGGCATCGCCGCCAGGTTCCAGATCAACGCAATACCTACTCTCCTGATCTTCAAGGACAAGGTTCTGGTGCAGGCGCTCGTAGGACTCAGGCCTAAAGAGGACATCATCGAATTCGTCAACGGTCTGTGAACATGGAAACAGATGTTCTGATAATCGGATGCGGACCTGCAGGATTGCAGGCCGCCATCCACTCTTCGCGCAAGAAGGCGAAGACGCTGGTTCTGGGAAAGCCTTCCAACAGTGCCGCTTACGGTACCGATATAGAGAATTACATGGGTGTAATCAATGACGGTGAAGCCCTTCTCCAATCAGGTATCGGACAGGCCAAATCCTTTGGTACCGAGTTCTTGGATCAGAACGTGATCTCGTCCAAACGCGACGGGGATTCATTCGTTTTCGAGACCGATGACGGAACGGAGATCCGGGCCAAGGCCGTCGTTATCGCGACGGGTATATCCCGTAAGAAGCTGGCAGTCCCGGGAGAGAAGGAGCTATACGGCAAGGGCGTCAGCTACTGTGCGGTGTGTGACTGCAATTTCTACAAGGGCCGCAGGGTCGTCCTGGTCGGTAACGAATCCGAGGCAGCCGTATCGGCAAGGCTAATGACATCGTATGCGTCGGAGACCTCATGGGTGGCATGGGACCTTACAGCGAATGATTCCGTTGTCCACAAGGCTCTGGATTCAGGGGTGAGGATGTACAATTCCAAGCCGAAATCCATAGACGGGACCGATAAGGTGGAATCCATAACGCTGCAGGACGGCACTGTTATACCGACTGACGGAGTCTTCATCGAGCTGGGGGCCAAGTCCGCAGCGGACATCGCCATGGATCTTGATGTCATGCCTGAGATGGATGACACCATTAAGGTGGATGCCGAGTGCAGGACGGAGGTTCCCGGAGTGTTCGCATGCGGCGACATCACCGGCAAGCCATGGCAGGTCGCCAAGGCCGTTGGGCAGGGCTGCATAGCTGGCATGAACGCCGCAGACTTCGTCAAAGGAAACTGAGATGACAGTCGACGACCTTATAACGGGGATGCTCAGGGAGGAGGGAGGATTCCAGATAGCCCTCCGTAATATCCTGAATGAGGAGCTGCATATGACCCTCAACGAGTTCTGCGAGGCGTCAGGCATCTCCAAAAGCACTTTGTACAAGGTCATAGAGGGCGGAAGGGAACCGAATCTCAGGACGGTCCGCCAAGTGGTTAGCGCCATCAAGATCCTCAGCACCAGCGAGGATATGCGTTTCATAGCAATCATCGCAGCATCCAATGCATTGGAGAACGTTCCCAGGTACGTCGAGGTCAACGGGATGAGGATCAAGGTCCACGAGTACCCTGTCATGACGCTGGAGGATGCCATCATCGCGGCTGTCCGTGCGGAGAGGGACGGGGCACTCGGTGTTGTATGCGCACCGATAGTCGCTCCGACAGTGGAGAAAATTCTATCGATTCCGGTGTCACGTGTCATACCGACACAGAGCATCCACGTGGCTCTGGAAAGGCTCACTAACACCATGTGAATGCGGATTTTCTTACGATTTTTATAACATAATTAAAGCAGCAGCGGCTATAGATTTAACGTGTGACCTTAACCCTTAAAAACATCTATAGCATTGGGTTTTTTCGGTAACAGATGTTCGAATTACAGGTGGTCAGCAACACACCCATGAGCGGGGTCGCGGACGTCAACGTTGTGGCGGAAACATTCCTCGTTCAGATAGGTTATCTGCCCAAGGGATACGATCCCAAGACAGGTGCCGCCACCATACGTGAGAGCGTTCCTTACCGTCTTTTCATGGATTATCTGATGGCCCATCCGTCCAAGGCATGGACCGTCGAGGAGCTTGCGGTCCTTCTGGAGACCACCAAGCCTACCATCTACAGACACATCAACAAGCTGAAGTCAATGGATCTTCTCGAGGCCATGGATGTGGAGTTCAATGAGCAGATCCGTAAGGGATACCGCATCAGGTTCGGGGATATCGTCAAGGCATGGAGTTTCACCGAAGCCAATGTGAATATGGCCATGGAGAACTATCGTAAGACAGTCATCCATTTCCAGGAACTCGTTCAGCAGAAGTGATTGACGTGGATGCAGAATATGCTGTAACCGTAGGTTCCAAATACAGTGTCGATCACGGCGGAGAGGATTTGACCGTAGGCGTCTTCAGAGGCTATTCCGCCATGGGTTCGGATACTGCCATGGTCTTCGAATTGGAGAACGGAACGCTTAGGTTCATCAATCTGTCACAGATCATCTACCTGGATCTTCTGGAATCCGCGCCCAAGAAGACCAAGAAGAAGGACACAGGCAGCGTGTACTATGGATGAGCGTATCGTCGCACTGTCCGGGGAGATCATCGATGCGGTCAAGACGAAACGTGTCACAGACCGTATGCAGCTTCAGAACCTGAAACTCAAATTATGCAAGAAATACGATCTAGAACAGGTTCCGATGAATTCGGAGATCCTGGCCAACGTCAAAGAGGAGGATCGGAAGCTCCTCACACCGTTTCTGATAAAGAAGCCGATGCGCACCATGAGCGGTGTGGCCGTGGTCGCCGTCATGACATCGCCGTTCGACTGCCCTCACGGCAGATGCGCGTACTGTCCCGGCGGAGTCGCTAACAATTCACCGCAGTCCTATACCGGGAAGGAGCCGGCCGCGAGGCGTGCCGGCAGGAATGATTTCGACCCATACAAGCAGGTCATGGATAGGATAACTCAGCTGACGGACATCGGCCATCAGACCGACAAGATAGATCTGATAATAATGGGCGGTACGTTCACATGCAGGGATGAGGCCTACCAGGAATGGTTCGTACGCAGATGTTTCGATGCGATGAACGGAATCGATTCCATTACCCTCGGTGAGGCCCAGGCCCTGAACGAGGTTTCCGAACACAGATGCGTTGGCATGACCGTGGAGACCCGTCCCGATGTCTTTGATGATGAGCAGATAGAGAGGGCGATGAGGCTGGGGGCTACAAGGGTGGAACTCGGTGTACAGATCCTCGACGACGAGATTCTGGAGAAGGTCGACAGAGGTCATCTTACCGATGCGGTGAGGGATTGCACTAAGCGCTGCAAGGATCACGGATTGAAGATATGCTATCATCTCATGCCGGGACTTCCCGGCTCTTCGAAGGAGCATGATCTGGAATGTTTCAGGAAGGTTTTCGATCAGCCCGAGTATCGTCCGGACATGCTGAAGTTCTATCCAACCCTTGTGGTCGATGGGACGAAGGTCAAGGACTGGTGGCAGGAGGGTCTGTACAAGCCTCTTGATACGGACGAGGCGGTGGATCTTCTATGCAGGATGAAGGAGACCGTTCCGGAATATGTCAGGATCCAGCGCATCCAAAGGGATATCCCCGTCCCGCAGATCACCGCAGGGATAATGAAGAGCAACATCCGCCAGCTTGTTGCTGATGAGATGTCCAGAAGGGGCAGGCCGTGCAGATGCATCCGCTGCAGGGAGGTCGGCCACAGGGGGATCAGATTGGACGATCCCGACAAGGTCCGCCTGAAGATCACGGAATACGAGGCCAGCGGAGGGAAGGAGTACTTCGTCGCCCTGGAATATGAGGATTCCATAGTCGGATATGTTCGTGTCAGGGTAGATTCCAATCCGGTAGCGACCATAAGGGAGCTGAAGGTATTCGGCAAGATAGTCTCCATCGGAGAGGATGGGGATGACTGGCAGCATCGCGGATTCGGGAAGGAATTGGTTGCGGAGGCTGAACGCATCGCTAAGGAGAACTCCAAGGAAGGCATCCGTGTGACCAGCGGCGTCGGGGTCAGAAGGTACTACGCATCACTGGGTTTCAAGAAAGCGTTGCCGTATATGCAGAAGGATTTCTGATCACGGACGCAGACGATCCGGGTGGAAGTCGACATCAGGATCGGAGAATGGTCGGTGGCCATTTGGATTTTCAAAACATGTCATCCGTAGAAAGGTACGCTGTCCCAAGCCGTACGGCGTTTGTTGAGATCCTTCCCGATCTTCTCATAGCTGCTGAAGAGGTTCTTGTCCACCGACGGACCTATCTTCTTCAGTGCGTGCTCGAAGTGCTCCATTCTGATGTATTCTGCATCATGGTCCTCACGGTAGGCTATCAGTCCCGCTTCTCTGCATACGGCGGCGAGGTCTGCCCCCACATAGCCGTCCGTGTTTATTGCAATTACTCTGAGATCGACATCCTGCAGAGGCATCTTGCGAGTATGGACCTGAAGTATGTGCAGACGCGCTTCGAGCTCTGGTTTGCCCACGAGCACGAGCTTGTCGAATCTGCCAGGTCTGAGGAGTGCGGGATCGATCATATCGGGCCTGTTGGTCGCGGCCATAACCATGACGTTATTGAGGCTCTCCACACCGTCCATGGAAGTCAGTAACTGTGCCACGACCCTCTCCCATGCTGAGCCATCGCTACTGCCACGTATCGGAGCTATGGAATCCAGTTCATCGAAGAAAATGATGCACGGGGCCATCTGCTTGGCCCTCTTGAATATCTGTCTGATCGCCCTCTCGCTCTCACCGAGCCATTTGCTCGCCATCTCCGGCCCGTTGACCGTTATGAAGTTGGCCCCGGCACTGTTGGCTATTGCCTTTGCGATCAATGTCTTACCTGTGCCGGGAGGTCCGTAGAGCAGTACACCTTTTGCCGGTTCGATCCCCAGTCTCTCGTAGGACGGGTTACCTTCTTCGGTTATGAATGCCTCCTCGATTTGCGCCCGCACATCGTCAAGTCCGCCTACGTCCTCCCATGTGACCTTGGGTATCTCCACGAGTACTTCGCGCATTCCGCTGGGCTCAACATCCGCCAGTGCATCTTTGAAATCGGCCATGGAGACCTTCATACCCTCCAGTACCGTCGAGGGGATGGCTTTGTCAAGATCTAGGTCTTTCATGTGGGATCTGACGCATTTCATTGCTGCTTCCCTGCATAGAGCAGCGAGATCCGCTCCGACGAATCCCTGTGTCATCCCTGCCAGAGCATCTACGGAAACATCATCCGTGAGTGGCATATCCCTTAGATGCACATTCAGTATGTCGCATCTTGCCTTCCTGCCGGGTATTCCTATCTCGATCTCCCTGTCGAACCTTCCGGGCCTTCTCAGTGCGGGGTCGATGGAATCCTCTCTGTTCGTGGCTGCAACGACGATTACGTTGCCCCTGTCGCCGAGTCCGTCCATGAGGGTCAGCAGCTGAGCCACTACTCTTCTTTCCACCTCTCCGGATACTGTATCGCGGTTCGGTGCAATCGAATCAATCTCATCGAGGAAGATTATGCTTGGAGTGTTCTCCGATGCGTCCTTGAAAATCTCTCTCAGCCTCTCTTCGCTCTGTCCGTAGTACTGTCCAATGATCTCAGGTCCGCGCACTGAGAATAGCGTAGCCCCGGATTCGTTCGCCACTGCTTCAGCGATCAGCGTCTTACCCGTACCGGGAGGTCCGTATAACAAAACACCTTTGGGTGCTCCGATGCCAAGCCTTTCGAAGAGTTCGGGATGCTTCAAGGGGA
The DNA here is from genome assembly GCA_015063235.1 of Thermoplasmata archaeon. GTDB lineage: Archaea > Thermoplasmatota > Thermoplasmata > Methanomassiliicoccales > Methanomethylophilaceae > Methanoprimaticola. The sequence continues at coordinate 135,104 of SUSW01000022.1, read as the reverse complement.
GCTCTATCATCTCCCTGATCCTCTTCAGCTCATCGTCGAGACCGCCTACGTCATCGTATGTTATCTGTTTGCCCGTTGAGGACTTGACAACCTGTTTCTGCGCACTGTCCTTCAGAACCATCTCTGTGGCCTTGGTCACGACCACCGGGCCCTTGGGCGTGGTGGATACGACATTGAATGTGGACCTGTTCCCCATCAGAGCTACGTTGGGAACTATGATGTCCGTCCCCTCGATAAGCGGTCTGCCCTGCAGTCCGTTCAGGAAAACCACTTCGATCCCTGTCTCGAAGTTTATCTTCTTGCCCTCGGGGATGTTCGGTGCTATGACCACCTTGCGTGCCTCCGACGGGATGCATTTCCTCACGGTGACGTTCTCGTCGATACTGACGCCCGCATTGGTCCTTGTAAGACCGTCTATGCCTATCTGCCCATGTCCTTCCTCATCGATGGAGCACGGGAAGACCTTAGCGACCACTGTTCTTTTTCCGGTGATCTCGATGACATCTCCCAATTCCAATCCTAACTGCTTGCGAGAGGCTGTGTCCAAACGTGCGCGGCCGTAACCGGATTCGGTTTGGCGCTGGGGCATCGTGACCTTGAGGATTATGGAATCTGCCATCGTTTTCGGTAATGGATTTTCCCGACATAAACCTGAGCATAGAGCTTGCCGGAGGTAGGTGTTAAAATGAAGGCGGCCGGGAAGGCCCCGGCCTTTGGATTTCAGAGTTTGGGTTTCCTTCCGCACCAGAAGATCAGCAGCGCGATCGCTGCAGTGATACCGATGCAGAGGCCGATGTAGAGATATGGGGATCCGCTGAACTCCTTCACCGAGATCTCATACTCTGCTTCCACGAACAGATCCATGCTGACACGGTTGGTGGACAATTCGTAATGTCCGCCATCCTTGTAGTGGTTGAGGCTGGCAGTACTTCCTACTGAATAATACTGCGAAAGCTTTGCATCGCCTCCGTGGTACTCGACGACGAATACAGGGAAGTCCCCGTAGCTGTCTTTGAGACTCGTCACCGTCAACTTTTCGACGGTCCTGTCCTGCACGAAGAACTCTTTCGAGTATTTTTCGAGGACCTTCTGAAGCGAGGTGTACTCGAACTGCTCCGGACCGCTGAAGCAGTAGATGTCGTATGTTTCTCCTTCTACGATCTCGCTCACTCCCTTGTCAGGCCTGGGGGCGTTCTGAGGGTCGGCGATGTATGCTTTCATTTTGGAATCTTTGCCGATAGGGTAGACCCATATTCCTTCTTTTACCATATCGTTGTAGAGGGCGGTCCCTTCGCAGTGATAGAGATCCTCTTGGCTGAATCTGCATTTCTGCACGTTCGCCGCGTCCATATCCATGTCCGCTAAGATCACGGGCGTCAGCATCATCACGGCGACTGCCAGTATTGCCATTGATTTCTTCATCATCACATCTCCCTCCTGTTTACAGCGTAGATTCCGATACCGAGGAACAGCACACTGAAGACCACGGCGATGAGCACGCATGTGGGCAGCGGGAAGGTGCTTGGATCGATAACGTTCACCAGAGCGTTGACCATTCCAACCGGAGATGCGGCGAACGAACTTCCCAAAGATATGCATGCCATGTCGGGCAACAGATTGGGAAGCAGGACGAACACATCGCTGCTCATGTAGTCGTTTGCGTAGAGGTATATCTCGATGATAGGCACAACCATCACCATGAGCAGCAATGAGACCAAGGCCGCACCGCGTTTCAGTACGCATCCCATGAAGAATGCGAAGGATGAATAGAACAGTGTCGCCAGGACCGTCATTGTGAATGAAAGGCCCAGTGCGCCTTCGTCGAAGTAGTCATATTCCGTCATGGTACCGATCATTGCCATACCGTATGCGAATACGAATACACCTAATGTGATGACGAGTCCGGCCAGGTACTTTCCGAGACAGAAGGATGCTCTGGACATGGGTAGGGCCATGTTCATGTATGCGCTGCGCTCGGTGAATTCGCTCGGGATCGCGCTTCCGCAAATGAACGCTGTGAACAGGCTCATGATGAAAGGCATCATGCACAGCAGGATACCGATCATTCCGCTTCCGCTGGCCTCTCCCAGCAGCGCAAGGTCGACGATGCCGTTGAGTCCCATGTAGATGAGAGGGATCAGGACGGCCATTACCAATATGACATAGATGGATTTCCTCTTCGAATAGAGGGCCATCTGCGTTTTGAACATATACATGGTCTGCTGGAAGACGCTGGGGATGCTGTACTTGACATTGCGGTGCGCCTCCTCGTCGCTCATTCTTCCGCTGGATTCCCAGGTACCTCTGGGGCGTTCATCGGCATCGATATTGGCGACAGGTTCTTCCTTCTTGAAGAACTTCAAGACGCTCCCTCCCCTTCGGTGAGATCCATGTACAGGCTCTCCAGATCTTTTCCGTGTTCGTTGACGCTCATCAGTCCGAGACCGGAGTTGTAGGCCACGGAGATTATGTCCGTCTGCTGTTCGGGCGTTCCGGTGAAGGAGACCTTGACCACATGATCTCCCACGGTCTCGCAGTCCTCCACACCGGAGCATCCTGTGAGATCTTTCACGAATTCGGGATTGACGTCCTTCAGCACCTTTATCTCCAATATTATCCCGTCACGGGATGTTTTGTTGAGAAGTTCGGAGACGTCTCCCGAAAGCACGGCCTGTCCGTCGCGTATCATTGTGACGGATCCGCACAGCTCCGATACCTCACTGAGGATATGCGTGCTGATGAGAAGGGAGCAGTCCCTTTTCTTCAGGCCTTTAAGGATTTCCCTTACCTCGACCATTCCTCTGGGATCCAGACCGGATGTCGGCTCGTCCAAGACTATGATCTCCGGATTGGGGAGGAGTGCCTGCGCCAGCACCAGTCTCTGCTTCATTCCTTTTGAGAACCCTTCTACCTTAGTGTATCTCCAATCCCAGAGCTTCATCTCATCCAGGACGTCGCGGGAGCGTATGGATATCTCCTCCTTGTCTAGGCCGTACATGCGGCCAACGTGATACAGAAGCTCGGACGGAGAAAGCTCGCCGTAGGGCATAGGAGTCTCGATGACGCATCCCACATGCTCCAGTGCGTGGCGGTGATCTTTGATATCCACCCCTTGGATGCGGATCTCTCCGGAAGTGGGCTTAAGGAGACCAGTGACCGCTTTCAGCGTGGTACTCTTTCCTGCCCCGTTGGGGCCGAGGAGTCCCATGAACTCTCCTTTCCCGATTTCAAAACTGATGTCCGACACCGCAGTGAATGATCCATATTTCTTCACCAGGTGTGAGACCTCTATGTAGTTGTCAGACAATTGTCCACCTGACTCGATATATGCTTTTTCATATATGGTGATAGCGTAAAGATGGCGAATCGTAAATGTTGTGCATTCGTTGTCCTTTCCGTATGCATAAACATGTGCAAACCGAATAGGAAAAGCTATCACTGTATAATCCAAGATACATAAGAAAGATTCTCCGTTGGACGGGTTCCGAAAATTGTTGTCCACACTTCGAAAAACGTGATAAAATATGTCCTCCAACTATTCAACTCGTAGACATTTTTTTCCTTATAAGTATATCATATACTCTTAGTTCCTCATAGCTTCGAGGATAAAAATGAACACAAAAATCGCATATGTGTTTGTCACAGTCCTCGCAGTATTCGCGTTAGGGGCAATAACCTTAGCACCATCGGTTGAAGCAGCCGAACTGTCTGGTCCTAACACATATACAGTATATGTGGAGGTCGTTGAACCTAATGGGGTAGTTAGCGATCACGTGACAGTATCTTTCGTCTGCTTACCGGACAACGCTTCATTCGCCGCAGCGGCCACACAAGCCTTTGCTGCGAAGGGAATCCCTCTCACGGTCGAGGAGAGCAGTTACGGCATCACCATGTCCTATGACGGCAACCTCAACATCGCCTGCTGGTACGCAGACGGTGATCAGTGGGAGATCATCACCGACACAAGCTATCAGTACGTCCAGAGCAGTACCATCGGACTCGCAGTCAAGACCGGATTCATATCCGAGGAAGTCTACAAGGCCTTTCCCGATGCGGACAAGGCCAAGTGGGTCGAGAACGAGTGGGGAGCAGGATCCGAGTGGGCATACATGAAGTGCCCCGATCTGAGCCCGTCAGAGGTCAAGGGCCTCATGGGCAGCCTTATCCCTGCATGCGGCGGCGTCTGGAATCTTAGTGCGGTCGGATCCGGCTTCAAGGCATACGCCTGATCACAAATACCTTCAAACGGGGGATTTCCCCCGTTATATTTTCTCACAATTATCCACGGAATCCCGATCGAAGGAACCAGTGTCTTCATTGGATGCTCAATTTCAACAGAAGATCATTTTCTGGCACAGATGCCGATATCGGAACAGGATCTCCAGAATACGAGAGTCTCTGAGAAACCGATCTCTTTCAGCATGTCCAGGTGCTGCTTCTCATCCAGAGGGAAGTAAAAGGTGTTGCGTCTTTCGAACATGTTCTGGATCGATTCCTCGTCCAGACCGCTGTTCTCCATGTACAGCCTCCAATCGGCATCCATCCTTGCCTGGTCCTCCGGATTGTATATCGTGTGCTCCACCATGACGTATATACCGCCTTCCTTCAGCATCCTGAGGCAGTTTTTGATAGCATCCTTCTTGGATTCCCTGTTCGGATAATAGTGGTGGGAGAGGATGGCTGTGATGACGTCGAAGGATCCATCCTCGAATCCGAGCTGATGTGTAGGCGAACAGACATATTCGATATCGTCGCGTCCTATGGCCCTCTTGGCCTCGGCAATGTTATTCTCAGAGGGATCTGCCAGCGTGAAATGCGTATCTTTGAACTTTTCCAGGGGGAGCCTGATGGAACCTCCTGCGCCGCATCCGGTGTCCAGCCATGTTTCCGGAGAACTTTTCTGGTCGAGGATGAGGTCTGTAATACTCTCGCGCAGGACTGTGTAGCCTGCGATCCTCAGGGACATCCCCTTTTCCTGTTCGGTTATTGGGCCGAGCATACCTACGGATGGCAGAGCTTATGATAAAACTCTATCGTCTTTAGAACTCGATCCCGTCGACACCCACCAGAACGGTGGCGCAAATCTTCCCTTCAGCCCCGAACATTTTGTTGAGGTACTTGGCGGTGGCGGAACAGGGATAGAATACTCTCGGCCGGACAGCTTCCGGAAGTCCTTCTACCTTCAAGTCCAGCGACCCTATCAGGCATTTCATCCCGTAGTCGGTGAGATTGGAGATGTCGAAGTAGAGGTTCTTGGTCAGCCATACGTAGTCGGGGGAATCCATCTGTTCAAGCTCCCAATCCATCACATCGCGTCCGATAACCTCCCCTTTGCTGTCCACTATCCGCATGAAGGATTCGGTGAACATGGGGAACTCGTGGGAGCAGAACAGGATAAGACCCAGCGTATGCTTTTCGATATCCAACAGACCTATCGGATCGTTGGGCAGAAAGCCTACGTTCTCCTTGGAATATTCGATCCTGTGGACATCTTTAAGCAGATCATCTGTCAGGAGCTCGATGCGTATGACGCCGGGATGCAGAAGGAGGCATCTGGAGAATTCGGAATAATTCATGGGCCGCTACCCGGTTCGATTCCTCTCCTTACCTTCGGTCTCGATGTCATTTCAGTGTGTCAACGACCATTAGCTTATTATCGCTGTCGGCGGTGGTGCATATTCGTTCCTATTCCGATGCCTGTTGGCAGATTTATCGCACCGTTATGTACGGAATGAAGCATCCAATGCCGCTCCGCGGAACAGTTTCATGATGACCGACAGGCACACCTTTCCAGCGTCGTCCTCTACACGGCTTAGGTTTATTATCACGCACGCGATAGGGAGATACCATGGCTGTTTTAGAGATCAGAATCGAGCTCAAAAAGGGCGTTGCAGATCCGGAAGGAAAGAATACGAAGAAGACGTTGGAATCTTTGGGATTTCAGGGTCTCGGAGAGGTCAGGGCTATCAAGCTCTTCGAGATGGAGATCGACCTCCCTGCCGATGAGGCGAAGAAGGCAGGGGAGGAGATGTGCAAGAAGCTCCTCGCAAACCCCGTGATCCAGAACTACAAGGTCACAGTGAGATGATCCAATGGCAGATCTGATGATCAAGCGCGATGTCCCGTTCCCGCTGTTCGACATCGCGATCCTGGACGCCACGGACGACCAGCTCAAGCAGGTCTCCGCTGACATGGCTCTCGGACTGTCTCTGGACGAGATGAAGGTCGTCCGCGACTACTTCAAGAAGGAAGGCAGGAATCCCACGGATGTGGAGCTGCAGTCGCTGGGACAGGCATGGAGCGAGCACTGCTGCTACAAAAGCAGCAAACCCATACTCAAGGAGTTCGTCTTCGGACTGGACAGGGAGGACATCCTTTCCAGAGGAGACGCCGGAGTGATGGTCTTCGATGATGATTACGGATACTGTCTGAGGATAGAGAGCCACAACCACCCCTCGGCCGTCGAGCCGTACGGAGGTGCCGCCACGGGAATAGGCGGAATCCTCAGGGACGTTGTGTGCATGGGCGCTCAGCCCATCGGACTGGCCGATCCCCTGTGTTTCGGCCCGATAGATTTCAAAGGGGAGGTGCCCCCTGGAACCAAGCACCCCAGATACCTCGTCAACGGTGTCGTTTCGGGTATCAGGGACTACGGTAACCGCGTAGGTATCCCCACGATTACAGGAGGATTCTTCTTCGACGAGAGCTACACAGGAAACTGCCTGGTCAACGTGGCATGTCTCGGAATAGTGAAGAGGAAGGATCTGGCCAACAATTTCGCCGGAGGCCCCGGCGAGGTCATGATACTGATAGGAGGACGTACGGGGCGTGACGGAATCCATGGAGTCAACTTCGCATCTGCGGACCTGACAGCCACCTCGGATGAGGATTCCAGGGGAGCCGTCCAACTCGGAGACCCTATCACCAAAGAGCCTGTTATGCACGCCTGTTTCGAGGTGAACGCCAAGCACCTGATCACAGGAATGAAGGACCTGGGCGGCGGAGGATTGAGCTGCGTCGTCGGAGAGATGGCCCTGGAGGCCGGCTGCGGAGCAGATGTGGACCTGGAGAAGGTGCCGCTGAAGGAGCCCGGACTTGCACCATGGGAGATCTGGGTCTCGGAGTCGCAGGAGCGTATGATGTGTACCTGCAAGCCGGAGAACGTGGACAAGGTCCTTGAGATATTCGAGATGTGGGACGTCCTTGCGATACCTGTAGCAAAGACAACGGACAAGAGGCGCACCCGTCTGTTCTGGGACGGAGAGCTCATCTTCGACATGGATCTGGAGTTCCTCACCGGGGGACCAGTCTACAACAGGCCCTACACATTGCCCGTCGTCTCATCCAAGAAGAACGAGAAGTTCCCTAAGCTGCCTTCCGACAAGGAGGTCATCCTTACGCTTCTCTCAGATTTCAACGTGGCCTCCAAGGAGTGGGCCATCAGGCAGTACGACCATGAGGTCCGCGCCAGCACGGCCATCCACCCGATGGTCGGAGAGCTCAACATGACTGGACCGGGAGACGCTTCGGTTCTGCTGCCGGTCCCCGGAAGCAAGAGGGGTCTCGCAGCAGCCATCGGATGCAATCCCTGGTTCACAGAGGCGGATCCGTACAAAGGCGGTATGGCCGCAATTGACGAGACCTGCAGGAATCTGGTCGCAGTAGGTGCGATGCCCAACGCGTTCACCGACTGTCTCAATTTCGGAAACCCCGAGATCCCGGAGAGGCTCGGAGTGTTCAGGGAAGCGGTCAGGGGACTGGGAGAGATCGCCAGGGAGCTCAACATCCCCATACCCTCAGGTAACGTCAGTCTCTATAACGAGGCACCGGGAGGGAAACATATTCTGCCCACCCCGATGCTCCTTGGATGCGGTATCATCGAGGATGTTACCAAGGCGGTCACAGCCGATTTCAAGAAAGCAGGAAGCTGTATCTTGATTGTTGGAAAGACGAAGGATGAGATGGGAGGGTCCCTGCTGTTCCGTAAATACGGAGGAGTGGAGGGAGATGTGCCCGGAGTCGACATACCCGGACTCAAAAGGAAGATGGCCAACCTGCTCAAGGCAATGGATAAGAGGCTTGTGCTGAGCTGTCACGACTGTTCCGACGGAGGACTCGCCGTAGCGGTAGCCGAAATGTGCATATCAGGGCAGGTCGGAGCTCAGATCGATCTTTCTGCAATGGATGGAGAGCTCAGCAGGAAGCTGTACTCCGAGAGCAACAGCCGCTGGATCGTCGAAGTCGACGGCAAGGACGTCACTGAGTTCATGGAGATCATGGGAGATGATGCCGAACTCATCGGAATAACGAAGGGCGATGCTCTTGTCATCAAGGACAATGGAACCGTTGTTCCTGTCACGGAGATGAGGAAGGCGTGGAACGACCCTATATGGAACATCATGGGAGGTGCTTCACAATGAAGGCAGAGGACGTCAAGGTATGCGTGATACGCATCGAGGGAACCAACTGTGAGGATGAGATGGCCAACGCATTCAATATGGTCGGCGCCAACGCCGAGAAGGTCCATCTCAAGCAACTGATAGGTCAGGCACCCGCAGACATGAGGCGCAGTCTAGAGGAGTATGATGTGCTCGCATTCCCCGGAGGATTCTCCGCAGGGGATTACGTACGTGCAGGGTCCATCTTCGCAGCCAGGATCAAAGCCGGCATCGGTAGCGATGTCAAGAGGTTCGTGGAGTCGGGCAAACCCGTCCTGGGAGTATGCAACGGATTCCAGATCCTTGTGGAACTGGGATTGCTGCCAGCAATGGAGCAGACCATGTCGGACGAGCCGCAGGCCGCCCTGTACAACAACGATTCGGGCAGGTTCGAGTGCCGTCCCACTATCCTGAGGAATGACAACAGGGGTAAGTGCATATTCACGTCGAAGATTCCCGAGAAGAGGACCCTGATGATCCCGTCCGCTCATGGGGAGGGTAAGCTTCTGAGCATGGATCCCGATTTCGTGCAGAAGCTGGAGGATAACGACCAGATTGTGTTCAGGTACGTAAACCCCAATGGAGGCGAGGCCTGCTATCCCTGGAACCCTAACGGGTCTCCGTCGGACATCGCAGGGATCTGCAACCCTGCCGGGAACGTGATGGGGATGATGCCTCATCCTGAGCGTGTCATGACGAGATTCACTCATCCCGATTGGACAAGAGGCTATGATACGGAGGAAGGAGACGGAAGATGTGTCTTCGAATCCGTGATGAAATATCTTGAGAAATTCTGAAGAGGAGGGGGCAATCCCCTTCTCGATTATATTTTGTCTCGGTCAGAGACTGACTTTAACATCAACCCTGTCACCGTCGCTGAGGCTTAGAGTTCTCCTCATGCTGCAGGGTGCTATGATCTCCAGGATGTCGGCGTAGTGCGATCTCTCGGGAACTAGGATGGCACAGTCTATGTTGTGGATCTTTGACTTGTAAGCGATGACGTTCCCGAAACTCCTGCCCTCGCTGGAGAATCCTTCGATGACAATGCCTGCAGTACTCCTTATGATGTCGAGTTTACCGATCTCCTCTGGGTAGATGCGGACGTTGAACGTTCCTTGGAATGGCTCGAATCCCAATTTGGACCTGAATTGGGTGAGGTATCCTTCCTGACAGATGTAGTATCCTCCCTCGCCCATTCCCGATGCGACCTCACCACGGATGTTGATGTGATCCGTGCGCTCGAAGATGCGGCGGTACTCGGTGTATTCCTTCTTCATCTCCTCGACACCTTTCTGGGTGATTTTTATGCGCTGTTTTCTGGTTCCGAGGTCCCTGGTTATGTATTGGCAATCGATAAGTTCCAGAATCCTTTTGGATGCAGACTGCTGACTCATCTCTAAGGACTCTCCCAACTCCCTTGAGGATATCGAGATATAATCGTCCATTGCGCCGAGTAGCGCCAATTTGCGGAGAGCGAAAGCGAACTTCTCATCCATAGTTACTCAATAATTTGTACAATTTAAAACATGACGTCTTAGAAAGTACAAGTAAAAAAGTAAGGTCCTCGCGGACCTTTTTTGGTTTCAGATAATCCTGGCATTCTCAACATAGTCTCTTGTGGAGGGGAGATTTGCTATAACCATGCAAACCACTCCGAGAATGACGAGTATGACTGCGACGATGGGTTCTATCGCCGAGTAAATCGCTGCTATGACTGAGAATGCAACTGTGAGTCCCGACAGAACGAGTACTGTGGAACCCTTAACAGGGCTGTATGTGGAGAAGCATCCAGCAACTGCGAAGAAAATCATCGCAACTGCCATGTCGACTCCGACATAAGGGGCTGAATCGAGGCTTCCATCCCATGTGCTGGCCATCGCAACGAATGCGATGATAGCTCCGATGAAAGCGACTAACATCCCGATTTTCATTGTATTGGGCTGATCGCTCATTGTTATTACCGGCCTGTAATTGTCCGGATCCCCAATTGTCGCTATCGCCCCATACCCCCTGCAGAGGGTCATCGGGCCGATTGCGATAGACAGTCTCGCATGCGACACTTGCCTAGGTGGTCCGGCGTGTTGTTTGACAGTATCTCAATTCCCCTTATAAAAGCGATTGTACGGACGTGTGTGCTGGGATGAGACTGGATGAGATCACTGTTCGTAATGGTTACTGAATGTCAGTGAGAATCCCTGGACGAGGAACCATATGTACATGCAGACGAATCCGATGACCTCCAGGCCCTTGTATGAGAAACCGGGAATCGCTGCGAGCGAGATGACCAGAAGTATGGACGATATCGTGGCTGACAGTCTCCTCTTGTTTCTATAGTCCGATACCATGCTTGTTAGGACTGCCGCTGTGGTCATCGAGAAGAACACCATTGCTACACAAATATGGATTGCCAGCTGGTCTTTCGGGAACACCCCTACCAGGAACAGGAACACCGCACCTATGACCAGACAGATGCCGCTGGTCCTGTCCAGATCCTTGCCGAGGTTGACCTTTCCCAGACCCACTATCGCCATCAGGACTCCTCCGAACATGCAGACGGAGTTGAATATGTTCGCCACAGTCGGATTATCGGACACTCCGAGATCTGAAAGGGAGTTCTCATTGAACGTCCAGGATCCGTCCATGAATATTGCCACGACCAGTGCCATAGGTAACAGGGTCCCTAGAAATATGCCGGCCATGGAGAACGGGACGGGGCTAAGCTCTCTCAGACTCATAGCACCGAGACTGCGTATTACTTTTATATTGATTTCTCGTGCGTGCTCATAGTTCTAACGTGGTGAATCAGTTGAAGTTCTTGTTTTTCATCGGGACCGCTGGAAGCGGTAAGAGCACATTGGTAGGGGCCTTCAAGCAGTGGTGCGACGACGCCGGAGTCGATACCGTCGTTGTAAACATGGATCCCGGAGCGGATGCGCTTCCCTATTCAGCTGATGTGGACATCAGGGAATGGATCTCGTTGGACGAGGTCATGAAAGAATACAACCTGGGGCCCAACGGTGCTCAGATTGTCGCGGCCGACCTGATGGCGGTGAATATCAACAAGATGAAGGACGTAATCGAGGGATACGATGTGGATTATGTGCTTGTGGATACTCCCGGCCAGCTGGAGTTGTTTGCTTTCAGGGAGTCTTCTAACGTTCTCGTCAATGCTTTCGGAAGGGAGGATTCTTTGCTCATCTATCTGTCCGATCCATCGCTCTGTAAGTCTCCCAACGGGTTTGTCACAGCTATGACGCTGGGTGCGCTGGCACAGTTCAGATTGCAGCTCCCGATGCTTAATCTTCTGTCCAAGGCGGATACCCTTTCGGAAGAGGACGAACAGAGGATGCTCGATTGGTACTCTGTGCCCGATTCCCTTTACGGCGACCTTTTGGATTCAGATATGATGCCTGAGACCGTGGTAGGCATGGAGCTGTTCAAGGCGATGGAGAACACTGGTGTGTTCGGTGAGATCCGTTCGGTGTCTGCCGAGACCGATACTGGCCTCGAGGAGATCTATGCGGCGGCACAGTTGGCCTTCTTCGGCGGAGAGGACACAGAGAAATCGTGAAATCGTTCAGTTTCGGCATAAATCCCGAAGATTGAGGCGTAATGGCGCTTTCATCCTTCCATAGGAAGAGCGGAAACCAGTATCAATAAAATGAAAGGGTTTTGGCCCCGAAGGGCCAGTGGAATGTTCATTCCTTGTTCTCGAGATCGAGTATTTCCTTGGTCTTGCTCATATGGACAATCTTGAAGCGATATCCTATAATAGCAGCCATTATCAGGACGATGGTCCCCAGAGCGAACGCGCCTGATACGGAATTAGTGAATACGAATTTGATCTGTTCATCAAACAGTCCGCCCAGGTGCTCCAGGATACCCAGACCTTCGTTCGCCCATTGGGTAATGCCCTGCTCTATGGCATAGTAACTGATGCCGAGAGTGACCATCATCGTGTACACACTCGAACCAATGGTTGAACCGATGTTCCTGAACAGAGAGACGACCGAGGTAGTCATTCCTACTTCGGAATCCTCACAGCTATTCTGCACACATGCCATCAGCGATGCCATGAGACATCCCACTCCGAGGCCGAATACGAACTCGGATATTGCCAACTGTGGCACGGAGAAGTCAGTAATGAAGGACATACCGCACATTCCGACGGCCATGAGGATCGGTCCTGCAAAGATCCAGGGTTTGTACCCAGTTTTCTCTACCATTCTTCCTGCAACAGAGGAGGTGATGGCCATACCGGCGATCATACACAGCATGAACATTCCGGCGTTGATGGCAGAATATCCTTCTATTTTCTGCAGGAACATCGATGTGAACAGTTCGTCACCGATCATCGAAAACCCGAGCAGGAACAGAAGCAAGGATGCTGACCTGACGGTGGGATTCTTCAGTACATGGGGTGCGATGATGGGTTCGGTGGCCTTGGATTCGACCCTGCTGAGCAGGATGATGATGCCGACCATGACGAAGATCATCGCAAGCGATTCGATACTTATGACATCGAATGCCGTTCCGAACAACTGGAAATAGATGATGAAGATAACCAGAAGGATGGAAATCAGCACGATTCCTTTGTAGTCTATCTTGGGCTTTTCCTGCAGATTGGCAGGCATTGGGAACTTCTCCTTGCACATGAAGATTGTTATCAGAAGGAGCGGGATGTTGATGGCGAATGCGAAATGCCATCCGGGAATGCCTGCGATCTCCATAGAGGCAAGTGCCCCTCCGATCAACGGACCGATACCAAGTCCGATACCGAACAGGGCACCGAGTGCTCCCTGCATCTTTGCCCTTTCCTCAGGCGGATAAAGGTCTGCGATGACAGCGGTGGCAACTGGGATTATTATACCTCCGGCCATACCTTGGATGGCACGGGCACAGATCATGATCTCCATGCTGATACCGATGGTGGCAACAATCGAGCTTAGCAGGAAAAGTGCGAGTCCGATAGTCAGCAGTTTCTTTCTCCCGTAAAGATCAGAGAGCTTTCCTGATATCGGGATCATTATCGTCTCGAAAAGCAGATAGCCCATTGTAAGCCACGGAAGAAGGCTGGTATTGTTGAATGAATTACCAATCTCGGGGCCGCATGTTGTTGTTATGGAACCGTCGAAGCATGCTACAAGCATAGCTAACGCGATACCAATCATAATCCTATTACGGCTCTGCGGATCGATATTCTCGTGAGTTAGAATAGCTTCCGTCATAGGAAATCGTAGTGACAACAGTTCTAAAAAATTTGCTTAAGGCAGGAGGCTGTGATTTATCACATATCTGCTGTTATAGGGCCTTGGTTCGTTCACAGCTTCATACGTAGCAGTTTGACCATCCCGTACCTATCAGCATACCACATCGAGACACGTGTAGATATGTTGGTCTTTTTGCGGAGTATTTTGCGGGCATCGGTGAAGAACGGTCTACATTCCAGAAGTTCCGCATCGCATCTGTCGGTAAATTCAGCAGGGTCATCGACAGCGAAATACATGGTCGCAGAATCGTTTCCTGTCTTCTTCACATACTTGTTAACGTAGCTTAGACCCCTGGTGTTCGTTGCATCGAATACAAGCTCTGCTCCAGGGAACCTCTTCCCCATCTTTCTGATAACATCTACCACTTCATCCTCATGGAAATATTGGAATACACCGAGGATAAGGATCATAATGGGTTTATTGTTCGGGATGTCGTTGGCCCATGCCATATCGAAGAGGTCTCCTGGAATCAGAGTCTCGTTGTTTGTTTTCGGAAGAAGCCTTTTCCTGATCTCGATGACCTCCGGCAGATCCATATCATAGAAATGTGCTGGTAAATCCAGGAGACGGCAGTATGCGGTTTCGAGACCCGTGCCCAAATGGATGATGTTGCTTTTTCCATTTCTTTTAACATAATCTCTCTCCATGGAATCTGTGTTGTAGTATCTGGCTACGGATGCTATCATCGAATACTCTGAAGAACCATGAAAGATGCTCTGGGGGATGTCGTGTTTGAACCTAAGGGATACATGGTCCCTGAAGTATTCAGGGAACATCTCTGTGGAGTATATCCTGGCAGCCAGAGGGATGTATAGGGTGTCAGGAACGCCTTTGTTTGTCATGAAAAGGATCGTGATTCACAGGCCGGTATTCCTGTGCTTTACGTTGCTCCAGATAAAGAAAACAGGTGTGGAGCAGTATTCTGTGGGCGGATCGTGAATAGCGGTTACAGTATCGGTCGTAATGCCTGTACCCGAATTCTCTGAAGTCAGTTTTCCTTTCATACGAAGACATACGAGTTCTTGTTATTATATTTTAGGAATACCTAAATAATCAACATATGTTAACAACAGCCAAAGAAACCATCAGCTTTATTCAGATTCAAACAAGAATGTGACCCTTTACTATCATCCCTAGATGCTGACACAACATTTTTGAACACTGTTTTTTGACAGTTGCTTCCCTATAATCAGCAATCTCTTTAAAAATGAATTCAGGGGCAGAGCCCCTGATGGTTTTAATGGAACATATATGCAGGAGCGGGATTTGCTTTTCCTCTTCCTGCTTCCATGACCTTCTCTTTGGCTGCGATGAAGTCCTTTTCGGTGACTTTGTCGCGGTTGTCTCTGACAGCTAGCATTCCTGCCTCTGTACAGAGGTTTTTGATCTCTGCTCCGGACAGGCCGTCGGTCATCTCGGCGAGCTTCTTGGCATTGATCTTCTTGTCGATGTTCATATGTTTGATGTTGATGTTGAAGATCTGCTCCCTGGCCTCAACGTCAGGCAGACCGACATCGATGATACGGTCGAATCTTCCGGGCCTGAGAAGGGCGTCATCCAGGATATCTGGTCTGTTGGTGGCTCCGATGATCTTGACATCCTTGATTTTCGTGAATCCGTCGAGTTCTGAGAGAAGCTGCATGAGCGTTCTCTGGACCTCTCTGTCTCCCGATGTAGCAACATCCAGCCTCTTAGCACCGACCGAGTCGAGCTCATCAATGAAGATGATACTGGGGGCCTTCTGCTTGGCTAGGTCGAACAGGTCGCGTACGAGCCTGGCACCTTCTCCGATATATTTCTGGACGAGTTCTGAACCAACCAGTCTGATATAGGTGGCATTCGTCGCGTTGGCCACAGCTTTGGCCATGAGTGTCTTTCCGGTTCCCGGAGGTCCGACAAGCAGGACTCCCTTCGGTGGTTCGATTCCGACTTTCTCGTAGAGTTCGGGCCTTAGCAGCGGATCCTCCACGGCCTCACGGAGCTCTAGCATCTGTTGCTTCAGTCCTCCGATATCAGAGTACTTGACGTCGGGTTTCTCCACGACCTCTGCTCCCGAGACGATCGGGTCCACAGTTGCGGGAATTACCTCCATGACCGCCAGAGTCTGCTTGTTCAGCGTGACCCTGGATCCGGGCACGAGTGATGAAGGTTCGATGTAATCCGAGACAGCGACGACGAAATCGGGCCCGGTCGAGCTCTTTACGACGACGCGGTTGTTGGGAAGGACGTCCCTCAAGGATCCTACTATGAGCGGAGGTGTTTTCAGCCTTTCCATCTCTCCTCTGATCCTCGCTATGTCCTTCTGAAGCCTGAAAAGCTCTCCTTCCGCGTAGCGTTTCTCGTTCTCTGCATTGCGCAGATCCTCAACCAGCCTTACATTTCTGTCTTCAAGGGTCACGATCTTCGCTTTGAGTTCGGCTACCTCGTCGTTTATACCGGTGTCGAGCTCACTCCTTTCCATGATCGTTTCGTCGTTGCTCATTATGACCGATATGCGTAAGTGCTCCTATAATAATTATCGTAAAAGTCGGTGGCGTTCTTACTATTCACAGCGAAGCATTTGACAATGTTACCGAGGTTCAGTACATCATCCTTATCTACAACCCCTGTAATCGTATGGTCATGATCTGCGAGATGTGCGGAAAGGAAGTCCCGTTGACGAAGACCGTTGTCGTCGAGGGAAGCAGGTTGAACGTCTGTCCCAACTGTGCCAGGTTCGGAGAGGACTACAGGAGTGGCCAGAACGGTGCACCCATGTCATCGTCCGTGATCGAGCAGAGGCTCGAGAAGAGGGAGAGGAGGATGAAGACCAAGGACATCTACTCCGGAACCTCATCTACTGAGCTTGTGGAAGATTACGGCGGTGTGATCAGGGAGGCCCGTGAAGCGAAAGGAATGGATCTGGAACAGTTCGCAGCATCCATTCTGGAGAAGAAGGGTACCCTATCCAAGATCGAGGCCAATGCTCTCGTTCCCGATGACAAGCTCATCAAGAAGATAGAGAAGGCCCTCGGCATCAAACTCACCGAGACGGTCCAGTCAGGCGTAACCGTGGGCGGAGGAAACAATTCCAACAAGATGACTCTGGGCAATTTCATCAGGAAGGAGTGATTCAGGCCGAGCTCACGTTGGTATAGACCTCGGCCACGTAAGGTCCGATGTCGATTCCATTGTCTCTGAGAACTATCAGTGCAGCCGCGGCTATGTCGATGCTCAGTCTTTTCTGGATCTTGGAGCATGCGGGTACGAAATCCTTCGTCTGCATGCCGTTCTTGAGAGCAACATCCATCAGGACGTGGAACATGTCGGGATCGGCCTCTTTCTTTGGTTCCGTAGGCTTTGCAGGCGCCTTGCCGGAACGCACGGTCTCTAGAAATTGTTGCGACGGCCTGTATGCCAACGGAACATCCAACGCGCTCAGGTCTGAGGATGTTCTGACGAAGTCCCCTTTCCTGTTGAGTATCCCGGATTCGAGCAGGAACCGCAGAAGTAATTTGGCATCCGACGGAGACATCCATTTGAGTTCTAAAGAAACGGTCATAACGAACTCGTCCGAAGTAGTCACATCCTTGCCTACGCTGCGGAAGAACGCCGCCGCGCAGACAGTCGCCTCATCTGCCATGGAACCCGCATCGGGCGGCGATGTAATAGGCTTTTCGGGGCCTCTCGCGCGCGCGTTTTTTGATATATGTACTAACAGTAAAAATAAGGGGACAGCAAAGGTTTATTAAGGAGACGAATGTACACGGCCTTATCCTGTATGGTGACTTACATGACAACAAGTTACACAAGATTCGAGAAAGCAAGGATCATCGGAGCGAGGGCACTGCAGATCTCATACGGCGCGCCCGTACTCACGGACTACCCGGAGGATATGCTTGACCCAATCGATATCGCCATGCTGGAGTTTGACCAGGATCTTATCCCGATCTCGGTCGTCAAGAACTGATATTGAGGTATATACATGAGCGAAGAGGAAACATTTGTAGCACCAGGCACAGAGCTTCTGGTGGAAGAGGACGTCTATCTTACATCCGGAGTTCACATCGGAACACAGCAGAAATCCGCCGACATGAAGGACTTCATCTACAAGGTCAGGCAGGACGGTCTTTATGTTCTGGATGTCAAGAAGACCGATGACAGGCTCAGGGATGCAGCGTCATTCCTTGCCAGGTTCGATTCCAAGAGGATCCTCGTCGTCTCAGCAAGGCAGTACGGACAGAAGCCCGCAAGGGAGTTCTCCAAGGCAATCGGAGCACCCGCATTCGCAGGCCGTTTCGTCCCCGGAACCCTGACCAACCCCCTGAACCCTGCGTTCATCGAGCCTGAAGTCCTCGTCGTCACCGACCCTGCAGCAGACAAGCAGGCTCTCAACGAGGCACTCAACCTCGGAATTCCCATCGTAGCACTCTGCGATGCCAACAACGAGACCAGGAACGTCGATCTCGTCATCCCCACGAACAACAAGGGAAGGCGTGCACTCGCATGTGTCTACTGGATTCTCGCAAGGGAAGTCCTCACCAAGCGCGGTGACCTCAAGGACCCCAACGACTTCCAGTTGTCCATCGACGACTTCGAAGCAAAGCTCATCTGAGTTTTCCAAACCACAATCATAGCTCCTTCGGGAGCTTCTTTCCTTTTTACAGGATTATTTTGCGCTGCTATGCACGTCGGTTTACCCCTGGTTTCCGGACGTTCAGGATTCTTTCACTTTCTTGCCTGAGATGTACTCAGGGACTAGTGCGAACATCATCGTGAGCGGACCAGAGCGCTCGATCTCCCTGTCGATGTAATCCTCATCATCAGTGAATTTGCGGCTCAGCTTGCGGGCCAAGCGATAGATTTCAGCTGTATCAGTTATCTCCACTATGTGGCCGAATACTATCACCGATCTGATATTCAGTGCCCAATCGCCCTCATCCCGGTATCCGCCGTCATATACGCAGAATGACGCTTTATCGTTCTTTCTTATCGAATCGGTTCTGTGTCCTTCTTTCCCGCTATGGAAGTAGATCAGTCCGTCATCATCGTTGTAGAAATGGTTCAGAGGCATACCGTAAGGATATCCGTTGTCACCTATGACTGATAACACTCCTCTCTTTTCCGTTCTGAGGATCTCCTTGCATTCGTCCATCGTGATGGCCTTATGCGCCCTGGTGAGTTCTCTGAATTCCGCCATGATTCAAGAATCGCCATCTTATCAGAAGTAGTTGTCGCAGAGGCGTGAGAAAAAATCCGGGGGAACCGCCCCCGGTCGGATCAAATGCGTTTGAGATATCTGAGATTGGGCTCGTAGACGAGTCCTTTGTCCATCAGTGTGTTGGACACCTCTTCGAGCTCGATGCTGCTGATTCCTTCCGCCTCAGCCCTTCTCTCAAGCTCCTCCCTGGGCGCACCCTTTCCGTCGGTGTCGAGCTCCTCCAGAAGGTTGAGGATCATATCCTCGAGCTGTGCTGCATTGTTGCCGCCTGCATTGCCGTTCTCGGGGATCTCGATCTCGTCCGGCTCGTCGGAAAGGTCCTCGGGGAATCCAAGGTCTACGTTCCTTTCGGGCAGAAGCATCCTGAGCGCAGCCTGGATGGTCTTCAGATAGAGTGTGGAGTCGGGCAGGTTCCCGTAGTTGTCCAGAGCATATGTGATTCCGAACGCCTCCACGGGACTCATTCCTGCATCTATGAGATCCTTCTCCGTCGCATCGCCCATGCCAAGTACCTTCTTGGTATCCTTGAGTCTCTTCCAGGTCGATTTGGCGGTTTCTAGTATCCAGTCGTTGCGAATCTTTTCATCTATCTTGACGATGTGCTCGGGCCTAACTGTGATGAACGTTCTTCCGTCATCGGTAGTGTAAGCACGTACTCTTCCGACAGCCGCGATGAAGCAGGGCGCCTCTAGATCCGCTATGGCGGCTGAAGCTTCCGGCTGGAACTTACCGATATTGATGAAGAAGCTTCCGGACACATCCTGCACCCTGCCTCTCCACATGGGTTCCTCTTCGCTGCCTACGTTCTCCTTCTCTGTCAGGACTCCGGAGATTAGGACCCTGTTGATTTTCGCTCCCAGGGGGGATATGATGTACGAGGGCATCTTCTCTTCCGTGGCCTTGATTTCCAGAGTGGATGAGTTCAGTTCTGTGGCGAACACTCTCCATGCGGTCTCTCTTGCGTTCATAATGATGCCTCCACTTCGTCTAGGAGGGCATTGGCCTCCGCCTCTATGTCGATGTCCAGTATGTCGGCCGATTTAACGATCATGCTGGGGCCGTAATCGTCGCTCATGACATTTCCGGTGACCGTGACTCTTTTCATGAGGATCTTGCTCGTGATCTCCCTTCCGACCACTCCCTCACCCTTTATGGATGCGAGGCCCTGTGCGGCCTGGAGTGTGACCCCTGTGAGCTTCTCTGTGTCCGCACGGTTGATTATCGCTCCGATCGCTCCGGTTCCGTCGTCGATGACGACTTTGAGCCTCAGGTCCATGATGCCTTCGACCATTCCGTGCGTGGTGCATGCGCCGTTCAGCATTGAACGGTTGCACTGCGGGCATCTCCTAATGATCCCGCTTCCCTGACGGACGTCCACAACCAGTCCGTCCAGGGTGATATCGAGACCGCCTCCGATTCTGCTTATCTCATCGACAGTCTTCTTGTTGGTGGATGTGTCCACGACATTGGTCACCGCGTCAACACGGCTGACTTCGCATCTGTCGCCTAGGTTGAGCTGGGGTATTCCTTTCCATGATCTGATGTATGCGTTCTTGATGCACAGGGACTCTCCTTCTTTGATTCCGAAGTCGCTCCATGCGGAGAACTGGATCTTTCCGGAGTCGTCCGCGATTATACCGGAGAACACTGTTTTCTGCTCTCCCCTTGCGGTGATCTCTCTGGACTCTACGGACATGATCTTTCCGGTCACCGTGACGTTTCCCATACCGTCTTTGATGTTTCCGATCTTGATTTCGGAAGAGGATGCGGATATCTGCCTTTCAGGCAGGTCTATCTTGATTCCGTCGGCTGCTTCTATCTTTCCGCGGTTTCCGATGTTCACCTGTACTTTATCGTTCCAGGTCTTGCAGTAGCAGTTCCTGAAGATGTAGACCGATCCCTTGGCAAGAACCATCGCTCCGGGCTCCCATACGGTGAATGATACGGTCCCTGTCTCGTCCCCGATTATTCCGGAGACGATCTTCTTGGGTATCCCTTTCGCAGTAATCTCTTTCTCATCGACGAAGACGACCTTCGCCGTAATGTCCACATTCTGTTCGGAACCTGTGAGTTCAGCCACCTTCTTGATAAGCGAGTTCCCTGTTACGAAAGTGGCTGTGTCGGTACCTCCGTATTTTCTGATGATGCCTCTTTTTGCGGCATCGATGCTTACGTGGTACTCGTTGAGATATTTGTTCAGCTCCATTTCCAGCTGTTCTTCGTCGATTTTATCTCCGAGCACCCTTTGCAATTCCTGTATATGGGGTGTTAATTCTTCATTTACCATATTATCGACCCCTCCTTCCGGAGGTATTTTTCTTATTGATGATGACGTATAAAAGCGTTTGAGGGGGGTCAGTGAAAGTAGACATTGACTATTCACATAGCCAGACATTGATTTTTGTCAATGAAAGTGCAGCGTTTTTCACACCGGCTGCTAAGTATTGATCAATCACAGACGACAGTCGGATTACATCCTTTCCTGTGTTCCTAAGCTCCTTCCCGACCGATATCCCGATCGATTCCTGCTGTGTTCTTAAAGGTGACCGCTGCAGTTAATCGAACAATTCCGACACACGGAGATGAGCGGTTCTATGAACACTGCGAACTCATCCAGCACCCGCTTTCTTTATATTGCACAATGATATCAACGGTCAATGGTACCTAAAGGCAAGATCGACGCAATCCTGGACGAATACGATCCCAAGGACATAACCATCGCAACACTCTGCTCACATTCCTCACTGCAGATTTTCCACGGTGCGAGGAAGCTCGGTTTCAAGACCTTGGGTCTGACCATATCCCACAGCACGAAGTACTACGACGCATTCCCTTTGGGAAAGCCAGACGAGATCATCAAGTACAAGGATTTCGATGATATGGAGTCACGCGTCGACGAGCTGTATGACAAGAATGCCATCATCATCCCCCACGGATCCTTTGTGGAGTACATGGGTTCGGAGAGGTTCTCAGACTATCCAGTGCCCTCATACGGCAACAGGGAGGTCCTGAATTGGGAGTCCAGCAGGGAGAAGCAGAGGGAATGGATCTCCGGAGCTGGCGTGTCCATGCCCGAGATCATTACCGATCCCAAAAGCATTGACAGGCCCGTCATGGTCAAATACAACGGGGCCAAGGGCGGTAAGGGTTATTTCATAGCCATGGATTACAACGGATTTAAGATGGCTGTGGACCCTGACGAGTCCTATAACATTCAGGAGTACTGTCTCGGAACAAGGTACTACATGCACTTTTTCTACGACCCGTTCAAGAAGGACGGATACAAATGTTCTCAGGGAGGATCCCTCGAGCTCCTGTCAATGGACCGTAGGGATGAATCCAACATCGATGAACTGTATAAGCTTGGAAATATCGACGATTTGAAGAAAGTGGGGATGTATCCTTCATTCGTTGTGACCGGTAACACCCCCGTCGTTTTGAGGGAATCCCTCCTTCCGAAAGCGTTCGACATGGCGGAAAAGGTGGTGGACAAGTCCTACGAGCTATTCGGAGGCATGTGGGGGCCGTTCTGCCTGGAGACCGTTGTGAATGATAAGCTGCAGTTCAAGGCCTTCGAGATTTCCACAAGGATCGTCGCGGGAACCAATCCGTTCATCTCCGGATCCCCCTATGCGGACCTGATATATCCAGGAATGAGTACCGGAGCGAGGATGGCCATGCACATCAAGGAAGCCGCGGAAACTGGAACTCTGAAAGAGATAGTGTCCTGATCGCGAACCGTATAGCGGTCTGTAAAGTTCGTCCGTCTTTGGTTATTATTATAATGGTGGGCGTAGATGCGCGCTCTAACCAGGGGTATACGATGGTATCACAGAGGTTGCAGACCATTCCCGCATCAGGGACTATAGCGATTTCGAATCTTGTAAGTCAGATGAAGGCCGAGGGGATTGACATTGTGTCTTTCTCCATGGGTGAGCCCGATTTCACCACGCCTTCCAATATAATTGACGCAGCCTGTGATTCACTGCAGCAGGGATTTACCCATTACACGCCATCGACCGGTATCCCCGAGCTCAGAAAAGCCATCGCTGATTACACAAAGAAGAACGATAACGTTCCATGTGAGGCCAAGAACGTCCTGGTTACCCCAACGAAACAAGCCATTTTCATGACCTGTCTGGCATATATCGATCCCGGAGACGAGGTTATCCTTCCCGATCCATCGTGGGTTTCGTATGAGGCGTGTGTCCGTCTCGCAGGCGGAGTTCCCGTATACATACCTACCAAGTTCGAGGATAACTTCGTAGTGGATCCAGCTCTGATCGAGGCCGCCATCACCCCCAGGACGAAGATGATAATCTTGAACACCCCGACCAATCCTACCGGGTGTGTCATACCCGCTGATAAGCTTAAGCAGATTGCTGACATTGCCATGGCCCACAGCATCAAGGTCATGTCAGATGAGATTTACAGTGCAATCGTCTATGAAGGGAAGCACACCTCCATGGCATCCTTCCCCGGAATGTTCGAGAACACCATCTTAATCTCTGGACTATCCAAGACGTTCGCTATGACGGGATGGAGGATAGGATGGGCTATCGCACCAGAAGAGGATATCAAGAACATCAACAAGCTCCAGTCCCATTCCATCTCATGCTGTACATCATTCGCCCAGAAGGCTGCCGTGGAGGCCTTGAACGGACCTCAGGATTCCAAGCTCGAGATGGTCAGGGCATTTAGGAAGAGAAGGGATCTGGCACTTGATCTTATCAGGGAGATCCCTGGTATGGAGTGCAACACGCCCAACGGTGCATTCTACCTCTTCCCCAAATACAACAAGGACATACCTTCGGCCAAGATCGCCGAGATCCTCCTCAGAGAAGGGCATGTGGCGGTCACCCCCGGAACAGCCTTCGGACCCTGCGGAGAGGGATTCTTCAGGATTTCATACGCCACCTCCGAGGAACAGATCCAAGAAGGAATCGCCAGGATCAAGAAGACCCTGTCCACGCTCTGAGCTTCTTTTTTCCGTGCAGAAGCAATAGTCAGCGGAAGCTATGCGTACTGTCGTGCGCGTGCGTGCATCTATGTTTTATAGGACGTTTAGGTTACACAGTCAATGTCGCTTAGACGACCGAGGGATTAATCTTGAGTAGAACGTTGTTTACAGTCGGTCCCGTACACGTAGAGACCGCAACACTCCAGGCTATGACTAAACCCATGATTACACACCGCTGTAAGGAGTACAAGGAGCTCCACGCGGGAATCGTGGAGAAGATACAGAAAGCGCTCAACACGGATATGGATGTCTTCCTTGTAGGGGGATCGGCCACAGTCATGCTCGAAGCCGCAATCAGGAACGGAGTGGCCAACAACAGTCTTGGAATTACCAATGGTTCCTTCGGAAACAGGTCCATTGAGCTTGGAGAGCTCAACGGTAAGAACGTGACCAAGGTAGAGGTGCCCTGGGGCAAGGCGATAAAGCCTGAACACATCGCCGGAAAGGTCACGAAGGATATCGAGGCCGTCCACTGGGTGAGCAACGAGTCATCAACAGGAGTATTCAGCGATTCCACCGCTATCGCAAAGGAAGCAAGGGCTCAGAACCCCGACTCCCTCGTCATGGTCGATGCGGTTACATCGGCATTCGCCATGGATCTCAAGATCCCCGATCTGGACCCAGATTCCCTCGTCTTCGGAACCCAGAAGGCGCTTGCCCTTCCCCCGGGACTTGCCATCATGCTATGCTCCGAGAGGCTCCTGGACAAGGCCAAGACGGTCCCCAACCGCGGATTCTACGGCGATTTACTGAAGATCAAGAAGCAGGCCGATGTCGACTATGCATTGACCACGCCCCCCGTATCCCTCATGTACGCACTGGACTACCAGCTGGACAAGGCACTGGCGGAGGGGATGCAGACAAGATACAGAAGGCACCAGGAGATGGCAGACATGCTCAGGAACTGGGCCAATAAGAAACTCAACGGAGTCTTCCCCGAGGAAGGATACCAGTCAAACTCCATCGGTGTCCTCAACAAGGGAGATATGGACTTCGATGCTTTCAATTCAAAGCTGAAGGCCAAGGGATACGAGATCTCCAACGGCTACGGCGATGTCAAAGAGAAGACATTCAGGATCGGACACATGGGAGACACGACACCAGAGATGATGAAGCAGCTCCTGTCCGTAATGGATGAGATTCTGGAGGAATGAAGATGACAACGAAGATTCTGGTATCCGACCCCCTCGATGCAGAGGGTCTTGCTATCCTCAGGAACTCCGGTTTCCCCGTCGACGAGGTATCCGGACTCACAGAGGATGAGCTTTGTGCTAAGATTGGAGATTACGACGCCCTCATCATCAGGTCAGGGACCAAGGTGACGCAGAAGGTCATCGACGCAGGAGTCAAGCTCCGTGTCATCGGACGTGCGGGAGTCGGTGTCGACAACATCGACATCCCCTATGCGACATCCAAAGGAATCCTTGTGATGAACACTCCTTCAGCCAACATACTGTCGGCAGCCGAGCATTCATGCGCCATGCTTCTCGCAGTGGCAAGAAACATCCCCTTCGCACACGAGTCCATGCACAAGGGCGAGTGGAAGAGGTCCAAGTACACCGGAGTGGAGCTCAACGGAAAGATCCTGGGAATCATAGGTGTCGGACGTGTCGGAGGAGAGGTCGCCAAACGTATGAAGGCGTTCAATATGACCATGATCGGATACGATCCCTTCCTTCCCAAGGAAGTGGCCGATTCACTCGGAGTCAGGCTCACCACCCTCGAAGAGGTCATCAAGACAGCCGACTTCATGACAATCCACACACCGCTCCTGCCTGAGACCAGGAACATGATCTCTCTGCCCCAGTTCAAGATGATGAAACCCAACGCGAGGATCGCCAACGTCGCCCGCGGAGGAATCGTCAACGAGGAGGACCTCTACACAGCGCTGAAGGAGAAGATCATCGCAGGAGCCGCATTCGATGTATGGTGCAACGAGCCTCTCTCCGACGATGAGAAGAAGCTCCTGGAGCTGGACAATCTCGTCACGACACCCCACCTCGGAGCCTCTACAGTCGAGGCACAGGAGAGGGTCGCCATCGAGGTAGCCGAGCATGCGGTGATGTTCCTTAAGGATGGAATCATCTCCAATGCCATCAACGCACCCCGCGGAACTCTGGACGATGAGACTCAGCCTTACCTGCCTCTTGTGAAGAGGATGGGTTCGATGATCCAGCAGATCGTAGGGAACAACCCCCTCAACAAGCTGGAGATCTCCTACTGCGGAAACCTGGCCAAGAAGCAGACCAAAATGCTCACGGTCACCACCGTCATCGGATACCTCGAGGGAGTCATCGGCTCTGCCAACATGATCAACGCGCTGCCGGTAGCCAAGTCCAAGGGAATCGAGATCTTCGAGTCCAGCAACGAAGTGGCCAAGGATTACGCCAGCTATGTGGATATGAAGTTCACCTACAATGGCACTACCCGTTCCATCAGAGGAACTGTCATCGGCGGATCCCCCAGGCTCCTCAGCATCGACGAGTACTCCACTGAGATCACCATCGCCGACAAGATGATCATCCTCAGGTACAAGGATACGCCCGGAGTCATCGGAGGAGTCGGAAACGCGATCGGAGAGGCAGGAATCAACATCGCTCATATGGCGGTCGGAAGGGCCAACGGAAAAGCGACAATGTTCCTGAGCATCGACCAGGATGTACCCGAGGAAGTCCTGAAGGGTATCGCGGCCAAGGTCCCCGAGGCAGAAGAGATCAAGTACATCAAGATCGAGCAGTGATAGCATGGGAATAGTTACAGTCGAGGACCTGACACAGGCCATCAAGAACAGCATCGACGATTCGCACGCGATGGTGGAGGAGCAGGCTTACGAGCTTGCCCACCATGTGCTGAACTTCTTCGGCTATTCGGACAGGATAATCGATAACGTTCTCGAACCTGAGGATCGCGATGCATTCTACATGCTGGAGGATGCAGGCATCCTCACGACCGAAAGGGAGGAGACCACCCTGTATGACGGAAGGGAGTGGAGGATCCACTACTGGCTGTTCAAGAGGGATAAGATCTCGGACCTGATGGTCAATTCGAAGAGAAGGGACTCGGACAGCAACGAGGACGAGTTCTCCTACTCGGATCTGCCTGACGATATCTGGCAGAGAGGCGGCGAGGCCGCATAAAACCATGGATTATTTTCCCTACGAGTACCGTCCGGGACAGAAGGAGCTCGTGAGCTTCATCGACCGGACGGTACGCGACCGTAGGTGTGCGGTAATAGAGGCCGGTACTGGTATCGGCAAGACCGTCACCTCGCTCAGCGGCACCTTGTCATATGCCAAGGACCATGAGATGAAGGTCGTCTATCTGACAAGGACGAAGTCGCAGCAGAAGCAGGTCATCAGAGAATCTGCCGCGATAGGCAACGGAGTGCTTTGCGTCGCTGTCCAGGGGCGTTCGGCCGCTTCCTGCCCCATGATGAGGGACGATCCGGATCTGGCTTCCGGCAATGCGGAGGAGATCTCGAAGCTCTGCTCCGTGTATAAGAGGAAGTCCAACGGCGTATGCCACTGCAGTTTCTACTCCAGTATCGACACGGTCAACATCGAGGAATGGGTGGAGTTGATCCGCCGCGAGCACCCGGATTCGGAGGAGTTCTCCAGGATGTGCGAGGATGTCGGTGTCTGTCCTTACGAGCTCATGAAGCTCATCCTCCCTTATGCGGATGTCATTGCGGTGCCGTATCCTTTCGTCTTCATACCGATGGTCCTGGACCGTTTTGTGGAGTGGATGGGTGTACCTCTCTCTAGGACGATACTTATTGTGGACGAGGCCCACAACCTTCCGGATTACCTGCGTGATGTTCAGACGTTCGAATACAGCGATTATGCTATGGAACTGGCGGCGAAGGAGGCCAAGGACCATGGGGATTTCGAGCTCCAGGAAGGGATTACAGTTACTGATCTGGTGGCTGTTATGAAGGAGATTCTGGCGGCGGCCGAGAAGGAGTATCTCATCGATGAGGACGGCATGCTCCCTCCTTATTACCTGGAGGATGAGCTCATGTCACGTTTAGGGGTCAGTTCGATCACTATCAGCAGGATGTGCAAGTCCATGGAGGAGATCGGTGACGGCATCATGGAGAAGAAGAAGGAACGCCGCAAGCTCCCGAGATCCTATATCCATTCTTTTTCCAGATTCATCAGGACGTGGATAGACGGTGATGAGGACAACTACGTAAGGTTGATCGTCAAAGAGAAGGATAATCCTATGTTTCAGGCATACTGCATGGATCCGTCCGGGGCATCCGGACCTCTCAATGATTGTTTCTCGTCGATCCATATGTCCGGTACACTGCAGCCTTTGGATGCATATGTTGCTGAACTCGGTTTGGAGCGTGTTGATACGCTTTGTCTGGACGGTATATTCCCTAAAGAGAATCTTCTTACGCTCTACACTGACAAGGTTTCGATGAAGTATGAGGAGAGGGAGGTGGAGCAGAACTACAACGCTCTTATGGAGCTTATTGTCGATGCGGTCAACGCAGTTAGGGTGAATACTGCTGTGTTTTTCCCTTCATACAGCTTCATGGATAAGATGGTAGATGACGGGCTCGTCCGCAGGCTGAACCGTGAAGTGAGCTATGAGCAGAGAGGAATGTCCCAACCGGATCTCATGACCATGTTAAACAGGTTCAAGGATTCCGACGGAGGGGTGCTTTTCTGTGTCACCGGAGGCAGGATCAGCGAAGGACTGGACTTTCCCGATAAGGCGCTGGAACTGGCTATAATCATAGGGATACCCTATCCGAAGCCAACGGCCAGGATGAGGGCGATGAGGAGATACTACGACATTAGGTTCGGGGATGGTATGAGATACACATCTACGATCCCGACAGTCCGCAAGATGAGGCAGTCGATAGGCAGGCTCATCAGGTCCGAGACCGACAGGGGTGTCGCCGTTATCATGGACCGCAGGATTGCTGGATTGAAAGAGATCCCGGCGGATTTGTGTCAGGACATCCCGTCGAAGGAGAGGGAGTTCTTCAGATACTCCAAATACTGACCGAATCTGTTTTCTACATATTCGGTTCTAGCATGCTTCATGTCAGACGATATCTACGAACGCATTCAGGAGGGCTACATCGACCTCTGTGTCAATGGAGGTGAGATGAGGGTTTCCGCATTGTGCGACCGTATCGACATAATCATGAGCGAATTCTATCAGTGCTATCATGATCTGGATGATCTTCATTCACAGATGCAGCGCGATATCATCAGGGACATGTTCAAATCCGTAGAAGGATTCATGACGGACGGATTTGATATCTGCATATTTATCGATAAGAGCATGGAGTTCATGAACGCACATGCGGACAGGTTCGATTTCTTCATCGATGTGGATAAGGATACCAAGCTCAACGAGCTGTGGAGCAGCAAGCTGGTGAAAACACTGAAGAAGGCCACTGGTTCAGACGATCTGCTAGCACTAGAGACGTTGTCCAATGCGGTCATCGGAGGGATGATATATGCGTACGGCAGCGATATCGATGATTGCTCATCCTTGAAGAAGATGGCATCCGCCCTCGTGACCATGCTGTGAGGTCCACTTCTCCAAACACTTATCTACGGATTCAATAATGGGCCATCTATGGAAATCACGGTCGAACCTGAAGTGGAACAGCTCATCAAGGATGCAGGATGCGATTACCGCGTCTGTACGGCATGCCTCGGGCCTGCTCTTGTGCCTACTTCAGTAAAGGGCCCTAAGGAGAGTGACATCCGTATCGAGGTCGGGGGACACACTCTTTACATTTCCAGATACGTTGCGCGCTATATCTCCAGAGTCACCATCGACATGGTATACGATGATGATGAGATCGACGCCTGTCCTGCATTCCCTCCGAGAGGATACAGGAATCAGTGAATCAAAACAGCGTTTTCGGCACAGTTCTTTGCCATTGAATCTAGATCCAGTTCATCACTCATTCTGGTGACCTTTTCTGGATTGGCCTCTGTGATGGGTCTCGTCGGTACGATGAGGCATCCATTGGTTTCCCTGATCGAGATGTCAAATGT
Organism: Thermoplasmata archaeon; assembly: GCA_015063235.1. Taxonomy (GTDB): domain Archaea; phylum Thermoplasmatota; class Thermoplasmata; order Methanomassiliicoccales; family Methanomethylophilaceae; genus Methanoprimaticola. The sequence goes on along the minus strand of SUSW01000022.1, from coordinate 105,144 downwards.
CCCTATCTCTTTGGCGATGTCGATTATCTCCAGTTTATCCATCCCTATCAGCGGCCTGACGACTGGGAAATTCAGCCCTATATTCTCAGACCTTATGTTCTTGAGGGTCTGGGAAGCGACCTGTCCTAGGGAATCCCCCATTATGATGGCATCTGCCCCGAGTATCTTTGCCAGTTCTCTTGCGGTCCTCTGCATCACACGCTTGCACATCACGCATTGGTAATGATAATCGCACTTCTCATGTATGGCTGTCTGGTTATTACCATGGTTCGCCATGTAAAGCGGGAACTCCTTGCCGGTGACCTTCCTTAGTCTGTCCGTCAGAGCCTTAATGACCTCTATGCTGCGGTCGTCCGTGTAGGGACGATTATCCATGTGAAGCAGGATAACATCCGCCCCTCTTTTGCTCATAAGGTATGATGCGACTGGAGAGTCGATACCGTTGGATATCAATGCAACTAGCTTCATTTGAGGTCCACATCGCCGTAATCATCAGCGAGCTTTCTGGGCATGGCGTATCTGCATTCCGGGCAGAAAAGGCCGTCTCCTTTCTTGCTGATGACCATCTCCGTCTTGCATCTACCGCACTGAGCTCTGATGACTCCGAGGTGTTCATCCTTCGTCGTGAGTTGAAGGGCAGGTTTGATCGCTGTCACGCGGGCCCTTATGAAATCTCCCTTCCTGAGCTCCTTAGAGACATCATCGGTGTAGTTGGGTGAGATTTTGGAAACATGGATTGTGGCGTATGTGTCGCCGCCGAGTCTCCTTTCTACTCCTTCTTTTACATAAACATCGGCTGTCGCCATGGTGCTCCTGATGTCACCGACTACAGCGTATACGATATCTCCGACCGCCAAAACGTTCGGCGGATTGGGGGAGATTACTTTGGCTACGCACTCGGCATCATCGAGAATGAGCTCTCCTACCTGTGAGGCATATATTACACCGTTCTCTGCGAAAGTCCCCTCGGCAGCCAGATACTCTTCTTCGGAGGCTACTTCCTCTCCGGGGAATACAAATTTGGATTCTGTCATGTGAAATCACCTTATGTTGACGACCGCGACGTCAACCGTCTTCTTCGTCTTAGTATGGAATGAAAATGTATGAGGGATTTCGTACTTATAGATTTTATAATAAGCGACTTCCCTGCCGTGTTCCGAGCAGTATTCCTTCACAAATTCCAGGGTGTTGGCCATGTGTATGGAGTACACGCATTCCGAGAGTTCCATGGCCCTATCGAGAAAGGGTCTGTCCGCATTCCTGTTTTGGCACCCGAAGGGAGGATTCATGAAGATCGTGTCCGCCCCCTCATTTACCGATAGTATGTCCTGGTGGCGGAACTCTACTTCGGCTCCGAGCCCCTTCTTGTTTTCCTCAGCGATCCCGAGGGCGGATTCGGATATATCGAAACCTATGGTCTGAGAGGCACCCAGCATCCATGCACCGATAGTGAACATTCCCGTGCCGCATCCCAAGTCCACGATTTTGAGACCTTCCACATCCCCCTTCCTGTATGCATCGAAGAGAATGTCCGCAGCGATCACTGCCGGGGTCATGTATTGCTCGAGGGTCGGGTCGGGATCTTCGAAGTTCTTCACTTTCTGCAATACCATCTCCAGGTCCTTCTTCTTCATCGCTTGTGCCTCTGCGGAACGGTTTTCAACAGCTTTTCGTATCCGTTTCGAGCATAAAAATCTACGATTATCGTATCAGGGTTTGTTCGGCATCCGACATGACTTTTTTCATAGTGTACGATGAAAAACAAAGTTTGTACCAAAAACGGATTATGATTAGTTCAATTTTTATTAGATGAGAAATATCAAGCCCAACGCAGGGAATATAGGAAATATTTCTGTAACCAGGTGAGTAACTATGGCTATTAAGAACGAGTATCTGAAGGAAGTGTATGCAGACCTTGAACAGCGCAACAAGGATCAGCCCGAGTTCCTTCAGGCTGTCAGGGAAGTACTTGAATCTCTCGAGCCTGTCGTAGAAGCAAGGCCCGAGCTTCAGAAAGCAGGAATCATTGAGAGGATCGTTGAACCCGAGAGGATAATCATGTTCCGTGTCTCATGGGTAGACGACAAGGGAAAAGTCCAGGTCAACCGCGGATACCGTGTACAGTTCAACTCCGCAATCGGACCTTACAAGGGCGGACTCAGGCTTCACCCCTCGGTCAACCTGTCAATTCTCAAGTTCCTCGGTTTCGAGCAGATCTTCAAGAACAGCCTCACCACACTCCCCATCGGAGGAGGAAAGGGAGGATCGGACTTCGACCCCAAGGGTAAGTCCGATGCAGAGGTCATGCGCTTCTGCCAGTCATTCATGACAGAGCTTGCTAAGCACATCGGTGCAGACACAGATGTTCCCGCAGGTGACATCGGAGTCGGCGGAAGAGAGATCGGTTACATGTTCGGACAGTACAAGAGGCTCCAGAACGAGTTCACCGGAGTCCTTACCGGTAAGGCAATCCCCTGCGGAGGATCCCTAGCAAGGACAGAGGCTACCGGATACGGTCTCTGCTACTTCACCGACGAGATGCTCAAGGACAAAAAGGATTCATTCAAGGGCAAGACAGTCGTCATCTCTGGATCCGGAAACGTTGCAACCTACGCATGCCAGAAGGCAACCCAGCTGGGAGCGAAGGTCGTTGCGGTCTCCGATTCCAACGGATACATCTACGACCCCGAGGGAATCGATTACAAGATCATGAAGGAGATCAAAGAGGTCAAGAGGGACAGGATAAAGACATACGTCAACTACTCCAAGACCGCTAAGTACACCGAGGGATGCAGAGGTATCTGGACCATCCCCTGTGACATCGCACTTCCCTGTGCTACCCAGAACGAGCTTGACGGCGAGTCTGCGAAGATCCTGATCAAGAACGGCGTAAAGGCAGTTGCTGAGGGAGCGAACATGCCCAGCACACCTGAGGCGATCGAAGCATTCCAGAAGGCAGGAGTCCTCTTCGGACCTGCAAAGGCAGCCAACGCCGGCGGAGTCGCAACATCCGCGCTCGAGATGAGCCAGAACAGTCAGAGGCTCGCATGGACCTTCGATGAGGTCGATGCAAAGCTTCACGACATCATGGTCAGTATCTACAAGCAGGCATCCGAGGCCGCAAAGAAGTACGGAATGGAAGGCAACCTCGTCGCAGGTGCTAACATCGCCGGATTCGAGAAGGTCGCCAACGCCATGCTTTGGCAGGGCGTCTCCTACTGAAACTCAACGGGGCTTTTGGGCCCCAATTATTTGTTTTTCATTTACTATTTCCATTTTCTAGCAGATTCTGCCGTAATCAACCATTTTTTCGGATCCTGCATCGTTCCGTTGGTGGATGGATTGAGTCTCCAATCTGGGTCAAAGGAAGGCAATTTCATATGAGTCAGACGATGTTTTCTTACTATATTCGTAAACAAGGATAACAGTACTATTATATCCGATAACGAATACACGGGTTCGCTATGAGACCTGCTATGCAGGGAGTAGATGTACAGTTGGATGTGTGTGTACGTAAGTAACATGCCTGGTTTGTACATTTACTGAAAATGAATACCTAACGCTTAAATACAATGTAAAACTAATGACCCTTCAAGGATGTACCTACTGGGTTAAGATGTCGATAGTAGGTGTGTCTAACCCTAACAAACGATTTACCTGAACCAAAAAGGGATTTGAGGTTCGGGTTCCCCTAATATCTATCCGGATTTCGGAGAAATCCGAAGTCCGGATCCCCTAATTATTTGAGATTCTCCGAAGTTGGTGTGCCGTCCGGCCACTCTGATCGATCATACCGAATCCGAAGCCATGTCGTCATTCCAGATAGTGATGGCTCTTAGAATCATATAGGCCGAACTATGCGATCTTGGCGACCGTGCAGAGTTCGCAGTTTCCTTACAGTTTTGGATATGACTGAGGATAAGGGGAGATCTAAGGATTGTCTGAATCTTCAGACGTAATGACCGTTGTAATAGTCAGATTATCAGGTCACCACACTTCGAAGGGTATTTGCGCCATAAGAATCGATACTGGCTTGTTGCTGATTCTATGTATCATGAAAAGTGCAGGGGGTCCTTCGAACATGACGGTTGTCGAACTTACTGTTTCTGGGGGTCGACGAGGTGCAAATATCAAAAACGGGCTGAAACACGGATGCTCAGAGGGCCGAAGCAGACAGGGAGGGGGCATATTCGGATTGCCTTTCAAGCGGCACTATGGAGGGCCCGGTGCAACTCTTATATGTAATCATTTGATTCTCAAAATGCATACAAGGTATGCATTTCCTCTATACGAGGGGGTGTGCATCTGGCTAAGATTAAAAGGGCAGTAATCAGCGTTTCCGACAAGAACGGGATAGTGGACTTCGCGAAGGAGCTTGCAGCTTCCGGCGTGGACATCATCTCCACAGGCGGAACATTCAAGCTTCTGAAAGAGAACGGTATTAAGGTCACAGAGGTTTCCGACGTAACAGGATTCCCCGAGATGCTCGACGGCCGTGTCAAGACACTTCATCCCAAAGTCCACGCAGGTATCCTTGCCCGCAGGGATATCCCTGATCACATGAGAGCCATCAAGGACAAAGGTATCGAACCTATTGACATGGTGGTCATTAACCTGTATCCATTCAAGCAGACCGTTTTGAAACCGGGAGTTGAGTTCGAAGACATAGTAGAGAACATCGACATCGGCGGTCCCAGCATGATCCGTGCGGCCGCCAAGAACTATCAATCAGTCGCAGTCGTTACAGATCCTTCCCAGTATCCTGAGATCATCGCACAGCTCAAGGAGAAGGGAGAGCTCAGTCTGGAGCTCCACGAGAAGCTCATGGCGGACGCATTCATCGCAACCGCCAACTACGATGCAATGATTGCATCGCAGATGAAAAAGAGGTTCATCGGAGACTTCCCCGAATCCTTCCCCATCCCTTTGGAGAAGGTGCAGGAGCTCAGGTACGGAGAGAATCCCAATCAGAAGGCAGCCTTCTACAAGGATCCCTTCACACCCGGACCCACAGTCGCCAAGGCAGAGTGCCTCTGGGGTAAGGAACTGTCCTACAACAACATTCTTGACCTCGATAAGGCTCTGGACATCTGTATGGACTTCGAGAAGCCCACAGCCGTCGTCATGAAGCACACGAACCCTTGCGGTCTCGCTTCCGCGGATACAATCTACGAAGCATTCGAGACGGCATACAACGTCGATCCCCTTTCAGCATTCGGATGTGTCATCTGTCTCAACAGGCCCTGTACGAAGGAATGCGCGGAGATGATCTCCAAATACTTCGTGGAGGCTGTCCTCTGTCCCGAGTTCGAGGAGGGTGCAGTGGAGATCATGGAGGCCAAGAAGAACATCCGCCTTTTGAGGACCAACTGCCCCATCGGACCTTCCGAGAGGGTCAGAGAATACAAGATGAAGAAGGTCCAGGGCGGAATGCTCGTGCAGACCGACGAGGATGTTCTGGTCGATCCCAAGAACCTGAAGGTCATCACCAAACGTGCACCTACTGAGGAGGAGGTCCACTCTCTGCTCTTTGCATGGAAGCTCGCCAAGCATGTCACATCCAATGCTGTCGTTTACGTCAAGGGAGAGCGTGCGGTCGGAATCGGTGCAGGACAGATGAGCCGCGTGGATTCCGCCAAGATCGCCACCATGAAGGCCAACGAGCCCACAGAGGGATGCGTCATGGCATCCGATGCTTTCTTCCCTTTCAGGGACGGAGTCGACGAGGCTGCCAAGGCAGGTGTCACGGCGATCATCCAGCCCGGAGGAAGTATCAGGGACCAGGAGGTCATCGATGCTGCCAACGAGCATAATATGGCGATGGTCTTCACCGGCTGCCGTGTGTTCAGGCACTGAAACTTAAACCGGCCGGCCCCCCGGACCGGCCACCTCTTATCATTCCAATAATCTAATATCAACGTTGATATTATCCGGCGCCAATGGTCCGGCAGATCGTATGTCGGACATCCCTTACAACAGCCTCAAAGCGAGAAGCATTGCCACACAGCTCAGGACAAAACTAGAGCAGAAGCTCTTGAAGAAATTGGGTGAGAAGAGGGTGATCGGCCCTTTAGACCCGCTTATCAACAGGGCCTTTGATGAAGGTCATCTGGACGAACAGACCAGAGACACGCTGTTCGAGATATCTGCATTCTGTGAGAAGGTTCTTCTGACATCGGATATGTTGGACGTTCCTCCTTTTCAGAAGCTTTTGGAGTGGTCCAACTTCGTCGGTGAGCTCTGGGTCGAAAATTGAAGGGGCACGTGCCCCTTGAATGTTAAGGATTAGACGCGTTTATTATCCTCGATGGCCTCTTCGAGATCCTGAGGGATTATGGGTTTGCCCTCAGCTTTCCTTTTCATATGGCCGCCGGGACCGCCGCGGGCCACCCTTGCTTTCTCTATGCATTCCGGATTATCGCAGACGAACGCAGCGTAGATGACGTTCTTGCACGGTCCTCCGCAGAATTCGCATGTGTACTCTTCCAGATTGAGCGACATAATTTCGTGTAACGGTTACTCAGTATAAACAAGGATGGTGGATGCCAGGCCTCCGGATTGCCCGGAGGCCGGCTTGCAGTTTCAGAATTCCAGATCGAATTCTTCGCCTGTGTTCGGGAGGATGACGTTGAAGTCGCCCTCGAGATCGGGCAGGAAAGCCTCACGGGCCTCGGAGTGCATGATGATCACGTTGTCTGGATTGCACTCTCTGATGAAGTTCACAATCTGGGTGTGGTCGGCATGTGCCGAGAAGTCGTACTTCTGGAGTTCGCACGAGATGTTCACGATCTCGCCGTCGATCTTCACGCAGTGTTCCTCCATTAACATCCTTCCGTTGGTATCTTCGGCTTGGTAGCCGACCAGCAGGATGGCGCTCTTGGGATCGTCCTTGATTGCATTGAGATATCCGAGAACGGGACCTCCGTCCAGCATTCCTCCGGTGGTGACTATGATCTCGCCCTTTATGGCGGAGAGCCTGGAGTTGGCGTTTCTTACCTCGTTAAACTTCCTCTTTGCTGCTTTCAGGTGTTTGACGTCCCTGATATATTCGGGATAGTCGAGGAACAGGCGGGTTACAGACCTTCCCATTCCGTCCACCCACATCTCGTAGCCGAGGTTCCTCAGCAGGAGCATGATCTCCTGTGTCCTTCCGACCGCGAAGCAGGGGATGAGGACTTTCCCGCCACGGTCAAGAACTTCCTCGATTTTGGCGATGAACGCTTCTTCCGTTGTCTTTCTGTCGGGGTGGTTGCGTCCTCCGTATGTGCCCTCGATGAAGAGATTGGTACAGTCGGTCGGCCTTGCTCCTCCGACGAGCCTCTGGGGCTCTGTGTGGATATCTCCCGAGTATATCGTAGAAACATCTTTGTCGAATTGGAACATTGCGGCTCCGGGGATGTGCCCTGCATCGAGCATGGTCACATCGATGTGGTTGATCGTTATTTGGTCTTTGAACGTCATCGGGACCACCGATTTCATGGTTCTTTCGATGTCTCCGGTGGTGTACGGCTGGGGGTAATCCTCTGCTTTTGCTATCTTGAGCGTGTCGTACATCATGAGTTCCGATATCTCCGCCGACAGCGGTGTCGTGAAGAGGTCGCATTCATTCTTACCGCAGATCTGTGGCATCATACCGCAGTGATCCAGGTGTGAATGCGTAAGGAACGCATAGTCGATACGTGGTGCGGGCAGAGGATACTCAGGAGGTTTTGTGGGACTGAGGCCGTACTCTATCAGAGCGGTCATCCCGTCTCCTTCCATAGTCATCCCCATGCGTCCGACCATATCGGCACCGCCCAGGAATTTACACTTCATTTTCATTGTGTTAGGCTCCTTTTCGTATATTGCCTCCACTTGGAGGACTTTGTGAAAGAAGGAATCTCCTTCCTTGACCGTGATGATGATACAGGGCCTCCGCGAGCCCCGTATTATAAGAGTGGTTTTCCCTATTTATGTATAATATATAAACCTAAGCTGTATTCGTATTTTAATGAAGATATAATTAAAAATGTCTGGCACATGTATTATTGTATGCTGGCTCATTTGGATGTATTTGGTAAATTAATATGAGCCACACATCACAAACCGTTATATCCTTTAAAAAAGATTCATTCCACCATGGGAACATCCGCTAGCAAATATGGAAATTACGTAGGTCTGCTCTCTGCAGTCCTATTCATCATAGCGGCTTTCGTGATGATACTCGCAAAGAACGACAGTTCTGATACGGGTGTATTCACTTCTACCGCTCAGTACTTTGTTTTGGGAGCGGGAGTGTTGGCAATTCTTGCTGGAATACTCCTACTGCTGAAAGAAGGCAAGTTCATTGAGAAGATCGCAGCCTTACTCATCATCGTTCTGGGAGCGGTGGGTGTCGGGGCGAAGTTCATGATCGACGCTGACATGGATTACGTCCTGGTCCTCAAGATCCTCTCCGGAGTCGCGGCCGCCGCTATGCTCGCAAGCGTAGGGGCCGAGTGGGTCAGGGGCATGAGAGGCCTCATGGACATAAACATCATCTTCATGGCTTTGGAAATCGTTTTCCTCGTTCTGATGTTCATGAACGAGAGCATTGAAATCTCTGCTTCTGCAGCAGTTCTCGTTATCGGATTCTGGCTTGCGGCAGCTCTCGGACTCAGCATGACGGCGCTCGCATCGCCCGCTGCTAAGACCGAGATCGATCCCGAGAGGAAGTCCGCCAAGAGGGCTCAGAAGGAGCAGGCGAAGAAGAAGGAAGAGGAGAAGAAGCAGCAGAATAAGCAGGAGAAGCTCGAAGCTCACAAGAAGGAGCAGGCCAAGAAGGAAGAGCAGGCCAAGAAGGAGCAGGAGAAACAGGAGAGGCATGAGAAGCTAGAGGCTCACAAAGAAGCTCACAAGAAAGATGCCCCCAAGGCAGAGGAGAAGCCTGCCGAGAAGCCCGCTCCAGCCGAGGCTAAGAAGGAGGAGAAGCCCAATAACGACTTCATGTCCAAGCTCGTCTCGTCCAAGGATGCCAACAAGGCAGCAGCCGCAGGTGCTGCGACCGGAGCTGCAGTTGCAGCCACGGAGGCAGAGCCTGCAAAGGAAGAACCTGCACCTGTAGAGGAGGCACCCGCACCCGTCGAGGAGCCTGCACCCGCAGAGGAACTGGCAAAAGAAGAGCTCGCCAAAGAGGAACTCGTAAAGGAAGAGCCTGTGAAGGAGGAGCCTGCAGCAGCAGAGCCAGAACCCGAACCGGCTCCTGTCGAGGAACCTGCTCCCGCAGAGGAGACGCCCGCACCCGTACCTGCAGAGGAGGCACCCGCAGAGGCCGCCGCAGCAGCAGCTGCCGGAGCCGCGGTCGCAGCAGCGGCAGTCGCCGACGAGGAAGAGGAAGATGAGGGAGAAGAGGAGGAGATCCTCGAGGATACCTTCACCGACTACTCACCCGAGGCACTCGTCAGGAGGGCAGCTTGGAACAAGGGTCTGAGGTGCAGGAGGGACTACGGAGAGTACCACATTCCCGTCGCATTCGTCAAGGGAAAGGTGGCCGTATACGTCCAGGATCCTGCTGAGTTCGACAAGACCAACGATGCCAAGCTCGAGGAAGACGGATGGGTGATCATCAGATACGATATCAACACCATCACCGACGGACTCGACCAGGGTAACGAGATTGCGGCCGCAGTCAAGGCCAACATCCGTGCTCAGAAAGCCGCTAAAAAGAAGAAGAAACCGGCTAAGAAATGATTTTCAAGCGAGGGGGGACACCCCCTCTTAAACCCCTTGTCCTTTCTATATTAAGTGCGCGCGTCAACGTTAAAATACAGGCAGTCGATGCAGTCTCAAGAGGCTGATTAAATGTTCTGTTCATGCGGCTCTATGATGTTCCCGAAGGACGGGAAGTATGTTTGCAATTCATGCGGCGCCACCAAGGATATCGGTGGAAAGGCCGAGGTAATAAAGACGGATGCCAAGGAGAAGGAGACAACGGTCATAACCGAGAACGTCGCCACCCTTCCCAAGACACGCATCCCCTGTCCGGAGTGCGGGCACTCCGAAGCGTTCTTCGTTATCAGGCAGACTCGTTCTGCTGATGAACCTGAGACGAGGATTTACCGCTGCTGTAAGTGCAACCACTCATGGAGAGAGTACTGAGGCGATTCAGATGTTCAGCGCAGAGTTGAAATCCGATACCCTCAAAGGTCTCGTGAACATAATCTCTACACTTATTGATGAGGTAAAGTTCACCATCAAACCGGAGGGGATGACCCTGAAGGCCGTGGATGCCGCACACGTAGCAATGATCGAGATGAACATCACCAAGAGTGCTTTCGAGTCCTATTCAGCCGAGGACACGGAGCTCGGGCTCGATCTCGACAAGGTGAAAGGGGTTCTGAAACTCGCAGGAGCCGGAGAGACAATCAAGATGGAGCAGGACGACTCCACCGGAAAGCTCGTCTTTAAGGTAGGCAACATCACCAGGCGCATGAGTCTTATCGATACCACCGGAATGACGGATCCCAAGGTCCCCCAGCTCAACCTCACGGCCAACATCGCCGTCCCGATCGAGGAGCTGCAGAAGGGAATCCGTGCAGTGGAGTCTATCTCGGACCATATTACACTCAAAGCAGGGCCGGAGTTCTTCGAGCTCTCATGCGAGGGCGACACAGATTCAGTCAGTCTCAAGCTGGACTCCACTGCAGCGAAGATCACAACCGATACAGATGTGTGCAGCATGTTCCCTCCGGAGTATTTGGCCAACATCATCAAGGCAATCCCCACGGGAACGCAGGTCAACATTGAGCTTGACAACGATTACCCGGTGAAACTCGTGTTCTCACTGGCAGGCGGGGCAGCCGAGGTCAGCTACCTTCTGGCTCCCAGGATCGAGAGCGAGTGAGACGATGGAGTGTCCAACCGCGGCAGAGCTGGAAAACATTGCGAACAAGCTGAGGCTCCATGTCATAGAGATGACATACGTAGCCCATTCGGGACACCCCGGAGGTTCGCTCTCGGCAGCCGATATGATGGCAGCGCTCTATTTCGGGGTCATGAAGCATGACCCGCAGAATCCTTCTTGGGAGGACAGGGATAGATTCGTCCTTTCGAAAGGCCACGTCGCACCGATACTGTACGCCGCTCTGGCGGAATCAGGTTATTTTCCGATTGAAGATCTCCTGACGTTGAGAAAGATGGGATCCAAACTCCAGGGACACCCCGTACGCGGGAAGGTTCCCGGAGTGGAGATGTCGACCGGATCCCTGGGGCAGGGACTCAGCATGGCCTGCGGAATCGCATTAGCCGGTAAGATGGACGGAAAGGAGTACAAGACAATCTGCATGCTGGGAGACGGGGAGATGCAGGAGGGTCAGAACTGGGAGGCGGCAATGTTCGCCCGCCAGAACAAGCTCACCAACCTCATCGCCATAGTCGACCGCAACAGGCTGCAGATCACAGGTGACACAGAGAACGCTGTCGGACTGGAGCCGTTCCCCGAGAAGTGGAGCGCTTTCGGATGGCAGGTCATCATAATAGACGGGCACAACATGCGTCAGATCCTGGAGGCTCTGGACAAGGCCTACAAGGCAAAATCCAAGCCTACCGTAATCATAATGAAGACGGTCAAAGGAAAGGGGGTCTCGTTCATGGAGAACAATGCAGGTTTCCACGGAAAGGCATGCAATGACGAGGAATTTCAGAAGGCCGTCGAGGAACTCAGGGAGGTCATCCAATGACAGGATCGAGACTTGCACAGCGCAGCTACTACGGGAAGGCTCTTGCTGAGCTCGCCGCTGAGGATCCCAAGGTCGTCGTCATGGACGCGGACCTCGCCGGTTCCACCAAGACATCCGATTTCCAGAAGGTATGTCCAGAGAGGTTCGTGGAGGTGGGCATTGCGGAGCAGAACATGATCGGCATCGCTGCAGGTCTAGCAGCATCCGGTAAGACAGTGTTCGCGTCCACGTTCGGTGTCTTCGCCACCGGCAGGTGCTGGGAGCAGATCAGGCTCGGAGTGGCATATCCCAAAACGAATGTCAAGATAGTCGCTACCCATTGCGGTATCAGCGTGGGAGAGGACGGTGCATCGCATCAGGCTCTTGAGGACATATCGATTATGCGCTCACTGCCCAACATGGTCGTGGTCGCACCTGCGGATGCCTACGAGGCATTCGCAGCCACCAAAGCGCTGGCAGCATACGACGGACCTGCCTATATGAGGATGGGCCGTGCCGACTTCCCTACGATACTCAATGAGGGAGTCGAGTTCAGGATCGGGAAGGCAACGGTTCTCCAGGAAGGGAACGATGTGACAATCATCGGCTGCGGACAGATGGTATCATTCTGTCTGGAAGCGGCGGAGAAGCTCAGGGCCGAAGGAATCTCGGCAGAGGTCATCAATATGTCGACGATCAAACCTCTTGATGAGGAAGCGATCATCGAATCAGTCAAGAAAACAGGATGCTGCGTCACCGCAGAGGAGCACAGCATCATAGGAGGTCTTGGATCCGCGGTCGCTGAGACGCTCAGCGGAAGCATATGCGCACCGCTCGAAAGGGTCGGAACGAAGGATACCTTCGGTGAATCCGGAAATCCTGCGGACCTCATGGTGAAATACGGACTTACAGCAGCGGATATCTATGATGCCGCGAAGAAATCAATTTCAAGGAAGGGTTGAACATGAAAATCTTCATTGACACAGCGAATTTGGATATGATCAAGGAAATCAACAGCTGGGGAATCCTGGACGGAGTGACCACTAACCCCAGCCTCATCGCCAAGGAAGGCGTAGACGTCAGGACCCGTGTTAGGGAGATTGCAGAGGTCGTCGACGGGCCCATCTCCGCAGAAGCGATGTCCATGACCTGTGACGAGATGGTGAAAGAGGGACGCGAGCTCGCTAAGATCCATCCCAACATCAATGTCAAACTGCCTATGTGCGTTGAGACCCTTAAGGCGACCAAGATTCTTTCATCAGAGGGAATCAAGGTCAATGTCACACTCATCTTCTCGCCTCTCCAGGCCCTTCTTGCAGCGAAGGCCGGAGCAGCATTCGTATCCCCGTTCATCGGACGTCTCGACGATATCGGTCAGTTCGGAGGAGATCTCGTATCGCAGATCATGACGATCTTCGAGAACTACGGGTATGATACAGAGGTCATTGCAGCTTCGATACGCGGACCCAACCATGTGCTCGAAGCAGCACTGGACGCCTGCGATATAGCAACGATCCCCTACGATACCCTCAAGAAGATGGTCAGTCACCCTAAGACCGATGAGGGAATCCAGAAGTTCATTGCGGATTACGAGAAGTCCAAGAAGAACTGAGGTCAGATGCAGGACGTGATCGTGGTCGGTGCCGGACCGACCGGAACATTGGCAGCGAGGTCCATGGCCAGCAAAGGGTATGACGTGCTGGTCATGGAGAACCATAAAGTCCCGGGGCTTCCTCAGCATTGCGCGGGGCTCATCACGGAGGAGACTCTGAAGATGACCGGCGTCAAGCCCCATATACTCGGTACGTTCCACGGCGCGGAGTTCATCTTTCCGAACGGCAAATCAATCATCGTCCGTTCCGACAAGGTCAAAGCGCTGGCAGTCGACCGTGTGGATATGGATATGAAGATGGCAGAGGCGGCAGCGCGCGCCGGTGCAAGATTCTCATATTCCACCAAATATGTGTCCCATACGCTGAAGGATTGCGTCTATGTGGATACGGAGAACGCCACATACAAGGCCAGGACCATCATCGGTGCCGACGGCGCATCATCCGCTGTGGCCATGTCGATGGGGGAAAACAGACCCAAGGAGTTCGTGCGCGGGATACAGGCCGATATCGATATGGTGATGGACGATCAGGATACGTTTAAGGTCATGGTCGGTAATAACGTGGCGCCTGGTTTCTTCGCATGGCAGATTCCCTGCGGTGATTTCACCCGTATAGGGGTGTGCTGTTCATGGGAGGCGGGGGTACCGTCCGATTATCTGACCCAGATACTCATAGACAAAGGGGTCCATAACAAGGTCCTGAGGGTATTCTCAGGTAAGATCCCGCTGGGAGGCCGTCCGTTCCTCTGCGGTGACAGATGCCTCCTCACAGGGGATGCGGCAGGATTCGTTAAGCCTCTCTCCGGCGGAGGACTTTATCCGGGAATGAAGGCTAACGAACATCTGGTGAAGGTTCTCTCGAACTGTCTGGACAGTGACACTCTGACCTCGAAGGACCTGTCGGAATACACCAGGGAATGCAACAACGATTTCATCAAGGAGCTCAACCGCTCCTATGGGATCAGAAGGAAGTTCAAAAGGCTTACAGATGATGGACTTAATAGCATCTATGACTACATAATGAAGAACGATATGGTCCCTGCACTGAACGATCTCGATATAGACCACCCCTCGGATGCTATGAAAGTGGTTATGTCCAGTCCCAAGGCCGTCCTCTCCGGTATTCCGATTTATCTGAGGACTCTGAGATGAAAAGAGTCGTATTCGCAAGGATCCCGACCGAAGAGGCGGGTCCGATCATACGCGATCTGATGTCGAAAGAATACGTGGATCTCCACGCGAAGATAGGCAAGGATGATTCTTTCCGTTACGTCCCGATTCTGCCGGAGCATCTTGATAAGGTTAGAGCAATGGGCCTCGATACCTTAGAAGGCGATGCCCATACGTTGGACCGCCGCAGCCCCCAGGAGAAGATCCACGATATACTATCCTCATATCCGGAGCTGGTCGATATCGTTCCGGAGAAGTGGGAGTATGTGGGGGATATAGTCATTGTAAGGATGGTGCCGGAATGCGAGCCTTTCAAGGATATCATAGGTCGTACCTACGCTCAGGTCCTGGGAGCGAAGACCGTATGTGCGGATGTCAGAGGTGTCTCAGGGGAGTTCAGACAGCCCAGCATGGAGATCATCTACGGCACCGAGACGGAATCGGTACGCCTGGAGAACGGTATCAGATACGGATTCGATGTCACGAAGGTGATGTTCGCTTCCGGAAACACGGACGAGCGCATGCGTATGCGCCAGCTCGACTGCACCGGGGAGACTGTTGTGGATATGTTCGCCGGCATCGGCTATTTCACACTGCCCCTGGCGAAGTATTCGGGAGCAAGACGTGTGTTCGCATGTGAGAAGAATCCTGAATCGTATCGCTTCCTCTGCCGTAATATAATAGACAATGAGCTCTCTGATAAGGTCATCCCCATCCTATCTGATAACAGGAGCCTTCTGGGCAGACACTTCGCAGACCGTATATTGATGGGTTACGTCCAGACGACTTCGGACTTTGTTCCAAAGGCACTCTCTATGATTCGTCCGGGCGGGATAATACATTACCATGATACATTCTATGTGAACGAGTATATGGACAGGATCCGTTCGGTGTTCGATTCCAACTGCGGCGAGGAAGGGTATGAGATCCTCAGGGTGCATGAAGTGAAATCGTACGCCCCTTCGGTATCCCATTACGTCGCTGATGTCCGTATCAGACCTTTTCGCCAGAGCCCGATGCAGTGAGCAGGGTGTTCATGGTCTCGCGGTATTTGTCACCGTTTGCCGTTATAACAGCTTTTGCGAACGGGGTGAGATAATCCGCAAACTCCCTCTCCTCCTTGCTGAGCTTTATCGGTATCTCAGTTACACCCATTGCAAGCAGGAACGAGGCAGCGAGGCTGCGCGATTTGTTGTTCTTGAATCCCGCATTCTGAACGGTCTTGGATAGCATAGGCTCTCCACCGACCTTGGCTGCTTTGGCCAGAGTATCTGCGAGCATTGTCATGGGTCCGGGTTTGCTGAATACTGGAAGCGCATCCACGACTGATGCGGAGATGTATATCGTGTTAGCGGATTCGAGGGCCTGAAGTGCAGGTGTTCTGGACTGATCGCCCATCTTCTCCGATGTTGCATCATCGGTGTAGTATGCGATGAGGTCCTTCCAATCCTCCTCCCAGATGGCCGAGAGGACATCTGTGTCCTTGGCATTCTTGATGATTATGGTCCTGGGATTGTCCTGAAGGAATACCTTCAGAAGTTCCAGTATCTTCTCGTTTCCGCTGAGATCTGCAATGAATGCATCGAGGTTCGAACCGTAGTTCTTGGTCCCGATGATGTATGTGGCGGTGGTGTTCTCCCTCAGGTTCCCAAGCTTCGATCTTTTGACTTCGCTCACAAGGGATGAATCTGTGATCTTGCCGATCATGTACTCTTTGAGCTTGTCACCGGTGATCTCCTCGTAATCGCTCTCGTCTTCGGTATGATATTTGTGTCTGACGCGTACAGAAACGTCCTTCAGCGGATCGTTGCATGAGATCCTGGACATGAGGAACTGGAGTGTAGAGATGTTCTTGGTACAGCTCTCGCATATCCTGATGGTCTCTCCGAGAGATTTGATCTCGATCTCCAGAACGGCCGAAGCCTCATGGCCGCATTCAAGGCCATCATCTGGGAACTCGTATGGAGTCTCCCAGAATGTGTCGTAAAGGTAGTCCTCGGGCATGTTGAACTTGTCCGAGCACACCATGGTATCCTCAAAAGAGTACAGATGGAGATTGTTCTTCTTTATGAACTGGTTGAAAAGCAGCAGCCTGATCTTCGGATCGGTGTAGTACTGACATCCGATCAGCTTGTCGGCGCCGACGCTTCCCCTTACCGCATAGGATACGACCTCTCCGCCCAGATTGGCACTTGCCAAGAGAGGTACTGAGCCTGCGGCAGCCAGCGAGATGGTGCCTGCGTAGGCCTTGGTGATATCGTCATTGAATATCTTGCTGGCCTCTCTGACCAGTGCGTCGGGGTTGTTGCGTACCTTCTGCAGAGAGTCGATGCTCTTGAAAACCTTATCGAAGGCGCATTTTCTGCAGTTCCCTGCGCATTGGGGCCTTATGAGACTGGGATTGTCCGCGAGGTTCCTGGAGCGTTCCAAAAGGTCCTCTTCCAGTTTCTTGGAAGTGTGCTTTACTCCTCTCATCCTTACGCGTTTCTTGCCGGGCATGCCCTTCCGATACACTCTCATTTACTAATATTCTATGTTCGGTCAGATGGAGTCTATACAAGGAATGATAGTTTGAAATGTTCAGTCACTTGAGAGCCTGGCACATATGATTAGATTGGAAAACGAGCCGTCCGGATTCCTCTGGGCATCCCTCATGACACCTTCGTACTTCATGCCGCACTTCTCCAGAACCCTCTTCGAACCGATATTGTAAGGATGATATGTGGCCTGCACACGGTGAGCATACAGTTCTCTGAAGGCGTAGTCCAGTACGGCCTCAACAGCCTCTGTGGCGTAGCCCTTTCCCCACCATCTGCTGCCCAGGCTGTACCCGATTTCGCAGGAATCTGAGTCGTGGTCGATATCGAACAGCCCTATAGAACCTATTACCACCCCGTCAATGGTGATGGCCCATCCGTAGAAATCCGGGTTGCACTAATACATCTGGATGTGCATATCTATGAAGTCTTTGGCACCTTCCAGGCTGGAGGTGGGGTGGAAAGATATGAACCTTCCCACTTCGGGGTCCGAACCGTAATTGTCGAAGAGCTCCTGAGCGTCGGATTCCCTGAAACGGCGGAGGGCAAGCCTCTCTGTGTCTATCCTTACGGTGCCGACCTGTTTCATGTTCAGCCGTATCTGAAACGTGGTAAAATAGATTCAGGTCCGCAGTCCATTCCTTTTATACCGATTACAGGATGGAGGTAGCATGGAATCGGATTTCGAGAAGAACGTTCGCGAGTTCCTGGCAAAGCCCCCGTTTTGTTACAGGGGGCTGAAAGAGGATCAGCTGGCTCTTTTCTGTGAGGCTCTTACTCACGACAGCTATTCCAATGAGGCTGCCGATATGGATCCGCCCAGGAAGATACCTTCCTATGAACGTTTGGAGTTCCTCGGTGATGCCGTTCTGGAGTTCCTTGTGTGTGAACATGTTTACAAGGATACAGACCTGACGGAGGGTCCGATGACCGACTACAAGCAGGACAAGGTGGCCAACCGTATGCTGTCGCAGAGGATAATGGAGAACGGTCCCGATATCGATTCCGTCATGAGGGTGGGGAATGGACACCTGAAGAACGGCAGATCCATAGAGGAGAACATGCGCGCCGACTGTTTCGAGGCCCTTATCGCAGCCGTCTATCTCACCTTCGGTCTGGATGAGGCACGCAGGCTCGTGAGAGACACGGTGCTCCGAACCTGAAGTGAAGTGCACCTCAACGTTCTTATCGATAGTTCCTGATACCCGACCATGGACCAGGATGTAGTTTCGACGGCTCAGGAAATCCGCGATATGAAGATACGCGGAGCAGGTAGGATAGCTAGGGCCGGCGCCCGTGCTGTAGGCACTTTCGCCAAGAACTACACAGGAAGCGATTATACAGATTTCAGGAAGGACCTGGATGAGGCTATGAGGGTCCTTTTGGATTCAAGGCCTACTGCTGTCTCTCTCTGGAACGGGGTTCAGGCGGCGGCCAGGGGAGTTAATCAGGTAGATCGTGTGGATGACGCCAGGGAGCTTCTGATCCGGAATGCGGAGGAGTTCGTAAAGGAGTCGGAGGAAGCGGTCAGGACGATTGCGCGCATCGGTGCCAAAAGGGTGGAGGATGGAGACGTCATAATGACTCACTGCAACAGCAGCGTTGCCATAGGCGTCATTGCAGAAGCGCACAGGCAGGGGAAGGATATCAAGGTCTTCGCCACCGAATCCCGTCCCTGGAGGCAGGGGATACTGACCGTCAACGATCTCGCGAAGGAAGGCGTGGACACGACCCTGATCATCGACAGCGCGGTCCGTCTGGTGATGAAAGACGTGGACAAGGTGTTCGTAGGAGCAGATACGATAACATCCCAGGGCGATCTTGTCAACAAGATAGGGACCTCACAGGTCGCCATGGCGGCCCATGAGGCCAGAGTGCAGTTCTACGTCTGCAGCGAGACCTACAAGTTCTCACCTTTATCTTTGCAGGGCGACCTGGTGAAGATCGAGGAGCGCGAGATATCTGAGGTAGTCAGGCCGGGAGAGATACCAGATTCTGTCAAGGTATACAATCCGGTGTTCGATGTGACGCCGTCGTACTATATCGACGGCATAATAACCGAGGTCGGGCTGATTTCCCCCGGATCGGTATATGATGTGATGCAAAGGAAATTCGGAACAGAGTTGATGACGGAGTGAGAAAATGGATTCATATCTGCACTTGGGTGAGCCTGTTGATCAGGACAAGTACGTAGTCTGCAAATACCGTGTGACCACCGACCTTCCCATGGAGAAGGCGGCAGAGGCCATTGCGGCGGAACAGTCTACGGGAACATGGACAGGGATCTCCACGCTCAATACCGAGATCTTCAACAGCCTGGGGGCCAGGGTAGTTGACATCTCAGGAGATCAGATCATAGTGGAGTTCCCGGCTGAGGATTTCAGCATAGAGGTGGGAGCAGTCCCGCAGATCCTGAGCGTCATTGCAGGGAACCTGTTCGGATTGGGTGCACTGAAAGGGGTCAGGCTGGAGGATGTGACATTCCCCAAGGAGATACTCGATCAGTTCAAAGGCCCCAAGTTCGGCGCCGATGGTATAAGGAAGGCGCTGGATCGTCCCGAGAAACCTCTTGTCGGTACAATAGTCAAGCCCAAGATAGGGCTCGATGCCAAGAATACGGCGAAATACGTTTACGAGGCAGGTTCAGGAGGTCTTACGAACTCGAAGGACGACGAGACCCTTGTGGATCAGAAGTTCTGCCCCATTGAGGACAGGACGATTGCGGTCGCGGAGGCGCTTGACAGATTGGAGAGCGAGGGCCACAAGATGATGCATGCCATCAACGTCAGTACCCGTGGCGACAAGATCGTCGAATTGGCCGAGAAGGTCCAGGAGTGGGGTGCGAGAGAGATCATGGTAGACGTCATCACATGCGGATTCGGCGCGGTCCAGGCGATAGCAGAGGATCCATCTATCAAGGTCCCCATACATGTCCACAGGACGATGCATGGGGCGTTCACCAAGGATCCGCTCCACGGAGTGGCGATGCTTCCGCTGACCAAGCTGGTCAGGATGTGCGGAGGAGATGCACTCCACATCGGAACCCTGGGCGTAGGGAAGATGTCTGGAAGCACCAAGGAAGACAGCAACCTCACAGCATGTCTGGGCAGCGATGTACCCTACAGGACGGTCATGCCTGTCTGTTCAGGCGGAGTCTATCCCGGAATAGTCGAGGACATAGTCAAGAAATCGGGATTCAACGTGCAGATACAGGCCGGCGGCGGGGTCGCAGGGCACCCAGGAGGTGTCAGGGCAGGGGCGATGGCGATGAGCCAAGCAGTCGATGCAGTGTATGCCGGAATCCCAAAGGAAGAATATGCCAAGGACCATAAGGAACTGGCAACAGCATTGGAAATGTGGGGATCCAAATGATTTTCAAGGTCAAAAAATACGATGTGCATGCTTCGGAGCCGCTTATTCTGCTGGACTCTGAGGATTGTATCAAACTTGGTGTGAAGGAGGGTGACCGTGTCATGATCTCCGGAGAGCGTTCCACTATCGCACTGGCATTCCATTCCGAAGACATGGTGGAACCGGGAACTGCCATCATTCCGACATCCATCCTCGAAAAGACCGGCGTAGGGAAGGACGGTACGGTGGAGATCATATTCACCCACCCTCCGGAATCCGTTCGTTTCATCCGCAAGAAGATGGACGGAGAAAAGCTGAGCAAGGATGAGATCAACGATATCGTGAGAGACATTCTGGAGAACAGACTATCAAGAATCGAGATATCTGCATGGCTGACCGCTCTGTACATCAACGGGATGGATATCGACGAGATAGCCGATTTCACCTTGGCAATCGCCAACACAGGCGATATAATCGAGTTCAACAGGAAACCGGTCTTCGACTTCCATAGCCTGGGAGGGGTCCCGGGGAACAAGATTACCCCAATCGTCGTATCAATAGTGGCTGCGGTAGGCATTACGATCCCAAAGACCTCGTCACGTGCGATTAGCAGTGCATGCGGGACATCGGATTTCGTCGAGACATTCTGTGACGTGGAGATTCCGGCATCCAGGCTGATGAGCATCGTAGAGGATGTAGGGGGTGTGTTCTCATGGGGCGGATCGATGAACCTGGCACCCGTGGACGATATGGTCATCAAGATCGAGCATCCTTTGGGCATTAACCCGAGGGCGCAGATGCTCGCATCTATAATGAGCAAGAAGGTCGCCATAGGCTCTACGCACCTTCTGGTGGACATTCCCACAGGTGCGGGCACCAAGGTCCCTACTCTGGAAGCGGCGAAGGGCTATGCACGTGATCTGATGAGCCTGGGAGAGAAGATAGGGATCCACGTGGAGTGTGCCATCACATATGCCGATCAGCCTATAGGCAATGCAATCGGACCTAACCTCGAGGCCAGGGAATGCATAAGCATCCTTGAAGGTTCCAACCATCCGGCCAGTGTCGTCGAAAAGGCGCTGGAATGCGCAGGTATAATACTGGAGATGGCCGGGATGACGAACGGAATGGCCAAGGCGAAGGAGATCTTGGAGTCGGGAGAGGCCCATAAGAAGTTCATGGAGATCGTGGTGGCTCAGGGAGGGGACCCCAACCTCAAGTCCACTGACCTGCAGCCCGGAAAGTACTCTTTCGATCTAGTTTCATCCAATTCCGGATATGTCCACGCAATCTACAACAAGGAGATAGTCAATACGGCTAAGATTGCGGGTTCCCCCTCGGATAAAGGGGCTGGATTGTTCCTCTACAAGAAGAAAGGACAGAGGGTCGAGGCTGGAGAGAAGCTCTTGACGATCTACGCCGAGAGCGAGGTCAAGCTGAAGAGGGCTAAGGAGTACATCATGAGCAACAATCCCTTCGATATCGAGGGGATGCTCATCAAGAGGGTCTCCGATATCAAGCTGAGATGACGAACAGGCTGGTATTCACAGTGGATGTGGACCGCGATGCCAACATCCACATAGACGGGCAGTCGGCAGCAGGCTCCAAGGACCGCGGCCATGGGGTTGCGCCCAGGTTCGGATCCTCGGAAAAGGGACTCTCACTGATAATGGATATGCTGGACGGACTTGGGATCAAAGGCACGTTCTTCGTCGAGGGCAGGACCGCGGAGACGGTCGACTGTTCATGCTTAGCGGACCAGTGCATCGGATTCCATGGCTACGACCATGAGGATCTGACAGCCATAGACGACCTGCCTGAGGTCATGGACAGGGCATATTCGGCAGTGAGAGACAATGTCGCGAGACCCGTGTGCTTCCGTGCCCCTTTCATGCAAACGGATGACAGGGTGTACGATGAATTGGTGAGGCTCGGGATAGGGCATGATTCATCTGTATATGGAGTGCCAGGACAGCATATTTTTGATGTCAGAAGTGTTACTGTGCACCCTGTCGCCAAGGGAAGAGACAGGAACGGGAAGACGATAGCGGCATATCTTTGGCCGATGCATGAGGGGAAGAGGT
This sequence comes from Thermoplasmata archaeon, assembly GCA_015063235.1. Lineage (GTDB taxonomy): Archaea > Thermoplasmatota > Thermoplasmata > Methanomassiliicoccales > Methanomethylophilaceae > Methanoprimaticola. The sequence continues at coordinate 82,715 of SUSW01000022.1, read as the reverse complement.
GTCCGCAGGACTATATCGAACTCGCTTCCTCCATATCTGATGGCGAATTGCTGATATCTACGCACTCCTGGCATATGGTAGAATCCATAGAGAACGGGCTGTTGACGGAGGGTGAGGTCCGTACTAACATTTTCAATGTCGAATCCGTCATAACAGGTATAATCGATAAGGGTTTCACACCCTCGATACTGGTGGTTTAATGGGAATCGAGATGAGGCCAACTGAGAGATCGGATTATTCTGCTCTATCCAAGATACTGGATGATGAGTGGAGATTCAGTCTGTACTCCCAGGAGAAGGCACTGAAGCTGGCCGAATATTACCTCGTGGAATGCATAAACGGTGCGAATGCATCGGTGACCATGCTGGTGAACGGGGAGCCAAAGGGTCTTCTGGTCCTAAGGGACATGGAAGGGGGCACTATCGATGCTTCCGGTGATCTGGCCGAGGTGTATGCGCAGGTGAAGGACGATCCCGGATTCGGGGAATGCTAGGCGGACATCGAAAATCTCCATCATATCTACGAGCGTTCGGCAAAGCGCAACAAGCGCTCTGACTGGGCGGAACTGAGGTTGCTGATAGTCAGCAAGGACTGTAAGGGCTTGGGTCTTGGAAAGAGAATCCTCAATGAAGCACGCCGTATAGCGGAATCCTGTGGCAGAAGCGGAGTGTTCTTTTATACCGATACCGACTGCAATTTCGGATTCTATGACCACATGGGTGCCGAGAAGGTATCCACGGATGATACGATTTGTGCCGGCGAGGAACTGACCGTATACGGATATCGCTGGATTTTCAGGAACGCCCCGTAATTTTACGTGCCCTCTTACCTTATTATTATATAGCAACAAAAGGTTGGTCGGCTACCGTGAGGGCCATGACCAAGCTCATTTTAGGTAAGGATGTCTCGGCCGAGATATACGCCGAACTCAGAGAAAGGATAGAGTACCTGAAATCCAAGAATGTGACGCCCGGACTTGCTGTAGTCCTCGTAGGGGACGACCCTGCTTCACAGATTTATGTGAGGAAGAAAGGGGAGATGTGCGAGGAACTGGGTATGAAATCCCTGATCATCCGTATGCCAGCAGATACGACACAGGATGAGTTGATGGCCAAGGTTAAGGAGCTCAACGAAGATCCCGCGATCCATGGATTCCTGGTCCAGCTTCCGCTGCCGAAAGGACTCGACGAAGATGCTGTCATTGAAGCTATCGATCCGGCTAAGGATGTGGATTGCTTCCATCCCAGCAATCTGGGCCGTCTTATGATAGGTAATCCGGATTTCCTTCCCGCTACGCCCGCAGGCATCCACCAGATGCTTCTCAGGTCGGGAATAGAGACTGACGGAAAGAACGTGGTCGTCGTGGGCCGCAGCAACATAGTCGGCAAACCTACGGCAGTTTTGCTTCTGCAGAAAGGAATGGGTATGGACTCGACCGTGACGGTCGTCCATTCGCATACCAAGAATCTTGAGGATTTTACAAGACGTGCCGATATCCTGATTGTGGCCATCGGAAAACCGCGTTTTATAACGGCGGATATGGTCAAGGAGGGTGCCGTGGTCATCGATGTGGGCACCAACAGGATAGAAGATCCCACCAGTCCCAATGGCGGCAGGCTAGTAGGAGATGTAGACTTCGATAATGTGAAGGATAAGACTTCCGCCATAACACCGGTCCCCGGAGGTGTGGGGCCTATGACAATTTGTATGCTCATGGCTAACGCAGTCAAGGCGGCTGAGAAGGCCTCAGGGGTGAAATCATGATAAGAGAATGTGAGGAGCATGGGTATTACCGCAGCGAGCGCTGTCCGTTCTGCGGGGAAGAAGGAAAGTTCATAATGTCCGATTTTGAAGTTGAGAAAATCGGAAGGACCTTGGCTGGAATACTCAGGCACGGCAAGTACAACCTCAGAATGAATGAACAGGGATACGTCTCCACTCGCGATGTCCTGGATAAGATCAAGGATTTGTATCCCCGCATGAATTGGCTCAGGATCAGGCATCTCGAGGCTCTTGTGGATACCGATCCCAAAGGAAGATACGTTATTTCCGGCGGAAAGATCAGGGCCACATACGGCCACACTATCCAGCTGGACATCAGGCTGGATTGCGAGAATATACCGGAGGAGCTCTTTTTCCCGACTAACGAGGATGAAGTCCAGAACATCCTTGAGAACGGAATCGTACCCACAGATCGTTCCATGGTGCACCTTTCAAGGACCTTCGGCGACGCGATGCGTGCCGGACAGGTCCACACAGAAGACCCTATCATTTTGGGCATAGATACCGATGTCTGCATGGACATGGGTTCCGATATCGGAAAGGCGGCACGCACTGTCTATCTGTGCAAGACCGTTCCCCCGGAGGCGATATTCGTCGCCGACCCGGACGAGTACAGCACTGACGATTCAGAGTGATGGTGGATAGATGGTACAGATTCTAACGCCCGAAGAGGTGCAGGCGAAGTCTGGAAGGATGTTCTGCAAGCGTTTCCTGACGATGGTCGACGAGAAGTCAGGCAGAGTTCAATTCATCGAGACATGTTCTTCTGTCGGTCCGGCCGAGTGGGATGCGGTCAACAGGCGTCGCAGTGGCGGAGTCATAAATACTGTCAGACTGAAGTCTACCATGTTGATCACCGATGCATCCATAGGGGAGGGGGAGCTCAAGTTCGGTCCTGTCTCCCAGCAGCTCGGATCGATGGGTATCAGCGCCATCAAGATAGAAGGAGAAGAGGTCCGCTCCACATGGTATGCCATGGCCGGAGCGACTGTGGGCATAGGGGCATGCATGCCTGCCTGCCCGGATGTGATCCGCACGGAATACCCAGACGACTTCAAGATGGGAGGAGGCCATGTAGCACACGTGGATATCATCACCCCCAAACTGGTCCGTGTGATCATCGCTATCGACGATACGGATACGAAAGAGAAGGGTGCGACATGGGTCACCGGACTCAAACTGGGGACCCAATGCCCTATCGGCAAATTCATCGAGCATAAGATAGTACAGCTCAATCCGAATGCACCCAATAAGACCACCAACTGCTGCGGTACCGCCATTTCATTTGCGGTCAAGGAGTCGGAGATCCCGGCATTGATCGAGTATGCAGTGGATTTCGTCAAGAAGGAGTCTTATTCCGAGGATGCCATCCTAACCGTCTTCCAGGGTCTGGATATCCCGGAGAAGCTGTCTGAGTTCGGATGGAGTTGCAAGACGGTCCTTTACAAACCCGAGGATGCCATAAAAGTAGCTGAGGAGTGCGGAGTTCAGATAATATCCCTGTTCGGACAGAATAAGGGTGTGATCGGCGCGGTTGCTGCCATCGGATGCTTCGATATGGGAGAGAAGGCAGCCGGCGTACCTACAGATTTCGAGTGATCGCATGGCAATTCCCCGTATAGTTACCGACAAGGCCTACGCCACCTATGAGGTGCAGCTGGAGAAGCAGGTCAAGGAGGGCGACATACCTGGGCACATTGCCATCATCATGGACGGAAACCGCAGATACGCCAAAGAGGTGCTCAACGCCGAGCCCATCGAGGGCCATAAATTAGGAAGGGACAAGCTGGAAGAGGTCCTTCACTGGTGTCTTAACCTGGGCGTCAAGCATCTGACAGTGTATGCTTTCTCAACCGAGAATTTCAGCAGGGAGCAGGACGAGATCATCTATATCATGGATATGATGGCCAAATCGCTGCGCGAGCTGGCCGATGACGAGGAAGTCCACAAGCACCGTGTCAAGGTCAGGATAATCGGCGACAAGGATATGCTTCCCGACGATCTGCTCGAATCGATACAATATGCAGAGGAGATGACCAAGGATTATGACAACTTCGTATTCACGATGGCCGTAGCATACGGCGGAAGGCAGGACATCGTCAATGCTGTCCGCGAAATTGCATCCAAGGTGAAGAACGGAGAGATCGATATTGATGACATCAACGAGAGTATGATCGATTCATGCATATCTACCAATGATATGCCGGACCCCGATCTAATCTTGCGTACATCGGGTGAGGTTAGGATTTCCAATTTCCTACTCTGGCAGATGGCATATTCAGAACTGTACTTTTCAGATGTCTATTGGCCCGGTTTCAGATACATCGATTTTCTGAGAGCTGTCAGGACATACCAGCAGCGTAAAAGGCGTTTCGGGAAGTGAACGCTTGAGAACGGACATCATCTTCATGCATGCCCCCTCGGTGTACGATTTCCGCAAGAAGCCGATATTCTACGGACCAGTGAGTGATGTCATACCGTCATCGCCGGTATTCGAGATGTACCCCATAGGGTTCATGACCATCTCATCGCATCTGGAAGCCGCAGGCTTCAGGACCAGGATAGTGAATATCGCGGTCCAGATGCTGATGAGTGACAAGTTCGATGTGGAGAAGAGGATAAAGAGCCTGGATGCGAAGGTGTTCGCCATCGATCTTCACTGGATGCCCCACGCCCACGGGGCCATCGAGCTGGCCAAGATCGTCAAGAAGTATCATCCGGATGCCCTGGTGGAGTTCGGCGGACTCACATCATCATATTTCCACAGGGAGCTCATCGAGCGTCCCGAGATCGATCTGGTCATGAGAGGGGATACAACGGAGGTCCCTACGGTCATGCTCATGGAAGCCATCTCCAAAGGCGAGAAGGATCTCTCCAGCGTACCCAATCTCACATGGAAGGATGCCGACGGCAAGGTGCATGAGAACAGAGTGACCTATTCTCTGGAATCCCTCGATGATATCAAATTCGATTACGGGACCATGATCAAGTGCGTAATGCGCAACATGGACATCAACGGCGCCCTTCCCTGGTACGGATGGGATAAACTGCCTCTTTCATCGGTGTTCACAGTCAGAGGATGCTCGATAAACTGTGCCGAGTGCGGAGGCTCCCATTATGCGAACGGCACCGTGGTTTGCAGGAAGAAGCCTGCTTTCAGGAGCCCTGAGAAACTGGCGGAGGACATGTCCATAATCCAGTCTTACCTCGACACCCCGATATTCATAGTCGGCGACCTGAGGCAGCAGAGCATGGGGTACGCAGAGAGGTTCCTGGAGGCATGCAAGCAGCATCGTATCAAGAACCATGTCGTGATAGAGCTGTTCAACGGTGCTACCCCGGAGTACTTCCAGAAGATCGATTCGGTCTTCGAGGGCGGTTGGTCCATAGAGTTTTCTCCTGATTCTCATGACGAGGCAGTGCGTATGGCACTCGGCAAGGGTTATACCAATGAGGCCATCGAGAAGACGATCCCGGCCGCTTTCCGCAACGGATGCAGCAGGTTTGACCTCTTCTACATGAACGGTCTGCCTTATCAGGATAGGGATTCCGCCTTATACAGTGTTAAGGCAGCGGAAAGGCTTTGGGGCTCGGTCAACAAGGAGGACGGTCTTTTCATCTACAACGCTCCGTTCGCGCCTTTCGTCGACCCCGGAAGCAGGATATTCGAAGAGCCAGACAAGTGGGGTTATACTCTTCGCGCCCATACTTTGGAGGATCACAGGAAACTCTTGGACAATCCGTCGTGGAAGCATGTCCTGTCATACGAGACCAAATGGATGACCCGTGATGATGTTGCAGAAGTATCCTACGACGCCGCTCTTATCCTAGCCCAGAAGGAATATGAGGCTGGGCGCATCGATCAGGCCATGAAGGACGATAGGTGCGAAAGGACCGAATTCGCCAGATCTCTTATGCATAAAGTGGATGAGATCATGACCATCCAGGATCCGGAAGAGAGGGAAGCCCGCCTGTGGGAGACCAAGGAAGAGGGCACCCGTATGATGAATTCAACAATAGCGAACAAAAAGGATCTAGACTGGGATGCGGGATCGATATGGTCCAACGCACCCCGTGTCGGAATAGGTTTGTTGAAATCTTTTTTCAGATGATTCACTCGCTGCTCATCTGACGGGACTTCTCGATGGTTCCGTCCACAGCGGAGGACATGGCTGAGCGGAGTCCGAGGTCCTCTAATATCTTGACGCCGACGATGGTCGTTCCGCCGGGGGAGCATACCTCGTCTCTGAGCTGATCGGGATGTTTTCCGGTCTCAAGCACCATTTTTGCGGCTCCAAGCATGGATTGTGCGGCCAGTTTCACCGCTTGGTCGCGGCTGAGCCCGTTTAGAACTCCGGCATCGGCCATGGAGTCGATTACCATATACATGAATGCAGGGGAGCTTCCCGCGATTCCGGTCACTGCGTCCATCTGGGATTCGGGGACTTCCACCGCCAGACCGACGGCAGAGAGTATCTTCTTGATATCTTCTTTCTCAGAATCTGTCATGGTAGGATCGCAAGTGTAGCCCATAGCACCTTCGAGCACCATGCAGCAATGATTGGGCATTACCCTGACCTTTTTAGCTTCTGGCACATAGGAATTCATCTTTTTCAGTGTCAATCCGGCTACTATGCTGAGGAGAGTTTTGCCCTTGCCGATGACCACGCCCTCCTCCGTGAATATGCCGTCGACATGCTTCGGTTTTACAGCCAGAACTATAAGATTGGATGAATCTACCAATTCCTTTGCGGTCTGGTACATTGTGATGCCGTATGTCTCTGCGATATGATCGCGGGTTTTCTGAGTGGGTGCGCACGCAGCGATCTTTTCCTTCGGGAATACGCCTTTGGCTATCAATCCTCCAATCATGGCCTCGGCCATCTTCCCTGCTCCGATGAATCCTATGTCAGCCGACATGCTCAGTAAATCCGTCATTCAGTACAAAAAACCTGTTTACGGGCCTTTTCTTAATATATTATAGGAACGCGGGCGTGCTTATCTTTATGTACTAACAAGCAATGCGAAACCCCAATGTTACTAATTATGTACTACATGCCGTTGGCGTTCGTTGCGTTACTAACATTCGCATTTGCGCCTTTAGCATGGTTGGTATCAAGGTTCCTTAGGCCTGAAAAACCCACCGAGTGGATGGAGCAGACCTATGAGTGTGGATCCGAACCCATCGGAGATGCGCACGTACAGTTCAGATTCCAGTATTATACGTTCGCATTGATTTTCGTTGTTTTCGATTTGGTAGCAACTTTCCTGCTCATGTGGGCAATCGCATTCGCAGGACTGTCGGCAACCGCCCAGCTCATGATGATTCTCTTCTTCGGTATTATGGTCCTAGGAGTCGCGTACTCTCTCAAAAAGGAGGCAGAAGTATGGATATGAGCCTTTACCCCCATGCAGTAGCTATGAGTGCTGACGAGTTCATGACATGGTCGGACGCGATCATCAACGATCTCCTCAGTACAGGAACGAAGAAGACAGTAGATAAGTTGACAGGACCTATCTGGGCTTGGGGTATGAAGAACTCAATGCACCCCCTTCACTGGGGGCTGGCCTGCTGCGCTCTCGAGATGGCGGCGGCTTCTGCACCCAGATATGATGCCGAGCGTTACGGTATGATCTACCGTTCATCGCCCAGGCAGACCGATATTCTTCTTGTCAACGGATGGATTTCAAAGAAGATCCGTCCCGATCTCAGGCGTCTCTACGAGATGATCCCCAACCCCAAGTGGGTCGTGGCAATGGGAGAGTGCGCCATTTCCGGAGGCCCCTGGTACGATTCCTACAATTGTGTACAGGGACTCGATCAGATCGTCCCCGTCGACGTGTACATCCCCGGATGTCCCGCACGTCCCGATGCGATGATCGATGGTTTCATGCTTCTCCAGAAGAAGATTGAGAACTACTTCAAGAGAGGAAACTTCATGGAGGACTGAAGATGGATACAGTTTATCAGAGCCCTTCAATTGAAGAGATAACACAGGCGTTGACCTCGGAATTCCCGCAGGTTGAGATCCTTTCCACAGAGGAGCGCAGGGTAAAAGCCAAGTGCCCCAGGGAGATCTCGCACGACGTATGCCAGTTCATCCACGACAACCTTACCTTTGAGCACTGCTCGGTCGTTACCGCCGTGGATTACATCGACCACCTGATGGTCGTCTACCTTTTGTCCAACTACTACACCGGAATCATGATCGACCTCGATGTCGACGTCCCCGCTGACGATCTGCACATCGACTGCGTCACCGATATCTGGGAGGGAGCCAACTGGCACGAGAGGGAGACATGGGAGCTTTTCGGAATCGTCTTCGACAACCACCCGAGGCTCGAGAGGTTGCTCACACCTAAGACGTATGAGTTCTTCCCCTTCAGGAAGTCATATAAGATGAGGAGCCAGGAGTGAGAATTATGGCAGATTCACTTGTACCCGTTTTAGAAGCACAAGAGAAGATGGACACAGACAAGATGTGGGTCATCTGGGGACCTCAGCACCCCTTCTCCCACGGTCTTTGGACACTCAAGCTCCAGATCGACGGAGAGTTCTGCGTGGATGCGGACCCCATAGTCGGATACCTTCACCGCGGATGGGAGAAGGAGACCGAGAACAGGGATTACGCAAGGATTATTCCCATGACAGACCGTCTCTGCTATTGCGCATCGATGACATATTCCCATCTTTACTGTATGACAGTAGAGAAGGCACTCGGAATAGACATTCCCGAGAAAGCAAAATACATCAGGATCGTCGCAGACGAGGTCTGCCGTATCCAGTCACACCTGATGTGGCTCGCCGCGGTTGGTACCGACATGGGTAACCTGACCGTCTTCCTGTGGGCCATGAGGGAGAGGGAGTACTTCCTCGATCTCAACGTCAAGCTCTGCGGAGCCAGGATGACCACAAACTACCCCCGTATCGGAGGGGTCAGGAACGATATTACGGAACTGTTCGACAGGGACATTCTGAGAGCTGTCGACCGTTTCGAGAAGGCGATGTGGGATATCATCTATCTTATTGATGATTCATCCGTGTTCGTATCAAGGATGAGGAACATCAGTTTCCTTACCCGCGAGCAGTGCGCCAATATGGGACTTACCGGTCCCGCAATGAGGGGATGCGGAGTTGATTTTGATATCCGCCGTGACGACCCCTATGACAATTACGACAAGGTTGACTTCGAGGTCCCTGTCCTGAACAAAGAGTCCAAGGTGGGAGACACCTACGACAGGTACATGATCCGTATCGAGGAGATGTTCCAGTCCTGTGACATCATCAGGCAGGCAGTCGCGAAGATCAGGGCCATCGGAAAGAACGCTCCCTACAGGATCAAGACCCCCACAAGGGTACCTGCCGGAACGACCTTCGGAAGGCTCGAGGATCCTCGTGGAGAATCAATCATGTATTTGGTATCGGACGGAACCGATAAGCCCTACAGGCTCAAGGTGCGCAGTCCGATTTTCACGAACGTATCATGCTCAAAGGTAATGTGTGAAGGCGTGAGGATTGCAGATGTTCCTGCGGTTCTTGCTCAGATCGATATGTGCCTCGGAGAGACAGACAGGTGAGATAAGATGCCATATCAATCTATACTTGACTTCATCAACTTCGCGGATCCCTACGAGAACCCGTTCACACCGTTCATGTCGAGCAACCTCCCGTACGATCTCTGTTACGGTCTCTGGGAGATTATCGGCGGAACGATCGCCTGGCTCATCGCTCTGTTGTTCGGCAGCAATGTTGTCTCCGACTGGCTCTTGCGCGATGATGTCACCGTGTTGTTCGCGATGATCCTGTTCATGCTGGTCATCTTCATTGTGGCGTTCGTCGTCGTTCTCCTCAACCTATGGATGGAGCGTAAGGTCCTCGGAAGGTTGATGGACAGGCGCGGAACAATGATCGGACTCAAGGGATTCCTTCAGTGTGTCGCGGACGGTCTTAAGACCTTCATGAAAGAAAACACAATCCCTGCGAAAGTCGACAAGATGACATACATCTGGTGTGTCTCGCTTATCGTCGGTCTTTCATGTTTCGTCGCATGTATGGTGCCTCTGTCCAACAGGTGGTACGTCGTAAACTACGACACAGGTCTCATAATCATCATGGCTTTCTACGCCCTTGCTCCGTTCTTCATTCTGGTATCAGGATGGGCTCAGAACAACAAATATTCCCTTATCGGAGGAATCAGGGCCGCAGAGCTGATGATCTCGTACGAGGTCCCGATGCTTATCATCATCGCTACCACATCGCTTCTCGTCGGAAGCTTCAACATCAACGATATCGTGGCAGCGCAGAGCGAGATCTGGTTCATCATCCCCATGTGTCTCGGTTTCATCGTCTTCTTCTTCTGCGCAATCGCGGAATGTGAGAGGCCCCCCTTCGATATCGCGGAGGCAGAGACCGAGCTGGTCGAGGGATGGCAGACAGAGTATGCAGGAATGAAGTGGGGACTTATCATGCTGGGAGACTACCTGAGAGGTTCAGTCTCATGCGGTATGGTCGCCATCATGTTCCTCGGAGGATGGACAATCCCCTTCATCGGCGGAACGGCCATCCCTGAGATCATATTCCTGATCAAGGCATGGTTCGTATTCTTCCTTATGATTTTAGTAAGAGGAGCGATCGCCCGTGTAAGGCCCGATCAGATCCTCAACTTGGGATGGAAGGTATTCATGCCCCTGGCAGTTTTCAACTTAGCAATCGCAGTTCTTCTTAAGATCGGAGGGTTCTACTGATGGCGATGAAATATCTCGATAAGTATCCAAAGAATCTTGCGAAGAGTCTGTGGATAATGAAGCCTGTATGGACAGCATTCAAGCTTTTCTGCAAGACTGTGGTCCACAGGCCTGTGACAATTCTCTATCCTTATGAGAAGGAGTGGATCCCCGAGAACTACCGCGGACGCCCCGGACTCAGGTTCGACAGGTGCGTAGGATGCGGAATGTGCGTACGCATGTGCGTAACTCAGGCCATCAAGCTCATTGAGGTCGAGGATGACAACGGTAACAAGGTAATGAGGCCCCAGGTCAACATCGGAAGGTGCGCTTTCTGCGGTTACTGCGCAGAATACTGTCCTGTCGATGCCATGACCGTCACACCCGAGTACGAGCTCGCTGAGTACACAAGGTACGACCTGCTCTACGGACCCAGGAGGCTCCATTACGAAAACACGACCCCCGGAATGGAGGTCAAGCTGGAAGTAACTCTTCCCTCGGATATCGAGAACGGTAACCCCGAGAGGCGTGTCTTCATCTTCGATGTTGACAAGCCCGAGCTTACGGACAGCAAATGTATAGGATGTAAGAAATGTTCGAAGGTCTGCCCCGTCAACGCCATCACGATGGTCGAGAAGGGTGTCAACGACAAAGGAAAACCGATCATACGTCCTGAATTTGATAATGCAAAGTGCATTTCATGCAAAAACTGCGTGGACGCATGTCCCAAAGATGCACTTGAGATCAAGGAGGTGCTCTGATGGGAGTTATATGGGATACCATACTGTGGATCTGGGGCGAAGTGGTCAACTTCTGTCATTACTGTTATGACAATCTGGACCTCGTAGCATTCCTGATCCTTGCAGCCGTGACAGTATTGGCAGCACTGAAAGTCGTACATGACAAGGAGGTCATGCACAGCGCGTTCTATCTCGCTTTGGTGTTCCTCTGTGTCGGACTCTTCTACTTCTTCCTCGAAGCAGAGTTCATCGGAGTAATCCAGATGCTAGTGTACGTCGGTGCGATCACAATCCTGTTTGCGTTCAGCGTCATGCTAACTAGAAGATATATTGTAACAAAGGAGGATGAGGACGATGAATAAGAGAGCCTATAAGGGTCTGATCGTTGCGGGAATCTTCCTCGTAGTGCTTGTAGGGGCCATTGCAGTCGCTCACTTCGACACCGCATACGACTCCCCTCAGCCACTGCCCACATTTACGACCGCTCACGATGACGATCTAAACATCTACGACAGCAACGATAACCTGAAGGAGAACAGTCTCCCCTACGCTATCTTCGAGAAGTACGGATTCGTGCTGATCCCATTGGCCATACTGATGTTCGGTGCAATGGTCGGCGGTGTCGTCATCTCCAAAGAGGAGGTAGAGGAATGATTCCGATGGAGTTCTTCCTCGTCCTGGCAGCTATACTGTTCTGTATCGGTGCATACGGAGTGCTCACAAAGAGCAACGCAATCGTCGTCCTGATGTGTATCGAGCTCATGCTCAACGCAGCGAACATCAACTTCGTGACTTTCGCAGCATACAACTACGACATCACCGGACAGGCATTCGTCATAATGTCTATCTCCGTTGCAGCCGCAGAGGTCGCTGTAGGAATCGCTATCCTGCTCAATGCATACAAGATCAGAAAGACAACAGAGCTCAACGATGCCGAGCTCACAACCATGAGGTGGTAAGATGATAGCTGAATACACTTGGCTCGTCCCCTTCATCCCCATGATGTGCTTCCTGATCATAGGAATCATCGGAAAGAAGACTCCCGAGAAGGGAGGTTACATCGCAATCGCCGGAGCACTGTGCTCGTTCATCATCGCAGTCGCGATCTCTGTCGAGTACCTGACCGGTGATGCATTCGCCAATGGTGACCCGATCACAAGTCAGATCGAGTGGTTCCACATAGGCGATTATACAATACACCTCGGATACTACGTCGACGGACTGACATGCGCAATGATGCTGTTCTCGTCTTTCATCTCGACACTGATCTTCATCTACTCTATCGGCTACATGCACGACCAGGGAGAGAGGAAGAACAGGTACTACGCTGAGGTCTCGCTGTTCCTTACCGGAATGCTCGGACTGATCGTATCAAGCAACTTCCTCGAGCTGTTCATCTTCTGGGAAGTAATGGGACTCTGTTCCTACCTGCTGATCGGATTCTGGTCCTTCAGGCACGACAACGGTGACGAGGCATCCGCCAACGCCGCATCCGCCGCTAAGAAGGCATTCCTGGTAACACGTATGGGAGATGTCTGCCTCATGGGAGGGCTGTTCATCTTCCTCAACCTGTTCATGAGCCTCGACTACACGACTCTGTTCGATAACGCCGCGGCTGTATACGCACAGGACCCTGAGCTCATGACCCTCGGTCTCCTCCTCATCTTCGGAGGAGTCATCGGTAAGAGCGCTCAGTTCCCTCTGCACGACTGGCTGCCTGATGCAATGGCAGGTCCTACAACAGTATCCTCACTGATCCACGCCGCAACAATGGTTAAGGCAGGAGTATACCTCGTCGCAAGGGCCTTCCCCCTCTACGTCATGGACGAGAACGTCATGCTCTTCGTCGGAATTATCGGAGGAGTCACCGCATTCATCGCAGCTACAATGGCACTGAACAACATGAACATCAAGAAGGTCCTCGCTTACTCCACCATCTCACAGCTCGGATACATGATCCTTGCTCTCGGTGCAGGAGGATACCTCTGGGCACTCGGATACGAGGAGCTCGGAGCACTCGGATTCTTCGCAGGATGCTTCCACATGATCAACCACGCCTTCTTCAAGGCACTCCTGTTCATGGGATCCGGATCCGTCATTCACGGAACCGGAACAGAGGACATGAGGCTCATGGGCGGATTGTTCAAGAAGATGAAGATTACAGCGACAACGATGCTATTCGGATGTCTCGCAATCGCCGGAATCCCGATCTTCAGCGGATTCTGGTCCAAGGATCTCGTTATCGATATCGCGATGCACGCATTCGAGCACGGAACTGATGCTTCCGTATGGTTCATCATCCTCTGGGTGCTCGCCGTCATCACAGCATTCATGACAGCATTCTACATGTTCCGTATGTGGTTCATGACCTTCATGGGAGAGCCCAGGGAGAACGCCCAGCACTGCCACGGAGAGTCACCCAAGACAATGACGATGCCTCTCGTCATCCTCGCAATCTTCGCCCTCATCAGCGGACTGTTCATGTTCTTCGGACTGGACAAGATGCTTGCAGTCATGGGAGTGCAGATCGACGGTGCTGAAGAGGGACTCGCACTGTTTAGCAACATGTTCACCTACCTCACACTCATTCTGGCGGTCGTCGGTATCGCTATCGCATACCTCATGTATGTGAAGAAGACCGTGGACCCCGGAAAGTTCAACAAGCACGGAGATTCCTGGCTGTACAAAGCACTCACCCAGAGATGGTGGTTCCCCGATCTGTACAACCAAATCTCATGGAAACTCGGATACGGCGTAGCCAAGGGAGTCAACTACATCGACAGGCAGATCGTCGACGGAACCGTCAACGGACTTTCCGGAGCGGTCGTCGGCGGCGGAGATTCGCTCAGCAAGGTCCAGACCGGACATGTACAGGACTATTCGTCCATCGTCCTGATCGGAATCTCAGCACTTGCAGTCATCTTCCTCATAATCGTCGCACAGCTGGGAGGTTTCTGATATGAGTATGATACTTTCAAGTCTGATCATAGTCCCGCTGGTCGGAGCAATCATCGCTCTGCTCATGGGAGGAACCAGAGAGAAGCTCTCCAAGTACGTCGCGATCGCATTCTCGGCGGCAACGCTTGTAATAGCAGTATTGCTCCTTCTCGGAATCTTCGGTGATTTTGAGGATCTCGGAGAGAGTTTCGAATGGATTCACAATTCATCGTTCATCATGAACTACGCGCTCGAAGTCGACGGACTCAGCATCCTGATGGTGTTCCTCACCGCACTGCTAGTCCTCCTCGTCAACGTGTTCTCATTGGATGAGCACAGGGAGAACAACAACTACTTCTACGCCCTGATCATGGCAATGGAGGTCGGCCTCATGGGAGTCTATCTCGCAGCAGACTACTTCCTGTTCTACATCATGTGGGAGGTAACTCTCATCCCGATGTATTTCATGATCTCGTGGTACGGAGGACCTCGCAGGCATTACTCTGCGATCAAGTTCTTCATCTACACACACGTAGCATCGCTCGTCATGCTCATCGGTATATTCGTGATAGGTTACGAGTCAGTCGCACCCGGAGAGGCCGTGAACTTCCTTTTCTCGGCTGTAAAGGCCGGTATCGGCATCGCACCTCTCGGAGTCCAGGCGCTTGTATTCGCGCTGCTGTTCTTCGGATTCATGGTCAAGATGCCTTCAGTACCGTTCCATACATGGCTTCCTGATGCACACACAGAGGCGCCTACCGAGGGATCCGTCCTTCTGGCCGGTGTCATGCTTAAGATGGGATCCTACGGTATCATCCGTATCTGTATCGAGGCACTGCCCGATGCAGCATACCACTGGCAGTGGGTCATCATCGCAATCGCCCTTGTATCGATCATCTACGGTGCATACGGATGTATCGCACAGACCGACCTGAAGAAGATGGTTGCATTCTCATCAATCAGCCACATGGGTATGGTCATGCTCGGTATCGGATGTCTGTCCGACGCCGGAATAACATTCGCTATCTTCCAGATGTTCGCTCACGGACTCATCACAGCGATGCTGTTCATGGTCTGCGGTATGACCGGACACAAGGTAGGAACCAGAGAGATCCCCCTCCTCGGAGGATTGGCAGGCAGGATGCCCGTGTACGCGACATTCATGATGATCGCATTCATGGCATCTCTCGGACTTCCCGGACTCGTAGGATTCTGGGGAGAGTTCCCTGTTATCATGGCATTCTACGAGTTCATTCTCGAGAACGATGTTATCTGGATGCTGCTGTTCTGTATGCTGTCCCTCATGCTGACCGCAGGATACTACCTGTGGGCAATGCAGAGGACACTGTTCGGACCCGAGACCAAGAAGATAGACCTTTCAAAGGCGCATGACGTCGGACACTACGAGTTCGCAGTACTTCTCGTGCTGTCGATCCTCGTCGCATTCTTCGGAGTATGGCCTGACGGAGCTCTCCAGTTCCTCGAGCCTTATGTCGACGGGCTCATCGCAGGGATGGTGATCTGAAATGATTTCCGATATCGTAGTCAACATATTCGACGACCTGACGCCTCTGGCGACCATGATCATCCTCGCAATCGGAGCGCTTTCGTTCCCGGCTGTACAGATGTTCATCAAGAAGCACACGGTCACATGGGCATACGCAACGATCCTCGTCGTACTTGCCTTTGCGGTCAACCTTGTCCTTCTTATCGACGGAATAGAATGTGAGTATCTCGGCGTATGTCTATCGCCCTACTCCACATTCATGGCGCTACTGTTCCTGACAGTGCTGTTCCTCGTCGTCCTCGTCTCCAACTCGAGTACAGAGACAACAAAGAACCACAGCGGAGCATACTACTCCCTGCTCTTCGGAGCAACCATCGGTATGGTGTTCGTGACGACCTCCACAGACCTCCTGACGATCTTCGTCGGAGTCGAGCTCACCAGTATCTCCTCGTACGCACTAGTTGCGCTGAAGAGGAAGGACGGAAGGGCTTCCGAGGCTGCAGTCAAATACGCCATCATCGGAGGAATGTCCACTGCACTCACACTCTATGGTATCTCCATGGTCTACGGAGTCGCTGGATCCACAGAGCTCGCCGAGATCGCTCAGTACGTGACAACAATGACAGACACCCCCTGGATCCTCGCGATCGGAGTCCTCTGCATGCTTGCAGGTTACGGATTCAAGATCGCAGCCGTTCCCTTCCACATGTGGGCACCCGATGTCTACGAGGGAGCCGCAACACCCGTATCCATCTTCCTTGCAACAGCATCGAAGAAGATGGGTCTGGGAGTGTTCATTCAGGTGTTCCTGGTCATGTTCATCGGTACAACCGTCACCGGAACGATCTTCGGAGAGACCTTCCAGTACATCTTCGCGATTATCGCCGCAGTGACGATGACCGTCGGAAACGTGGTAGCTATCGCACAGACCAACATCAAGAGGATGCTCGCCTACTCGTCAATCGCACAGGCAGGATACATCCTGATCATGATGGCGGTCATGACTCCCAATGCTGAGGCAGCAGGTCTCTTCCACATGTTCACACACGTGTTCATGAAGGGAGGAGCATTCCTCATCGTCGGCGCACTCATCTGTGCCGGAGTAGGAGAGAAGATCTCGGATTATAAGGGACTCGCCAAGAGGGCACCGGTACTCGCATTTGCGATGATGCTGTTCCTGTTCTCACTGGCAGGTATCCCTCCTCTCGCAGGATTCACATCCAAGTTCTTCCTGTTCGCATCCGCTGTAGGAGTACCTGGAGAGGCATCCGGAGCTTGGGTCTGGCTTGCATTCGTTGCAATCCTCAACTCCGCCATATCCCTGTACTACTACGCAAGAGTGGTCAAGGCGATGTACATCGAGAAGGGCGAATGCACCGATAAGATCAAGATCCCCGCGACTTTCATGGTCGCGATCGCGATCTGTGTCGTGTTCGTCATCGTCCTCGGAGTATACCCCGACCTCGTCTACGGATTTGCGGAGACCGCAGTAGGGCTGATCTGAGTACCAAAACGATCCAACAAACCTTTTCCCAAACCTCTTAATTCTTCTATCCAGGCGCTTAAAAAGCATTAAGTAATACACTCTGATACTGCAATAATGGCTGAGAGCTGGCATTCGATTGTCGATGATGAGATTGGTCACGTCGACGACGTTATGAAGACTGAGGTGAGGTCCGCATATCCAGAGTTGAACAGGATGTGCGAGGAAACCCTCAGTTCACGTTACCATTCCGTCAGACCCGCTCTCTGTATTCTGTCATATCATGCCAACGGCGGCAAGGATACCGAAGTCGCTGTCAACACTGCCTCCTGTCTGGAATCCGTATTCGAGGGACTCCATCTTCACGACAGGGTGGACGGCAACGGCAACGTTGTGGGCATGAAGAAGAAAATGTTCTCCAAACCCCCGTCGACCACCAAGATAATCGTGGCCGGGGACTTCATGTACGTTATGGGATTCCGTCTCGCCTACGGGAAGGTACCCAAGGTCGTACCGTACCTTATGCAGGCATCCGCATCCATAAGCGATGCCATATTCAAGATAACGGATCTCGAGCACAACACCGGCATAACCGAGGAGGAATGCCTCGAGGTCCTGAAGAAGAAGAGCGCGATAGAGTACCAGATCCTCATGGAATGCGCTGCCAAGCAGGCCGATGTGCCTGAGGAGAGGCTGTGCGATATGAGGGACTGCGGAATGCATATCGGAATGGCCCTGCAGCTGGAATCCGAGTTGGAGGAACTGTTCGGCAGCAAGGAGGAGTTGTCCTCTGTCATCGCAGGGTATCCTATGCTCGCCGTATACTACTCTATGCAGGATCCGTCCTGCGGTCAGAATATCAGGGATCTTTTCTCAAAGAAGGATATGTCCCAGAGGGATGCCGAGCATATCGTCAGATTGATGGGTAAGACCGACGCGGAGTCAAGATGCAGGAAGCTCGTGTCGGAGCATATGATAAAGGCGTCGGAGATTGCATCATGCCTTCCCGATTCGAAATACAAAAAAGCTATCTTTGCTTTCATAGAGGGGGCATGAGTGTGACGGATAAGGTAGACATCCTTGTGGTCGGTTCGGGCCCTGCAGGGAGTGTTGCAGCAAGATACGCGGCCAAGACGGGGGCTTCAGTCAAGATCATCGAGAGGCGCCCCGAAGTAGGGGTCCCAGTGAGATGCGGAGAGTTCATGCCCTCCAACGAGGAGATCCAGAACATGTTCCCCAACGCCAGGGACATCGATTCACTGTTCGACATACCTCAGGAGCTCAGATGTCTGCAGACGCACGGCATCAGGCTGATCGACCCCAAGGATAAGGTCACTACCTTGGAACTCGAGGGATACACGACGGACAGGGACAGGTTCGACAAGTATCTCGCAGATCTCGCTGTCGAGGCCGGTGCGGAGATCTCATTCAACAATTCATTCAGGCAGATCAGCAACAGTCTGGCCCAGACGGACAAGGGCGACATAGAGTACAAGGTCATAATCGGCGCCGACGGTCCCGGATCTCGTGTTGCACAGAGCCTAGGGCTTAAGAGCAACAGGAACCCATACCCTGCGGTGACAGTTCAGGTCAAAGGCGAATTCGAGCCTTACATGAAGATGTTCTTCGGAGGCATAGCTCCCGGTGCTTACGGCTGGATAATCCCCAAGGACGGACGTGCAAATGTCGGTGTAGGGTTCTCTCCCAGGTTCGCCAACGGTTCATTGCTGACATACCTGGACAAGTTCATGGACAGGAACGGATTCAAGGCTGAGGGCAAGGCTTTCGGCAAGTACGTTCCCAGCGAGGGTCCGATCGCTAAGACCGTATCCGGAAACGGAATGGTCGTCGGGGACGCGGCAGGACAGGTCATCTCGGTGAACGGGGGAGGAATCCCTTTGGCTATGATCGCGGGCCGTATCTGTGGTACCGTAGCAGGAGAGAACGTTCTTAACGGAAAGCCTCTGGAGGATTATGAGGTCCAATGGAGGAATGTCATGGACAAGCCTCTCAGGATCGCGGCCAACAACAAGAAGCTGGCAGACACATTCGCATTCAGGTCTGATTTCACCACGAGGATGTGTATGTCCGTTCTCGGTAAGCGCAGGATGGGCAACCTCATCAGATGCAAGCGCATATTCCCCTGAGTAACACTAATTCAATAATCGTGTTACTATGGTTCCGCCCTTTGGAAAGATCTCATTTCTTCCTGCAGGCCTTCATGGGCGAACCGCATATAGGACAGTCGGGCTGTTTCTCCTTGAACCATTTCCCGCATCCTATGCATTTGTAGTTCCATTTGACGACCTTCTCGATCCCTTTCATTCCGATAGGCCTGAACCCCAGGCCCATGATCTTGGCCACGTTCTGTATGGAATAATCATCGGACCATATGGTGCCGTCCACATCCACTGCCAGGGCAAGGACGGTCATATCCACGGGCGAAAGCCTTCCCAGGTCGCCGCTCTTCTTGGCGACGTCCTCCACTTTGGCAAGGGACTCCTTGGAACATTCGGATACCCTGATCATATCTCCCCAAAGTGCCAGGCGTGGATCGTCGTACTTCTCCAGCTCTTTTATTACGCCCGGAGGGCACACGTGATCCTCGTCTTTGGGGAGCGCATCCATCGAAAAGAAAGCGGAGCTGTCCAGTACGATCATGGCCAGTCAATCAATAAGGCGGGATAAAAACCCACCAGTTTCACCATAATCCCTAAATTCTGTACTGCATACCCGTTATCAAGGTGTTCATTTGGATTTCGTGGAGATACTCGCGATAATCGGTACAGGCCTGTGGCTTTTCCTGCCTGCACTCATCTCTAATCCAACCGCAGTGATATGGGGAAAGAAGTTCCCGGCGAAGATAGACGGCGGCAGGACCTTGGGAGGAAAGAGGATATTCGGTGACGGAAAGACATGGGGTGGTCTCATCGGAGGAGGTCTCACAGGAGTTGCCGGAGGACTGCTTCTCATCGGAATTTCATCCATTTGGGATCCGGAGAATTATTTCGGTTACGGACCCTTCTGGGCTAACGTAGGCATCCTGGCATGCATCTCGTTCGGAGCCCTTCTGGGAGACATGTGCGGAGCGTTCATCAAGAGGAGGCTCGGAATGGATAGGGGCCAGAAGGCACCCATTCTCGATCAGTACGACTTCGTCGCGGGAGCATTCATCTGCACAGCCATATTCTTCCCTAACTGGGTATATGCACATTATATCGAGGGATGGCACATCGCCGCCCTGATTTTCATCATCGTGATAATGTACGCGGTGCACCGCACAGCGAACATCGTCGCATACAAGATCGGGCTCAAGAATGAGCCGTGGTGATTTACATGAGCGAACTCACACAGGCATTGAAGGACTGCGGGGCACTCCAATTCGGAGATTTTACACTGGCCTCCGGAGCCAAGAGCAAGTATTATATCGATATCAAGAAGGCCAGCACGAACCCGAAGGTGCTGTACATGATCTCAATCATGATGGCCGATAAGATGCAGGACGAGAACATCCGTCCTGACAGGATCGCGGGCGTCGTTCTTGGTTCCGTTCCGCTGGCAGCTGCGCTGTCCCTCGCGACAGGCATTCCGTATGTCATGGTCAGAAAGGAGAAGAAGGATCACGGGACCGGGAAGCTCATCGAGGGCGATTTGAATCCGGGAGACAAGGTGCTCGTCGTCGAAGACGTCGTCACCACTGCAGGATCAAGCATAGCGGCTATCAAGACACTCCGTGAGAACGGTGCCGTTGTCGAGAACGCGCTGTCCGTCATAGACCGCGAGAGTGGCGGAAGGGAGAACTACGCCGAGATCGGCGTGGAGTTCTATTCCCTCGTAAAGGCCTCAGAGATCCTCAAGGAAACGAAATGAGGCCGGAACCGGACTGCAGGCTTTGCGGATTATGCGAAGGCCGCACTAACATCGTCATGCCGGATGGCAGCTACGATACCGGTATAGTGTTCGTGGGCGAGGCCCCCGGCGAGAATGAGGATAACAAGGGGAGGCCGTTCGTGGGCCGTTCCGGTCAGATCCTCGAAGGCATGATGCATGATGCGGGATTCTCCCGCTCCGACGTCCTTATCACGAATACGGTCAAGTGCAGGCCGCCCAATAATCGCGATCCCACGAAGGAGGAGATGGTCGCATGCAGACCATTTTTGGAATCGGAGCTCTACGATGCCGAATTGGTCATAGGGCTTGGCAAATCGGCCTGCAGGGACCTGATGGGCTACGAGGGCAAGATGGATGAGATCGTGAACGTCCCGATAACCATTAACATCAGGGGCAGAGACGTCAATTTCATCCCTACCTACCATCCTGCAGCTACCATCTACAACAAGAATGCCAGGGCCGAGCTGAGGAGGACCATCGAAACCGTAGGGGAGATGCTGAGATGAGATTCACCGGATTCATGATCGACATGGACGGTACAGTCTACAAGGGCGGAGACCTCATTCCCGGGGCCACGGATTTCATATCATATCTGAAGCGCAGCAATATCCCGTTCGTGTTCCTGACCAATAATTCCTCTCACAGCCGCGATTTTTATTACAATAAACTCGTCAGGATGGGATTCGATGTCACTATGGATAACGTCCTCACCTCCAACATCGCGACAATCCGCTTTGTGCTCTCCGAGCGTCCCGGCAAGAAGGTCTACGTCGTAGGATCGCCCGATGTCATCGAAGAGGTCAGGGCGGCAGGTATCAGAGTTGTGGATGATGATCCCGATATCGTGTACCTGACGTTCGACCGTACTATCACATACGATAAGATCAACAAGGCTTACAAGGCGCTGTGCAACGGTGCAGAACTCATCGCCACCCACCCTGACGATCTGTGTCCCACGGAGAACGATTACGACATCGATATCGGACCCTTCATAAGGATGTTCGAACAGATGTGCCAGACGCATGCAGTTGTGGTCGGGAAACCCAACGGTCTGATGCTTGAGATGGCCGCTCTACACATGAGTGTGGACCCCAAGGGAACGGTCATGGTCGGGGACAGGCTGTACACGGATATCAGGATGGGGGAGCTTGCCGGAACGGCTACTATCCTCGTTCTTTCCGGGGAGACTAGCAGGAAGGATCTCGAGGAATCGGGTATCAGACCTACCTATGTTCTTGATTCTGTCGCGGACATACCGGGATTGCTCAGCAGGAACTGAGGCATCCTTCTGAGATCCGAAAGTGGTCACAGATTCCTACATAATGATCCCAGATTCACATCTTTTGCGTTCTTCTTTAAATACCATAGCGCGCATACTTATTATTAATATCTGTACGGGCGCGTGCGTGCGTCAGGCAGGTCGCTAAGGGATGCAAGCGGCGTAATGCTAATTGCCCTCCGATGGGGGGATCGGGTGCACTTAAAGACAGTCGAAATGGAGAATTTCAAATCGTTCGGTGGTAAGGTCACGGTACCGCTGATGGAAGGCTACACAGCAGTTACGGGGCCTAACGGTTCCGGAAAATCGAACATAACCGATGCCATCCTCTTCGTCCTCGGCCCCAAGAGTCCGAAGGCGGTACGTGCCGGAAGGCTCACCGATCTTATCTTCGACGGAGGGAAGAGCAAGAATAAAGCATCCTTCATGAAAGTGTCCCTGGTGTTCGATAACACGGACCGCATGATGCCGTGGGACGCGGACGACGTAAGGCTCACCCGTTACATCAAGATGTCCGATAACGGGCAGGATTACAGCTCATATTTCTATATCAATGACCAGAAATCCACTCTGACCGAGTTTGACAGCCTCCTGACCAAGGCCAGGATCAGCGCTGAGGGATACAATCTTGTGCAGCAGGGAGATGTGACGCATATCGTTCAGATGGGTAACACCCAGAGGAGAGGTATCCTTGACAGTATCTCCGGAATCGCCAGTTTCGATGCGGATATCGACAAGGCGGAGGGCGAGAAGAACGAGGCGAATGTCAATCTGGAAAGGATTAATGTTGTCGTTGAGGAATTGTCCCATGACGTCAAGAAGCTGGAGAAGGACCGCGAGGCGGCACAGAGGTACGTGGAGCTGAAGGATGCTCTTGAGATGGCCAAGGCCCAGCA
This sequence comes from Thermoplasmata archaeon, assembly GCA_015063235.1. Lineage (GTDB taxonomy): Archaea > Thermoplasmatota > Thermoplasmata > Methanomassiliicoccales > Methanomethylophilaceae > Methanoprimaticola. Next base: position 59,476 of record SUSW01000022.1, on the reverse strand, counting down.
GTCCCACAGGAATCTCCAGATGAAGAACGCCACGTACGAGTCGCAGCAGGAACAGATATGCAGGTTCAACGAGGAGATTCAAAACCTTTCTGCGGAGAAGGCCGACCTGGAGAAGAAGCTAGGGGTCAAGGAGCAGGAGATAAAGGATAAGGTGGATGAGATAACCGCTAGGACCGGTCCCGAGTACAAGGAGATCAAGGAGAAGATCGAACAGGCGAGGATCGATTACGCCACCAAGAAGGACAAGATCGAGACCACCGAGGCGGATCTGGAGGAGCAGGACGGTTTCAAGCAGAAGTTCGAGGAGCTCATCACAGAGAATAACATAGCCGCTAAGGCCCTGGAAGAGACGCAGTCGCAGCTCAAGATCAAGCTGGCGGAAGCTGAGCAGCAGAAAGCATCCGAATCAGCCGAGGAACGCAAAATCTCTTCGCTCATCGCAAATGCCGGGGGAGAACAGAAGACGCTCCAGGAGAAGCTGGACAAGGTGGAGGCGGATTCCGAGAACTGTTCCAACGAGCTCCTCGCATCCCAGGGTAATTTCTCCAAGGCAGAGACGGCATCGGAGGAAGCACATAACTCATGTGCGGTGTTCGATGAGAAGGTCCAGAACATCGATTTCGAGATAAAGGATGCAAAGTGGAGCCTGGAACAGTTGAAAGAAGCGGCAGGCCCCGATCTGCAGGATTACGGCGCCAAGATACTTGAGCTGAGAAAGAAGGAATCCGAACTGGAGAAACAGGAAGTTGACCTCAACAACGCCTACAGGAGGATAGATGAGGAATACAAGGCGCTTCAGGCCGAGAAGAAGGTTTCCGACAGGATCAACCAGGGCAGCGTGGCTGTAGATGCGATCCTCGCTCTGAGGAACAGGGGCGAGATGCCCGGCATACACGGGACCATCCAGGAGCTTGCCACCGTCGACGCAGGTTTCGAGACCGCACTGTCCGTGGCCGCAGGATCGAAGATGCAGGCCATTGTCGTGGACGATGACCAGGTGGCAGCAGATGCGATAGCCTATCTGAAGAAGGAGAGACTCGGAAGGGTGACATTTCTTCCACTCACGAAGATGATGGGAGGTAAGCCCAGGGCCAAGGCCATCATGAGCGAGAAGGATTCAGAGGGTTACGCGATCGATCTCATAGATTTCAATCAGAAGTACCGCAACGCGTTCTGGTACGTCCTCGGCGACACGCTGGTCGTCAAAGATATGGATACCGCCCGCAGGATCATGGGCGGAATAAGGATAGTCACGAAAGCCGGAGAGCTCATAGAAGCCTCAGGTGCCATGGTGGGAGGAACGATAAACCAGCAGAAGCTGCTGAAGTTCGGACCGGCATCGGAGGACAAGCTTACGGAGCTCGGCGAGAAGCTCAGGAAGGCCTCCGACGCCTTGGACAATGTAAGGGCGGAGATCAGGAAGGTCCGCGATGAGATCCGTGCTGCTGATGATGAGATGAGAAGTTCAACGTCATCCGGAATGGAACAGAGGGAGAAGGTTGCAGGCCTTAAGGCCCAGATAGCTGAACTCGAAAAAGCCAAGAAGGAGGCTAACCAGGCCCTGCAGGAAGCAAGGCAGAAGATGTCCGATGCCGACAGGATCCTGGCCGATGCGAGGAGTGAGTTCTCCAGGATATCCGACCGTATGGCGCAGCTCACAGAAGAGAAGACTGCGATCAAGGTCCGTCTGGCGGAAATCGCCCCGGCGGATCTCCAGAGTAAGATCCAGGCGGTCCGCGACAGGCTGTACAAGCTGAACGAGGTCATAGGAGATTATAAGCTCCAGATCGCCGGCGCGGATACCGAGATATCAGGATACGGGAAGCAGAATGAATCCCTTCAGATACAGCTCGACAGCGTTATCAAGGCCATCAAAGAGGACAAAAGGATCATCGAGGAGAGTACCGAGCTTGTGAAGCAGGCGAAGGTGGAACTCGATGCCCTTCATGCCATAGAGGCGGAAATGGAGTCCAAGGTGGAGGATCTCCGCAACCAGAAGGACGAGCTCATCGCACAGAAGTACGACCTGGACATGCAGATAAGGGAAAAGCAGACGGCCATAGAGAACACAACGGCCGCCGTCAGTTCCGCACAGGCCCAGCTGGCGATAATCAGGCAGGAGATAATGCAGTTCCAGGAAGAGGTAGATGCGATAACGTTCGAGGTGGCCCAGCCCATCCCCTCGCTGGAGGAGATCAAGCGCACCATCAGATCCTGCGAGAATTCCATATCACAGCTTGGCAACGTGAATCTGCGTGCCATCGAGGATTATGAGGAGAAGAAGGAGCGTCTCGATGCGCTCGAGGAGCAGGTGGCCCAGCTCAACAAGCACATCGCGGAGCTGACGGATCTGACCGATTCTCTCAAGGCCAAGAAGAAGGGTCTGTTCATGGAATCCTACAACGCCGTGGATGAGAACTTCAAGAGAATATATGCACAGCTCTCCGGAGGAGGAGAGGCGTTCATGGCGCTGGAGAACGAGGAGGATCCCTTCGACGGCGGTCTTATAATCAACGCGAAGCCCAGGAACGGCAAGCTCCTGAGGCTGGAAGCCCTCTCCGGAGGAGAGAAGTCCCTCACAGCGCTGTCGTTCATCTTCGCCATCCAGGAGTATCAGCCGTCGCCGTTCTACGTGTTGGACGAGGTCGACATGTTCCTGGATTCGGTGAACTCGGAGATGGTCGCCCACAGGGTGAAGGAGAGTTCGAGGAAAGCACAGTTCATACAGGTGTCCCTGAGGAAGGTCGCATTAGCGGTCGCCGATCAGCTGATCGGGGTAACCAGGCCGCCTACAGGCATCAGCAAGATCATTATACAGCCCGATCTGGCTGAGGTCTCTAGATACGAGGAAGAGGCTGTAAACAACGACAAGGAGAAGATCTGATGGATGGGAATATCAGGATTGAGGATCTGGAGCAGCATCTGCTGTTCCACAAGGCTATGACGGAGAATACGGAGACCTATCAGAGGATAGGCGGATACATGGACATCCTGTCCAAGGCGGAGTCGGGAGAGAGGCTCAACGATCCGGTCGACGAGGCGATACGCTCGGTTTTCAGTCTCGTTCTGGAGAACGGGATCGACCCCTGGGAGATCGATCTCTCGGAGTTCGTCAGACTGTACAACGCCAAAGTTGTCAGCAACTCATTCGACATGATCGTCGCAGGAAAGCTGATGCTAATGGCTTGGAAGATCCTCAGGATGCAGTCCGATTCCACACGCGAGATGTCGGAGCCCCCGCTCATAGAGCCCGAGATGGATCTCGACGATTCGTTCTTCTATGAGGATGAGGAGGCAATGGTCGTTCCCGAGGTCATACTCAGGGAGGCCTACCAGAGGGATACCGTACGTCCAGTCACGATGTACGAGCTCATCGACGCCTTCGAGGAGGCCAGAGAGGAGATCGAGATCCAGCAGGAGAGGGAGCGTGTGAGGTCCCAGCTGAAGTCCAAGGAGCCGGTCAAGTTCGACAACAAGGCCCACGAGGAGGACGACAAGCGCGATGTCGAGGAGGTCTGGGCAAGGATTCAGAAGCTCGGAATGGGCCAGATCTGCATCGAGGACCTCTACACCAGCGATCTCAAGGAGAACCTGAAGACATTCGTTTCGGTCTTGCATCTGGTCAGGCTCGGGCGCCTGGATGTCTGGCAGGAGTCCCTCCCCTATGGGGAGATCTATGTGGAGATCATGGCAGAGGGTGCATCCGGCACAATCGAAGATGACCTCAGCGGGCGCATCGAAGCGGTGATGTGATTTGGATTCGAAGGCAGCAGTGGAGGCCGCACTCTATTCCGCCGCCGACAAGCTCAGCATATCGGATATAGCGGCTAAGACGGGGATCCCGGTGGAAGAGGTCCGCACAGCGGTCCTGGATCTGCGCAGAGAGTACGATGAGAGGGATTCGGCCATACAGATCGCAAAGATCGGGACCGAGTACAGGATGATGCTCAGACCGGAGTATACAGAATGCACCGGCACCTTCGCCAGGGCAGAGCTCTCCGGAGGCGTGCTTCGTACGCTAACCACGATAGCATACTATCAGCCTGTCCTTCAGGCGGAGCTCCTCAAGCTGCGCGGACCGCGCGTCTACGATGACGTGCACACTCTGGTCGATATGGACTTCGTAGCTAAGAAGAGGGCGGGCAACACATGGGAGCTGACCACCACTAAGAAGTTCTCAGAGTATTTCGGTATCGGAAGCACCAGGATCAAGGATATCCAGGCCTGGATAAAGGAGAGGTCCACCAATCTCTGAAACGCTCCGTCCGAAGATATATATCGGCATATTGATTTCGACGGTATACATCTCAGGTGTGAAAGGTCGTTCTATGAAACTCCTTGCAGGAAGTAACACGGTAAAAGGCACCATCAATGACGGTATGGATGCAGAGTTCGCAATGAAACTCGGAAAGTTCATCGGCAGAACTTACGGGTCTCCGGTGGCGGTCTGCATGGACGGAAGGACATCGAACGTTATGCTCAAGACGGCCCTTACGGCAGGCATCATGTCGGTGGGCTGCGACGTATACGATCTGGGTGCGCTGCCGTCCCCACTTCTTCAATACTATATGCATTTCCATCCTGAGGTCCGCGGAGGAGTGACAATAACCGCATCCTTTGCGGGACAGGATATTAACGGTTTCAAGATCATGAAATCGGGAGGATCCGACGATCCCATATTCTATGACAACTCGGTCAAGTCCATCCTCGAACAGGATATCGATGTCGTACCCGGATTGCAGGTAGGGGAGACGATCATGATCGAGGATATAGTCGAAGGTTACATAGATTACATCCTGGCCGAGATAGATGCGGATTCCATTCGTAAGGCAGGGCTGAAGATATGTCTTGACTGCCGTAACGATGCCATCATCCCGATAGCGGCATCGATCCTCAGGAATCTGTCGGTCGAGGTCATAACCATAGGGGGAGATACTTCGGCAATGGATTTCGACAGGCTAGCCAAGCTGGGTCAAATTGTGAAGAGCCAAAAGTTCAATCTCGGTGTTTCGATCGAGATGGATGCCGACCACTGCCTGTTTGCCTCAGACAACGGAAAACCGATACAGGGCGACAAGAGCTTCTCTCTGTTCGTCAAGAACGCCCTTGCAGAACGCAAAGGGAAGGTGGTTCTGCCTGTCACATCGTCCACATTGATGGAGGACATCATATTGGAGAACGGCGGACTGCCGCTTTACTGCACCGTCGGCGAATATACGATAATGAGGAAGGTCAAAGAGAATGATGCTATCATGGGCGGAGACCTTTTCGGATGTATCGTGTTCCCTAATGGCTACGAGACATGTGATGCCCTGGTCACCATGGTGAGGATGCTGGAGATCGTGGCTAAGAATGGTGCCATTTCGAAGCAGATCAAGCAGTTTCCCGATTATTTCATTTCCAGAGGTTCTTTTGAGGTATCGGATGAGCTTATCGACAGTATGCTTGACAAGGTGAAGGAAATCTATGCCGGAAGCAAGATGGATTTGGTCGACGGTGTGAAGGTCATCACAGATAACGGATGGCTCCTTGTGAGACATTCTAACGTGAAAGGTGTCGTTAAGGTCTATTCTCAGGCAGATTCCAGGGAAGAGGCAGATAAGCTGGTTGAGTATATTATCAGTCAGCTGAAGTCCTGAACTTTTCATTCGGACTTTTAGCGTGCTTTGTTGAATAATCCTTTATCAGTTATCTATAGAATGGATAACCTAAAAGAATAGTTTCAGTCTGGCGCTAGGGTCAGTCTCGAATGCTTAATCCGGTTGTCGCATCAAAAGTGTGGCGTTTGCCAAGAGGGTTCAATGGCTGTTCTTGCCGTAGACCGCTATGGTTTCATTGATGAGTCTGGCAGCAAGTATGGATGTGATCCCTGAGGGGTCCGCAGGAGGGCATACCTCGCAGACGTCAAATCCGACGAGTCTGTTACCGACGGCGTTGATGACCTTCTTCACATCGTACGGGTGCAGTCCGAATGGTTCCGGAGTTCCAGTACCTGGTGCATAGGCTGGGTCGATACCATCTATGTCTATGGTGAGGTACACTTTCTCGTTCTTTACACTGTCCAGTGCCTTCTTTATCGCCCAATCTATGCCGTTATCGAAGATGTCATAGGCGCTGATAAATGGGATGACATCATCCCTGTCAAGTTCCTCTTCTCCGATCGCACGGCATCCTAATACGAATGTATTCTCCACACCCACATGGTCAGCGGCACGTCTCATGATGCATGCGTGGCTCAACGGAGTCCCAAGATATTCGTCTCTCGAGTCCAGATGGGCATCTATCGATATGACGGAGATGTCCTTATCGAAGTTTCTGATAACAGGAATGTTTACGGAATGCTCTCCGCCGATGGTTATGGGGAACTTGCCGTCCCTTATTGCCGGGCCGACCGCGAACTCCACTTCCTGGGCCATATCTTCGGGCATGACGAAGTCATCGACATTCCCATAGTCATATACTGCGGGCAGTTCCTGATGGGTGCCGTGTTCGAAATGCATCTCTTCAAAATTATAGGAGGCCCGCCTTATGGCGGTAGGTCCCTCCCTGGCGCCTGCCTTGAAGCAGGCGGTGTGGTCATATTGGACTCCGAATATGATGATATCAGATTCCTCGTATTCAGAATCAGCACCGGCATATCCGAGTCCGTATGATATTTTACCAGTCCTCACATGAACTTGTATCTGCCCATTGCGACGAGGTACAGAACTTCTGCTCCTTCCTCGATCTTCTGCTCGGCATCATCGTTGATGACGATGGACAGGTTCTCGAAGGTCTCGAGATCCATGACGAGTGCCTCGTCTCCGGTTATGGACAGGATCTGTCCCTTCCTCTTGTCGATCATGGGGACCTGAACTTTTGTGCTGACAGGTCCAACGATGGATTTCTTTGCTCCGGTGAAGATGCTGACTGCATCGATGTTCGCCTTTGCGGATCCGTGCTTTCCGGGCTTGGATGTTGTAATCTTGACGATTTTACAGGGTTCCTCGTCGACGTTGACATACCTTCCCTCTTTCAGCTCTCTGATTTCTTTCATTTCCCACATTGGTCTCACTATCCTTTGGATTTATCGAACCGGCATTCATGGCCGGTAGTTCACTTCCATTTCGGAAGTAAAGACATGCAGTCCGTAACTGTATACTGACCTCATGTTATCTGACTTCGAGTATGCCTAATATAATAATAAAGGTATGCGAAGTGTAGAGCGGGTATCTGAAACGTATTTCAGGTATCATCGGTCTTTTTGTTCATTCGCTTTATCGTCGAGGATGACTCTGTTGTCGTGCGATTTCTTAGCCAGTGACCTGGTCAGCAGGCCCATCTCGAGGAATGCTGCGTTGTATACGGCGTTCGGCACTATGCAATTCGGTGTAAGATTCCCGCGGATCTCATCGGAGTTTATCCTGGATCTCTCGAACCCGTACACGTCTTCCGGAGATATCCGACTCAGGCGTTCGCCGTAGGCCCGGACGATATCGCAGTCGCTCTCTATGAGAACATCCATGTCGCCGTCCTCGCGCATGGAGACCGTGACTTTCGCGCTCTTCTCGCAGGCGTTCATGACTGCTATTGTAGTGGAAGGCATTTTCTCACCATTATTTCGGAAAACGGGTATGCAAGTCCTCGGTAACACGATTTACTTACTATTTCTTACCGAATCTAGTATGAATCAGCGTTTCCTGGGCTTTCCTCTGTTCCTTGGCTTGCCTTTCTTCTCGGGTTTCTTCGGGGGATCCGGATATCTGCGTTTGATATCCTCGACTCTGGTCATGAACTCCTCGTTCAGCCTGTCGCCGCAGAACTCCCCTTTGTATTGATCCACCTTGGCCGCAATAAGGATCTTTCCGGCGAGTGCACGTGCTATGTTCCCTCTCTGCCAGTACGGGGCCTTATGGACTTCCGGATGCTGATAGATGACTCCGTGCTTCGGAGGCCTCTTTCCTGACTTGAGATGTCTGAACATGGCCTTCTCCGCACCCAGAAGCTGTACTGTGGAGGACGGAAGGGATGAGAGCCTCTCCAATCCTCCTGATAATGATATGAGTCTTGCCGCAAGAGGCCCTCCGACTATTGCGCACATGTTGGGGCAGGTCTCCTCGACGATCTCCTGGATGTAGGCCTCCGTGCGTTCTTCGTCGTCATAGAGGCGGTACAGAGTGTCCGCAAGATCCATCACAGCGCGCATATCGCTGTCGTTGAAATCGGCTCCGATGGATTGTATGTCGATCCCGAGTTCCTCGATGATAGCATCCCTGTCGCCGTATCTGGCTATCAGATCCGCGTATCTGGAATCCTTCGCATAGTCCGCGAGTTCAGGGAAGTGCATGCCGTACCATTCGTGGAGCCTCTCGTTGTAGAGGTTTATCGTGGCGATCTGGTCGTCCAGGTTCCTTATGGCTTGCACCAGGCTCTTGTCGCGGGGGATGGGTTCCGATGTCCTCAGCTTCCCCAATCTCATCATGACCTCGTGCATGAATGCATCGTCATAACCGAACTTCTGAGGCGTGAGGAACGACGAGTCGAACAGTTCGGGTTTTCCCAGCTCGGACTGTCTCCTGTCGCCTACCATAAGCTTCTCTGGCACTTTTGTTGCGAGCTCCCTCTCCTCATCCAAGACGCCTCCTCTCTGGACAGCAGCGAGTTTCTCGGCGGTTACTGCGGTATCCTTGGGCATGAGCCTTTTGTCCACTATACTGTGGGACTTCTCATCGATGAGGAACACGCCGAACCATTTCGTGACAAGTATTGTCATATTATCACATCTTAGACAGTTTCTTGATCTCCCTCTTGGGGAGGTCGGTAACATCGCCGCAGAGAAGCTGGAGCTTTGCCTGGAATTCAAGCTCCTCCATCCTGTTATAGGCCTCTTCCAGGGTCCTTCCCTGGGTTATCGCTCCGTGCCTTTCCATCAGCATCGCCTTCGATGTACCATGTTCAGCTACTGCTTCCACGAGTTTCTTGGACCCGGGTGTGTAGTACCCAATCATCGGGACGTCCCCCAGCAGCAGGACGCCTTCGGGAGTGATATTGCTCTTGATAGGCTCCGCTCTGACAGCTAGCGTGACGCAGTGGAGAGGGTGGCAGTGTATCACCGCATTCGTATCGTAGTTCATGTTGTACAGGGCAAGATGGAACTTATGCTCGATCGACGGCTTTCCGTCCGAGAGGACCTTGCCTTTGGAGTCTATGAGCACCAGGTCCTCCGGCTCAAGCAGTCCTTTGTTCCTTCCGGACGGGGTTATGAGTATCTCCGAATCGCTGACCCTTACGCTCATGTTGCCGCCGGCGGATACGGTGAGCTGGCGGTCATAGAGCATCCTGCAGAACTTCACAAGTTCCTGTCTGGCATATCTCTCGTTCATTGCTTCACCTTGTGTATCTCGCTAGGCTTGAGTATTCCCTTTTCAGTGATGAAGCCGGTCACGAGTTCGGCAGGTGTTACATCGAAAGCAGGGTTCAGGGCCTTCGAGCCGACTGGTGCGATTCTGATATTCTTGACCATTGTGACCTCGGTCTCGGACCTCTGTTCTATCACGATGTCCTTACCGGCCTTCGTGTTGAAATCGAATGTGGAGATGGGTGCCGCGACGTAGAATGGAATGCCGAAGTGTTTTGCGACTATCGCTTTGTCGAATGTGCCGATCTTGTTTGCGAAGTCCCCGTTTTCTGCTATCCTGTCTGCACCGGTGATGATCATGTCAACGCCCTGCGACATGTAGTAAGCGGATGCGCCGTCGGGGATGATAGCGTGATCGATGCCTTCCTGGTTGAGCTCCCAAGCTGTGAGCTGCATCCCTTGAAGGCGGGGTCTGGTCTCCGATACATAAACGAAGAACCTCTTGCCCTGATCCCATGCCTTTCTCATCGGTGCCAGAGCCGTTCCGACATCCTCTGTCGCCAGGGCTCCCGCGTTGCAATGGGTCATCAGCTTCATGCCGTCCTTTATGAGTTCGGCCCCGTATTCTCCAATCTTGGTGCACTTGTCGACCATCATCTGAGCATATGCATCGGCGGCAAAGATCGGATCCTTGCCGGCCTTCAGTTCGGCGGTCATGTAATCCACAGCGTAGAACAGGTCATTGGCTGTCGGCCTTGCCGCCTTTATGTCTCTGGCAGCTTTCTCAAGGTCGCATCCCTTCAGAGCGGCCATGCACATGGCGTATGCAGCCGTAGCGCCGATTGACGGGGCTCCGCGTGTGGTCATGTTACGGATAGCCTCTGCGATATCCAGATAGTTGTCGAAATCGACCAGTACAATCTCGGCGGGGAGTTCTCTCTGATCTATCATTCTTACTTTACCATTCTCGAACCATACAGCTCTGATATCGCATTTTTTGCCATTGACCGTTGCCTTCATTGTTGCACCGCCACGTCAAACGGGTTGGACATATAGCAAACTATCGGACGCCTATGTACGAAACTTATATATACGAACCGCATACGGAGTCATATGTCAGAAGAGGTTTCTAAGTTCTTTGAGCTATACATCACTCCGGATGGGATCCTTCAGGTCTCCAGCGATGTTAAGTTAAAGATCCTCCACGAATTGGAGGAAAGGGACCTTTCACTTACAGAGATCGCCAAAAAGGTCTCCAAGGCACAGTCCACCATCTCGGTCCATCTCGACAATATGGTGGAGGACAAGCTTATAGCGGTACATGACGACCTTCAGGACAACCGTAAGAAATACTATTCGCTGATAGCGCTGCCTTTCGGCAAATCGGTGCGGTCATCGGACGAATCAAGGGAGCTCGCTTTCCAGATGCTTACCAAGGTCGCTCAGGATCCGAAGAAGATGATCAATAACCTTCCCAGGTTCATATTCTTGGGATTCGACGGTCTGGGGCTGAATGTGGATCCCATGGCCAACATCATGGGATACATCCATGGAATGGGCATGTCTGGATCTTTGACCGGTAAGACTCTGGAGGATACCATCTCGAATGCCCGCACCTACTTTTTGGAGATGGGCTTGGGAGAGGTCAGTGTATTCTCTGTCAAGCCTTTGACCCTAATCATCAAGGACAGTATGCCCCTCACCGAAGGGGCTGCTAAATGTCTAATACAGTATTCATCAGGATTCTTCTCGAGAATACTGGAGGACGCGACCGGAAAGCCTTACGAGATGATCAGCAGCGAGGTGTTCGGAACAGATTTCAATTACGTCCGTTTTGTCCTGGAGCCGAGGAGCCACAAGATACCCTTACTCGCTGAAAACAGGTTTGAAGCTGAGTAAGGCTCCGTTGCCCAGCATCTCGCAGTCCTCCAGGATCAGTCTGATGCCGTTCTCCTGGACCCATCCGTCGCCGTCGCACGGCGTGGGGGCGTCCTTTCCGCCTATGATCAGGCCGCCGATGAATACCGTATAACGGTCCACCATGTGTGCTCTGAACAATGATGCTATGGTCCTCCCTCCGCCCTCTACGAGGATGTTCTCGATACCCATCTCCGCCAGTTCCTCCATCGCCTTCTCCAGGTCGATAGTGTCCCTGCCGGCACGGATGACCTTTTCGCAGTCCCAGATGATGTCGCAGCTCTCCAGGGTGATCATCACGGTAGGGGCGCGGTTGTCGAGGACCTGGGCGTTGACGGGGGTCCTTCCGTGCGGATCTATTACAATGCGGATCGGGTTCGTATCGTAATCCCTGTCCTTGAGCGTCAGATGCGGGTCGTCGGCGATGACGGTGCCTACCCCGACCAGAATGGAATCGTATTGCTTCCTAAGCCCTTTCACACGGGTCTTGTCCTCGTCTGAAGAGATGCGGACCTGTGAGCGGTCATCGCCGGCAAGCTTACCGTCTGCCGACATGGCGCAGTTAACGTGGATGTAAGGCCTCATTGTTTTCTCCGGGCATGACTGTGAATCTGTAGACGTTGTCCCTTCTCTCGACACCGAACTTGACATCCAGGAATGACTCCAAAGTATCCATCTGGCTCAGTAGGTGTTTGCTGATCCTGGAAACTGTAAAACTGCTTTTGCCCTGAGCCATCGCCATGTAGGGAAGGACCTGGTCTGCGGTATGCACATCCATCGTTGCTCCGCTGGTCATTTCCTTGATAAGGTCTATCGCAGCATCCTCGCCCGCTTTGTCCGCGGTATGTCCGCGTGAGGTCAGTGCATTGGACCCCAGCATACCGTTCTCGAACTCCGCTGTGAGGACTATTCCGGCTCCGCGGGAGTCCCCGTCGGTCTTCTGGATGTCGAATTCCACGTCCGCATAGGGTTCCAGTATGGCCTTGCAGCTGTTGATCATATCCTTGTTTATCCAGTCCGGAAGGCGCTGGCTGAAGCAGATCCCTTTGATGCATTTCAGCTCACCCAACTGCTCTATCTCCAGGGGTTTGATCGTGTCTATGGGGTCCAGTGTAGTAATGACACGCCCTCCGCCCTGCGGGTAGAATCCGCGGTCTATGATCTTCACGTTCGCCTCGATACCCATCTTCCTCATGAGAGGGAAAAGCAGCGTCTGGTACGAGTCAATGGGCGGCGCCCACATGACATTGGTGCCTCCGCTGATATCCACAGTGAGTCTTTTGCGGTGGTTCCTTCCGGCGAGCATCATCGCCTGCAGGACTAGACTGAGGCTTCCAGCGGTACCGATGTTCATTTCGATATCGTATTTGTACTCATGGCCGGGTGTGAAAAGCAGTTCGCGGGAACCTATGGTGTTCCCTTCAACCGTGGATCCGGCCATCTGTGCCACCGCTTCCACGGCCGCGCAGTGCTGTTTGGAGAGTCCGTTGGTAGGTCTGTTCTCCCTTATGCGGGTGAGATGTGTGACCTTGTCGGTGACGGTAGCCATGGCTACGGATGTGCGGACCATCTGTCCTCCACCCTCGCCTCTTGAACCGTCAATCTCCAGGATTTCCATGCTCAGCCGTATGGGTATTTGCGTTATAAAGTATGCTTGGGATTGGAAAAGGTCTATGAGTGCGATAGCCGGGAGTCGAACCCGGGTCAGGTGCTTGGGAAGCACCGATCATAGCCGTTGGACCACTATCGCAACTGTTTCTCGGTATCAAAGGCTTTTGATTTATTCTTTACTGGGGGTTCTGGATTCATATTAAATACAAAATCGTGGTTAGGAGTTCTATCGGACTCGTGGTCTAGTGGTTATGACGTCGCCCTTACAAGGCGAAGGTCGCCGGTTCAATCCCGGCCGGGTCCACCTTTATCTCTCTGCCTTTTGTGGACCTTGTCCTTGTTGGAGAGACCGTAGCGGATGTCAATCAGATCGGATTTATTCTGGGCTTGGGGGTGCTGGTTTCGCTGATCCCTCTCTATTTGGAGGCTTGGAGCGCGAAATACATATTTCCGACGACCATCTCGGTGGTCGGGCTTTTGGAGATCGTATCTGCATCGATTATCGGAATGTTCGTCTTCGATGAGATGCTGGAGCCTAAAGATATAGCTGGTATTGCACTTGTAATTTTTCAGTACTTCTGATCAATGTCGGAATCTTCAGGGGGTTTCGAAGATATGTCCAGATACACCCGGAGGTCCTGAAGAAGTTGCGGCTCGAACGTGAGAGGATGTTCATTTTTCACAAACGGAAGCAGGATCCCTGAAATATTGAGTTGGTGTATACTTTTGATGATTGTATCAAGAATAATATTGAGAAATCAATATATACTTCTCTTAGGTATAGGGATATTAACATCTGATCATGTGTTTGCTGCACAGGGTCGGATGAGACACTCGGGCGACAGTGTTTCCTTCTTTCCTTAATCCTTGCCCGAGTTGTCTCCGATTATAATCCACCCATCAAATTCTATGATTTTATTACCTCCAATGTACATTTTTGTACATTATTTTGAGACATTTCAAGCAATCTTTATATATATGATATTATCTACTAGGATTATACATCCATCCATCAAACTAACAGCCAAGATAGGTGGAGGGATACAAGGGTCGCGGGCGGTTTATTCCTCCTTTCCTTACCACTTCCCGCCCGCGCCCCCTCAGCTTATCCTTATATACACTGAATTATTGCAGTGGATTATCGGACTCGTGGTCTAGGGGTTATGACGTCGCCTTCACACGGCGGAGGTCGCCGGTTCAAATCCGGCCGGGTCCACCATTTGTTTTGGCATCTTCTATTTTATAACTATAATTGTTTAAGACATCGCATGAGCGGTGGCTTGGAGCTAGACGGGATAAGGGGCACCCGCGGTGTAGCAAAGTTCGTACTGCCGTCAATACTCATGATGGTCTCCATCTCAGCCTATGTCATGGTAGATGGTGCGATCATATCCAACCTGAAGGGTTCCGATGCTTTGGCCGCTTGCAATCTCACCATGCCCGTATTCTCTCTGTTCACGGCTCTGGGCTATATGCTGGCAAGCGGAGGTTCCGCTCTTGTCAGCAAGAAGATGGGTGAAGGGAAACGTGAGGAGGCCAACTCGAATTTCACACTGATAGTCATCACTGGTATCGTGTTGGCCATGGTGATAACATTATTCTGCTGCCTCGTTATGGATGATTTGATTTATGCCCTGGGAGCTGATGACGCGCTGTTCGATACGACACGCGCTTATCTTCTCCCCTATGTGTTCTTCGCCCCTGTGGTACTGACTCAGGTCATAGTGAACCAATTCTTTATCGTCGCTGGCAGGGCAGGTACAGCCTTTGCTGTATCCGTCGGAGCAGGATTATCAAACATCGTCCTCGATCTGCTTTTCATGGGCGTGATGGGAATGGGTGTGGAGGGAGCGGCGTATGCCAGCGGTCTTAGCTCTCTGATCCCATGCTCAGTGGCGTTATATGTATTTACATCGAGCAAGCGCTCCACTCTCGTTTTCAGACATCCTATCTGGTCCATCGCTGTCATCGGGAAAACCTGCTCCAACGGTGCATCCGAGATGGTCTCTGAACTTTCAGGAGTGGTGTCAACCCTTGCGTTCAACCTTGTTATGATGCACTACGTCGGAGTTGATGGTGTGGCTGCCATCACGATACTCATGTATGTCCAATTCCTTGCTTTGGCCATCATTATGGGGTACTCCGTAGGTATTGCTCCGGTGATGTCGTATCAGTACGGGAAGGGTGATAAGGAGGCCATGGCAGAGATATACCGGATCAGCATGCGCTTTTGTTTGTTGTTCTCGATAGCGGTGTTCCTGTCCATGGAAGCGTTCGGGGGGTTTGTGGTGTCCGCGTTCGAGGCCGGAAACGACAATCTTCATGATATCGCCATGCGCGGTGTGAGGATACATTCATTTGCATATCTGTTCATGGGGACCAACCTGTATGCCTCGTCACTGTTCACATCGCTGAGCAACGGTAAGCTTTCGGCATTGATCTCTGCATTGAGAGTACTCATCGTGTTGGTGCCGCTGGTGATACTGCTTCCGATGGTTCTCGGTGTGGATGGGGTTTGGCTTGCCATACCGATCACCGAATTGGCAGTCGTGATATTGTCCGTATACTTGTTGTACTCGAATGAGCAGAAGTACGGATACGGACGTCTAGTTCACAAGCCTCGTCCTGATGGAGCATGATCTGTTTCTCTTCAGAGATACTGAAACTGGTAAGCCTTTCCGTGCAATCATCTTGTGATACCACAAAGCATGGGGGTGCTTACGCATCATAGATGATGGATGCCGGCGCATGTATTTCGTTCGAAGTTATCCTATCAACTGTCCAAGTCAAGCTTATATGTTGGCATACGTCATATGGCCATGCATGATGAATAGCACAGTACGCGGATTCGCATTGGCTGCATTCATGTTCGCTGTAGCTGCGATGATTGTACCCATGTCATTTGCGGACAGCGTCTCAGTGAACGGCCAGTCCTGTGGCAACGGTGTCGAATGGGAGCTGAACGACGGCGTCATGTCCATAACATACACTGGATCGGGAACGGGTATGATGGATGATTTCAAACCGCATTCTACACCTTGGGAAGACAGAATCCAGGACATTGTTGCTTTATCGATAGGGGACGGCGTTACTAGAATAGGCGAAATGGCGTTTTCAGAAGCAGTCAACCTATCGTCTGTGACGATCGCATCCAGTGTGGAGAGTATAGGGAAGTTCGCATTCGAGGCCTGTAAATCCCTGAAGGAAGTCGAGTTACCATCCAATCTGAAGACAATTGAGTACTGTGCTTTCATCTACAGCGGACTGGAGGCGCTCGAGATTCCGGACGGGACCGTCAGCATTGGTATCTTTGCGTTTAACCAATGCGAGAAGCTTGCAAGCGTAAGAATCGGCAGCGGTGTGACAGATATGGGTCTAAACGCGTTCGAAGGATGCATCTCATTGAAATCCATCGAGGTTTCGTCCGATAACGCTGTGTTTGCATCGGTTCAGGGTGTATTGTGCAGACCCGATATCGGTACTGTGATTGAATGTCCTGCCGGATGGGATTCGGGTGATTTCACCGTTCCCGACGGATATCTTGTCATTGGCGAGAATGCCTTCGAGGGATGCGAAGGAGTCACTTCTGTGGATCTGGGGCCGACGGTGACAACTTTGGAATCAACTGCGTTTCTGAACTGTACTAATCTTGAGTCCGTCAAGTTGAGTCCCGGGCTGACCACTATAGGAGAGTCGGCTTTCCAGTTCTGTACCTCGCTGAAGAAGGTGGCCATCCCTTCGACAGTGACGACAATCGGGGTAGCTGCTTTTCGCGCATGCAACTCTTTGGAGGAAGTCGTAATCCCAGGTTCCGTATCCAGAATTGAGAGCGATACGTTCACTGGCACCGGATTGAAGACGGTTAGCATAAGCGAGGGAGTGAAATACATTGGCGGATACGCATTCTCTGTCTGCAACTCTCTGGAATCTGTTTCGTTCCCGGACAGTGTGGAGACCATCAACTACAGTGTGTTCGACAATTCCGAATCTCTCAGGTTTGTATCATTCGGGGCGGGGCTGAAGACTCTTCACAATAATGCTCTGTCCAATACACCATCCGTGGAGGAAGTCACTGTATCTAAAGATAATCAGATGTACTGCTCGGTGAACGGTATTCTTTTCAGCAGGGATATGACGGTGCTTATCTATTACCCTCCAGCGAAATCCGGGACTGTGTATACAGTACCGTCTACAGTCAAGACGATACAGACATTGGGTTTCAATACCAACGAGAGTCTGACATCTATAACGCTTCCCAACGGGCTTGAGAGGATCAGTGACATGTCGTTCATGCGGTGTAAGTCCCTAGTCTCCTTGAGTATCCCGAAGACAGTCAAATACATAGGCTCAAGAGCGTTCTGTGAATGCCAGAATCTCGAATCCATTGAGTTCCCTCCATCAATTGAAGCCATAAAAGAAGCAACGCTGTCCGGTTGCATTTCCCTGAAATCTTTAATGATCCCAGATTCGGTTGCTGCTATAGATTTCAGAGCATTCGAAGATTGTAACTCACTTTCTAAGATATACGTGGGCACATTGGTGGAGAAGATAGTCGGAGATGCATTCACCGCCAGATTCTTTATCGACGGAAAGGAGGTCGAGGCGACTCCGAAGAATCTGACCGGTAAGACGTGGGTCGGAGCCGGAACCGATCAGTGCTTCTACGTCCTTGGTAGCGGATACACCATCTCGTTCGATGCAGGGCAGGGGGCTTCCACTTCAGATGTCATGACTACGGTTGACGGAATGCTGCCCGCGCTTCCAGAAGCCACGCTGGACGGGAAGGAGTTCAGGGGATGGCTCACCGATTCTGGTGAGACAGTGACCACAGGGATGGTATTTACCTCAGACACGATGGTCAAGGCCAGCTGGGAAGAGGGTGCTCCGTCATCAGGATTCGATATGTCCATCATCGTTGCCGTTGTAGCTGCTATAGCAGTGATACTGGTTATCGGTGCAGTCGTTTATCTGAAGCGTCCTTGATGTCTTCGTCCGGCATCAAAAGAATTCATTTTAGCTCCGACATTTCAAGAAGAGGGGGTGTCGGGGCAATTTTCGGTTTTAAACTGTATCAGACGAGGCTATTGCCCAAGTCTTAGATAAAGAGTGAAAGATCGTTTATGTTGATTCAAGTAGGTTATCGAGATTGAATATCGAATGATTTCTACACTGATTGAATTATAAATACAAATATTTATATAGTATAGCATTCCTAGTACATAATTGCCAAGCATTACACATAATTTGCATAGATATGTCGTCGACCGCTACCCGTTTATGGGTTCTGGAGACTTGGTCCCGTGAGTTCGGTGAAATCCCGAACACGACACATGGTAATTATCGTGTTGGTACGTCTGCGCCTCATCGCGCAACGGCTCGCCCGTCAGTATCATAGAAGGTCATCCGACCTACACGAACGCTCCATACACTAAGCATGCAGATCAGATTCGTACGCGCTTCATCGCGCTGCTGTTCAAGTCGGCTCGAATCACCATCGCCCGTCAATGACGGAGGTTCTGTGACAGCTTGTACCACCACGGTACGGCTGGGTCATACCAGCTTGTACCACCACGGTACGGCTGGGTCATACCAGCTTGTACCACCACGGTACGGCTGGGTCATACCAGCTTGTACCACCACGGTACGGCTGGCTATTGTGTGGTGTTGGAACACCGCCCCAATCGTTCGCGCCAACGTGCGTCGGATGTTTGGTGCCCCCGACCGGCTTGCCGATCGTGGTTTGTCATTATCATCGATGGACAAGTGCTGCAGTTCAGTTTGTGAAGATCTCGGCGTATAACCGAGAAGCGGGGGTTCGATTCCTCCCTGCATGCCACGACGTCCGTCACTGGCTCCGCCAGAGTGTCTTCATGCCGCCTCATTGGCGGGCCAGGGGGCCCACCCCCTGGTGGTGCGGTCATTTTCTTCTCACCAGTTTTGACATAACTTTAATTTGGGACACCTGTTACCTGAACACATCATGGCAGATGTTCCCGATTTCCAGACCACCGAGGATGGCAGACAGTATGAGAATGAAATAATGATTATACTGACAGGCGAGAAGAAGGATTATCCGAACTACTTCGGCGGATTGAAGATAGCTTCAGGACATGAGTTCAACATCTACAGTCCCATCGATCCTACTATCCAGTACGGTATCTTCCAGGAGCCCGAATCAGGTACGATGGCGGAGGCCGTCGGCGCTGCGCTGAAAGCGTTTGACTCTTGGGGATTGAAATCCATGGAGGAGAGGGCAGATTACTTCAAGGCGGTACCAGGCGTTCTAAAGGCCAGGCGGCTCCATTACGCTGCCGCTATCACCGTCGCCAGCGGAATGGTCCGTGAGGATGCTCTCGATGAGGTGGATGCAGCGATTGATGCCATAGAGAGGATCCTGGCAGACGCCAAGACCATCGGAAGGAAGAGGCCGATAGGTGTCTGGGCGATAATCTCTGCCCACAATTCTCCTTTCGCATCTCCGATTGCTTCGGCTATAGCAGCCATGGTCGCTGGAAATACTGTTGTGATGAATCCTTCGAAGTACTGCCCCATGCCCGCACACCTGTTCTATTCGCTCATGGAGAAGTACAATCTTCCCGACGGCGTGCTCAACCTCGTCGTTGACAGGAAGGAGTATTCCACGGAGGAGCTTGCCAATGATATGAGGGTCATGGGTTTGGTCGCTACCGGATCCGGTGAGAGGCTGGAAGATCTTATGTTCCTGCAGGTCGACGATGAGATGAAGTTCATCAACGAGATCAAAGGAATGAATCCAGCAGTGGTCTACAGACCCTCTGATATGAAGAGTACCGTAAAGAACATTATCGATTCTGCGTTCTCGTATACAGGACAGCGTCTCTATTCCTGTTCTAAAGTAATCATCACGTGCGAGGATCAGGCGAAGTTCACAGAGCTCCTGTCTGAATACATGAAAGATCTGAAGATCGACGATCCCGTGAACGATACGGCCTTTACCGGACCCGTTATAAACATGGAGATTGCCAAGGAATTCAGGGAGAAGTCCCTCGAGCTGATGCCCTACACAATAGCCAAGGCTGCACCCG
Organism: Thermoplasmata archaeon; assembly: GCA_015063235.1. GTDB lineage: Archaea > Thermoplasmatota > Thermoplasmata > Methanomassiliicoccales > Methanomethylophilaceae > Methanoprimaticola. The sequence goes on along the minus strand of SUSW01000022.1, from coordinate 39,547 downwards.
TATCCAAGGAGCTGCCGGAGAACTATGTCTCACCTATAGCGGTATCAGGACTGGATTTCGACGATGATCTCAATTTCATGGATTCGGGCATGCCGATACTGAACGTATGCGTTGTGGATTCCGCCGATAAGATATTCGAGGAGCTGGAGAATACGGAATGCGGATTGTCAGCCGGTATCTTCAGCAAGGATCCCAAGATGATTGAGCGTTTTAAGAACGAAGTGGATGTGCCGTCGAAATACATCAACGAGAGCAGCCGTACGCTTCCGCATGCGATGGTAGCGGTTCTCGAGAACTTCGTCAGATGATCAGGACGCCCTCACATTCCAGGTGATGGCCTTAGCCGCACCTGTGAGGGCCGACAGATCCCCTTTCTTCACTGGCCTGTCCTTCTCAAGCCTGATAATGAACATCGAGCATCCTTTGCAGTCGGATGCCATCCTGCGGACGGTTTCATCATCATGGTCCGCAGCTTTGATGCTTATTGCATATTTGCATCCGCTATCCTCCAGGATCGATATGCACTTCTTCTGTTCTTCGGTGATCTCCATGTCAACAAGAATATCCATCGCATGGACATAGCCAGCACCTACAAGGTCGTCAAGGGTAGCCGGGTCGCTTCCCTGTGAAATGAGCATAACCTTCATTCCTTTGGGTCTGACTGATTTGATATTCTTGTACAGGTCAGCGAACATCAGCGGATCGGAATCCGAACGGATTCCTAGATAGTCCAACGACGATTTGTCCGATTCGAGCACAGCCTTGATCTCCTCGGGATCCATCTCTTCGGAATCAGAGACCGTGACGATTGCCATGAATCTGTCGGGGACGGTGACAGTATCGATCCTGGTAAAGCCGGTTATTCCCAAGATATCACCTTATCGAGGACAGCAATGCAGAGAGGGTATCACAGCAGTCGCTATCGAGGTCGTCGACTATGACGATCGCATCACCGACCAGGAGTGAGACGGTGGCCATGGTCATGGCATATTCTCCGGACCAAGTCCTGACTGCAACTATGTGGTCGAGCTCAGGCATCTCCTCCTTTATACGTGCGATATCCGTGCATCTCTCGAGGCATTGTTTCATATTCCTCATCATCGGATCTATGACGACCTCGCCGACACCGCTGCTGAGAGCAGACTGTGCCAATTCGTATAATCTGTCTATGTTGTCGCAGCTTATGCAGAGGGGACAGCCGAACATCTTAGCAACCATCGAGAACTGTTCGAGGTTGTCCTCATTCGCTCCTACCAGGATCGGAGCCCTGTCGATGATAGGGAGTATTGCCTTGGCAAGCGAGGACGGATCGTCAGTCTCCAGGATGATCCTCCCGTTCCACAGTTTCCCGATGAGCTCTGTCATCGAAGCGAAAGGTTCCGGTGTAAAAGTGTCATTCCTGATGCATATCGCGTCCGGAATCCCTATCGAAGCGTTCCTTTTGATCAGTTCGGACAGGCGGATGATCGATGCATCCGCATCCATTGCGTCGGAAACAGTCAGGGCAATCATAGGTCCGCCAACTCCTCCCCATAGACACGGGCCATGTCTGCCGCTCCAGGTCCTTTTACGATGATGGCGTCCGCACCGGACATCATGACGGCCAACGCAACGGTCGCTTCGTACATGGATGACCTTCTGGCCGATACATCCGCCTCATGCGTGTCCCATGATGGGGTGACATCGCAGAGTACCGTCCGTTGGGAATCTGAATCTCCGTTAAGACCGTTCAGGCGGTAATTCTCTATCCTTTCCCTGAGATGTTTGAGGCTGTTGTCCATCCTCCCTTCGCCCAGGTCGACCATGATGTTGTTCGCACCTCTCGATGCCATGTCCCTGCATAGCTCCTTCGGATCCATCTGTCCGCATTTGGCGACGACGATATGGTTGTTGGACCCTTCGGAAACCGCCAGGCTCTGATCGGCATCGCTGCAGTTCAGTATCAGGATGGAGAAATCGACCGCTTTTGCGACGGACATCAGGATATCTGTATCCGCAGTGACCATGATGGGTATCCTGGTTCTTGCAGCTATTTTCCTGACCAGCTCGGGCGAGTCCTCTCTCGTTAGCCTCAGGCAAACTCCGTCGGCGCCCAGCTCTTTCCACATGACCGACCATTCCTCTACATCGGTCTGGCGCCCGGAGAACATGGATGCGGCAGACTCATGATATCCGTCTAGAGAATCGAACGCTTCCCCGAAAACTACTGGCCTCCTGTTTCTTGCGCCGTCCAGTTCCAGGAATGCGGGGCTGCGTGCACCGCCTATGACATAGTCCCCCTTTCCGACGAAGATCTCCTCCATCATCGAAGGATAGGATCTGGACGTCTTCGGGAGACGCATGGTATCACGTAAGTTCTACGAACTCCTTGAGTCTGAACTCGCCGTTGAGGTCCTTCATGGATTCCGGCAGCATCGCTTTAATTTCGGATGCGGTCTTGTTGCTTTTACAGATGTCCATGACAAGTTCCAAGGTCATCGTCTCGTAGCAGATCTTGACCTTGCTGAAGACTGAGATGAGGTTGACGTTCCAATCCGCAATGATGCTCAGAGCCTGAGTGATACTTCCGGGACAGTCGGGGATCTCCATCCCGACCTTGACAAGCCTGGTCTCCTCTTTGAAAAGTGTGATGGAACAAACCCATGAGTCGGCGTCCATTGTGATAAGTACATTCTTTCCGTCGATGTCAGGAAGTAAATCTCCGTAGACCTCAGCAAGATCAAAACATCCGTTTCTTATTGTGGTGGGATATCCGCGCCTCAGTTCTTCCTTGCCATTCTCGTCGACTTTTCCCTTGAACAATCTTCCAATGTCAGCAGGTTTGAGCTCTATCCTCTTGATTTTCGAAACAGAGGGGTCGTTCTGTATCTTGAGTTCTCTGAACTTCTCCATCAGCAGTTCCCCTTCTCCAGCGAAGTTCATGTCGGCCATGAGCTTCCAGACGATGACTGTATCGGAGATTCCGTTGAGCGAGATGGAGTTGAGGATATTGATTTCCCTTTCTGCGAGGTAGTGTGCCGCCTGTGCGCTGGATCCGGGGACGTCATCAAGATACATCGTGATGTGGGTGAGGGTGCGGTAGTTCTCCTGAGGGAACATGGATAGCATGATCTCATAATCCTTGGGACCCTGAGCGGGGTGTTTGAACAGAGTGCTGTATACGCATCCTCCATCCTCGATACCAATCGTTTCAGAAATCCAATTGTCCACTTTGATGGATGATCCATTTACTTTTGCGAATTCCCAAATCTTCATCGGAGACCCTTCAGTATACCGTATCGAACAGACCATCATAAAACTGCCGTTTGTCCGACCGTTTCGATTATGAAACTTCTGCATCCTTATGCTTCATTCATCCTTCTTCAGATTGAACATATGCTTGGGGGATGTGAGCGGTTGGGTCCATACGGGCTGCTCCTTTTCGATATATTCCATATCTTTCCTGATGTTGCGGAGGCTGCCTGAATATTCGTCATCGGATGCGATTCTCCTGATGGTATCAGAATCGTTTCCCGAACGGCTTTCCATTCCCGACATCCTGAGTGCTTCATCCATGAGGTCAGCGGCTTCGTTGAGCAGTTCCTCGGCCCTTTTTAGCTTCTCAGTCCTTTCCACGGAAGCCTCTCCTGGTGATTATGTACCTTGCTGGCCTGCAGGCGTCACTTTTAGCTGAATATCCACATTTCTTGCATGATCTGCTGAGTTCTACAGTCTTCCAGTCCAGAGTCCTGTTCCTTACGGATTCCAGCTCCCCTTTGCATACCGGGCATTTGTTGTAAGGTACCGTACCTGGTTTGTGCGCATACCTGATCTCGATATCGAACAGTCCTCTTTCAAGACCGATGCGTCTGATCCTCTCGTTGCTGATGCGGAATGATTCATCCACGCACATGAGCTCCGTCAGGACCAGTTCGTACAGGACCGTCTGAGACCTGACCCTGGGCGTGCGGGACAGGCAATTATCTATTGCCTTGGCGACATCGTCATCTTTCGGAATCCTGTAAGACATCGCTTATGTATTGCATCGTTCATATTTAGTAGATGAACGGTTTTCGCCGTCACATTGCGGGGGTAGCCGAGTTGGCCAAAGGCGCGGGACTTAAGATCCCGTCCTTAGTGGTTCATGGGTTCGAATCCCATCCCCCGCACCAGATTTTCGTGCATCCTGTAAGGATAGTGGTCCCCTTCCGGGTTTCTCCTTTATATAATATAATGGTATTCGAAAGCCAAACGGAGTAATATTCTTGCCTGGTGAAGCGAAGAAGTCAAAGCCTGTTCAGAAAGCGATCCCCCAGAACAACAGCCCTTATTCTGGCGATAAACCGGGAGGAAAGAAGAACAAGCCTGTAAGGACGAAGGAGTCCACGAAGAAGCAGTCGATGCTCAACACGCACAAGCTGAGTCCTTTCAAGTATGACATGAATGAGATTCTGTCCGCATCAAGGATGGATCCCGCCAAGGCATCATCATTTCTGGCTACCGTTATCGCGAAAGCATCACGTATTTCCACTAAAGCCGCTAAGGAATTCGTCAAGACGTTCCTTGATTCCGGCGACTTGACCAAGGATGAATACGATAAGATATGCAAGCTCCTTGACAAGTACAGCAAGTTCCGCTGAGGTTTTCCAATGGCATCCGAGGACGTTCTCCGTAAGACGCTGAAGAACGCGGACGGAAAGCCGTTCCAGAAGTACAAGGGAATCCAGAACAATTTCGTCCTGGAGGATTACGAGCTCATCTTTGATGATGTCCAGAACGACAGGATGGGCCATACCGGTATGCGTGTGAGGGTGCCTCTCAAGAAAGCCGGGTTCCCGGAGGATACATACAGTACCAAGTCGAGGGAAATCGCCCTCAGGGATCTCATAGCCAGACGTTTCAGGGAGTCTGCCCGTACTCATGCCCGTTCCCCGATACCGAAGACTTCCGGAGGAGAGGTCTTCATACCGCGCCCCGGGCAGGAGATCCTGGAAAGAGGCAGCGTCATTATCACTCAGTATTTTATCGAGGTCCGTTTCACCGTCGACCTTCCTGCGGACGGGAACAAGGTCAGTGCTATGGCCATGGACCTACTTCTGGAGAGGATAAGGACGATCGTTTCTGAATCGCTCTACTATTCACAGTACAAGCAGTCCAAGCTGTACAATCATCTTTACACCAATGAGAATGCGGATTATATCAGGGACAATCTTGATTCCAAAGGTCTAGTAGGTTTCATCGCTGACGGATCGATCCTTCCCCGCAGAGAAGATGATCTGGCGCCTATGATAGATGCAGTTCCTTTCTCTTGCGAGAACGGTATGAAGGTGACTTTTGAGGTACCCAATGGTGAAGCTATCGCCGGAATGGGGATCCCCAAGGGATTCACAGTAATCTCGGGCCCTAGCAGAAACGGCAAATCCACATTCCTGGACGGGATATTCGCAGGAGTCTACAATCACATCCCTGGTGATGGAAGGGAGTATGTGATATCGTCCCGTGATGCGGCATACATCATGTCTGAGCCGAACCGTCCCGCGGATTCGGTGGACATCTCGATGTTTGTTAGGGAATCCGACGAGTTCGAGGATACATCAGCGGCCAAAAAGGAGTTCATCTCCTCTCCGATGTCAGAATTCGTTTCTGTATCAGAAGCAGTGGAGATGGGTTCCGAGCTGATTCTTGTCGATGAGGAGTTCTCCAACCCCTGTGTTCTGAGAAGAGGATTCTTGGCAGAGGAAGACGGATTAGCATCTTTGTCGGAACTTGGCCGTTCGATGGGCGAGTCAGGGATATCTCTGATTATCGTATCCGGGGATGAATCCGTCATTAGATCCGCAGACAATATTATCATGATCAAAGGTCACGCTGCATCCAAAGTTTCGGTGGATCGCATCGAAACAACCGCCCAGTACAGGAGGCCTGCAGATAGGTCTCCGATTTCCAAAGGGATGGTATTCGAGAAGGGCCACAGGGATGTGAATATCACCGCTCAGGCCATCAGGACCATCGAGATCGGAGAATTCAAGGTAAATGTACCTGTAGCAGCGCTTTTCGACACGTCGCAGACCAGTACGATTGCGGATGCTATCGCAGTTATGAAGGATATGATGGACGGATCCAAGAGCATGGCAGAGGTGTGCAGGGACGCCATCGATTCGATAAGGGCCGAGGACAACTCCATTGAGAATGGAGTGGGGATGCATCACGCAACAATCAGACCTATAGACCTTGCGGCAGTGGTAAACAGGCATCCTCAGATGCTTGCGATCCAGAAAAGATGAACCTCATCTTCTGTTGAAGCCATCGGAGAAACGGTTGAATACATTCTGGCTGTATTGTGTCATGTGAACCTGATCAGCCTTCGCTCCGGGGTTGTTGTCCGGAACGATGAATCCTCTGATCGGATATTCCTTATCGCAGTGCGGGCACCTTACATTGGGGCAATTCTGTGTTGCCTGAGGGCAGTACTTGCATGCGACCGCTCTTGACTGGAACAGGCTGAACTCTTTGCCGCAGTTAGGGCAAAGATACCTGCGGGCTGCTACCTTGAGATCGTTGTTGATCCCGGCGGCTCTCTCTTCGGGAGTGTTCCAAATGAACTGGCGGGGAGATATCGGCTGATTATAGCTGGGTTGATCAGGATTGTATGACATGTTCAGTTTCCTTTAGCTGCGGTGATGACCTGTTTGATCTGGTCGTGATCCGCGTCTTGTTCTAGAAGCGTTCCTGTTACGATGATGTCAGCGCCTGCGAGCCTTGCCGCCTCTGCAGCTTCAGGGGTTTTGATTCCTCCGCCGATGATGAGGGGAAGGTCGACATAGGTCTTGATGGCCTTGATCATTGCAGGAGGGATGGGTCTATCTGCCCCGGATCCTGCCTCGAAGTATATGAACTCGAATCCGAACATCTTGCATGCTAAAGCGTATGCGATGGCCTTCTCGATTTCATCCTGTCCTACGACCTTCGCATTGGTTACGCGTGCGACAGTCATTCCGGGCTCGACGATGACGTATCCCATTGAGATGGATTCGAGTCCCAGTTTGGCGATGACAGGCGCTGCCATGACCTGACCGAAGGTGATGAACCTTGGATCGGCCGAATTGACGATCTGCATAAAGAAGACTGCGTCGAGCTCCTTGTTGATTGAGTCGGGTGTTCCGCCGAACAATATGACGGGGAGTCCTGAAGCCTCCTTGACTGCTTTGGCCGTTGCGGAAAGGTTCTCCATTGTGATTCCGCTGGAACCTCCGACGAAGACGACGTCAGAGCCTGCCTCTTTCATGGCCTTTGCCATCTCGCCCGCTTTCTCCGCAGACTGTTTGTCCGGATCGATAAGTGATGCGTGGATGGTTCCTTTTGCAATCTTGTCGAGCATATATTGTTTGACTGTCATCGTTAATCACGCCGACGCGTCAGACTGTTCACTGACGCATTTCGGGACGGACTATAATGTTTCCTTATAAAAACGCGTGCTTGCGCGCGCATGACCCCTTTAGGACGGTCGATTCAGTTCCTAAAGATGTGGTAATGTCTAGTAAGCGACCCGTGGACCCTCTGAAGGAACATACATTCCAGTTCCATCCCCTCGATCTGCAGCGGGTGAGGGAGGATTATCCCTGCTTTGTGGCCTTTCTTCATGCATTTCGGAACGACTTCTCCTGCACGGCGGTAGATCTCCTCGATCTTTTCTCCACCAGTCTTAGTGGACCTTCCGTAAGGCGGGTCTGTGCATATCGCGTCCATGTCTGGGAATCTCTCGGCGATATCTCCTATGTCCAGTACATCGAAATCATGCATTTTCAGTCCGTAGAAGTCAAGATTCTCCTGACATCCTATGATCATGTCCTCGTCAAAATCAGATGCAACGGCCTTCATCCCCATCTCAGCAGCTTCGATGACTATCCCGCCCGTTCCGCAGAACGGATCCAGGACGGTCTGGCCTCTCTTGACAGCGGCCATGTTGATGAGGGCTCTGGCATATTTGGGGTGAAGGGATATCGGTGAGAAGAACGGTCTTTCTGCCACCTTCCTTTTATCAAGGAGATCAGTTTCGGTGATCTTGTCTTCGATGTAGAGATGGACCTTGTCGCACATCTGCATCCTGACGACTATGTCGGGATCCTTCAGATTCACATCGTTCTTCTTTGATAGCAATGCTCCTGCGTTGCGTATGAGTTTCTGAGAATCCACATCCTTCATCATTCCTTCAAAGCGTTTTGCCCTTATGGCGAACGAGCCTTCAGGGAGTTCGACGTCAGAAAGTCCTGAGATGTCATCAGGGGTGTATTCGCCCAGATACCTGCCGATAGAATGGGAGAGCGCTATGCGATCCGCCACGGAATCAAGGTATTTCTCGTCGAACGAAGCGACGACATAGCCTGGGCCTTTGGAGACTATCTCAAAAGAATCGGTCTCGGCTTCCAGGCATCCTTTTACCTCAGTGATTGGCATGTCCTTCGATTCGCCGGACAGTTCGAAGAAGAATTCGGGGCTCACGCCCCGGTTTAGTGTTTAATCCTTAATACCGTCTTCGGTGACCATGAACACCGCTTCGCCTTCAGGCAAGTTGGGTGAATCTATGAGTCTGGCTATTCTCTTTCCCGCCTTTCCTTTCCTCAGGTAGATACGGAATGTTGCCGTGTGACCCACGATGTGTCCTCCGATAGGTCTGGTGGGGTCTCCGAAGAACGCATCGGGTTTAGCAGCTACCTGGTTGGTCACTGCAATGACCGCATTGTTCAGCGTAGCGAAGTTAAGGAGATCATGCATGTGACGGTTGAGTATCTGCTGTCTCTCTGCCAATGCTCCCCTTCCCACGTACTCTGCTCTGAAGTGGGATGTCAATGAGTCCACTATGAGCAGCTTGACCTTCAGAGTCTGAGCGAGCTCGAGGGCCTTGTCCACAAGCAGCACCTGGTGCTGTGAGTTGAATGCCCTAGCTACGTGGATTCTCTTAAGGGTCTCATCGGGGTCCGCTCCAAGATAGGTTGCCATCTGGATGATCCTCTCGGGCCTGAATGTGTTCTCTGTATCGATGATGATGACATCTGAGTCGAATCCACCTTTCTCTTCCGGAAGGGTAGCGTTCACCGCGAGCTGGAAGCAGACCTGTGTCTTACAGCTTCCGAATTCTCCGAAAAGCTCCACTATAGATTGGGTTTCCAGTCCGCCGTTGAGTAACTCGTCGAATGCCTTGGATCCGGTCGTAAGCTTTGTGATGGCTTTACGCCTCTCAAGTATGTCTTCTCCTGTCTCGAAACCGCCAATGTCCGCGCAAAGCTTGGCACCCTCTATGATGTCCATTGCCTTCTTCTCTCCGATCTCACATGCTTCTGAGAGTTCGGATGGGGAAGCTACTGCGATGGCCATCAGTTCGTTGTATCCTGCTTCACGGAGTTTTTCTGCTATGGCTGGTCCTACTCCTGGTATGTCTTCAAGGGTTTTTGTGGCCATTGTTGATTCCTCACATCTTCATCGTTCATTCTATATTTAAAGTTGAGAAGGGGGTGAGTGAAAGTCCAGAGCGAAAAATTAGTGTGCCAGACTAAGGTTCTTAGGCAGTGAAAGTGTGCTGGCTCCGCATTTCAAAAATCTGTTTTTGCCTAAGGTTCTTAGATTTTCGGTAGTGAATAGAGAGTGAAAGTGCAACTTACTATTTTTTCGTCTTTTTACTAAGGAAATTCTTCATTTTAGAGACATTGATTTATATCTGACACTTTTTTCTGATACACATTGCCCAGCTGGGCATAAGGTATATAAGGTGAAACTAATGGAAACTAGTAACATCAACTTTTTGGGAATTGTTGCTTTCGTTGGTGCCGTCTTCATGATCGCTGGTGTTTTCCTCACTTGGCTTTCACAAGACTTGGGTATATTAGGCACTAGCACGTGGAGCGGCATGGACGTATTCAACTCAAACCTCGACTTCAGCTATCAGTTTGTTCCGATGGTGTCCTTGGTCGGAGGAATTCTGGCAATCCTGCTTATGATCGTACCCACATTCATGAACACTGAGAAATTCGAGACCCTGAACAATATCCTCGGAATTATCACCCTCATCCTCTCAGCAGTCGTAGTCATCTGCGGAATCCTCTTCTACACCCAGTCCTGGTCAACCCCCATGGGGTCTGTTTCTCTGACAGATCTTTATTCGATAGGAACAGGATTCTGGATCGTCATTGTCGGAGCAATCATCACCCTTGTCGGTGGACTGATGCCTATCATCAAGAACAAGTTCATGCAGTGAATCTAAAACAATTAAAGGCAGGGGGATAACCCCCTACCACCTTCATTTTAAAGTTTTATCGAGATCAAGCGATGTACTTGTTCTCTTTCATCCTCTGAAGCGCAATCCTGATACGCTCCACAGGTTCGGTGACTGTCATCCTGATGTAACCATCTGCGGATTCTCCGAAACCGCTTCCGGGAGTCACGATGACGCCAATGTCAACCATCTTCTGGGTGAAGTCGAACGATGACATGCCGCAGTTGAACCATACGTAGAATGTACCCTTGGGCATCTTCACATCGAATCCGAGTTCCCTGAGACCGTTGACCAGTACTTTCCTTCTCTCGGAGTAGATCTTCATGTTGTCCTCGATCTCCTTGGGCTTCTCTCCGTTGGGCCCGTAGAGGCTCAGAGCCTTGATACCGGCCTTCTGTATGAAGATGGGGGCTCCGGAGTCCATCTGGCCTTTGCATTTTTTGAGACCTGCGATGAGATCGGGGTGGCCTACGGCGTATCCGAGCCTGAAACCGGTCATGTTGAATGTCTTGGAGAACGATCCGAACTCGATACAATCAGGTCCTGCCTGAAGGGCAGATGGGGCTTGGTAGCCGTCGTACACCATCTCGCAGTACGCGTTATCGTAGCAGAATATGGTGCCGTTCTCTTTGCACCATCCGTAGACCTTCCGGAGGTACTCCACATCGCATGTGGCCCCTGTGGGGTTGTTCGGATAGTTCAGATAGAGCATCTTCGCATTCTTGGGGCAGTCGTCGACATCAAGCAGCCAGTCTTTCTCGGCCTTAAGGGGGACCTTCACGCATTTGGCATCGTTGAATATAGTGGATGCTCCCGAGTACACGGGATAGCCGGGTGACGGGGCGATTATGGTATCTCCGCCGTTGACGAACGCCTGTGCGATGTTGAAAATGGCCTCCTTGGAGCCTATGGTGATGCAGACCTGCGTATCCGGGTCGATGTCCAGCCCGTACCTCTTCTTGTACCACTGGGCGACGGCGATGCGCAGATCCTTCTCGCCTGCTGACGAGGAGTATTTCTGGTTCTCGTTGATCTTCGCCGCCTCGCTCATAGCCTCGACTATGCATGCGGGTGCGGGGAGATCGGGGTCACCGATACCGAAATCAATCATATCCCAGCCCTGAGCCTTTTTCTCGGCCGAGAGCTTCTCCAGCCTTACGAAGAGGTAAGGAGGTATCTGCTGTAGCCTGTTGGCCTGTTCGAATGTTGTCATTTTAACACTCCGTGTAATCTTCCGACAGGTCGCCTTCGAAGACGAGGTCCGCCGGCCCTTCCATCATAACGAATCTGAGGTCCTTGTCAACGGTGATCTTCAGCCACCCGCCAGGCAGGTGGACGTCTATCGGTTCGTCGAACGGGACCAGCCCGTTCAGGGCGGCAGCGACGGTACTGGCGCATGCCCCTGTGCCGCAGGCCAAGGTCCATCCTGCTCCTCTTTCGAACACTCTTATGTAGATCTTGCCGTCGATTATCTTACAGAATTCCACATTGGTCTTCTTGGGGAAGAGCCTGTGGCATTCGATGACCGGCCCCAGCATGTCGATCGTGGGGTCGTCCATCTCCTGGAACGTGACAAAATGGGGATTGCCCATGGACACGGCGTTTCCTTTGAAGAAGTATCTCAGGTAGGCGAAATCCTCGTTGATGTACCTTCCGTCCCAGTCGATGGGAATGGATCTGCCGTCGAGTATGGGGGCACCCATATCGATGGTGGCAGCGACGGCCTTTCCGTCCTTCAATGTAATTTTTGCCTTGAGATCTCCGGCCATGGTGTGGATCGAGAATTCCTCTTTGTCCACGATCTTGTAGTTGTATGCATGCACGGCGACGCATCTTATGCCGTTTCCGCACATCTCGGCCTCGGTCCCGTCGGCGTTGATGATCCTCATGGTGATGTCGGTGCCTTCTCCGGGGAGGATGTACAGCACACCGTCTCCGCCGATTCCGAAGTGACGGTCGCAGGCGCACCTGCACCACTCCATATCAACCTCCAGGTCTCCTTTGGAGCCGTCCAGGAGGATGAAGTCGTTGCCGATTCCGTGATATTTCCAGAAATGCATCACATCAGCCTCTGGGGAATGATCTGATGTCTCCACAGCTCCTCTATGGTCTCCGGCTCGCGGATGAGGTCCGCCTTTCCGTCGTTTACAAGGACCTCTGCGCAGAGAGGTCTGGAGTTGTAATTGCTGGACATGGAGAATCCGTATGCTCCCGCGTTGTACACGGCGACGATGTCCCCGACCTGCGGCTCTGGGAGCACGCGGTCATGTGCTAGATAGTCTCCCGACTCGCATATAGGGCCTACTACCTCGAATCTATCCGTGCAGGCCTTACCGAATTTGTTGGCTATAGTGACGTAGTGGAACGAGTCGTAGAATGCCGGTCTGATGAGGGTGTTGAATCCTGCGTCGCATCCGACGTACTTCTTGGTGCCCGCATCTTTCACATCGTTGACCCTTGTGAGAAGAACGACCGCATCGCAGACGATGTATCTGCCGGGTTCCAGGATAAGGGTCTTGATGTCCGTCTCCTGCTCGATGAGGTCGGTGATTTCCGATGCGAGCTCGTTGAGGTCCATCTCATCCTCCTGAGGCTTGTACGGTACGCCGATCCCTCCGCCCATGTCGATGAATTCGAGATCGATACCGAGCTCTTTCAGCTCATTCACTATCTCGATGAGCACCTGTATCATGTCCAGGAAAGGTTCGACGGATTGTCCGCCGGAACCGATGTGGGCGTGTATGCCTTTAATCTTGAATCCTAGGTCCTTCGCTCTGGCGTATGTGCTTATGACTTCGTCAAGGGGGATACCGAACTTGGCGCCTTTGGAGCCTGTGATGACCTTTGCGCTGTGTCCGGAACCGACACCGGGCGTGATACGGAAGGATATCTCGTGCTGAGGGGAGATCTCCGCGAGTCTCTCCATTTCTGAGACGGAGTCGATGTTGATCATGACTCCGAGTTCCGCTACCTCCTTCAGCTCCTTGTCACTGACGTTCACTCCGGTGTACATTATCCTGTCCGGGGTGAATCCTGCCTTCAGGCATGTCTTGACCTCCCCGATGGATACAGCGTCGATGCCTGCCCCTTCCTGCTCCAGTATCCTCAGGATCGCCAGATTGGTGTTGGCCTTGCAGGCGTAGTGGATTTTGGTATTCATGTATCTGGAGAATGCCTTGTAGATGTTTCTGTAATTCTCCCTGATTCTAGCCTCATCGCAGACATAGACTGGGGTGCCGAACCGTTCGGCTAAATCGACGGTCGACATGCCGCCGATGGACATGATTCCGTCCTTACTCTCAAAATCGCGCATCATATTCATTCACCGATATATTTGGAGTGTAGTATCGCTACGACATCCATCACCATGCCCATGGGCACGACGAAGTTCAGCGACACTTCGGAGGCTCCCTCCGAGATCATCTCCACGTTTACACCTGCTTCTTTGACGGCGGTGAAGATATCTCCGGTCACTCCGCATTTAGAAAGAAGATCATCCCCTACGCAGCAAACGAGGGATACGTTGTTCTTCACATCTATCCTCTCTATGTCTCCGGAGGAGAGCTCGTTGAGTTTTCTGATAACCGGGGCAACATCGCTGTTGCTGATCAGCATGGCGATTGTAGAGAGAGATGTGGAGATTGAATAGATGATGATGTTGTTCTCCGCTATCTTCGCTATGATCGACGCTACTAGTTCTGGCCTGTACGCTATCTCGGCCGAGCTGACCGTGATGATGGCCAGGTCGTTCTTTGTCGCGACACTTTTGAGCAGCCCCTTGCCTTTCTTCCTAAGGTTATGGATGAGCGTACCGGGTTCCTCGGGCTTGAAGGAGTTCCTTACCTTCAGAGGAATGTGCTTGATCCTAACCGGCTCGATAGTCCTGGGGTGGAGGACCTTCGCTCCGAAGTACGCTAGTTCTGCGGCTTCGCCGAAGGTCATCTCATCTATTTTGATGGCATCCTTGATGATCCTCGGATCGGATGTCATGAATCCGTCCACATCTGTCCATATCTCAAGCATGTCAGCGTCAAGTGCGTTTGCGACGACTGCTGCAGAATAATCCGATCCGCCCCTGCCGAATGTCAGCGGTGAACCGTCTTTGATGCCGTAGAATCCGGTGATCACCGGTACGATCCCCTGCGACAGAAGAGGCCTGACCTTCATGGTCATTCCGCTGGCCGTCTCGAGAAGGTCGGCGGATCCCGACAGGGGGAGCCCGACAGCAGCGATACCTGCCGTTTCCGCGGTCAGGGCTACGGAGTCCTGTCCAAGCTTCCTCAGATAGTGGGAGAGCATGAGCGTTGAGAATCTCTCTCCCTGGGATGTCACCAGGTCCTTGTAATATGCATCGCTCGGGTCGCTCAGGATGGCTTTCCTGAACCCTTTGAGCCTTTCGTCGAAGTCCTTCCTGAACTCCGCCATGGTCTTCTCGTCGAACATCTGTTCGGCTGCCATGAGGTGTTTGTTAGCGAACTGCTCAACCACAGCCTCCATGTCGGAAGGGGGATTGTCCACGATTCCCACGAGGAAGTTCGTGATACCGGACATCGCAGAAGCGACGACTACTTTGTCGCCCTTCGTGTTGATGATGATGTTTGCCACCCTCTCGATGGCCTCCGCGGAACCAACACTGGTTCCTCCGAATTTCATAACTGTGATCATATGGCCAGCACCTCGCTCATTCCGATGCACCCGATTTCGGGGAAACCTACGGCAGTATCGGCCGCGTCCCCAGCGCGAATTACGCGCACATGTATTTGTCTTTTACTGGATTCGCTTTGCTCCAGCCGGCGTCCGTTGTTCAACTAAACACCTCAGAGTCCCAGATTCTTCAGGACGGGTTCCAAGACAGCCTTTCCCTTGTCGCTGAGCTCTGTGAGCGGTAGTCTGGGGATTCCGTTTCCGTATCCCATTCTTCCCATCACGTACTGGATAGGGATGGGGTTCGATTCGCAGAACAGTGCCGAGAACAGTGGCAGGAGCCTCTCGTGAATCTCTCTTGCGGTCATAACATCGCCCGCCATAGCGCTGTTGACCATCTTGGATACCAGCCCGGGACAGCAGTTGGATGCGACAGAGATCACTCCGTCAGCACCGAGCGAGAGCATACCCAGGGTGAGTCCGTCATCTCCGCTCAGGACCTCGAAGTCCTTGGGTTTGTTGGCGAGTATGTTCATGATCTGCGAGAAGTTCCCGCTGGCTTCTTTGACACCGGCGATACCGGGCAGTTCCGCCAGCCTGAGGATGGTTTCGACGTTGACATTGGTGGCGGTCCTTCCGGGGACGTTGTAGACGATGACGGGGATGTCGACAGCCTCCTGGATGGCCTTGTAATGCTGGTACAGTCCTTCCTGTGTGGGCTTGACGTAGTAGGGTGAGATCGATAGGATCCCGTCGACTCCTAGGTCGGCGGACCCCTTACTGAGCATGACGGCCTCTGATGTGCAGTTGCTTCCGGCACCTGCGACGACCTTGGCCTTCTTGGCCTCGTCCCTGACGATTTCCACGACATGGATGTGCTCCTCGTGCGACATCATGGCCGATTCTCCGGTCGAACCGCAAGGAATGAGGACGTTAACACCGTTGTCCTCCTGATATCTGACAAGTCTTCTGAGTGCATCTTCGTCGATGCTTCCGTCTTTGGCAAACGGAGTTATGATTGCTGTTCCTGTACCTGCAAACATTTTCAAGCCTCCCCGAAGTGTTCCTTGAGTATGATGCGAGTACGTGTGCTCAGTATGTTGTCATAGCGCCTTATGCGCTCGATAATCTCGTTGAGATACTGTGATGATTCGACATCCACGATCGCTATGATGTCCTGATCCCCTGTGACTTCGAAAACCTCAGTCACACCATCGTAACTCGCAAGTTCTTTCGCGATTCCCTGTGTATCAGTGTTGACATCAATTCTGATCTCGACCAGCGCCTTGACGTTCCTTGAACTCGTCTTGATGGTGAATCCGCGGATGATGCCCTCGTCGGTCATCCTGTGGACCCTGCTTCTGATCGTACCTTCAGAGACACCCAACTGGCTCGCAATCTCCACGAAGGGGCATCTGGAGTCCTTCTTAAGCATCTCGATGATCCTCTTGTCTAGGTTGTCGATCATAATACTCACTCTGTTGTCCCTCGTGTATCTTCTTTAATTATTTAATAGAATCGAACCTTTCGTAATAATAATGTGGATTTCGTAGAAAAACACGTGGAAAAAGTAGAAAAGGGTTTAAAAAAATGGTTTAATTCGAAGAATCAGTCTGCAACGATATCGTCCGGTCTCTTCTCCCCCGACACATCGCTGAGGATGTCAATCTGCAGCCTGTTGTACGGGATCTCTATTCCGTTCTCGCAGAAAGCTTTGTACACTGCCTGCCTTATCTGACCCGCAGAACTGCTGGTATCGTCGAACGTCTTAGCGTAGTAGCTCAGTCTAAGCTCTATTCCGGAATCAAGCATATTGGTGCATCTGAATCCGGGACCTTCGTGTTTTTCATCCTCCACGACGAGCGGATTCTTCTTGCATGTCTCGATCATAATGTCCCTAGCCTTATCCAGGTCGGTTCCGTAAGCGACAGTGAAGTAGACGTATTGCTTTACCGGCAAGCCGTTTTCTGTCATATTGTGTACCGTGGATGCCGTGACGACGTTATTGGGCATGGTGATCTTACTGTCATTCTCCCAGCTGGTGAACTCGGTGAACATGACTTTGACTTTCTTGACCACATATACTTTGTCGTTGATCTTGAGGAAGTCTCCTGCCTTGAAGGGCCTGGTTATTAGTATTACAAGACCGCTGAAGAACTGGGACAGTACGTTCTGGGCTCCCAATGTGATTCCTAGGGATACAACTCCCGCGCTGATGAGTATGCCCTGAAGATCCACACCGAACGATCCGAGGATCAGGCTGATGGATGCTATGGAGAGGATGATTTTTCCGATCATCTTGAACAGAGGCAGAAGGGACGAGTCGATGACGGTATTGTTCTCGTCCACTTCCTCGAATTTCTTCAGGAGTGAGGCGACGATGAATGCGTACAGCCTCCATATGAATAATGCTCCGATTATGATGTAAAGAACGTTGGATAATGCGCTGACGCTTGCGATTATCTCATTGCTGGCACCTACTATCATCAGCCCCTGGTTGATTGACATTATTATGATCAGGGGGATGGAAAGGTGGAAGAGCGCTCTTTCGAACTGTTCCTTGTCGTCTATGTCCGGTGTTGTCTTGTCCAGTATCGTCGCGAGTATCGGTATGATAAGACGCATAAGGAAAGTGAATATGACAATCCACAGGATTATGGACACAAGCATGGTGAAGATCGGCGTGTTGAAAGGTTCAGGCAGGTCGTTCTCGAAGAATCCCATGAATTTGTTGTACATGCCTGAGGTTTGGTATTGCGAATTCACAGTGATGTCGAAAACCAGTGTGACTTCCTGGAAATCTGTATTGTCGGCAACATTGGCTACTTTTACCGTCATCGTGGACACGAATTCTGCCTTATCCTTGGCATAAGGGTCCACTTTCAGAGAGAATTGTCCGGTCGTGCTGCTATCGATGTCGCCTCCCTGAGGACCTAGCATCATCGGACCCGGTTTTCCTTCGATGGTGATATCTTTGTTATCTGTTGTCGTCTTGTACGATATCTCAAGGTATTTGTCCGATACATTGACGACATAAATGTTCCAAGTTTCCGTCTGTCCATTTCCGATGGTTTTCTTGACGTGGTGTCCGTCGCTGTCCGATATGGAAACATAGAAATCGTTCTCATCTATGGCATCTTCGCCATCAGCTGCCAGAGGCAGTACAATGCTGAGCATGAATGCCGACAGCAAGGCGAATACCAATAGTTTCTCTCTCATAACCTGTCATAACAGCACTTATTAAATAAGATTCACTGGGCTAGATTCATTATGACCGTACTACCGTCCGTTGCAATCCTTACGATGCTAGTACTGATATCGGCATCATTCCATGATGTTAGCAGCAGGCTGATCCCAGACATCCATTGGAAATTGGTATGTCTGATGGCTGCAGTAGCCGTCTTGTTTGAATACGAGATCGAGTGTGCCGTACTCCTGGCTGCCGGTTATGTTATTCTTTCGGCATACATGTTCTCAGAGAGGCTGGTGGGAGCTGCAGGTGTGGTTGCAGTAGCGGCTGGATGTGCTGTTCTGGCTTTACCGTATATTCTTTATTCAGAGCCATCTGGACTAGTGACCGCTGTTATGTTCCTGTTCATGCTGGTCCTGTACAGCACCGGGCTTCTGAGAGGAGGCGGTGACGCCAAGGCTATGATGTCCCTCTCTATGCTCCTGCCTGTATATCCGGAAGGTAGCTGTATCCTATGGGAGCCGGTATACCCCGCGGCATATGCGTTCAATCCGGTGTTCTCGATAATGCTGTTGGCGCTTCTGATCTCTTTGCTATATGGGGTAAAGACGATCGGTCTGAGCAGGAAGCAGGGTGCTAAAGGATTCTCGTCATACAGGATGACTGTTGAAGAGGCCCGCACATCTTTCGTATGGCCTTTAGAGGATATAGTCGACGGCAAAAAGGTCAGGATAAAGGCAGGTGGCATCCCGAAGGAAGTCTTCGACCGTTTGGAGGCTGCAGGGATAGATCAGGTTTGGGTAACACCAATGATACCATTCGTGTTACCTATCACGATAGCATATGCTATCGTCCTAATTCTGGGCAGTCCTCTGTTCCTTCTGGTGTAAGAATTATCTTCTGATGTTGAGGTCGTGACCGCATCTTGCGCACCTGCTGCCGTCCAGTGAGACTAGGTGTGCAGAATATCCGAGACGTTTTATCGCAACCTCTCCGCATTCTGGACATATGGTATCGTCGGCGTCGTCAAGGAGTGTGTTACCGACATATACGAAATTCAGTCCGCATCCGATTCCGATCTCTCTGCAGTGGAGAAGGGTGTCGACAGGAGTCATAGGCATGTCCCTCATTTCGTAATCCGGATGGAATCTTCCAAAGTGGATGGGTACATCAGGAGATAGCTGATCCTTTACCCAATGGCAGAATTCTTTGATCATCAGGTCGGAATCGCTAATCCCGGGAATGACCAGATAGTTTAGCTCGATATGTACTCCTTTCTCGAAGACCGTGCGGATGTTCATCATGACATCCCTGAGTTCGCCCTCCGATATCTTCTTGCATATCTCTCTGTCGAAGGCTTTAATGTCTATGCTCATGGCATCTGCGACTTCGCACAATTCCTTCAGGGGGCCGTCGTTCACCCAACAGTTGGTTTGGAGGATGATGTTGAGGTCAGGGGCCATTTTGGCAACATCCATGATGTACTCGAACCATACCATCGGTTCGTTGTAGGTGAATGCTATCGTGTCCACGCCTTCATCCCTGCACATCTCGATTATATCCTCCGGGTCTTTGAAGGTCGCACGCTTCTTGCCTATGGACAGCTTGGCGAACGAGTAGTTCTTGCAGAATTTGCAGCTCATATTGCAGCCCACACTGCCTAGCGTGAAGCATTTGGAATGAGGCTTGTAATGGTAGAGATTGACCCTTTCAACTGGATCCACACTAAGCGAGGAGATCTTGCCATAGTTATTCGACACCAGCATATCTTCGTCGGCTCTGCGGGTACCGCAGATCCCGAAGTCCCCGGGTCTGATGAAACATTTCTGCTGGCACAGTTCGCAGACGAATGCTTCGCCCTCACGGCGGTAGTATCTCGCTTCAACCCTGTCAATATTCGCCATTGCCGATTATGCTCCTTTTCCCTTCGCGGACCAGTTCCGGATGCCCGCTGTCGTTGACCATCCCGATTATGGAGAATTCAAGGTCCTCGTCGTATAGTTTCTTAAAGCGGTTGGGGTCAGCCGTGAATAGGAGTTCATATTCTCCGCCCCATCCCAGCAGGAGCTTTTCCATTGAAACCCCTGTCTTTTCTGAGATCTCCGCCACGAATGGCTCCTTCGGTATGAAATCGAATTCGACATCTATCCCCACCTTGGATGACTCACATATCGTGTTCAGTGCAGTCCCCAATCCGTCGGACAGATCCATGCAGGATGATACCACTCCGGATTCCGATAGGATGATCCCCTCGGCGACTCTGGGGATGGGCATATATAGGCGCTCTTTTGCACCCTGATAGTCCAGTCCGTTGTCTATGGCTGTAAAACCAGCCGCCGGTCCCCCGAGCGGCCCTGTTACTGCAACAATGTCTCCGGGTCTCGCGCCTGTTCTCAGCATGGGGCACCTTCCGTCCATGATGCCCAAAGCGGTCCCAGCAACTATCCCTGGGCCTGGTTTGGTATCTCCTCCGATTACTCCCGTACCACAGAATTCTGCGCATTGATCGATTCCGCTCATAATGTCATAGGCAGCCTGCGCATCCAATGAAGGGGGAAGTGCCAGTGCGGTTGTAATCCCTATAGGTCTGGCGCCCATAGCAGCGAGGTCGCTGAAGTTCACCGCTGCCGCGTACCACCCGAATTGCTCATAGCTCATCCCTGCAGGCATGTGCCGGTCGAAGGAGACTATGTCGGTGGTGACCACAATATCCTTGCCTATCACCGCGGCGTCGTCGCCTGGACCAATACGGCCCTCCGGTCTGAGGAATGATTTGAAATCCTCGATAAGCTGGCGTTCTCCTATCTCGCCTATGGTCAACATCGTCAGTCAGATAGGCGTAGGCACTAATGAATCTGTCGAGAGTTGCTTCCTGTCGCAGGTAAAAAGGACACGCGTATGCATGTTTTATTTACGCGGTGGGTGTTTGTAGTCTCGGTCCAAATGATACTAGATGTGAAGTACGGGAAGGACGGGGTTCAGAAAGTGAATATCCCGGATGAGAACTATGTGGGTACATATTATCCGAAGGACGTCGAATGCGACGATCCGGACAAGGTCATAGGGACATCGATCGACAACCCCATAGGTTACGGCTCCATGGATGAGTTCCTCGCAGGCGGGGAGGACATAGTCTTCATCGTCAACGACGGTACGCGCCCTACCCCTACGGCAAAGGTCCTCGATGCGCTCTCCAAGAGGATGGACCTGAAGAAGGCCAGATATCTAGTTGCTACCGGAACTCACAGGGATATGACAGAGGAGGAGTACAACTTCGTGTTCGGAGTCCATTACAAGGACCTGAAGGACCGCATTATATGCCACGATGCCAAGAACTCCGAGTGCGTCTTCCTGGGAACATCGAAGAACGGGACCCCGATGGAAGTCAACAAGATCGCTGTGGACGCGGACCGCCTGGTGATTATAACATCAGTCGAACCCCACTATTTCGCAGGATACACTGGTGGCAGGAAATCCTTCCTTCCGGGAGTCGCTTCGTTCAAGACTGTTGAGGCCAACCACAAGCTGGCCATGAAGAAGGAGGCTCAGGCACTGGCACTCGAAGGGAACCCGGTCCACGAGGACATGATGGATGCTCTCGAGGTGGTCAAAGGCAAGAAGATCTTCTCCATACAGATGGTCCTTGACAGGCACCAGAACATTTACAAGGCAGTATCCGGGGAACTCAACGCGGCCTTCGACGAGGCTGTGAAGTATGCGAATGAGGTGTTTTCCGTGCCGATCCCCGAGAAAGCGGACCTGGTCATATCGGTGGCACCCTACCCCATGGATGTCGATCTGTACCAATCGCAGAAGGCGCTGGACAACGGTAAATGGGCTCTTAAGGAAGGCGGGAAGATCATAATGGTCTCCAAGTGCAGAGAAGGTATCGGACACCCCACATTCCTTAACCAGCTTTCATCATCTAATGATCCGAACAAGGTTCTGGAGAATCTCAGGGCCGAATATAAGCTCGGGTATCACAAAGCGGCCAAGATGGCCGAGATCGCCACATGGGCATCTATCTGGGCGGTCACCGACCTGGATCCCGAGATACTTACAAAAGCAAATATTAGGCCGTTCCCCACAGTCGCGGCCGCGGTGGATGAGGCACTTAAAGAGAATCCCAAGGCGCGTGTCATCGTGCTGATGGACGGAAGCGTCACGATCCCGAGGGTGGAATGAATGAGCGAATTCAAAGTTGATAATCTGGAAGAGGTAAGGAAGGCGGTCAACGTCTGTACCATGTGCGGTTTCTGCAAGAGCGTGTGCCCGTCGTTCAAGGCGATAGGTTGGGACACTGCATTGTCCAGGGGACGTATCACACTCACATACGGTCTCCTCAACGGAGACATCCAGCCCACCGATGCGCTGGTGGACAACATGTATACCTGTACTACCTGCGCGGACTGTGTCAGGAGATGTCCTTCAAAGGTCAACATCGTGGACATTATTGAGCTCTGCCGTGCGGACCTAGTGAAGAACGGGAAGATGCTCCCCAAGCACAAGGCTATGTGCGACAGCATCTTCGAGTGCGGCAACCCTTACGGAGAAAAGGTATCCAGGCAGGAGGCGCTCGGAAGGAAGCCCCACAAGGCCAAGGTAGGATACTACGTAGGATGCACCGCCACATACAGGTCCAAGAAGACCGCCCAGGCTACCTTGTCCATCCTGGATAAGCTGGGAGAGGATTTCACGACCATCGATGAGGTCTGCTGCGGTTCAGTCGCACAGAGGGTCGGATGGCCTCAGGACGATATCACCGAGCTCTTCAAGAAGAATGTCGAGGCGATCAAGGCGCTGGGAGTCGAGACCCTGGTCCTTGCATGTGCAGGATGCTACAGGATGTTCAAGATCGAATACCCTAAGTACGTCGATGTCCCGTTCGAAGTCCTCCACATCACAGAGTACCTCGCCAGAAAGGATCTTAAGCTCAAGCCTATGAACGGTGTCAAGGCAACTTATCACGACCCCTGCCACCTTGGAAGGCACTGTGAGGTTTACGAGCCTCCCAGAGAGGTCATCAAGAAGATCCCGGGATTGGACTTCAAGGAGATGGAGTTCAACCGCAAGACCAGCCACTGCTGCGGAGGCGGCGGAGGAGTCAGGTCCGCATATCCGGAGGTATCAAAGGATATCGCGGTCACCAGGCTCGAAGAGGCATCCTTCGCTGACGTGATAATCACCACATGCCCGTTCTGCGTCAACAACCTCCAGGCGGCCGCCGGAGGCTCCAAGGTGCAGGTCAGGGACCTCGTTGAGATTGTCGACGAGCTGTTGGAATGAAACATCCATACGGGAGGGGGGAGACCCCTCTCGTCATGGGCATTTTGAATCTGACTCCGGATTCTTTTTCTGACGGGGGCAGATGGAACGATCTGCAGAAGGCATTGGATCACGCCTTTGAGATGATTGAGCAAGGCGCAGCCATAATCGATGTGGGCGCGGAGTCAACGCGTCCCGGCTCGATCCCTGTTCCGCAGGAGGAGGAATGGGCCAGGTTGGAACCTGTTCTGAAAGAACTGATCCCGTCCGTCGATGTTCCCATATCCGTGGATACAGTCAAGCCGTACGTCGCGGAGAGATGCATATCCCTAGGTGCCAGCATGATCAATGATGTGAACGGATTCCGCTGGAAGGGCATGTTCGAAGCATGTGCCGGAAGCGGTGTAGACATAGTCATAAGCCACATGTACGGCACCTACAGGGACATCCACAGAGGTCTAATGGGCCCCAGTTACAGGAAGGAGATCAAATCATTCATCGACGGTCAGGTCGCTAAGGCACTGGATGCAGGAATCCCTGATGGGAACATAATCGTCGATCCCGGAATCGGTTTCGGCAAGACCGCGGAGCAGAATATGAGCCTGGCCGAGGACAGTTCTTTTCTAAAGGAAGGGCACAGGCTTCTCATAGGCGTATCCAGGAAGAGATTCATCAGAGAACTGTTCCCAGATACAGATGTGGATGTAGCATCAGCGCGCGTATCCAAGATGGCAGCGGAATTCGGAGCGGATATCGTCAGGGTACACAATGTGGCTGCGACGGTCAGCGAGTTAGGATTCTGATTATCAGCAGCGCGATAATGATAGTTATGGTGACTCCGTAGAAGATGTAATCCTTCTTCTTCTCGGCGGCTAGCCTGTCAGCCTCTCCCTTTCTGCACTTTTCGTTGCAGTATTCCTCTCCGAACGGGATCGGGTCTCCGCAGAATTTGCAGTGTGCGTGTTCAGGTAGTCTCAGGCTTGCCATGCGGCAGACATAGATTTAAACATATTAGAAAACGTGTGCAGCCCTTTATACTAAGACAGTCCATCTTCTACCGATACTATGGTGAGATTCACTTTGAACTGCCCTATGGCAGGAATGGGAATAAGGATGGAAGTTCCGAATGAAGAGTCCCTCAGCGAGCTGAGTGAGACGGTCGCCGAATACTGGGGAAGGAAGAACATGATGTTCGTCAGAGGATACGAGCTATTGGATATGTCCTCGAATGTTGGCAGTGTCCTGAAGGAAGGCGATGTGATAGAGGCCATCCCCGATCCGAGAATGATGAACCTGGATGCGATCAGAGGAAGAGTTCAATATCACGATGTATATGGAGGGACATGGTCGGCAGGCTCGGTACTCAGGCGGACGTCCTGATGACGGAATCGATTCTGGGAAGGATTCTGGAGACGATAGATTCCATGCTTCTCGAAGGACCATTGGCAGGAATCATGCTGTCGGGTGAGAGGCTGAGCGATGCGGACGGCGATTTCACGCTTATAACGGGAATGACGGATTCCGATACGGTGGGGATGTGCTTCGGATCCTCCGAAGGCGGCATTGAACCGACTGATGATGAGATATCTATATTCAGAGCGAAGGTGGGAGACGGTATAATGATGAAGGCCGATGTATATTCCCATCAGTTCTCACTGTACAAGATATCCGAAGAGCTCAGGGACGCCAAGGTCCTTTTTCTGGAATGATCAGACCCAGATCGCATGCCTGTTGCGCATCTCTTCTTCGGTGATGCCGTTCTTCTCCATGATGTCGCAGACCACACTCTCGAAGAACAGGTGAGCCGAATCTTCGAAAATTGTACCCAGGGGAGCAATTCTGCTTGTAGTCTCGTCGCTGGGGATATCGAGGAGAATGGTGACATCGGAGGTCCTTGATAGATTGCTGTCCTCAACACCTGTGATGGATATCACTTTGGAACCGATCCTTTTTGCGATCTTCGCCGTCTGTACCACAGAGGACGTCTTTCCTGTGTTGGAGATCAGAAGCGTGAAATCATCCGATGTGATGATAGGGGTGGTCATCTCTCCGACGAAGTGAACATCGAAACCAAGCTGGACAAGACGCACTGCGAAGAGCTGTCCTATGAGACCGGACCTTCCTGAACCGTAGATGAATGTCCTTCTGCTGTTTACGATGGCATCGATAAGGGCATCCTTGTCTCCATCGTTCACGGAATCTACTGCTTGCATGCAGTAGGCCATGAGCTCATTCAGGGCCTTCAATTCACTCACCGGCTGCTGCGGCAGCCATTTCAGCCTTCTTCCTCTCCTTGATATCCTTTGCGACCTTCTTGGCGAGGACCCTCTCGTGGATGATTTTCATGTACATAGCGTCATGCTCCAGAAGGGGTGAAGTTGATATGATTGTTGCATCGGGTTTCATCTCGATGAGTGCTTCGGCGAGAGGTTCGAACTTGAGGTCTCCCTTCTTGATTGGAGTGAGCCTCTTCTCGTTTCCGTCGTTGTATTCCACTCCTGCAAATGCAGTGTGTATCTTTCCGTTGCTGAAAGGTTCGACCTGTTCGAGTATGTCGAGGAAGTCATCCACCTCGAGCAGAGATCCGTTGGTACGGGAGTGGTGATGCGAGAAGTTCACGACTGGAACGAGTCCGTCGATCTGTTCGCAGATGTCGAGTACCTGATCCAGAGAACCGAAGACGTCTTGCTGGCCTGTGATCTCGATACCGAGCCTGGGGGTGAGTCCGCAGCCCTGCCACCAATCCATGATGTCAGCCACGTTGTTGTAGATGTTCTCGTCAATTTCCTCCTCGCCCGTCTTTCCGTCGTACAGTCCGAGACTGGTGACTACGATGTCACCGCCGAGTGCGTTCATGATAAGTGCGGCATGCCTGATGCTGTTGATGCAGTTCTCGGTCATCTCGTTGTTTGATCCGAGGTCCATGTAGTAAGGCGTGTGGATGGATAGGTTGACATCGAGTCTCTTGGCCATCTCGTTGGTCCAGAACAGGTCGCCGTAGGTGTCTGATATGCCGGAAGGCATGTAGATGAGGTCGTCATCCTCCTCGATGGGCTCATCGGGATCGACAATGCTCTCATCATCTCTGATGATCTCCAGGACGAATCCCTCTTCGATATCCTTGAGGGTCATCCCGATCTCCTCGTCATCCGGGGGTCTGGCAAAAGCGCTGGACCTTACCATTTGGATCTCCAGAGCGCTCAAGCTCAGGTTGTGGACATCCTCGATACCATCTTGAAGTGTGCGCCCCTTGCATGAGAGGGGGATTCCTGCTGGACCGAACCTTATCATTGAATCAAACGGCGTTATCTCCTATATTATAAAAAAATGTGCGCATCATATCGAACCTAGTGCGTGTATTCTATGAAAGCCTTTTTAGCGCCTACATGCTTTTTTGATTCGTTATGATAGACCGCAGCCTCATCATCTTTGGCCTCTTGGCTTTGACTTTAGCGGCTTTTGGGGCTATGGTACTATCTTCAGATACCTTTGCGGACGAGTCTGCAGCATCTCCAGAGGGCCTGACTCAGATTCCGGTGGTAACGGAATTTTCAGACACAGAGGGTTTCAAGCCCGAGTATTCGTTGGAAGCCTTGAAGTCGTTCGTATCAGGAATTGTTGCCAGTGCTATAGATCTTGTCGAGAATGAAGAGGATGAGGATGGAGAAACTGTCAGAATTGATAGCACCATAGAGGTCACAGAGGAGACTGGACCGTATAACATTGGCAAGGCTAACGATTATGTTTTCACGGGAAACGGTTCGATCGTGGTTAAGGAGGGCGGAACCATCAGATTCGGCAACGATTTCACGATTGAGGGCGATCTCGCAATCATAAAGCTATGCAAAGGCTCTCATGTGAAGATATTCGGCTGTTCAATCACCACCCCTGTTGATGTCAATCTGGAGCTCAGAGGAACAATGTCGTTAAGCATGGACCTCATATCTCAGTTACATCCGTTGACACTGGATGTTCAGCTGAAAGGCGGGTTTCACCTGGACGGAACGATAAAGGCCGGACCAATATCCATCAAGTCCGACAGAGATGTAGCATTGGAATTCGACATCGCTTTGAAGGTGATTTTGAACCCCGATTCCATTGTGGGTGATGTCAGGGACATACCGGAGCACATCTTTGAAGAGGATAATGGGGTCGTCGTAATACTGAACGTTAACAATCTGAAGGCAGGCTTTGATACTACCCTCTGTGACATCGATGTAGATGTAGCCGGTGTCCAGGTTCAGATTTCGTCGCCGATCTCATTCTGTTCATTGGATGTAGATGATCTGGATGTTGATAAGATAATGGCCAAAGTCGACTTCAAATACAGTGTGATGGACACAATCGATCTGGAAGTCGAGAAGGTGCATGCAGACCGCAGCTACGTTCCCATCAGATATAACGTTAGCAAAGCTGAATTCAGAGTGGAATCCATAAGTCAGACCGTCTTCGAATCCAGTATCTGGATGGGGCTGTTGTCTTTCGAACTCGGGGACAGGTTCCATGTTTCCATGTTCAGCGGGTACATGTCGCTGTCCGGTGATGTGGATATGGATCTTGATGTAGAGGATTCCGCTGAATGCGAATTCAGCTCAGCTTTCTTCAACGGGAGACTACGTATCGAAAAAGAAGATGCATTCGATGGACTCTTAAATATGCGGTATCGCACAAACAACAGCCTGATCATCGGAGACGATGTGAATATAGTATTCGCAGGTGACGAACATGCTTGCATCAACATAATGTCGGGGTTAGGTTACATCGTACACATACAACCGGACGAGGGCTATAAGCTCCTGGAGATGACATCGGAAAGATATGTCGGATATACGATAGACGAATATGCGGGCTATGCTACTCCGGAATCATTAGTGGGCATATACCATGTCGAGCTGGGAGAAAGGATCTATCACCTTTATCTTGAAGAGGAAGTTCGCGATGTGCGTCCAACAGAGATAGTAGCGCTCCCGATTCCGGAGCCTAGGGAAGGATACACCTACATGGGGTGGACCGATTGGGGTTCATTGTATCCGGAAACATTCGAGATGCCCGCCTGCGATGTTTTCCTGAAAATCGTATGGTCGGATGACGGTTATCAGACCAAGATCGAATCAGGCATATACACCATAATCACAGAGAATGATAGTATCATGCTGAAAGAGGACGTCGTGAAAAAGGTAAAGGCCATGATGGATGATGGTTCTGTTCACACGCTAAGAATAATTCTATCATCAGCCCGGATCGACATGCATAGAGGTGTGGTCAGTGTTTTTTCAGGAGATGTGATGGTTAATGTCACTCAGACATTCAGCAACCAATTCCCGCAATACATGAGAATGATAGGTGATAGAAGCGTGACTTACCTACAAGTGTTCAACAACGGCGATCTTTTGGAAGAATTCGAGGAGGAGATCTCGTTAACTTCGACTTACGAGGTTTTGAATTACAGGAACAATGTGGCCAAAGCATATTACATCAATGAATTGAGCCGTCTTGAAGAAATAGAATGCGACTACGAATTCTATACGTATTACGATGAGGAGATGGAATCGGATAAAAGGGTAGTGGAAGTCACCATGAAGACAAATCATCCGCCATTCTGTATCGTGGAAACGTTGCATGAAAAGGAACACGGCAGTCTGAAGTCGGTCCTGATCTATTCGATGATACCGGTGATCCTGACTGGGCTGATCCTCGCTTTCATCACCAGGAGGCGCTGAGGAGGGATCATGATAATCATAGAGTCTGGAATAAAGGCCATCGGATTCATGAAGAGAGGTACAGTGTATCTGCTCGCTCTGATTCTGATCCTGTCCAGTGCATACGAGATATATACTGTCTACATGGCGGATAGTACTGATGAATGGGGATTCTTGGGTGAGACCTATTCTGCCGTGATCAAGATAATAATGGCAGAGTTCATCCTTTTCGACCCGAAGAAGAGTCTGCCAAGAGCGGTCGGGTTCTATGCGATGTCTATAGGATTGAGCAGGGTCATCAATGCCATAACAACCCTGTCGCAGCGGTCCGCATTCTCATTGGCGGTGGGATTAGTGCTACTGTTCATGGGTGGAAATCTGATCTACTCAAGCTACCAATACATGAAGGATACAGTTCGCGGTCGCAATGGTATGTTGTACAGTACATGCGTGCTCGCATTGATGCAGGCAATCATGCTGGTGTTCTATTATCAAACGTATAAGATGACCGGGTCGGTCGAAGGATTCGATTTGATCCCATCCGCTATAATGTTGATCCAATACATCGTCCTCCTGCTCATGCTTGATACTGAGGATGTGAGGTACAGCACTTTGTTGGAGAAGACCAGCACGAGGGTCGAGAGCGTCACTTCATCAAACATGATCCTCAAAGGTTTTGTCCTTAAGAGGGATGATGCACTGGTGATCAAACACTTGTTCGATGACAGGTCCACATGGCAACCGATATCTGACGGAGGCCCGGTGGAAGCTGAGAAGAGAATCAGACTGGTAGAAGGCAGGATGCAATCCAATATGATATTGCAGAAGTGGCAGGGTTCTGATAGGATCTATGTGACTGTGGTCAACGACGATGATGGTACCATCCTGTTGGGGAACAGATTTTCAGTGACAAGCGTAGTCCCGGATGCCGAGGATGATAACGAGTTCTCAAATCTGCGTCTTTTCAATGATAAAAAAATGTTGATGCAGATGGCTGTGGAAGCTTTCGATCCCAATGCTCCCAAGGAGGTGGCCGCATGAAGCGCGCAGAGGCCCTAACGGCAATCATGGGTTTGGCGATTGCGATAGCCGGGGCAATATTTCTGATCAACGGTACCGGTCAGGGAGGAGGCAACACAAGCGGGGACGTCCTTTCATTCATTGTGATGATTGTCGGCGGAGCCACAGTGGTGTTGTTCAGTAAGAAAGGGATAAAGTACGGTGTCATTTTGGCTTTGATGACCTTGAGTATATCCACTCTGATCAGCAACCTGTACTACATTCTCAACGTGAATGATGATATCGGAATCATATTCGCTGATCTTTACATAATCATAAGCATCGTCATAATCTATTATGCACTGTCGTTAATTTTCCATACGACATCCGGTAGCGCTAAGGCGATCATATGTTTGGGGATTCTTGCGTTCACAGAGCTTTTCCCGACCTTGTACAAGTTTTACAGCGTTGACAGTTTCATCCCCTCTGTCGATATAAACATAGACAAGCTAGCGTATGGTATAGTGCATCTGATTGTCATCGTCATACTTACCAGGAAAGAGATGTTGCTCGAAGGTCCAAAGAAGAGATTAGACAGGAACTCCATGGCGCTGTACGATGGAAGGTGTACCTCTGCCGATTGCTACATGGATGTAAACGATTTGGATAAGATATTGGGAGAATCCGAAGAGGGTTGGATCAACTACAGCAGCGGACCCATCGAGAGCGAGAAGGAGATCAATCTCCATGGTACAAATCTAGGTTTGCGTCTGCAGAAATGGAAAGGGGATGACAGAAGACATCTTGCAGTCTGTATGTACAATGCAGGATCGTACACTGTGCCGTTGGCATTCCCGATCGAATCCATAGTTCCGGACAGTGAAGACCGTTCCGTGATAAGGAAGATAAGGATCTACGGAAAGGACGGAATGTTTATCGACATCCTGGTGAAGAACTACAAGGATGAACCGAAAGGTTATCTTGAAACGTTCAAGATGAACTTCATGAAAAACAAAGATTGAGATGAAGAAAGAGGATGGGCAGACCCATCCGTTTGTTTCAATCATTCAATGCCTTTTCGGCGTGCTTGATGAAGAGCTGTTGGAATGCCTTCTGTTCTCCCAGGCCTTCGAAGACGCATTGTACGTCGCATCCGGATGCGATGAATTTGGATTTCAGAGAACCCTCGTCATCACCGGCCATGTCGTTGACGGCATGGTCACCGGCGACCAGCATGAAAGGCGCCAGTATGATCTTGGAATATTTGTGTGGGGCCATGAATCCGAGAGTGTCGTCGAAAGTCGGGAATCCTTCCACGGTGGTCACATAGATATGCTCGTATCCGAGGGACATCAATTTCAGCTGGAGCTGACTGTATGTCGCGTTGGCGAAGTGCTCGGAGCCGTGTCCCATGAAGACGATGGCGGTCCCATTAGAAGAGTCCTTGAAGAACCTGTTCACATAGGACTTTTCTATGGCCTCGATCACATCGTCGTAGTCCTCTTCCGCGGTCAGCAACGGAGTGCTGATGCGCAGGCTGTCGAACTTATCCCTGAAGTTATAGACGTAGTGCGAAACGAAGTCGTACTCAGTACCGTTCATTATGTGTGTGGGCACTACCAGGACGTCCTTCACACCGTCGTCGATGAAGTGCTGCAATCCCTCGTCGATGTAATCGATATGTATTCCGTCGCGTTCCTTCAGCTTCTTGATTATCATCTTGCTGGTGAACGCCCTTCTTACCTCATAGCCGCTGAACCTGCCTGCTATCGCTTTCTCCACAGCCTCTATGGTTTTCTTACGCGTCTCTTTGTAGCTCGTTCCGAAGCTTATGACCAATATTCCCTTCTTCTCCATCATCCTTCACCGACGTAAGTTCTCAGCCTTTGTAGTACATCATGGCGTTGCAGATAGTCGCAGCGATATTGGATCCCCCTTTCCTTCCTGCAGGTACGATATATGGGACATCCCTCTCCATGATGAGCTCTTTGGATTCTACGACGTTAACGAATCCTACGGGGGCACCTATGATGAGCGCAGGCTTCAGCTCTCCTGCATCGATCATCTCCGCAAGTCTCACTAGAGCGGTGGGCGCGTTACCGATAGCGAAGATCACCGGATGGTCCTTGGCAATCTCCGCTCCCTTCTCCATGCAGATGGTGGCGCGGGTGCACCCCCTCTCCTTTGCGGCCTTCACCACGTCATCGTCGCTGATGAAGCAGTGAACCTCTCCGCCGTATTCCTTCAGCTTGTTCTTGTTGATGCCTGCGGCGGCCATCTTCGTATCCGTGACGATGTGCGCTCCGTTCCTGATCGCCCTCACGCCTATGTTCTCGGCGTCCTTGGAGAACTTCAGGTTGTCCGCATAATCAAAGTCGGCTGAAGTGTGGATGCATCTCTTCACGATCGAGAACTGCGGTTCGGGCCATGTCCTGCCGTTGAGCTCCGATGTGATGATCTCCATACTTCTTTTCTCAATATCCTCTGGTTTCACTATTGTTATTGCCATTTCTCACACCTCAGATTCTGTATCCTCTGGGAGTAATCATGCGTCCGTTCGATACGTAGGTCTGCGAGTTACCGATGATAACCATGCAGAACATGTCGACTTCCGCTTTGTCGAGATCGCCTAGAGTGGTGATCTCCTTGTGCTCGTCATCGCGTCCGGCGTTGCGGACGATACCGACGGGTGTGTCGGACGAGCGGTGTTTCAACAGTATCTGTTGAGCCTGATTCAGATATTCCGTTCTGCCCTTGCTCTTGGGGTTGTAGAGGCAGACGATCATATCTCCTATTCCTGCGCAGTCCACGCGTTTCATGATGAGGTCGATGGGTGTCATGAGGTCAGACAGACTGATGATAGCGAGGTCGTGCATGAGCGGTGCTCCGAGCACCGATGCCGCTGTCGAAGCGGCCGTTATACCGGGGACGGTATCGATCTCTATTTCGGCTTTCATCTCGTCCGCCAGCTGGTAGATGATTCCGGCCATCCCGTAGATCCCGGAGTCTCCGGATGAGATCATTGCTACATCCTTTCCCTGCATCGCGTCCTCAATCGCCATTCTGCAGCGGTCGACCTCCTTCATCATTCCTGTTGCCTTGTATTCCTTGTCCGGGAAGTAGGGCTTTATCATGTTGACGTAGGTAGTGTAGCCTGTGACGACATCTGCATTTTGGATGACCTCCGCAGCCTTGAATGTCATATGCTCTTTTCCGCCGGGTCCGAATCCGACTACATGGAGCTTCCCGGTCATTCATCCACCGCCTTGCGGAACTCGGTCGAGAAGTTCTTGTCGTAGAGCTTTGAGAGGTTGTAGTCCCCTTCGAGGAAGTTTCCGACTACAGTGAGCGCGGTCTTTGTGATTCCTGCCGCTTTCACTTTTGCTTCAATATCCGCAAGGGTTCCTAGGACGATCTTCTGGTCAGGCCAAGTCGCCTTGTAAACGACAGCGACCGGTGTCTCCGGAGGATATCCTCCTTTGATGCACTGTTCCGAGAGTTTGTCGAGGAATCCTACCGAGAGGAATATGACCATCGTAGCCCTGTGCCTGGCGAGGTCCTCGAGTTTCTCTCCGGGAGGCATGGGGGTCCTTCCCTCCATCCTTGTGAATATGACCGTCTGACTTTGGTTGTCCCCAGGAAGGGTGTATTCCTTCTTCAGAGCGGCTGCGACTCCGAATGCGGAGCTGACTCCGGGGATGACCTCGTAGTCTATGCCGAGTTTGTCGAGTCTGTCCATCTGCTCCCTGTGTGCGCCGTAGATGGCAGGATCCCCGGTGTGGACGCGGACACATTTCTTTCCTTCGTCCTCGGCCTTCTTCATGACGTCGATGACCTCGTCAAGGTGCATGTATGCGCTGTCGTAGATCTTCGCATCGGGCTTGTGTCCGTCAAGGACCGCTGGATTGACCAGAGAGCCTGCGAAAATGATCACGTCGGCCTCGTCTATCTTCTTCTTTCCCTTGATTGTTATGAGTTCCGGATCCCCGGGCCCTGCTCCTATGAATGTTATCATTTCTTTTCCTCCTTCTTGATGAGTAGAGTGGTGAAGTATCCGTATCCGCGTCCCTTGATGACGGGTCCGATATACTGATCCTCCATGCCGATATTGCTCATGACTGTGATGCACGATGCGCTGTATCCTTTTGATTCCACCATCTCGGTGATCCCTTCCACGTGCTTGTACGCTTTCATGACAACGATGTTCTCGTAGTTGTCCAACGCGTTCTCCAGCGTTTTGTATTTATCGGTATTGAACGGGATGACGACCAATGATTCCTCTCCCATCGTGAGGGGCACTCCTGCGAGGGATGCTCCGTGGCAGAAAGAGGGCACTCCGGGAACGAGAGCGGTCTCGTATCCCTTGCTCTTGATCATCTGATCGATGCGCATGTATGTGCTGAAGATGCTGAGATCGCCCAATGTGATCATGGCGATGCTCTTGCCGGATTCCAAAGTGTCCATGATGTCGTCGTAAGCCTTCTTCCATCCCTTCTCGCGCTCCGCATAATCGGGGTTCATCGAGAAGACATATTCCCTGACCTCCTTGCTGTCGACATCGACATTGGGCCTGATTATGTTGAGTGCGACACTGCCCTCTCCTGCCGTTTTCACAGGGTATGCTATGACATCGCATGAATCCAGGATCTGTTTCGCTTTCAAGGTCAATAATCCGGGGTCTCCGGGCCCAACACTTATTCCGTACAATTTTCCGGCCGTTTTCGCACCTTCCTTGTGGATGGATAGTCCAAACGAAGATAAATGTTTGTTTTCTATTTATATAGAAAGCTGGATACATACGGTAGGACGGTATGGTATATGACTTCAACCGGACTATTTTGGCCTTTCGGTGCTTTCGGCCGACAAGGCTTAATAATCCAAGTCGTCCATAGCATCTCAGGAACGAGTTACATGACCGACGATTCATATGTGTTCGTCAATAACAAGAAGCTGAAACGCGGGCACACCACCGGCACATGTGCAGCCGCTGCGACGAAAGCAGCCACCGAAGCACTGCTGTCAGGGAAGCTTGTAGACACGGTGAAGATCCATACTCCGAAGGGGATAATTCTAGACCTTCCGGTCGAGGATATGCAGATAGGCGACGGGTATGTCTCATGTGCGGTCAGGAAGGACGGCGGCGACGATATTGATGCCACTCACGGAACGCTCGTTTATTCCAAAGTATCGAAGGCCGAATCCGGTATCAACATCGACGGCGGCATAGGTGTGGGCAGAGTCACCAGGAAAGGGTTGGATCAGCCCGTAGGCAATGCAGCGATCAACCGCGTCCCCCGTTCGATGATCAAGGAGGCTGTCGAGGATGTGCAGTTCTCCTCCGATTACAAAGGTGGTTTCGATATCATCATCTCGGTTCCCGAAGGCGAGAAGATCGCCGAGAAGACATTTAACCCACGCTTGGGGATTAACGGAGGCATATCGATCCTCGGCACAAGCGGTATTGTCGAGCCGATGAGCGAGGCCGCACTGGTCAATACGATAAAGGTGGAGATGAACATGCGTTCCCAGGGCAACCAGGTTCTTCTGGTCGTTCCGGGCAATTACGGAAAGGAGTTCTCCCAGAACCTTCCGGGAATCGATCCTGAGAAGGCGGTCAAATGCAGCAACTTCGTGGGGGAGATGTTGGACTATGCGTGCGAGATAAACCGTGACATCGTCCTGGTCGCTAACCTCGGCAAGATAGTCAAGGTCGCTGCGGGTATCATGAATACCCACTCCCGCAACGCCGACGCGAGGATGGAGATCCTTGCTGCCAATGCAGCAGTGGCGGGCGCGAGCATTGGCATGGTCACACGCATAATGGATTGCATCTCTACGGACGATGCGCTCGATGTGATAAACGAGGAGGATCTGATCGAAGATGTTTCGAAACTCCTCATAGACAAGATAGAATTTTATATGAACCACCGCACCGGCGGTAACATCAGGACTGCCGCCGTCATGTTCTCATCCGTCTACGGACTGTTGGGCAAGACGAGTCTTGCGGACGAGATGTTAGACGAGATCAGGAGGGAGAATCTATGAGGATCAACGTGATAGCATTCTCTACCAATGGCTGCAGGACCGCGAAGAGACTCAAGGATGCATTCCCCGAGGAGGATATGCGCATATTCGCCAAGACGCAGTGCGACACTTTGGGAGTGGAACGTATCGAGGAGAAGGCCAGCGTATGGACAGGGAAGTCATTCGAGGAATGCGATGCGATAGTATACATCGGCGCTATCGGGATTGCGGTGAGATATATAGCTCCGTACATCAAGGCGAAGACGGTCGATCCTGCGATCATCGGTATGGACGAGCATGGCCGCTGGACTGTAGCTCTTCTAGCTGGGCACATTGGAGGCGCAAACGCCCTCACTGCAAGGATAGCTGAGCGCATGGGTTCGGAGCCGATCATAACGACTGCCACAGATCTCAACGGGAAGTTCTCGGTGGATACATTCGCTACGGTGAACAATCTCAGGATAATGGGATTGAGGACAGCGCAGGATGTTTCCGTAAGGGTCCTCGATAACGCATTCGTCGGATTCACCAGTGAGCTGCCAGTGGAAGGGAATCTGCCCGCAGGGCTGACCTTGGCGGATTCGGGAGAGTTCGGTGTCAGCATCTCCACGGACATAGAGAAGAAGCCGTTCGGAACGACAATGAGGCTGGTTCCGATGGACATCATACTGGGAGTAGGATGCAAAAGGGATACGGATCCCGAGAAGATGAGGAAGTTCGTATCCGATATACTGAAAGAGGACGGGATCCCGGCACAGAGGATCGGGGCTGTATGCAGCGTCGACCTCAAGAAAGACGAGGCTGCGATACTGGAGCTGGCGAAGCAGTTCCGCGTTCCCGCGAAGTTCTATACATCAGAGGAGCTCATGGCCCTCGAAGGGGATTTTACCAAATCTGAATTCGTCAAATCGGTAACATCCGTCGATTGCGTATGCGAGCGTTCCTCGGTGAAACCGTTCGGCGGAGAGATCATCAGGAGGAAGACTGCCAAGGACGGTATGACCATAGCGATCTGCCGCAGACCTATGGAGCTGAGATTCCTATGACAGGCATATTCATCTTCTCTGGAACTTCGGAAGGACGTACGCTGTCCAAGATGCTTGCAGCCGCAGGTGCGGACGTGCATGTCAGGGTGGCCACCGAATACGGGGCCGAGGTGATGGGCTTCGATGATGACATCGATGTCAAGGTCGGCAGTTGTGGAGGTGCCGAGGGCATCGCCAACGTCATCCGCGAGAACGGATACGATATCGTTGTGGACGCCACGCACCCATACGCGCTCAATATAACGGAGCACATCAAGCAGGCCTGCGAGGCGACCGGAGCATTCTACATCAGGCTCAAGAGGGAAGATTCCGATACTGATTCGGACAGGATAGTCAAAGTATCCACCGTGCAGGAGGCCATCGACTACCTGAAGGACAAGGACGGTAACATATTGGCATCAACTGGATCCAAGGACATCGCGCTTTACACCCAGATTCCAAATTACAAAGAAAGGGTGACGGCCAGGGTGCTGTCCACGATGGAATCCGTCCAGAAATGTGCCGAGTACGGCTTTTCCGGTAAGAATCTGATATGTGCGCAGGGACCCTTCTCGGAGGATACGAATTACGCTACACTGAAGCAGATCGATGCGAAATACATCGTCACAAAGGATTCCGGCACCGCCGGAGGATACGAGGACAAGGTCCGTGCGGCCATGAGGGCCGGAGCGACCGTTATCCTGATAGAGAGGCCGAAGGAGGAAGGACTTTCCTTCGGAGAGGTCGTCAAACTGTTAGAGGATAGGCTGGGATTGGATATGGGTGTGCAAGAGGATTCCAAGAGGACGGTAAACATCATCGGCATAGGCATGGGCGGCAACGGGCTGACCCTGTCGGCGAAGCAGAGGATAGACGAATCGGATCTGATAGTCGGGGCCAAGAGGATGGTGGAAACTGTCGCTATGGGAAAGGATATACTCGAGGAGTACCGTTCGGATGAGATCATTGACTACCTGGATAAGAATTCCAGGTACAGGAACGTCTCGGTGCTCATGTCCGGTGACATCGGATTCTACAGCGGTGCTAAGAAACTCCTTGAGAAGATTGATCGCAGCAGGTACGAGGTCCACACGGAGCCGGGCATATCGTCCGCCGTTTATCTGTGCTCCAAGATCGGCATGTCCTGGCAGGACGTTTACATGACCAGCGCCCACGGAAGGGAATCCAATCTGGTCGGTCTCAGCAGGGTGCACGGCAAGGTGTTCACACTTCTGTCCGAGCAGGAATCGGTTCATGAGAT
Organism: Thermoplasmata archaeon; assembly: GCA_015063235.1. Classification (GTDB taxonomy): domain Archaea; phylum Thermoplasmatota; class Thermoplasmata; order Methanomassiliicoccales; family Methanomethylophilaceae; genus Methanoprimaticola. The sequence goes on along the minus strand of SUSW01000022.1, from coordinate 1,194 downwards.
GGCTAGGCAGTTCATCGAATACGGGATGGACGTCAAGATGACTATAGGGCAGGATTTCGGTTATGAGACCGAGAAGGTCTTTACAGGAACCCCGGAGGAGGTCCTGGAGCAGGAATTCGGGAAGCTGTGTGTCGCGCTCATCCAGAACGAGCATCCTGTCAGGTTCAATCCGATAAGCATCCCCGATGAGGAGTTCACCAGGGGGGATGCACCGATGACCAAGAGTGAGGTCAGAGCGCTTTCCGTGGCAAAACTGAAGCTCTCGGACGATTCCGTCATCTATGATATCGGCGCAGGGACAGGTTCCGTCTCCATCGAGATGGCGCTTGTCGCGGTCAACGGAACGGTCTACGCCATAGAGAAGGAGACAGAGGCCGCCGACCTTATCGAGGTCAACAAGCTCAAGTTCAAGACTCCCAATCTGCAGGTCGTCAGAGGTCTGGCACCTGAGGCTATGTCGGATCTGCCGAAGCCCACCCACGCGTTCATAGGAGGCTCCTCGGGCAATCTGAAGGACATAATAGGATGCCTTCTGGACAAGAACCCGGAGATTAGGATAGTCATCAATTCGGTGACCATCGAGACCCTCGAGGAGACCACTCAGGTCATCAATGAGTTCGGTCTGGTGGAAGAGGAGATCTCGTGCATCAACGTATCAAAAGCCAGGAAGCTAGGGAGATACCATCTCATGACAGCCCAGAACCCCGTATACATAGCGGTGGTGAGGGGGAGATGAGCCTTCCGAGGTTCCTGATAGCTGCACCGGCCAGTGGAAGCGGTAAGACGCTTATAACCTGCGGTATCCTGCAGGCGCTGGTGAACCGCGGTCTGAAGGTTGCCTCGTTCAAATGCGGACCAGATTACATCGATCCGATGTTCCATAGCAGGGTCATAGGTACCAAATCGAAGAATTTGGATGCATTCTTCGTCAAGGAGGATGTTCTCAGATATCTGTTCGCAAGGACCGCTGAGGAAAATGATATATCGGTAATCGAGGGGGTCATGGGATTCTATGACGGCAACAGCGTCCTGAGCATGGAGGCCAGCTCCCATGACGTCTCGAGGAAGCTCGACGCCCCTGTCGTACTGCTGATAAACAGCAAAGGTGCCAGCATATCCAATTTAGCTACTTTGAAAGGGTTCCTCGGCTTCACCGAGAACAATATCAAAGGGGTAATCTTCAACCAGATGTCT